>JBNKRJ010000134.1:0-88156 GCA_050296515.1 Bacteroidales bacterium | reverse complement strand
TAGTTTTGCTATAAATTTTTCTTTCAATCTTGCATCAATCCAATCAATCTGCTTTCAATCTTGTTGAAATACGCTCTTTTGTTGTTGAAATGAAAGTAAAATTGCATTGAATTAGACTTTTGATACAGCCCCAATTACCAGGAATATCATACTTGACTTGAAACTAGGCTTAGTATAATACAGGTTCGCAGAGCATTAATACATGGACACAGCTGGGAATCATTCCTGTATTAAGCTACAGAATTGAGTTTTAGGAGATTTCTTTTAAATTAGTTATTAGTCGCTGGTCACTAGACATTGTTTGTAGAAAATTCTGCCAGTAACTTAATGTCTAATAATTCTATAGTTCAAAAGGGGCTAATTGTCAAAAATTATATGACAAACTTATAGCCAACCCCTTTAACTGTTTGTATAAGATCATCCCCAATCTTTTCCCTAAGTTTCCTGATATGAACATCAATGGTTCGGTCACCAACAATAATGTCATCTCCCCATACTTTAGAAAAAATCTCTTCACGTGTGAATACTTTTTGTGGTTTCGAAACCAACAATAAAAGCAGAGCAAACTCTTTTCGTGGCAATACAATTTCGCTATCTCCCTTGTAGATAAGGAATTTTTCAGTGTCAATTTTAAGGTTTCCTTTTTCAATAATTCCTTCTGCTGAAGTCTCTTCTCTACTTTCTGCTCGGTATCTTTTTAGCAAAGCTTTTATCCTACTAACCAACACTTTAGGCTTAATCGGTTTGGTTATGTAATCATCTGCACCGGCATCAAAACCAGCTATTTGAGAATAATCTTCGCCTCGTGCTGTTAAAAATGCAATGATAGTGTTTGCAAATTCAGGCATTTCTTTAATTTTTTCACAAGCCTCCATGCCATCCATTTCTGGCATCATCACATCCATAAGTATTAAATGAGGGCTATGTTCTTTTACCTTTTTTATTGCTTCAATGCCATTCCATGCTGTATACACAATAAAACCTTCTTTTTTAAGGTTATATCCCACAAATTCGAGGATATCGGCTTCATCGTCAACAATTAAAATTTTAAAATTTTTAGTATCCATTTTTTAAACTTTTTCTAGTGAAAAGGTAAAAGTTGTTCCTTCATTTACCTGACTTTTTACTGTAATTGATTGTTTATGAGCTTCAATAGAGTGCTTAACAATTGATAATCCAAGGCCTGTTCCTCCCTGAATTTTCGAACGACTTTTGTCCACTCTGAAAAAACGCTCAAATATTCTCTGCTGATATTTTTCAGCAATTCCAATTCCATTATCGCAAATACTTATAAAAATATTTTTCTCTTTTGGTTCGATACTGACAATGGTTTTTCCATTGTCTTTTCCGTAAATTACTGAGTTGATTAATAGATTGCTTATGACATCCGAAATTGCTTTTTTGTCTGCGCGAACAAATATTTTATTTTGTGGATATTTTTTATCCATTTTAAATTCAATATTCTTCTTTTTTGCCCTAATCTCTTGCATTTCAAAAATTTCTGTTATGAGTTGAACTATATCGATATTTTCAAACTCAAGCAGCCTTTCTCCAGTTTCAAGTTTCGAAATGGTTTCAAGGTCTTTAACAATCGAAATCAGGCGGTTTATGTTTTTATCAGTCCTTTTCAGATACTTCATATTAATTTCATCATCCTCAAGTCCGCCATCTATAAGTGTTAAAATATATCCCTGAATATTAAAAAGTGGGGTTTTTAGTTCATGTGATACATTTCCTAAAAACTCTTTCCTGTATTTTTCATTTGATTTAAGAACAGCAATTTCGTCCATTTTACTTTTTGCCCACTCCATCACCTTGTTATCAATTTCGGTCAGCAAGTGCCCATCTTCAATACTTTCATATAATTTTTCAATCGGCATCTGTAAAGTATCAATGGTATCGAAAAGTGGCTTTATCTTTTTAATTATAAAGTTGTTGAGCATGTAGTAAAATGCTACGTACATAAGTAGAAAACTCAACAGCATAGTAAAAAGAACAAAAAGATAAAAGCTTGAGAACTCGCTTGAATTGCTATAAATTAAAAGACCTCCTGTTAAAAAAGAAAAGATTAATGCAATTACTGCTGAAATGCGTTCTGATGAGGTTATTTTCACAAATTTAAACTTAAGTTATATGTTTGAAAACTAAGTGATTCCTTTTTCTTTGGAATTTGCTTTTATATTAAATCCCTCATCGAGGGTTTTGTTCACACAAATTACTGTTACAAATGGTCTTAAAAATCTCAATGTTTAACAAATTATTAAATTGGTGTTAAGTAATCGTTAATTAGTTAATTGATGATATTCGGCTGAAGGTATTTTTTGTATCCCTTTTACACTGTTTTAAATAATTAACATACTCAATATAAGTAATTTATCTATTTATTGAGCTTAAGAATAAAAGGTAATTATAATATCTTAATTTCAAAAGTAAAAATTATTTAAAGTGCCTCAAATCTTTTTTGTAGAAAGTCCATCCTGGTAATTTAAGAACATCAAACTTAGATGAATACCATGGTGTAAGTTTAGAATTATTTAAATTGCTTAAAATATGGATGCTCTGGGCTGGCATATAACTCTGGGCAACAAGAAATATTTTTTCACTTGTTTGTTTGTGATTTGCAATATCAACAATAATTACAGCGTGGCCAATCGGGTTGCCTTTTTGTACAAAACAATCTCCTATTTGCAATTCATCATTGTTAGAAACAGGTTCCATTTCATTCCTTAATGAACTGCTGTTGGCATATGAAAAGATGTAATCAAGGTATTTTCTGAATTTCTTGTAGCTTCTATCTTTCTTGCAATAATTATTGTAATATCTTGGTTTACCATCTGATAAGAAATTGAAGTGAATTTTTGAATATTGTTTGGTTTGATACAAATATTCGGCTCGCAAACGCATAATGGCATCTGCGCATTGTTGAAGATCTCTTTTCCCAATATCGATATTAATAACGGAATGATGGTAGCCTCCTTTGCTTATAATTGAACCATTGTAAGAATAGATGGTGTTATCCACTGTGTCTAAAGGAAGGTTTCTAAGATAAAAAGCAAATGATGAGGTGTCAATATTTTCTCGGATAAATCCTTTGGGAAGATCTATTTCGCTGATTTTTGAGGGCTTCTTCTTCGCTGAACCTTTCTTTTTGCTTTCGATATGAGTATTTATGTTATCTAGAGTATCAGTACTATTACATGAAAGAAGCAAGATAGAATAAAATAATGCCTGAACGAAATTCATAAAGAAGTTTTTTAATAAAACGTAAAAGCAAAAGATTAAATTGTAAAAGGTTGAATTACAGGCAAAAAAAGCCAACCTTGCAAGGTTGGCTTTCATAAAAACTATTTAAAAGAGTTGATTATTTCAAATTAAAGGCAACCGTTCCAATTCGTTTGCCTTCGGTAAAAATATCTACATAATAAAGGCCTTCCATTAGCTCCTCACTTTTCTTCCAATAAATACACATATCAGCTTTTTGACCATTATAGGCAATTTCTCTTTTGGCGGTGTAAGCAATCTGATTGCCTTCATACTCAAATAAATCATATTCCGATTCTTTTAAGACGTATTTATCAGGCTTTGCAATTCTGATATAGACCCATTTATTTCCTTTGCTGGCAATAATGTTTTCGTCAATTGTGAAACAAACCTTTATTTTGTCAAGTTTGCTGATCCTGTTAGTTTCTTTTCCACGAATATTGATTCCGTTTGCAATCAGATTCATAGCTTTCAAAGTAGACGCTTTTTCAACAGTTCCAGCAAGGCTGTCTCTTTCCTGGCTTAGATCTTCTTTTTCGTTAAGTACAGTTTGATACTGGTTTTTTACTGTTTTGATATCAGCCCTAAGCTCCTGATTGCTAGTGTTTAATGAATCTATCTGAACAATGTAGCTACGCATAATTGTTCTAAGCGTACTTAGCTCTTTTTTGTATTCTTTAATTTTTACAGCATTCGAACTTTTAACATACTTTAGTTCATCCATCAATTCAGCAATTCTTTCCTTTTCGCCTTCTAACTTTGCGTTAATTGTATCATTTTCTGTTTTCAAGCCTTCGTATTGGTCATAAAGGTTTTTCAGTTCGTCGCTAATATTTTGCTTTTCAGTGTTACTTTCTTCCAGTTGAACAATAATATCATCTGTTTTTTTCTTTTGCATAAACTTGTCAACTAGCAAAAAAACAACTACTAAAGCAAGGATGATTAATACGATAATTTGAATTTTAGATTTCTTTTCAGTCTGGTTTTCCATATTTTATGATTTTCAAAAACAACTGCAAATTTACTTAATCTGTTTTACTATCTACAAAACTGATGCAAATTAAGTTCTTTTTGCACAAAAATCCGAAAATTGGAAGTTTAATTTAATTTATTTTGCTTGTGTTTATTGTTGATGAAGGTGTAAAAGTGCCGTAAATAATAGAAAAAGATGTTAATAAAGTTAATTTGTTTTAAAATATTGAGATTAAAGCTGTTTTTATTTAATTCTTTCTACATTTGCAATTCTGAATAAATCTATCAATTTTAAATTTAAAATGGGACTTATCAGCAAAGAAAGAAAGGACAAAATTGTTCAAAAGTTAAAAAATAAGTACCAGTTAACAATTTATAATAAAGAGACACTGGAGCAGGCTTTATCATTTAACTTGTCAAGATTAAATGTGTTTGCCTACATGAGTGTTTTTGCGTTTATTATTGCCATTATTGTGGGGTTGCTGTTTGTTTATACTCCATTAAATTTGCTTTTGCCATCGCAGCAAAATAGTAAGTTGTCAAGGCAATTGGTTAACCATGTATACAAGCTGGATTCTCTTGAAAATGAAATACTTATTCGTGATAGATATTTTGAGAATATTCAAAATATAATGCATGGAAGACAGGTTAATAATTTTGAAGCAGCTTTAGATACTAACCTTCGTTATGAGAAACTTGAATTTTCCAGATCAAAGCACGATTCAGTATTGCGTCGTCAAATTGAGATGGAAGAGCAACAAAGTTTATCAAATGTTACCGGGAATGCATCTAGAAATGTTAGCTTAAAAAATCTTCACTTTTTCACACCAGTCAAGGGAATTGTAACCAGTAAATTTGATATCGATGAGGGGCACCCGGCAATTGATATTGTTTCGGAGCCTAACGAACCGGTTTTAGCAACCCTGGAGGGAACTGTTACTATTGCAACCTGGAGTTTAACTACTGGTTATATTATTCAAGTGCAACATGCTCATAATTTGATTTCAATTTACAAACATAACTCCTCATTGTTGAAAAAAGAGGGCGATCATGTTAGTGCGGGTGAACCAATTGCAATTATTGGTAATACCGGGGAGTTATCAACCGGACCACATTTACATTTCGAATTATGGCATAATGGTGCTCCTCTTAACCCCGAAGATTATATCGCATTTTAATTATTATCAATCCCAATAGTGGCAGAAAGACAAAATCAGAAAAAAGGAATCGCAATTTTGGGGTCTACAGGTTCTATTGGAACACAGGCGCTGGAGGTGGTGGCTGCCAATGAGGATAAGTTTGAAATAATTGTTCTAAGTGCACAAAACAATGCGGAATTACTTATAGAGCAGGCAATAAAATTTAAACCAGATGTAGTTGTTATTGGGGATGAAGACAAATATCGCCATGTTTCAGAAGTCCTTGAAAAAGAGTTAATTAAAGTGTATTCTGGTAAAGAAGCCCTGGCGCAGGTTGTTGAGCATTCTGATGTTGACATGGTTTTAACAGCCATGGTTGGGTATTCAGGGTTACTTCCAACAATAAATGCTATAAAGGCTGGGAAAAATATTGCTCTGGCAAATAAAGAAACTATGGTTGTTGCTGGTGAGTTAATTACAAAACTAGCAATTGAAAACAAGGTTGAAATTATACCTGTTGATTCGGAGCATTCAGCAATTTTCCAGTGTTTAGTTGGTGAGTTCAATAACAGGCTGGAAAAGATTTACTTAACGGCATCAGGTGGGCCGTTTAGAACATTTGATTTAGAAGTCATAAAAAAAGCCACTCCAATACAGGCACTAAAACATCCTACCTGGAACATGGGCGCAAAAATTACCATTGATTCAGCTAGTATGATGAATAAAGGACTTGAGGTAATTGAGGCAAAATGGTTGTTTGATCTAAAACCAGAACAAATTGATGTTATTATTCATCCACAATCAATTATTCATTCAATTGCTCAGTTTGAAGATGGGTCAATGAAAGCACAAATGGGTTTGCCTGATATGAAATTACCCATTCAATATGCTTTGGCTTTTCCTTATCGCTTGCAGTCTGATTTTCCAAGGTTTAATTTTATCGATAATCCTAATTTAACTTTTGAACCTGTTGATTGGGAGAAACATAGGAATCTTGGAATTGCCTTTGAAGCACTGAAAATGGGAGGCAATGTTCCTTGCGTAATGAATGCTGCAAATGAGATTGTTGTGGATGCGTTTTTAAAGGAAAAGATTGGTTTTTTTGAAATGTCGGATGTTATTTCCGAAACGATAGAGAAAATTGAGTTTAAAAATAAACTAGAGTTAGAAGATTATATATATTTTGATAATGAAGCAAGAAGGATTGCTTTGGAGATTGTAGGATAAAAAAGAGAAGAAATGGTAACTTTAATTAAAGCAGCACAATTAATACTTAGTCTATCAATATTAGTCATATTTCATGAAATGGGACACTTCGCGTTTGCGCGATTGTTTAAAACCAGAGTCGAGAAGTTTTATTTATTTTTTAACCCATGGTTTTCGTTATTTAAAACTAAATGGGGCGAAACTGAATATGGTATAGGATGGCTACCACTAGGTGGGTATGTGAAAATTTCCGGAATGATTGATGAATCGATGGATAAGGAGCAAATGAAACAACCACCTCAACCATGGGAGTTTAGAACCAAAAAATCATGGCAACGATTGTTGATAATGTTAGGAGGGGTTTTGGTCAATTTCATTTTAGCCTTCCTGATTTACACCATGATATTGACAGTTTGGGGTAGAAGTTATATTGCTAATGAAAAATTGGAATATGGAGTTTATGTTGACTCATTGGCAAAAGAATTTGGTCTTAGAGAAGGAGATAAAATAGTTTCTCTTGACGGAGAAAAGCTTGTTGAGTTTAGAAAATTCTCAAAAAAGTTAATTCTTGATAATACAAAAGTTATAAAAGTTGAAAGAGATGGTCAGTTAGTAGATGTTATTTTGCCTGATGATGCGGAAGAAAAAATTATTAGTCATAAAAAAGCATTAATCTCACCAAGACGACCATTTATAATTAGTGGTTTTGTAGAAGGATATCCAGCAGAACTGTCTGATTTACAAATAGGAGATAGAATTATTGGCATTGATAGTATTAAAACTGAGTTTTTTGACAATTTTGTTCCTGAGATTAGAAAGTATGCAGGGAAAGAGGTTGAATTACAAGTGATTCGTGGAAATGAAGAACGAACTGTTAAAGTTGATGTAGCAAAAGACAGCACAATAGGAGCATATAATAATTACGCAATCGAAATGTTGGAATATAATTTCTTTGAGGCAATTCCGGCAAGTTTTCCTCTTGGCTATGAGTTAATTACTGATCAATTAAAGCAATTAAGGTTATTGCCCAGCAATATGGAACATGTTGGCGGATTTGCTGCTATTGGTGGGATTTTTCCACCAACATGGGATTGGGAACAATTTTGGTTGTTAACAGCCATGCTTTCAATTATGTTGGCAGTTTTAAATTTATTGCCAATTCCTGCATTAGATGGTGGGCACGTAATGTTTTTATTGTATGAAATGATTTCTGGCAGAAAACCCAGTGAAAAGTTCCTGGAAAGGGCCACAACTGTGGGTATGATATTATTATTGGCTTTACTTGTGTATGCAAATGGGAATGATATTTTTAGACAAATATTTAAATAACTTGCACTATTTTGTAATTTTACAAAAGTGGTAACTAAAAAATAAAGAGATGAATTTATCTATATTATTGGGTTTTGTTGGCCCTTGGCAGATTGTAATAATCCTGGTGGTTGTAGTCCTTTTATTTGGAGGAAAAAAAATTCCTGAATTGATGAAAGGAATTGGACAAGGAATGAAGGAATTCAAAAAGGCAACTAAAGGTGATGAACCTGAAAAAGAGGAAGATAAGAAGATTGAGAAAGAGTAACTTTCGATCAACTTTGACACATTTATTGTCTATTTAATACACATTGTACAAATAAACTGTTACTGGCTACTAGTTACTGGTCTTTTGGGAATGCCTTGTGAACCAGCATCTAGTAACCAGAGACCAGAAACAATATTAATCCTATGAATTCAAAAAACATTGTTCTTCTTTTTGTTATTGCAGGCACTTTTTTTGCCTGTGGAGGTAATAATGCAAATCTTTGGCCTAATGCTACGGGGAAGCCTGGAGAGTTATTATTAATTGTTGATGATAATAAATGGGGCTCACCAGTTGGAGATAGTTTAAAAGAAGTGTTTAGTAGAGAGGTTTATGGCTTACCTCAATCTGAACCAATGTTTGACATCATTCAAATTCCTAATAAAGCATTTTCAAAGCTTTTTGAAACTCACAGGAATATTGTTAGAGTTCGGATTTCACCTCAAAACGAAGAGAATTATGTAAAGGTAAAGCGGGATGTGTGGGCAAGGCCACAAGTGTTTTTTGAAATAAAGGCAAAAAACGATGCGGCTTTTTACAGCATGTTTTCAAAATATAAAGAAAGTATTCTAGACTCATTAGTTCTTTCTGACAGAGCTAATTATGTTGAGGGCTTTAAACAATTTCATGCTGATGAAACAAGAAGGCTGCTTCGAAATAAAGGAATTGATTTAACAATTCCAAAAGGATTTATTCAAAAGTCAAAGAAGGAAAACTTCTTTTGGATATCTCATGAAACCACTATTCTTAACCAGGGACTGTTGGTCTTTTTCGTTGATTATACGGATACAGCTCAATTTCAGAAAGATATTCTTGTTCAGCAAATTGACTCTGTGCTAAAAGTAAACGTTCCAAGCGAAGCTGACTCATATATGCAAACAGAAAAGGTATTAGGTCCGCTTTATACTAAATACCTGACAAACAATAACTATACTGTTGAATTACGTGGATTATGGGAAACCAGAACAATGGGAGGTCCTTACGTACTAACTGCAATTCCTGAAGTACAAAGAAATAGGATCACATTTATAATGGGATTTGTTTATGCTCCTAAATTGAATAAGCGAAATTATATGAGGCAGCTGGAAGCAATCATCTCGACCATTAAGTTTGTTTCAGTTCCAATGGAATAAACAATTTACTTATTTATCAAGATCCATACACTGAGACTTTCGTCAATTGATTTTATTTTATCGAAGTCTTTTACAGCGTTCTCAATATTATCATATGAGGCAACAGATACCCTGTATAATCCTTTATTTAAAGGAAGAACTGTTGCCTTAAACCCTTTTTTATTTAATTTGTTGCGCTGACGCTGTGCATACTGTTTTTGCTTGAAGCTACCTGCAATAATATGAACTTTTTTTACCGAGGTCAGTTCCTCCATTTTTGGCTCAACTTTGGTATTGGTCTCAGAGTTGATAATTGTGTAGTTTTCTAAAACAGCTTCTGTTTCAGCGGTAGCAGAATCTTTTGCGCTCAGACTATCAATATTTACAACAAGATTTTCATTTGCCTTGGATGTATCATCTTCCTCTTCTCTTGAAAATAAATTACTTACAAAGTCAGAACCTTCACTTACTTTTTGTTTTACAAAGTCAAAGTTAAGTGCTCCAAGTATAATTAATGCAGCAATTGGCACACCTATAGCAAGGCCTACAATTAGTTTTTTATTGCTTTTTGTTTCGCCAGTTTGTTCCTTTTTAGTTTTTTGAGTTGCTTCCTTCTTAACAGGTGTTTTTTTGATTGGGGTTTTCTTTATGTGAGCCTTTTTTAATGGCTTTTTTGTGTTCTTTTTCTCATTTTGTTCATTTCTTACTGCTGCAGTTTTCTCCTGAACTGTAATTGTAGGGAGTCCATATGAGTCAGGAAAATCAGAAGGTTTAACATCTGATTTAAAAGCTATTTCTCCACTTGAGTTTTTAT
Organism: Bacteroidales bacterium; assembly: GCA_050296515.1. Classification (GTDB taxonomy): domain Bacteria; phylum Bacteroidota; class Bacteroidia; order Bacteroidales; family NBLH01; genus NBLH01. The sequence continues at coordinate 78,079 of JBNKRJ010000134.1, read as the reverse complement.
GAATCAATCCAATTCCTGGGAGAATAACATTTTTTCCAGAGTCAATATTTGTATTCCAGGCATCTACCTGCTTTTTTATTTCTTCTACAACTTTTTCTTCTTCAAGTTTCTCTTTATCAGCAATATATTTAATTAATACGCCATTATCACTTTTTAATTCTGGCTTAAATATTAGATTAGTGTGTGGTGGTGTAATTTCTCCCGTGCTTTCAACAATTGATGCTGAAATAGTCACTTTCTCAAATGCACCAAAATTGGGTATAATAACATTGTCTCTGCTTAATAATACCTCTTTTATATATCTGCTAAGTTCCACTTTTTCGGGATTTTATATTAATTATACTAACTTTTAATATGACTACTTCAAAATCAATGCCAAGTTAAAGTAGTAAAAACAAAATGACATGTTTTGTTTACAAAAATATAAATATTTTTCTAAAATTCAAGTCCAATTATCAGAATATCATCGGTTTGCTCTTTTTTTAACCCTTTCCATTCCTTGAAAGCATCATTCAATTTCGACTCATTTTCTTGCATCGGAACATCTTTTAAAGATAGCAATATCTCTTTAAATCGCTTTGCCAGAAACTTTTTGTCATCATCACCTCCAAATTGATCAGTATATCCATCCGTAAAAAGATAGCATCTATCACCACTATTCAAATTTATAAAATGATTTTTAAATTGCGGATCTTTTTGTTTCTCGCCAATGCCAAATCTGTTTGGTTTGATTACCTCAATTTTTGTTTTAACATCGTTTTTAAGCCAATATAATGGCCTCATAGCCCCTGCAAAATTTAATTCGCGTTCTTCTATGTTGATTCTGCAAAGTGCAACGTCCATTCCATTTTTCGAAAAACCTTTTGTTTTGTGGGTACTTAATAAATCAATTAATGAAATATTTAGCTTGTCAAGTATTTCTCCTGCTGTTTTGTGCTTATTTTCACTAAGGGTTTCTTTAAGCAAATGGTAACCAATTATACTCATTAAAGCGCCAGGAACACCATGTCCGGTGCAATCAACTGCTGCAATGTAAACATACTCTTCCTGCTGAGAGAACCAATAAAAATCTCCACTAACAATATCTTTTGGAATGTAAAGGACAAATGAATTTGGAATTATTTTCCGAATCAGGTTTCTTGAGCCTAACACTGCTTTTTGTATTGTCCTTGCGTAGTTTATGCTATCTGTAATATCCCGGTTTTGAATTTCTAACAAAACGGTGTATTGAAATAGCTTATCTGTTTGTGTCTCAAGTTCTTCTGCCTGTTGTTTTATTTTTTTGTTCTGCTCTTCGACTAACTCTTTTTCTTTTTTTAACTGGTTGGTACGTTTTGATACTTCCATTTCCAGTTTTTCTTTAGCATATTGCAGCTGTTTTGTTCTCCATTGCAAAGCTATTGGACCTAATCCAATGAAAAATAGTACTGTAATTAAAATAAACCAAGTGGTCTTATAAAATGGTTTGTTTATACTAAATTCAAATGTTGCAGGCTCTATATCGGCTGTGCCATCTTCGTTATATGATTTTACGAAGAAAGTATAATCTCCTGGCGGTAATTCCGAATAGGTAATTTCATTTTTTTGCCCAGGAGGAGCCCAGTTTGCTTCGAGTGGGCTTAGTTTCCATTGATAACGCACTTGAGTTTGTGCTTTAAGGTTAATACCTGTAAACTCAAATGTGATATGATTCTGATCTGGGGGTAATTTTAACTTAGCTGGAATATTAAACCACGAAGTTTGTCCATCAGAATAGTCTGAATTTGACCAGTCAATCTCTTCGAAAAAAAGTTTTACCGAAGTAATATGGGTTTGTGGCGGACTTAGGTTTAATTCTTCTTGCAAGGGATCATAAATAATTAATCCATGTAAGCTACCAATAAGTATTTTGCCATTAGTAATCTTTTTAAGCGTATTATTGGTCGGTTCTAAAGAATTTATACCTTCAACTAATCCAATTTTTTTTTGGCTAAGGATGTTCCTTTCAGAATCAAAGGTGATTTTATTTACTACTCTATTTGAGCCAAATAAACAGGTGTTTTCATTAAGAAACAAAATGGAATTTACCTTGCTGAACCAAAAGCCAGTTTCCGGATTAAGTTCGTTAATAGTTTTCCATATCCCTTTTTCTTTCCCAAGTATTATAACTCCATTGTATTCTGTTCCAATCCAGATATTTCCTTCATAATCTTCTGCAAGACAATTAATATTTAATTCAGAATAAAGATTAGAGACTTTAGTAATTTTTTTTCCATCATAAACAAGAAGGGGGCCATTGCTATAGACAACCCAGATGTTTCTGTTATTGTCTGAAAATAAATGTTTTATATTATTTTCCGGCTCTAGTTCAAGCTGATTTAGCAGCTTTGATTTCTCAAATATTATGTCTCCGTTTGGTGTTTCTTTTGAAGTGTATAGTTCGTTTTCAGCAACCATCCATAAACGGGCTCTGCTATCAGAACATATTGAGGTAACATTCAAAGAATCAAATTGTTTGATTTTTTTTAAAATGTTATTTCCTAGCAAGAACAAACCATTTTCAGCTCCTATCCAAACTTTTTCTTCTGAGGCTGCATGTATATTATTAATTCGACTGTTTATCTTTAAACATTTAAAATTTTGAGGTTTAATCTCACCTTTAGGAATTATATTTAGCCCATCTAATGTGCCAATATAGAGATTGTTTAGTTTATCTTTTTCAATGGAGAAAATCTGATTGCTAACTAATCCTTCTTCTGTTGAATATCGTGTAAATGCATAACCCGGAAACATGCTGATACCTCCGAACTCTGTCCCAATCCACATATTTCCGGAATTATCAAGTTTTAAAATATTAATATGTTCATCAATTAACCCGTTTTGAATAGAAAGATGTTGAAATTTTTCGCCATCGAAGAGATCAATTCCTTTTTCTCCTCCCAACCATATTTTACCTGTTGCATCCTGCGAAATAGTGTTTATTTGATTGGAGTTCAAGCTATTCTCCTGTGTAAATATTTGAAACTTATCATAATCGTATTTTACAACTCCGCGAGGAGTACAAAACCAGATTTGTCCTAAATTATCCTCAAAAACTTTTGTTACTTTATTATGTGGTAATCCATTAGATAAATTAAACTCTTCAATTGATAATCCGTCATATTTTAAAAGTCCTTTATTCGTCCCCAGCCAGATATTTCCATCCTTATCTTTAAGCATCTGAAAAACAGTTATATTTGAATAGTTTTTCAGTAATTCTGTTTTAATGATTTGATTATCTGAACTCTGGTTGTCTTTGTTTTTTAACTGATAAATGCCGTTGTTTTTTGAGGCAAGTAAAATATTTCCATTTGAATCTTCGCAAATAGAAATTATGCTTATACTATCGTCATAAATTAGTAGCGTATTTTTACCATTATATCTATATATTCCGTTTTTCCCTGTTGCAAACCATATTGAATTATAATGATCCTCAAAAATATCATAAACAGGAACAGGTTTTATTTTTAAAGATTTATGGTGTGTTTGCCAGCTTTTGCCATTGAATGAAGCTATGCCAGTTGCTGTTCCTACCCAAAGAAAACCTCTGCTATCTTGCAAAACTGATAATATATTTGAGTTTGGAAGGCCGTTATTAATGGTATAATTGACAAAATTATATTGCTGTGCATTAGCTAGTTGCAGAACAAGCAAAAAAAGGAAAGTACTAAAGAATTTTTTTTTTGAAAAAGTTACCATTAATCTAACTATATAACAGTTTTTGATGCCTGAAATAGAGAATTACCTTAAAATTCAGTCTCGGCAAACTGTCATTAAATTAATATATTTCTTTAAGAATATTAATTTTTTTTACCAAAAGTAAGCATCTTTGCATAAAATTAATCAAAGATAGTGTTCTAATTAAGTGATAAACAAATGAAAAAAACAATATTGATTACAGGAGGAGTTGGTTTTATAGGATCACATGTGGTGCGATTATTTGTGGAAAAATATTCGGATTATAAAATAATTAATTTGGATAAACTCACTTATGCTGGTAATCTTAAAAATCTTACGGATATTGAACATAAAGATAATTACCAGTTTGTAAAAGGAGATATTTTAGACACTGAGTTGTTAGAGTCATTGTTTGAGAAGCACAATTTTGATGGAGTTATTCATTTGGCTGCCGAATCTCATGTCGACAGGTCTATTTCAAATCCGCTTGAATTTGTTCAAACAAATGTAATAGGAACAGCAAATCTTTTAAATGTTGCAAAAAAGGCTTGGTCTGATAATATAGAAGACAAATTGTTCTATCACATTTCAACTGACGAGGTATTTGGTTCTTTAGGGCGTGATGGTTATTTTGTTGAAACAACACCATATGATCCAAGGAGTCCTTATTCTGCTTCAAAGGCTTCATCTGATCATTTAGTAAGAGCATACTATCATACTTACAAAATGCCTGTTGTGGTTTCGAACTGCTCAAATAACTATGGACCAAACCAATTCCCTGAAAAACTGATTCCTCTGGCAATCAATAATATAAAGAACAAGAAAAATATTCCTATTTACGGTAAAGGTGACAATGTTCGGGATTGGTTATATGTTGTAGACCATGCCAGAGCAATTGATTTGCTTTTTCATAAAGCAAAAGCTGGGGAAACTTACAATATTGGAGGCGATAATGAATGGACCAACCTGGATTTAATAAAAACCTTGTGCTATATAATGGATGAAAAACTAGGCAGAGAGAAGGGCGAATCTGAAAAGCTAATAACTTTTGTAACTGACAGGGCTGGTCATGATCTTAGGTATGCAATTGATTTTAAGAAGATTAAAGGTGAATTGGGATGGAAACCTTCGCTTGATTTTAAGGAAGGGTTAGAGCATACTGTTGATTGGTATTTAGCAAATGAAAGATGGTTAAATGATGTTGTATCTGGCGATTATAAAAACTATTATAATCAGCAATATGATAATCGATAGTATTAATCAAACTAATCTATGATACTATGAATAAGTTGATTACATTAACAGTCATCGTTTTGTTGCTGGGTTCGTGTAGTGGGACCAAAAGGTTAAACCAACAGAAATTTGACGAAAGGGCAAATAAAGATATTTTATATGGATACTGTAATTTAGATGGCTTGACAGCACCTCCCTTTGATGAATGGTATTATGCTGAGTTTAGTACGTATGAGCCTGATTTAGAGGTGCTAAATAATATTGAGAGTGCAGGAGCATTGTCGGATGTTGATATTACAATTGTGATGGGGACTTGGTGCAGTGATAGTAGGAGAGAAGTTCCACGTTTCTATAAACTATTCGAAAACCTAGATTACGGTGTAAAGAGGATTACTTTAATTAATGTAGACACTAAAAAGGAAGCTAAAGGAACCATTGTTTCAAAGCTGAATATTGACAGGGTGCCAACTTTTATTTTCAAAAGAGGTGGTGAAGAAATTGGGAGAATAGTTGAAACTCCAGAAGAAAGTCTTGAAGCAGATATGCTTAAAATTGTGGGAGGATAATTCCTCTCACTTTTTAAATTTACGCATTAAATCTGAAGCAAATACAAAGTTTTCCAGTTCTACATTATCTGTTTGTAGAATTTCATCTTTACTGCCTTCCCACCACTTCTGTCCCTGATAGATATAAACAATTTTATCACCAATTTCGATTACCGAATTCATGTCATGCGTGTTGACAACAGTGGTCATGTTAAATTCTACTGTTAATTCCCGGATAAGTTGATCAATTACAATAGCTGTTTTTGGATCTAACCCTGAATTTGGTTCATCACAAAATAGATATTTTGGATTAAGTGATATAGCTCTGGCAATAGCTACCCGTTTCTGCATACCACCACTTATTTCTGCAGGATATAATTTGTTAGCATTCACAAGGTTCACTTTTGAAAGACAAAAGTTCACCCGTTCCTTCTTTTCTTCATAGCTCATATTTGTAAACATTTCCAATGGAAACATAACATTTTCTTCAACGGTAGCCGAGTCAAACAGCGCACCTCCCTGAAATACCATTCCAATTTCTTTCCTAATAAGTTTTTTTTGTTTAACAGGCATTCTCGAAAACTCTCTATCACCATAAATAATTTCGCCACTGTCAATTTGATGAAGCCCTATAATTGATTTCAATAACACTGTTTTTCCTGAGCCGCTTTGGCCAATAATTAGGTTGGTTTTGGCTTGTTCAAACAAAACTGAGATATCAGTCAACACCTGTTTGTTGCCAAACGACTTATTTACATTTTTCAATTCTATCATGCCAGCATTAATTGAGTTAATAATACATTAAACAGAAGAATTAAAATACTACTGTAAACTACTGCCATTGTGCTTGATTTACCCACCTCTAATGCACCTCCTGACGAATAATATCCATGATAAGCGGGCACTGATGTAATGATAAAAGCAAAAAAAACAGTTTTAACCAATGCATAGGTTATGTAAAAAGGAATGAAGTAATAATGGATACCATATAAATAATTATCAGGAGAAACAGCCCCGGTAGAAGCAGAAGCCAGATAACCACCAACAACACCAACAAATATACTTATTACAGTTAAAAAAGGATTGATAAAAACTGCAGCTATAATTTTTGGTAAAATTAAGTGGTTCGCTGAGTTTACGCCCATAATTTCCAGTGCATCAATTTGTTCTGTTATTCGCATTGTTCCAATTTCTGAAGCAATATTTGATCCTACCTTGCCTGCTAAAATTAAACCAACAATAGTGGATGAAAACTCAAGAATCATTGAATCTCTGGCTGTAAGGCCAACTAAGTATGTAGGAATGAATGGATTTTCGATATTGTAAGCAGTTTGTAAAGTAATAACCGCTCCCATAAAAACAGAAATTATAATAACAATTCCTAAAGAATTAATTCCTAGGCTCACTATTTCATTAACAATTGAACGCAATAATACTTTAGTTTTCTCAGGTCTGGAAAACACTTTAGTTAACAGAATAAAATATCTTCCTATATGATAAAAAAGTTTCATCTGCGAGATGCTGCTTTAGAATATTAAAACGCCTAAGTTAATAAAATTTAGATTGTTATTAAAAATGCCTATTTTATTCTGAATGTTCGAATAGCTATATATTTTGAGTTTAACCAAAAGGTTCAAAAATTTTGCCTAATTTTAGCACAAAACTTGAAAATAGATAAAAATGGATAAAAACAACTATTGTGTGATAATGGCAGGAGGAATAGGAAGTCGTTTTTGGCCTCTAAGCAGGAATAAAAAGCCTAAGCAATTTCTTGATATTTTAGGAACGGGACGTTCTTTATTGCAACAAACATTTGATCGATTTAAATCTGTTTGCCCTCCGGAGAATGTTTACATTGTTACAAACAAGGCATATAAAAGTATAATTTTAGAACAGTTACCTGAGATGAGACCTGAAAATGTCTTGTTAGAACCTCTTCGACGAAACACAGCCCCTTGCATTGCATATGCTAATCATCGAATTTTAAAAGAGAATGAAAATGCGAACATAATAGTTGCTCCCTCAGATCATTTAATTTTGAATGAAGATGAGTTTATTCGAATTTTAAATACGGCTCTTGAATTTTCGAGAGAAAATGATGCTTTGTTAACATTGGGTATAAAGCCAAACAGAATTGAAACAGGCTATGGTTATATTCAAATCAATAATAAAGAGAAAAAGGAAATACAGGATATCGGTATTACAAAAGTGAAAACTTTCACAGAAAAGCCTGATTATGAGATGGCTAAGATTTTTTATAAAAGTGGGGAATTTTATTGGAATTCGGGTATTTTCATCTGGTCATTGAAATCAATTAGTAAAGCTTTCGATAAACATTTGCCGGAGGTTGATGATCTTTTTAAACCAGGTCATTTAATTTATAATACATCAGAAGAGCAGGAGTTTATTGATAAAACATATGCTGAGTGCAAAAATATTTCACTTGATTATGGAATAATGGAAAAAGCTCAGAATGTTTATGTATTATGTGCCGATTTTGGTTGGTCGGATCTAGGAACTTGGGGTTCAATGTATGAAAATAGCCAAAAAGATGAAGATCAAAACTCTATAATTGGAGGAAATATTTTGAGTTATGATTCAAAAAACTGTATCATCAACATACCCGATGGGAAACTAGCTGTTATTCAGGGTCTTGATGGACATATTATTGTGCAAACAGAAGATGCACTTTTAATATGTAAAAAAGAAGAAGAGCAAAAAATCAGACAGTTTGTAAACGATGTGAAAGTAAAAAAGGGAGAATCTTTTATTTAAGAAATTAGAATCTGGAACTTAGAAATTGGTTTAATCTAATTTCTAAGTTCCAGATTTATAAGTTCTATTCTACTGTAACAGATTTTGCCAAATTCCTCGGCTGATCAACATTACATCCACGCATAACAGCAATATAATACGATAAAAGTTGTAAAGGAACTACTGTAAGAAGAGCAGCTAAAGCAGATTCAGCTTCTGGAACTTCAAGTACATGATCGGCCATATTTCTGATAATGGTATCACCTTTTGTAACCACTGCTATTACAATTCCACTTCGAGCTTTTACTTCCTGAATATTACTTACAATTTTTTCATAGGATTTGTCTTTGGTTGCGATTACGACCACTGGCATTTTATTATCAATCAAAGCAATAGGGCCGTGTTTCATTTCTGCAGCAGGATATCCTTCTGCGTGTATATAAGAAATTTCTTTAAGTTTAAGTGCCCCTTCTAGTGCAACAGGGAAGAAGTAACCTCTTCCTAAATAAAGGAAATTTGAGGCATCCTTATATAAACTTGCAATCTTTTTATATTCTTCACTAGATCTTAGTGTTTCTTCAATTTTTCCAGGAATGTCATTCAGTTCTTTAATCAATTTATGATAATCTTCATCTGAAATTGTATTCTTTTTTTTGCTTAGTTTAAGAGCCATCATAGCAAGAACTGTAACCTGGGCAGTAAACGCTTTTGTGGAAGCAACACCAATTTCCGGGCCTGCATGAGTATAAACACCTGCATGTGTTTCTCTTGGTATGCTAGAACCAACAACATTACAAATTCCCAATACTGTTGCTTTCTTTTCTTTAGCAAGTCCAATTGCTGCAAGAGTATCAGCAGTTTCTCCACTTTGGCTTATAGCAATAACTACATCATCTTCATAAATAACCGGACTTCGATACCTAAACTCAGATGCATATTCAACCTCTACAGGAATACGTGCAAATTCTTCAAATAAGTATTCACCAACAAGACCAGCATGCCATGATGTTCCACAACCAATGATAATGATTCTTCTTGCATTTTCAATTTTATCCATTACATCCAAAAGACCTCCAAGTCTGATCTGTTGTAAATCTGATGATAAGCGTCCCCTAAAAGTATCTTTAATAGATCTCGGTTGCTCAAAGATTTCTTTAAGCATAAAATGATCATAGCCATTTTTTTCAATTTCACCAATATCAAGCTGAAGTTCCTGAATATTTGGAGTTAACTCTACATCGTCAATAGTTTTGAGTGTAAGTTCATTTCTTTTTAAAATAGCAACATTGTCATTATTTAGATAAATAACACTTTTGGTGTGTTCAACTATTGGAGTTGCATCAGAAGCTATAAAATACTCTTCATTACCAATTCCAATTACTAATGGGCTGCCTTTTCTCGCGGCAATTAACTGATCTGGTTCTTTAGTACAGGCTACAACAATGCCATAAGCACCAATAACTTTTGATAAAGCTAATCTTACAGCAAGTTCTGCTGAAACTTTGCCACGCAAGTAATAATATTCTATCAAATTAACTAAAACCTCAGTATCAGTTTCACTTTGGAATGTATATTCATTAGCTTCTAACTTTTTTTTAAGACTTGAATAATTCTCAATAATCCCATTATGAATCAAAGTAAAATAACCATTCGCTGAACGATGAGGATGAGCATTTACATCATTTGGTTCACCGTGTGTAGCCCACCTGGTATGACCCATTCCAATGGTTCCTGTAAGGTTTTTATTCTCTGTAAAGGTTTCAAGATCAGAAACCTTACCTTGTTTTTTATAAACATGGGTATCGCCATTTACAATAGCAATACCTGCAGAGTCATATCCCCTGTATTCAAGTCTTTTAAGCCCATTGATAACAATAGGATATACTTGTTTCAGTCCAATGTATCCAACAATTCCACACATAATATCAACTTTTTTTAGGTTTAATCAAGCGCAAATAAAAACAAATCAGCTTTGCATCAAAATATGTTTGATGAAAGCTGATTTATCATTGATTTACTTTCCAATAGTCCAATATTTTAATTAGATAGTTTCGTCAAAGTCAACTTTAGTTTTATTTTATTATTCTCAGAATGATTTCCACTTGCCAATACAACTCTTGAGGGGTTTGAAATTTGATCGGAGATATTCAGAAAAAGACCGTTATTGGCGTATTTTCCCGAAAAGACTTTTTGCATGTATGAAGTAATGTCAAATTTGTATTGTCCGTCCTTATATCCTGCACCAGTATATATACCAGTTGTTTGGTTATAATATTCGGCTAAAGGAAACTCATTATCATCAACTCCTAATAATATTAAATTTGTTGGAGGCGGATAATAACCTGTTACTGTCCAGTTTTCAACTGTAAAAATTAACTCTGCCCTGTTTACAGCCCAAATCCCTTGAGCAATTAAATCATCCAAATAAGGGAATTTAATTTTTGCTCTTAGACCTGCTGCTCCCTGTATGTAAACAACACTGTCTTGTTTATTTTCAGGGTTGGATAAATCAGGTAAAAAGCCAGGTTTATTGTGGTCATGGTAGAACAAATTAAAGTGTGTATTTGCATTGCTTAGGTTAAAATCATAACTACGTCCCATATCCGTAGTATCAGAATCGTAATGATAGTTTAAGGATACCTTTGTTTCTGCATCAGTATAATCAAAAATAGATATAGAATATGGTGTTGGCACAGTACTCGCACTAATATACAGGCCATTAAATTCCTGGGCAAAAGTTGCGGTACCATTAATACTGTTAACTATCAGGTCTTTGATTTGATTCTTCCATTCATCTGGAAGCTTTATGGCAACCAATGCAACTGGATCAGGTTTCGGAATTTTAGATAAATCTGCGGTTGAATCTTTTTCATAGGCTTCTTTTTTTGCAATTTCCCACTTGTCATTGGCTTCTTTATCTGCATTTTCAATGATTGTATCTGGCCTAAAAATAAAATATGCAAAAGGAGAAGCCGAAGCATTAAGTAAGTGTGGTTCAAAATTGCTGTATACCGCATCGGAATAAGATAAGTATTTGTTAATTTTCATAACATCAATTCTGATACTCTTGATGGAATCTCCATAGAACCTTAAACCTGATAATGGGTAACGCAAATAAAGGACCAAATCATCAATTACAGTACTAGAAGTTGTTAGTTTACTAACCACTGTGTCTTGTGGGATTAGTTCCGTTACAAAAGAAGCATTTATTTCACCAAGTATTGGATCGTTATACGTGCCAACCAAAACTTTCGAAGCATAATTTGTTTGTACACTATCAACCTTGTAGGTATATGCTGCTACTGTAAAACTATCTATTGCTGAAGACTTTAATCTTAAACTATCCGGCACCAATCCAATTCCAGCCTCGAATTTGTCTTGATTACATCCAAAAAAAAATGCTGAAAACAGCACCAAAAGGGATGTAAAAAACATTAATTGTTTTTTGTACATTTATTTATCAATTTAACTTGTTGTTTTATAGGATTTTGTCATAAAAATCAGAATAAGCATCAATATACTCATCTCCATTTTTATAATCTAAAACGGGTAATTTACTTTTTTTGATATACTCATCAACATCTTTATTTATAGATGGGCTTCCATGAATAATACCATCTGAAAAGTCAATTGCTAGTTTGCTAATATTTGTATAGTTAGGTTCGTTGACTATTTTTGTGTCTTCAGAGGAAATTCCTTTTAACTTTAGCTTCTTCCTGAACCCCTCATCAAACTGTGCTCTAAATTCATCATTATAAACAGAATAGACAATTTTAGAATCTTGAAATAATGGATCATCGTTATACGCCTTTTTTATATACAGAGGGATCAGCGATGTTACCCATCCATGGCAATGGATGATATCAGGAGACCAACGAAGTTTCTTCACGGTTTCAATTACACCTCTTGTAAAAAATATAGCTCGTTCATCATTATCCTCATAAAAATCACTATCTGAATCTGAAAACATTCCTTTTCTCTGAAAATAGTCTTCATTATCAATAAAATAAACCTGCATTCTTGCAGATTGGATGGAGGCAACTTTGATAATCAAAGAATGGTCAGTGTCATCAATAATAATATTCATCCCCGAAAGCCTGATAACTTCATGAAGTTGATTTCGTCTTTCGTTAACCGTTCCATATTTTGGCATAAAAGCCCTTATTTCTTTTCCTTTTTCCTGAATACCCTGCGGCAGATAACGTCCAATCTTAGACATTTCTGTTTCAGGCAAATAGGGAGTGATTTCCTGGGAGATAAATAATACTTTAGTTTTTTCCATTACCAGATTTTATGAGCAATGTTTGAACATGCAAAATTAATAAAAATAAGCCAAAATCTCAACTATAATAAAATTGTCATAAAATTTGGGTAACTGCAATGAATTTCTCGCCTGTTAAAAATGCTTAAACAGTTTGGTTGTATTGAATAGTGACTAAAATCAAGTCGGGCTTCAAGTTGTTGTTAGTGAAATGTTTACAAACGGCGAATGCTTAAAAAAAGCAAGCAATAAGTTAACATGCTCTAAAGCATAGTAAGTTGACCTTTCCAGTGTGCATTTAATTTTGTTACTTTGCACAGTTATATTTTATGTAAAGCATGAAAGTATATAATAAGGCGGAGGAAGTGACGTCTGAAATTAAAAAGCTGAAGAAAAAAAATATTTCTGTAGGCTTTGTACCCACTATGGGAGCATTGCATAAAGGGCATTTATCCTTGGTTGAAAAAGCAGGAGATGTGTGTGATGTTGTAGTTGTAAGTATATTCGTTAACCCAACACAGTTTAATAATCCTGACGACCTTAAAAGATACCCAAGAACACTGGAAAAAGATCTTGATTTGCTGGAAGAAACTCCGGCAAAAATTGTATTTGCTCCTACTGTTAAGGAAATTTATCCAGATGAAAATGCAAAAAAGTCTACTTATGATTTTGGCAATATTGGAAAAGTAATGGAAGGGAAGCATCGTCCTGGTCATTTTGATGGAGTTGCAATGGTTGTAAAAAGACTTTTTGAGGTTGTGCAACCCAATAAAGCTTTCTTTGGGCAAAAGGATATACAACAGTATTTAATAATAAGACATTTAAATGATAACTATTTAAAAGATCTTAATATTGAGGTAATTAAATGTCCAATTATTAGAGAGGATGATGGCTTGGCAATGAGCTCCAGAAACGTTCTTTTGAGCAATCAGCAGAGGGAAAGCGCTGCATTAATTTCTCAAACGCTGTTTGAAGCAAAAAGTAATTATTTAAACTTTTCTGTTGATGAGTTTATTACTTGGGCTATAAAGAAAATTAATTCAGATAAAAACCTTGAGGTTGAATATTTCGAAGTGGTAAAAGATCCTGATTTATCAAAGGTTTATAGGTGGGATGAGGCCGATAAAGTTTTGGTCTGCGTAGCAGTTAATGCAGGAAATGTAAGATTAATTGATAATATCTATTTAAAATAATACTTTTGGCGTTTTTTAAATAACGCTTATTTACTTTAATAGAAGTTTATTAAATTTGATTATAAATACTGACAGAGATGAATATTGAAGTCGTTAAATCAAAAATACACAAAGTTTCGGTAACCGAAGCAAATTTACAATATGTAGGTAGTGTGTCCATTGATGAAGATTTGATGGATGCGGCGAATATCATTGAAAATGAGAAAGTTCAGATTGTTAATGTAAACAATGGTGAACGATTGGAGACCTATGTTATTAAAGGCACTAGAGGATCTGGTATGATTTGTTTGAACGGACCTGCTGCACGTAGAGTTGCTGTTGGTGATGTAGTTATTATTATCTCCTATGCAAGCATGGAATTTGAAGAAGCAAAAAAATTCAAACCTCGATTAGTATTTCCGGACACTGAAACAAATATGCTAGTTGATTAGTCTTAATCTGTTTGCCTGGCACACATTTATGTATAACTTACCTATAGCATCCTTACTATGGATAAATTTGAGCATCTAAAATCAAAAATTCTTACAAAGGAGGAACTAAAGCCTTTGCTTAATGTTTTGAAGTTTCAAGACAAGAAAATTGTTTTTTCTAATGGGTGTTTTGATATTTTACACAGGGGACATATTGAGTATTTAAGTAAAGCAGCAAGTTTAGGCAATTGTTTGGTAATAGGCTTAAATACAGATGCTTCTGTTAGAAGATTGAAAGGTGAAAACAGACCGGTTCAGGATGAAATATCCCGAGCACAAGTAATGGCTTCGCTTCATTTTGTTGATTTTGTGGTGCTTTTTGATGAAGACACTCCTTATGAACTAATCAAATATGTAATGCCTGATATGTTGGTAAAAGGCAGTGACTACAAGGAAGACGATATTGTGGGTGCTGATATTGTGAAAACCAACGGCGGAAAAGTTGCCACAATTGATTTGGTAGATGGTTATTCAACAACTTCAGTAATTGAAAGGGCAAAAAGTTAAAAAACAGCTTGGTTGGTAAAGTTTCTTATACATAAACAAAAACTTTTAACTTTACACTTTTAACTTTTCTAACAAGGCATGGCCAAGCTCAAAACCCAATATGTTTGTCAAAATTGTGGTGCAACTTCTCCAAAGTGGGTCGGTAAATGTTCCGCTTGTGGTGAATGGAATACGTTTTCAGAAGAAGTTGTTGTACCCAAAACAGGAAGATATGCGCAGGAAGCATTAATTCAGGAACGACAATCAAAACCTACCTTAATTTCTGAATTAAAACAAGAAGTACAAAATCGAATTGATACCGGTAATGGCGAATTAAACAGGGTACTAGGTGGAGGTCTGGTTCCTGGCTCAGTCGTTTTAATAGGCGGAGAACCTGGTATAGGAAAATCCACGTTAATATTGCAGGTTGCGCTTCAGATAAAAGGCCTAAAAACACTTTATATTTCGGGAGAGGAGAGTAGCCAACAAATAAAACTAAGAGCAGATCGAATTTACAAAGGGGAAACCTCTTGTTTTGTTTTGAGTGAGACATTGCTTGAAACTATTTTCTTACACATAAAAGAGTTTAAACCTGATTTATTGGTTTTTGATTCTATTCAGACAGTTTATACCGATAAAATTGAATCATCTCCAGGTACAGTT
Source organism: Bacteroidales bacterium (assembly GCA_050296515.1). Classification (GTDB taxonomy): domain Bacteria; phylum Bacteroidota; class Bacteroidia; order Bacteroidales; family NBLH01; genus NBLH01. The sequence continues at coordinate 62,778 of JBNKRJ010000134.1, read as the reverse complement.
TCGCAAATTAGAGAATGTACAACCAGAATTTTGCAATATGCAAAAACGAATTCAATACCAGCCTTTTTAATTGGGCACATTACTAAAGATGGAAGTCTTGCCGGACCAAAAATTCTTGAACACATTGTTGATACAGTTTTGCAATTTGAAGGGGATAGAAATAACCTGTATCGCATTTTAAGGGCAGCAAAAAATCGTTTTGGTTCTACCTCAGAATTAGGTATTTATGAGATGGTAAGTAATGGCTTACGAGAAGTGTTGAATCCAAGCGAATTGCTTATTTCTGAGCACAATGAAAACCTGAGTGGTGTGAGTATTTCAGCAAGTATTGAGGGTCTTCGGCCTTTTATGATTGAAGTGCAATCATTGGTTAGTACAGCTGCTTATGGGACTCCACAGCGTTCTTCAACAGGTTTTGATTTACGCAGGTTGAATATGCTTTTGGCCGTACTTGAAAAAAGGGCCGGCTTTAAACTTTCAATTAAAGACGTATTCCTCAATATTACAGGTGGTATTAAAGTGGATGATCCTGCATTTGATTTAGCTGTAATTATAGCCATTTTATCTTCCGATTTAGACTTCCCGATTGAAAAAAACATCTGTTTTGCAGGTGAAATTGGACTTTCAGGTGAAATCAGGTCAGTTCAGCGTGTGGAGCAACGAATTGCTGAAGCAGAACGACTTGGTTTTAAGCAGTTTTTTGTTTCTAAATATGCGAAGATTGAAAACATGAAAAGCAATTCAATTGAAATTATTAAGGTTGCTAAGGTGGGTGATGTTTTAAGAAAGCTGTTTGCTTAGCATGTAAAATGTACAACAATGTTTAAAAAAGTATTGAAAGTTACAGTTATTTCGATTTTACTCTTTTTTTCTGTTTCATTTTTAGATTTTCTATCGCAAATTCCCCCATTTAAAGAAGAAAGGTCTGATTTAAAATTAGGTATGCCGTTTACTTTTTTTCATGAACTCTACCTTCGCGATGGATTCAATCATAGCTGGAATTTATTGAATTTGATTAATGATTGTGCCATTGTATGGTTTGGTGTAATGATTTCATATGTCATTAGAAGTTCAAGCAAGAGGAATAGTAATTGACGCTAAAAACCACCCTGATCATACAACCGCTTTATAATTAGCGCATTAAAGTCTTTACCTCGTAGTGATTTCAAAAAAAGCTCTTCAAAAATTTGACTTTAAAAAAAAAGCTGTATATTTGTACTAGTTGTATATGACAATATAACATTAAGAAAACAGTACAATGATTGATTTTAAATTAGATCCGAAGGCAGGCATTCCATTTTACAGACAAATAATCGACCAGATTAAGTTTGGAATTGCCTCAGGTAAATTAAAAATAGGAGAGCAATTGCCTACTGTAAGGGCACTTGCAGTTGAACTAAAAGTAAATTTAAATACAGTGGCAAAATCATACAAAGAATTAGAAATTCAAAATGTTTTGGAAACCCAGCAGGGAACTGGAACATTTATTAGCACAACAGAAATTCAAATTTCTGAAAAAGAGAAAGCTAAAAAGCTTCAAGACATTTGTAATGAGTTCAGTACCATAGCGTTTAGTTATGGGTTTTCAGTAAATGACATTATTAATCAACTTCAAAAAAACAAAAACAATGAAAGCTAATGTAATTTTCAGACACCTAACAAACCCGATATCAATCACTGTTTTGATTATTCTGGTTGGTATTTCAGCGGGTTTAGCTTATTTAAAGGTGATATCACCAGGCATTTTTGCCTTATGTTTTGTGTTTTCTATTCTAATTGCTTTTTCAATTCATGTGGCAGAGCAGTGGGAAAAAGCGGTTATACTGAGAATGGGTAAATACAAAGGCTTGCGGGGGCCTGGTATATTCATGGTTATTCCTATACTTGATAAGGTTGATGATTATATCGATCAGCGGGTTAGAGTAACTGATTTCATGGCAGATCAAACACTAACTAAAGATACAGTACCTGTTAATGTTGATGCTGTTGTATACTGGACAGTATGGGATGTTGAGAAAACAGCATTAGAGGTACAAGATTATCAAAAAGCAATTGCTTATATTGCTCAGACAGGACTCCGCGACATTATTGGTAAGCACGAGCTTGCTGAACTACTTCAAGAAAGAGATAAAATTGCAGAAGACTTACAACATATTCTGGATCAAAATACCAATCCTTGGGGGATTACTTGTCAAACAGTAGGTATTAAAGACATTATCATACCCCAGGCTCTGGCAGATGCAATGAGTAAACAGGCACAGGCAGAGAGAGAAAGACAGGCTCGTGTAATTTTAGGAACAGCTGAAACAGAAATTGCAGAGAAGTTTGCTAAAGCAAGCGAACAGTATCGCGATAATCCTGTTGCCTTGCAACTTCGTGGTATGAATATGCTTTTTGAAGGCCTTAAGGAAAAGGGTTCAATGGTGATTGTCCCAAGTTCAGCATTAGATTCTATGAATCTTGGTGCAATTGGTGGTTTGGTCTCATTGGCTAAAACTAATGATATTTCATAACTACTATAAAATGAAAGCAATACTAGTTTGCCTGATTATTTTTATTGTTGGTTATAATATTGGGAATAGAGGAAGTAGGCAAAATAAAAGTACGGAAAGTTCTTTGGATACTATCATCCAGGAAAACTTATTATTCAAAGAAACTTCTTATCAGGTGCTGAGCAATTTGAGCTCAGATAGTTCAATCTCAACAGAGGTGAAATTAAGGCAGTAATGCAAATTTTACAACAACAGGGGAACAATTTATTCCCCTGTTTAGTTTGCGAAATGAAAAATATTCGCTTTTTAATGAAAGGTTTACGCAAAGCTTTTTTTTATTTCTTTGACCCAGTTATTGACTCTTTCATCAGTTAAATCATCCTGATTTTCAGCATCTATCATTAACCCGTAAAAAATTCCATTTTTTGCACCTCTTGATTTTTCAAAGGTGTAGCCTTTAGTGGAAGTTGTACCTACCACCTTAGCTCCTTGATTTTCAACAAGATTTGCCATGATACCAATAGCATCACCAAAATTCTCCGGGTATCCTTTTTGATCTCCAAGGCCAAAAATTGCGATAGTTTTATCTTTTAAGTCCATTTCTTCAAGAGCAGGAACAAACTCATCCCAGTAGTTTGGTAATTCTCCATCAAACCAGGTAGGAACTGAAAGAATCAAATTGTCATATGTAAGAAATTGTTCTTCAGTAACTTCTTCTGCATTAATTGTATCTAAATTAGATTCACCGTAAGATTGTTTTATTTTCTCTGCTACTTTTGATGAATTTTTTGTGTTGAAACTGTAAAATATTGCTGTTTTTTTCATTGTTTTATTAGATATGAGTACGAAGATTTTAGATGTTATTCATGAATTTGAAAAAAATTCTGACATCTCCTATCTAAAATCAGGGTACTAGTATTTCAATAACTCCTTTGCTACATTAAAAATCCTGTCTTCATCAGGTAGAACTGCTTTTTCCAAAATACGGTTAAAGCCAACCGGAGTGAAAGTAGAACCAACTCTTTTTACAGGGCCATCAAGATGTTCAAAAGCTTTTTCAGTAATTAATGAGGCAATTTCCCCTCCAAAACCTCCAAATACCTTATCTTCATGAACAACTAATGCTTTTCCTGTCTTTTTAACAGATTCAAGAACGCCTTCTTCATCTAAAGGAACAAGCGAACGAAGATCTATTACTTCAATACTAACTCCTGGATTTTCTTTTTCCAGGTTTTCTGCAACATTCACGCACATGTGAGTTGTGTTACCATAGGTGAAAATACTTAAATCTTTGCCTTCTTTTCTTACCTTCAGTTTTCCAAATGGCACCTCAAATTCTTCAGGTACATTTGTAGCTGCAATTGGCGAATTGTATAGAGATTTGGGCTCTAAAAACATAGTTGGTCCCTGCGAACGAATAGCGGTTCTCAATAATCCTGCCGCATCATCTGCATAACTAGGATATACAACTCTGATACCAGGGAAAGTGGCTAAAGCACCTTCAATGGTTTGTGAGTGGTACAAACCGCCGCCAATGTAACCGCCTGATGCTAAGCGAACTACTACATTTGGGCTAAATTGACCTTTTGAACGCCAATAATCATGGGTTAACTCAACAAACTGTTCCATGGCAGGCCAGAAATAATCTGCAAATTCGGCTCCTTCAACAACAATTCTTATTTTATCATTGAATCTGCTCATTCCGTTGGCTGTACCCAAAATATAATCTTCAGCAATAGGACCATTAAAAACCCGGGTTTTTCCAAATTCCTGCTGCATTCCTTTAGAGACATTGAAAATACCACCTTTTTCTTTGTTGGCCATGTCTTGTCCCCAAATAAATGTGTCTGGGTTCTTTCTGAACTCTTCTTTTAAAGTCAGATTGATTGCTTCAACCAATTTTAGTTTTTTTCCAGAGCCATCAGACAATCCATCTTTAAACTTCTTTGGCTGATAAGCTGGTGGATAAACAAAATCATGTATGCTTTCCGGCTTTGGGTCTGGTGCAGCCAGTCCTGCACGGTGAGCTTTTTTTACTATCTCTTTAGTTTCAGCTTCAATTGCTTGCAACTCTTCTTCGGTGAATCGCTCATATCTCAATAATAATCTTTTGAATTTTCCTAGTGGATCATATTCTTTTACATAATTCAGCTCGTAATCATCTCTATAAAGTTCATGCCTGTCAGAATTTGAATGCGAATGAATACGAACGCAATTAGCATGAACAATACAAGGCTTTTGGTTTTTAATTACCCATTCTTTAGCCTCAGTCATGGCATTCATGGAGTCAAATAAATCTTTTCCATTGGTATGGATAATTCTTAGATTTTTTAACCCTCTGAAATTGTCAGCTACTTTTCTATTTGCAGTTTGATCTTCCTTAGGAACTGAAATTCCGTAACCATTATCCTGGAAAACAAAAATCACAGGTAGCTGTTCGTTTGAAGCCCCGTTAATTGCCTCATATACATAACCTTCCGAAACAGAAGATTCTCCTTGTGAACTAATGGAAACTCCCTTGTGTTTATAAACCTTCATTGCACGACCAACGCCAGCAGCGTGAAGTGTATGATTACCAGTTGCTGATGAAACATTATGAATGTTCCATTCCGGTTTCGCAAAATGGTTAGACATATGTCGTCCACCACCAGCAACATCAGTATCTTTTGAAATTCCGTTGAAAATAATTTCCTCAGGAGTCAGACCTGCTGAAAGGGCAGTCATCATATCCCTGTAATAAGGAAACAAATGATCAGTATTTTTGTCAAATACCTGACCAATAGCCAATTGTATGCCATCATGACCAGCATATGGAGCATGATAAGACCAACCAATGGCTTGCTTAAGGTAGTTAGGCGCCCTGTCGTCAAGGGCACGGCCTAACACCATTAAACGATACCACTTTTCAAGTGTTTGTTTATCAGTAGTTTTTATCGAATATCTTTTTTTCACCTCCAGTTCATCCGAATTAACATCCACATGCTTAGGAGCTTTTACTTTATTTTCTTTTTCTATTATTGTATTTTCCATGATAATTGAGTTTTAGATACCAGCATTTTTGTCAAACGCTTCAATATAATCAGCTACTTTTCTTAAGAAAGCTCCACCAAGGGCACCATCAACAACTCTGTGATCGTAGGTGAGCGATAAGAACATTTTATGACGAACAGCTATTACATCTCCAGCTGTAGTTTCAACCACAGCAGGTTTTTTCTCAATGGTTCCAACAGCCATAATTGCAACTTCAGGCTGATTAATAATAGGGGTCCCCATTACATTTCTGAATGAACCAAAGTTAGAAACAGAGAAAGTTCCACCTGAGACATCATCAGGACTTAGTTTGTTTTCTCTTGCAGCTTTTGCCAATCTGTTTAACTCTTTGGTCATTCCTAAAGTATTCAAGCGGTCAGCATTTTTTATAACCGGAACAATCAGGTTTCCATTATCAAGTGCAACTGCAATACCTAGGTTTATGTTTTTACGCAGAATGATGTTATGACCATCAACCGAAGCGTTAACACCAGGAAAATCTTTTAGTGCTTTTGCCATTGCTTCAAGGAAAACAGGCAGATAAGTCAACTTCTCTTTTTCTCTTTCTAAAAACTTGTCTTTATTTTTTGTTCTCCATTCAACCACATTGGTTACATCAGCCTCAACCATAGAAGTTACATGAGGGGCCACGTGTTTTGAAGTAACCATATGCTCAGCAATCATTTTGCGCATACGATCCATTTCAACTATTTCATCCTCAGCACCAACCGAAACATTCACTTTGTGCTGTTTAACAGGTTCCTGTTCTTTTTCTTTTTTAGTTTCAGATGCAGGTTGCGCAGCTTTACCATTTCCGTTACTTTTACGATTTTCAATAAATTCAACAATATCGTTTTTGGTAACCCTATTGTTTGTTCCACTACCAGTGATTTTTTCAAGTTCTTCGATGCTCACATTTTCTTTTTGAGCAATATTTTTTACTAGTGGAGAATAAAAGCGAGTTCCTTGTTTATTATAGTCTTCAGAAATGGCAGTGCCATTGTTGTTAACCAGTACCTTTTCTGTATGTTGTTCTGAAACAGCTTCTTCTGTCTCCTCTTCATCTTCTGATCCTTCAAGTGCAATATGCGCAATTATCTCACCTACAGCTACTAAATCATCTTCTGCGTATAAAACTTTTTTAATTGTACCTGCTACGGGGGAGGGGATTTCAGAATCAACCTTATCGGTAGCAATCTCTAAAATCGGATCATCTTCTTCCACGGTGTCTCCCTCTTTAACAAACCACTTTGTAATTGTGGCCTCCTGGACACTTTCGCCCAGTTTGGGCATTATTAAATCAAACTTTGACATTTCTATTTGCGTTATAGTTTTACTTTCATCTAAATCTAATAAAAGAATAAAAACTCTTTTATTCCGCAAATATAAGGAAAGAATTCTATTTAGACTAATTCTAAATAGTTAAAGAATATAAAATAAATCAATCAGGATATCAAAAGAATTTATTAGAGCTTGTTTCAAAACAAAAAAGCAGATAAAAATGATTAAAGCTTTTAATCCGCCTATCTAAATTGTGAAATTTTGTTAAAACTCTACCATAATTCCAATGGTTGGCAAAACAGTTCCTGATTCACTTGGTATTGATTTTAGTTGATACCTGGTGTCGCTATTGGTTAAAATGAAATCTCCGTTAGGATATTTTTCTCTAATAATATAATCGGGTTGCTTTGATTTAAAGTTATAAAGGTTCTGAATATCAAGATAAAGCATCAGGGACCATTTATTGAAGAAGTATTTTTTATCAACTCTGATATCTAGCTGATGAAAATCGCTTAATCGTTCTGAATTAACCCTGTTCATGTCAAGGTATGCCTGATTTCGTACATCCCAGGCTCCTTTCCTTGAAGAAAGTTCCAGGTTGTAAGGAGTATAAGGTAAACCTCCAGCATATCGCCATTTTACCCCAGCCGACCAGTTTTTATTAAATTTCATGGTACTTGTCAGTGTTAAAATATGCTGATTGTCCCAACTTGTTGGAATGTAATTCCCGTTTTTATCTTTGAATTCACTTCTGACATAGGTATAAGCTAAAATCATGTTAAACTTATTCCCAATTTTTGTCCGATTTAAAAGTTCAAAACCATATGCATGTCCTTTCCCTATCGAAATAATTTCTTCATTACCAACTACTCCAAAATCTGCTCCTTTGGTTGCTAAACTGATTGAATCAATTGCAGAAACAGGATAGTTAAAGTATTGTTTGTTAAATACTTCCAGTGTGAATATAGTTTTTTCATTAGGACTGAATTCAATTCCTCCAATGACGTGATCACTTCCAGTGTATTTAATCTTATTTTCCTTATTAATAAGTAAGCCATTTGCATTTTTGTAGCCTAGAGCAGGGTAGGGAGGAAGCTTATAATACCTTCCTATACTGGCATTCAAACTCAGTTTGGGTGATACTGAATAACTGGCAGAAAATCTTGGTGAAAGCTGGTCTAACAGGTTTTGCATACTTTCTGAATAATTGTTTGCATCTGTCCTCAACCCAAAAGAAAGTGAAAGCTTTTCGTCAAAATACATTTTTGTTAGTTGAATAGAAGCTCCATATCTTGCCAAATCCATATCCGTATGATAAAGAATATCAAGCGGTTGATCGTTTTGATACACTTGCTGGTAAGTGTTGTTATTGTATTTTACATATTCTGTGTTCAGACTAAAGTTTAACCTAAAATCGCCTCTAATATAGGTTTCTTCAAACCTGAACTTGTTTTCAATTTCCTGCGATTTATAATCAAAGGTTTTGTCTTGTGATTCATCGTTTTCAGGATATTTATAAGCAGTATTATTAAGCATGTTCCTACTTACCACATAAGTTTGAAAACCATGCTTGGTAAAATGCTTATAAACAGCACCTATGGTGTAATTCCATTGTTCATTTGTTGGTAAATAAGTTAAGATATATTCCTGTTGTTCATCAGGGTTTTCAATACCAGTGTTTAAGGCAAACTCATCAAGCGCTCCAATACTTATGATTTTTAACTCATTTCTATTGTCAAACCTGGTTTTCCACTTAAATTGGTAATCTGTAAAAGTGGGCAGAAAGGGTAGTCCTAAAGCATCAAATAGGAATTGCAAATACGACCTTCTAACAGATAAAACATAACTATTGTTTTTTCCAACTGGTCCATCAGCAGTCAATGATGTTTCTGAAGCTCCTATTGAAAATCGAAACTTTGGTTTTTCCTTATTTCCCTCTATTTGAGTAAGTTCAAATACAGAACTTAATGCATTTGATCTGTTCGATGGAAATGAACCCGTGTAAAAATTGACTTCGCGCAATAGGTCGGCATTTATAATTCCTACAGCACCTCCTGATGCTCCCTGTGTTGAGAAGTGATTAATTGTTGGGATTTCAATATCATCCAAATAAAAAACGTTTTCAGATGGTCCGCCTCCCCGAACTACGATATCGTTTCTGAATGTTGGAATGGTTGCTACACCAGGAAATGATTGAATAACTATTGAAATATCCCGATTTGAGCCTGGGTTTGTTTCAATTTCCTCTAAACCAATTCGTTGAAGTGATACTGGTGCTTCATTCGTTTTTTTGAAAGGTGAAACTTTAACTGTGACTTCTTCTAATTGATTTTCAGTGGGTTCCAATGCAATTTCGATATATGCTTTTTTTGCATTAGTGACCTGTATATCAGCAGATAATGCGGGTTTATATCCTACAAAAGAAACCTGGAGTTTAACAAACCCTGGTTTAATTCCTTCAAACAAAAAATTACCTTCACTATCTGATGTTGTACCATAATTTGTTCCACTAATTACAATGTTTGCAAAAGGTAAAGGCACGTTGGTTACTTTGTCAATAACTCTGCCTTGCAAACTTGCATCTTGTGCAAACAAAAAGCTACTTAAAGACAAAAAAGTTAAAGCAAATATAATTTTTGATTTCATCTTAATTATTTTCGGTTTTACCTAAAAACAAACTTAAGTTTAGAATGTTCGCAAAATTATTTACTGTTTATTTTAAGTTACTCGATTATTTTGAGAAGGGAGTTTCAATACCAGCATATACTTTTAATTCATCAAAGGGAACATGATCGTCAAGATGATTGCCATAATGAGCTTTTACAATTTTTTGATTTTCATCAATAAAAAAGTCTGCAGGGATTAGTGTTTTGCTGGCGTCTTTATCTTCCGGAAGTTTAAAGTCTTTGGTATATTTTTTTGCAATTGAAATACTTGAATAAAAGGGGGTTTTTAAGGTTTTTGCAACAGATTCTTCAACTCCGTAAAGTTTATAAATTTGCTTTTCTGGGTCTCCAATAAGTGGCCAGGGGCTTATTCCTTTATGAAAAACACTTGCAGATAGTTTTTGATTTGAGCTTTCAAAGAAGAATATCATTTGTACGTTCTTTTGCTTTAAACGAACATTATTTCCCATTATCTGATGTACCCTTCTATTACAAAAAGGACAACTTACATTTCTATAAAATCCAAGGATTATTCTTGTTCCTTTGAATTCTGATAAGTTTATTTCTCTTCCGTAAATATCAGTTACAGTAAAATCTGGTGCAAATTGGCCTTCTTTTAGCTTCATTTTTAGTTGTTTCAGTTTATTTAAAAGTAAATAAAGTTTCTTAAACTATAATTCTTTTAATTCTTTCTGTTTCGCTTTTGTCATTTTTTCTACCACTAAATTGTAGGAATCGTCAATCCATGATTGTATTGTTTTCATATCAATTGTCTCATCCATTTCAACTGTGTTCCAGTGCTTTTTACTCATATGGTAACCTGGTTTTACAGCAGGATAACGTTCTCTGAGTTCAATGGCTTTTTCAGGATCGCATTTTAAATTAATGCTAAGTGGTCCATCCAGATTTCCCAAAGCAAACATCTTGTCTAACACTTTCATTACTATTGTTGTTTCATCAAAAGGAAAGTCCTCGGTCACCCCTTTTTTTATTAAACAATAATGCCTAAATTCTTCAATATTCATAGTCTGATTTTTTATCCAATTGCTGAAAATGCATCCGGAATATGTTTTAAATGGTATTTGCCGTTTTTGATCATAATAAAAATTGCATCAAACCTGGCTTCCAGTTCATTATAAGATTTTTCCATAAATGCATTGGTTGCTTCTATCACAAATCGTTGCTTCTTTTTTGTTATAATTTCATTCAAATTTTCAACAAAATCAGTACTACGAGTCTTTACTTCTACGGCAACCAAATAATTCTCAGTTTGTGCAATTATATCCACCTCCAAATTTTTGTAACGCCAGTTTTTTGCTAAAATTTTATAGTTATTCCTAAGTAAAAAGAGTTCGGCAATCTGCTCTCCTTTTTCTCCAAGTATATTGTGTTTAGCCATTTATTTTACTATTTTTACTTCAAATTGGGATAAAGCATAATTCGAAAAGGAGGAAAGTTAAATAAATCTGGACTCAAATGCAAAGAATATATTTTCACTTTTTTTTCATTGGTTTAATACTCTATGGTTTGTTGTACACTGTTAGATGCAATGCCCAAAAATTTGAAGGAGAAATTGTATTTACAAAATCCACCCTTAAAGACACAACTTATTATGCTTATAAAATTAAAGGTAATAAGCTTAGGATAGAAGAGCTTGATAACCAATTTAAAATGAGCAATTATATGTTGGTAGATATTTCTGAACCAAGTGTTTATGCGGTAAATCCCAAAAGAAAACTTTACGTAGAGATGCCAACGCATAATAAGTTCAATTTTTTTGATACTACTGAATTCGTAATTTATAAAACTGAAAATTATAAGCGAATCCAGGGATATAAGTGCTATCAATGGAGGGTGCGAAACAAAAAAAAGAATACAGAAGTAGCCTACTGGGTTTGTAATGATTTTTTAGTAACGTTTGCAGATTTTTTAAAGCTATTAAACCGCGATGAAAATAGCTCACTTTATTACTTACATATTCCTGATACAGATGGTTTTTTCCCTCTTCTTGCAGTCGAACGATCTGTTTTAAGAGAATGGCGGGCTAGCTTGGAGGTATTAAAAATTGAGAAAAAGAATTTAGCAACGGCTCTTTTCGAAATTCCCCGCGATTATAAAATGTTCAAGAAAAATTAATTGGTTAATTTTCAGAAAGAAATAGCAGATTTATTAAATTTGCGGCCACTTTATATTATTCATTAAGTCTACTTTACACTAAGTAGCTAAAAAATAGCAATTTAAGCAACATGAAAGATTTCAAAAGATACCTGGTAACTTCAGCACTACCCTATGCAAATGGACCTGTACACATTGGACACCTTGCAGGTGTTTATATTCCTTCAGACATTTACGTTAGATATCTGCGTATGCGAGGAAAAGATGTTGTTTGGGTTTGTGGGTCTGATGAACACGGGGTACCAATTACTTTGAAAGCAAAAAAAGAAAACAAATCTCCACAGGAAGTTGTTGATTATTATAATGATATAATTAAAAAGTCATTCGAAGAGTTTGGAATTTCTTTTGACATCTATTCAAGAACCAGTTCAAAAGTTCATTACGAAACTGCTTCAGAAATGTTTAAAAAAATTCATGATAAAGGTGGGTTTATTGAAAAAACTACAGAACAATATTATGATCCTGAAGCAAAACAATTTTTAGCCGACAGGTATATTACAGGAACTTGTCCACATTGCTCAAATGAAAAAGCTTATGGTGATCAGTGTGAGAGTTGTGGAACTTCGTTAAGTGCTACAGATTTAATTAATCCAAAATCTGCTATTAGCGGAGCAGAGCCTGTTTTAAAATCGACTAAGCATTGGTTTTTACCTCTTGATCAGTACGAACCATTTCTAAAAGAATGGATTCTGGAAGGCCATAAAGAATGGAAAAGTAATGTTTACGGTCAATGTAAATCATGGATTGACCAGGGATTGCAACCGCGGGCAGTAAGTCGTGATTTAGACTGGGGAGTACCTGTACCTGTTGAAAATGCCGAAGGCAAAGTTTTATATGTTTGGTTTGATGCTCCAATTGGGTACATATCAGCAACAAAAGAGCTAACACAAGATTGGGAAAAGTATTGGAAAGATAAAGATACCAAAATGGTTCACTTTATTGGAAAAGACAATATTGTTTTCCATTGTATTATTTTTCCGGCAATGTTAAAGGCTGAAGGATCTTTCATTTTGCCAGAAAATGTACCGGCTAATGAATTTTTGAACCTGGAGAATGATAAAATATCTACTTCAAGAAACTGGGCGGTCTGGTTGCATGAATACCTTGAAGAATTTAAGGATAAACAGGATGTTTTGCGTTATGTTTTAACTGCCAATGCTCCTGAAACAAAAGATAATGATTTTACCTGGAAAGATTTTCAGGCAAGAAACAATAATGAGTTGGTAGCTGTTTTAGGAAACTTTGTAAACAGAACCTTGGTTTTAACCAATAAATATTACCATGGAAAGGTTCCTGAAAAAGGAATACTAACTGCTGAAGATGAGGAAGTTATCAAACAAATACCAGAATTAAAAGAAAAGGTTGAAAGTAGCATAGAAAACTACCGTTTCAGGGAAGCGTTGAAAGAAGCAATGAACTTAGCCCGTCTTGGCAATAAATACCTGGCAGATACGGAACCCTGGAAGCTGATTATAACAGATTCTGAGCGAGTAAAAACAATCATGGGAATATCTCTAGATATTACAGCAGCTTTGACAATTATTTTAGAGCCATTTTTACCTTTCTCAACGGAGAAAATCAGAAACTTCTTGAATATAGAGCATTTAGGATGGGATAAATTAGGTGATAGGGAATTATTAGTTTCAGGACATCAAATCAATAAATCTGCTCTGCTATTTGAAAAGATTGAAGATGAGCAGATTGAATTTCAGGTAAATAAATTACTGAACGCAAAAAAAGAAAATGCCAGCGAGGTAACATTTGAACCAGTAAAACCAGAAGTAACTTTTGACGATTTCCAAAAAATGGATATTCGAACAGGTGTGATTTTAGAGGCTGAAAAGGTTGTAAAAACCAAGAAGTTATTAAAACTTTTGGTTGATACTGGTGTTGATAAAAGAACGGTAGTATCGGGTATTGCTGAGTTTTACAAACCAGAAGATATTGTTGGACAAAAAGTAAGTATTTTACTTAACTTGGCTCCAAGAAACATTAAAGGAATTGAATCACAAGGAATGATTTTAATGGCTGAAAATCAAGAAGGTAAGCTTTGTTTTGTTTCACCAGTTGATGAATTTGAGCCTGGTGCAGGAATAAGGTAGAACTTAAATAGAAACTATAAAAAAAAGCTGCATTATGCAGCTTTTTTATTTTAATATATATCTTCATCAGGGTTGTCATAGACTTCAGTAGCACCATCTTCCTCTTTGTACCTACTGCAGTCAATTTCAATACCATCCATTGATTCAGGTAGAGGAAAATTACCAGTACTTATTTCAAGAGCTTTATCTCTGTATACACGCTGCATATAAAGAGCCCAAATTGGCAAGGCCATTGATGAACCTTGTCCGTAACCTCCATAATCAAAGCGGATACCTCTTTCTTCACCACCAACCCACACGCCAGTCACAAGATTTGGAACTATACCAATGAACCATCCGTCTGAATTGTCGTTTGTTGTACCGGTCTTGCCTGCAACTGGATTCATAATTTTATATTTGTGCCTAATTGCAGTACTTGTTCCAGCATCTACTACACCCCTCATTAAGTCAATCATTCTGTAAGCTGTACCTTCACTGATAACTTCTTGTTTTTTAGGTTTAAATGTAGCTAAAATATTTCCATTTTTATCTTCAATACGAGTAATAAAAATAGGTTCTGTCCATACTCCCCGATCCGCAAACGTACCATAGGCACTTACCATTTCAGAAAGCTTGATTTCTGCTGCTCCTACACAAATAGAAGGAACCTCAGGAATCTCACTTTGTATTCCCATTTTATGGGCCAAATCAACAGCCATTTTGGGACCATAACGCTTTAATACCCATGCTGATATTTGATTTAAAGAACCTGCCAGGCCACGTTTCAATGTAATCATCTGACCATCACTTTTGCTTGAAGAAAATCTGGGCGTGTAAACTGTTCCGTCAGGCATGTCAAACGAAACTTCAACATTTGGAACTTTATGACACGGCGAAAATCCACCAGGCATCATGGCCATGGTGTAAATAATAGGTTTAAATGTTGATCCTACCTGCCGTCTTGTTTGCATTACATTGTCAAACTTGAAATGATCGTAGTTAATATCTCCAACATAAGCCCTTACATATCCTGTTTGTGGTTCCATCGACATTAAACCTGAGTGCAAAAAGAACTTGTAATACCGAATAGAATCCATAGGAGTCATTACTGTGTCAATATCACCATGCCATGAGAACACAGTCATGTCCGTAGGAGTTTCAAAGTTCTTGATGATAGCTGCTGAATCCAGCTTCATTTCATTTTTAAGTACTCTATATCTTTCACTTCTTCTCATTGCCAGATAATAGATCCTATTTATCTGTCTTTGAGTTAGTTTCCAGTGGTATGGAGCCCTGCTTTTTCCTTTTTTTGTCTTATTAAACAATGGTTGAAGATACCCTCCCATATGCTCTCGTACAGCTTCTTCTGCATATTTTTGCATATGAGAGTTAATGGTGGTATAAATTCTTAAACCATCATTATATAAATTAAAGGTCTCTCCGTTTGGCTTTTTATTTTTCCTGCACCACCCGTACCAGGCATGATCTGCCCACATAACCGAATCATCCTGATATGATTTGTAATTTGCATAATCTTCTCTAACAGGCTCTTTTGCTGTTAAAACTTGTTTCAGATATTCTCTGAAATAAGTTCCAATACCGTGCGAGTGGGATTGAACCGAGTAATTTAATTCCAGAGGTATTTGAATTAAGGAGTCGTACTCTTGCTCGGTCAGATATCCATATTTTTTCATTTGAGCAAGGACAACATTATTTCTTCTGTTTAATGAATTTTCAGGGTTTCTCACCGGACTATAATACGTTGGTGCATTAACTACGCCAACTAACAAAGCTGCTTGTTCAACAGTTAATGAATCTGGAGAACACCCAAAAAATGTTTTCGACGCTGCTTTAATACCATAAGTCATACTCCCAAATGGGACTGTGTTAAAATACATCGCCAAAATTTCTTCTTTTGTATAATTGCGCTCCAGTTTTACTGCAATAACCCATTCCTTAAATTTAGTAAATGCTAATGCTGCTATTTTTCCAATTTTAGAACGTTTTTGGGTATCCCTGGGGAAAAGATTTTTCGCTAACTGCTGTGTAATTGTACTTCCACCTCCACTACCTTTATCTCCTAAAATTACAGTTTTGACTAAAACTCTGAAAAGACCTATCGCGTCAATTCCTGAATGTTCATAGAAACGTGCATCTTCTGTTGCTACCAATGCATTTACAAGATGTGTTGGTAAATTTTCAAACTCTACGACAGTCCTGTTTTCCTCATAATAATATTTACCAAGTAATTCTTGATCGGAGGAAAAAACCTGCGAAGCAAGATTACTTTGAGGATTTTCAAGTTCCTTAAAATTCGGCATATACCTTAAGTTCTCTCTGGGCAAGCCTTGTCCACCAACTGAAATGACTGTAAATAAAACAATCATAAAAAGAATTGGTATGGTAAAAACAATCCAAAACGTTTTAATTGCTTTCTTTTTTTGTATATCTGTCATGATAAAAAAATGTCATGTTTACTTAACCGCAAAGATAAGAATAAATTTAAAACATGGTTTTAGAGGAGTTTTTATTATTAGAACTTTAACTTTTTTTAATTACTATCAACTTAATTATCTGGGAGATACATTCTTTAGTTTAAGGCCTCGTGCTTACAGGGTTTCAGTTATAAGAAACAGAACAAATTATACCATATTTAGAGTATAAATACTTTTGTAACATCAAAAAAATTTTGAACTTAGTAAGTGTTTTTCTTTATTTTGTGCAATTTTCTGTAAAACAACACAAGCATAAACAGCTGAAAATTATCAAAGTAAGTTTAGTGAAAGTAGCTAAGTTTATTTTATTGTTGAGCAGATTTTATTTAATAATTACCCATTTGGGATAAAGCCAGAGTTTGATATCATGGAAGATAATTTAGTAATTGTTGAGTCGCCAGCTAAGGCAAAAACTATAGAAAAGTTTTTAGGGAAGGATTTTGTTGTAAAGTCAAGCAATGGGCATATCCGGGATTTGACAAAAAAGGATTTCGGTATCAATATCGAAAATAATTATGCACCAGTTTATGTGGTCACTCCTGAAAAGAAAAAAATTGTCACTGAGCTGAAGAAATTGGCAAAGCAGGCAAAGCTTGTTTGGTTAGCCTCCGATGAAGACCGTGAAGGAGAAGCAATTGCATGGCACTTATTCGAAACATTAGGCTTGGAAAAGAGTAAAACCAAGCGCATTGTTTTTCATGAAATCACAAAGGAAGCAATTACCAATGCAATTAAAAAGCCAAGATCAATAGATGATAATCTGGTTTCTGCCCAGCAGGCCAGAAGAGTGTTGGATCGTCTTGTTGGATTTGAACTTTCCCCTGTATTATGGAAAAAAGTAAAGCCTTCATTATCGGCAGGAAGAGTGCAGTCTGTAGCCGTAAGATTAATTGTTGAGCGCGAAAGAGAGATTCATGCCTTTGTTGCAGAATCTTCATACAAAATAACTGCAGTTTTTAATCTTTTAGATAAGGATGGCAAAAAAATTCAGCTAGTGGCGGAATTTCAAGATAGATTGAAGTCAGAGAAGGAGGTTGAAGAATTTCTTAAAGCTTGTAGTAATTCTACATTTTCTGTTGAGGATATTCAAAAGAAACCTTCAAAGAGAACTCCTGCAGCGCCCTTTACAACATCTACCCTTCAACAGGAGGCTAGTAGAAAACTTGGATTTTCAGTTTCTCAAACCATGACAATAGCTCAGCGTTTGTATGAATCAGGGCAAATTACTTACATGAGAACAGATTCAGTAAACCTTTCAAACACAGCGTTGAACTCTATTGAAAAGCAGGTGGTTACTGAATTTGGAGATAAATATTTCAAACTTCGAAAATATAAATCTAAGATAAAAGGCGCACAAGAAGCGCACGAAGCTATTCGTCCAACATACATGGAAAATAAAATGGCAAAGGGCAGCTATCAGGAGCAACGACTTTATGAATTGATTTGGAAACGCACACTTGCTTCGCAAATGGCTGATGCTGAAATTGAAAAAACAACCATATCAATAAATTGCTCGGCTTGTTCAAAAAAATTTATGGCCAATGGCGAACAAATAAAGTTTGATGGATTTTTAAAAGTGTATTTTGAATCTACTGATGACGAAAACGGTAATGCTAAAACAGTAATTTTACCTGAAATTAAACTTAATACCAAGTTAGATTTAAACAAAATTGATGCTGTTCAGCGCTTTACTAAATACCCTCCCAGGTATACAGAAGCAAGCTTGGTGAAAAAACTTGAAGATCTTGGTATTGGCCGTCCATCAACTTATGCTCCAACCATATCAACTGTTCAAAAAAGAGGATATGTACTAAAAGAAGACAGGCTTGGAAAGGAAAGAGGATATTTGCATTATACTTTATCAAATAGTAAAGTCTCAAAAACTAACAAAAAGGAAATAACCGGAGCGGAGAAGTCTAAGCTTTTCCCCACAGACATTGGTATGGTTGTTAATGATTTCTTAATCAAGCACTTTGAAAATATTCTGGATTACAATTTCACTGCTGATGTTGAAGAAAAATTTGATAGCATTGCTGAAGGTAAACTAGTGTGGACAAAGATGATCGATAAGTTTTATCATCCTTTTCACGAGAAAGTAACAGTTACACTTGAAGAATCAGAAAGAGGCAGTGGTGAAAGAATTTTGGGAAAAGATCCTGAATCAGGAAAAGTTGTTTTAGCTCGAATAGGGAAATATGGACCGATTGTACAGCTTGGTGATGCACAAAATGGGGATCAACCGGTATTTGCAAGTCTTAATAAAGATCAATTGATTGAAACCATTACTCTTGAAGAAGCAGTTTTTTTAATAAAAAATAACAAAGACGGGAGAAAACTAGGAATTGATCCTGAAACGGGTAAACCTGTTTTTGCAAGGATTGGCCGGTTTGGGCCAATGGTTCAGATTGGAGAATCGGAAGATAAAGAAAAGCCGAAATATGCGAGCTTAATGCCAGGACAAGACATTTCAAGTCTGGATCTTGAGGCAGCCCTAAAACTTTTTGAATTGCCTCGCAACATTGGTGAGTTCGAAGGTAAAACTGTGACAATTGGTGTAGGAAGGTTTGGGCCATACGTTAGACACGATTCAAAGTTTACATCTTTGAAGAAAACAGATGATCCTCTTTCGATTACCCTTGAAAGAGCAATTGAATTAGTAGAAACAAAACGTGAAGCTGATGCAAAGAAGCTTATCAAATCTTTTGATGAAGAGCCTGACATCCTTGTAATAAGAGATCGTTGGGGAAAACCATGTATAAAATACAAAACTAAATATGTAAGGATTCCTAAAGATGTTGATCCTGAAAAACTCACACTTGATCAGTGCAAAGAGTTGATTAATATAGAGATAAAACCTGCAAAAACAAAAAAAACAGCATCTAAAGCAACTAAAAAAAAGACTACAACTACAAAAAAAACGAAATAGTTACCTTTATAAAATAATATCATACATAACTAGCTGTGATAGATGTAGCAAGCTGGTATGCTTGTAATTTTGTATGGTAAACCATATATTTGCACAAAATAATGTGACAAAAAAATGAGTATTCTTGACTATTTTGAGTTGGTTGATATGAGTAGGTTTTCTTTTAGTCATAAAGAAATCAGAAATAAGTTTTCTTACTTACATATTGATAAGTCAACTACTCACGAAAAGCTGCATGAATATGATATTGTCATTTTGGGTGTTGAAGAAGAAAGGAATACAAGTAACAAGGGAACCTGTCAGGCTCCGGATAAAATAAGGGAACAACTTTACAAATTAAACAAAAACGGGAAAGCAAAAATTCTTGATGCTGGTAATTTACGTACTGGTAAATCATTAAAAGACACTTATGTTGCAATAAAGGATATTGTTTTTGAATTGGTTCAAAACAACATTGTTCCAATAATTATTGGTGGAGGACAGGATTTAACTTATGGCGTTTATCTTGGCTTTGAGAAATTAAACAATCCTTTCAATATGGTTTCTATTGATCCAAAACTTGATTTTGGGTATAGAAAGAACGATTTTGATGCTGAATCTTATTTTGGACAAATTATTCTGGAGAAGGGGAAGAATCTCTTTAATTTCACCAATATAGGATATCAAACTTATTATTGCACTAAAGATGAACTAAACCTGATAAATAAAATGAACTTTGATGCTTTCAGGTTGGGTTATGTTCGTTCAAACATGCAAGATACTGAACCCATTATGCGTGATGCAAGCTTTTTAAGTTTAGATTTAAAATCAATTAAGCAGTCAGATGCTCCTGGGCATAAATTTCCATCACCAAATGGATTTTATAGTGAGGAAATTTGTCAAATAGGGAAATATGCTGGAATAAGCAACAATTTAAAATGTTTTGGTCTTTTTGAAATGAATCCTGATTATGACTTAAATAATCAGTCGGCAGCTTTGGCCGCTCAAATTATTTGGTATTTTATTGATGGCTTTATCTCAAGAAAAGATGATTTTCCTAAGGAAGGAACAAAAGAATATACAAAACACATTGTTAGTTTTGATGGTGATGAACAGAATATAGTTTTTTATCAAAACAATTATAATAACAGATGGTGGATGGAAGTTCCGAAACCTGGCAGACCTGAAAAAAAGCTAATAATAGCCTGTACAAATGATGATTACAAGCTTGCTTGCAAGCAAGAGTTACCCGAAAGATGGCTAAAAACAACACAAAAATTAAATCTCTATTAACAAAAAATTAAGTATACAAAGGAAACAATTTTAATAATTTAACGTATATAAAAAAACCGGCTTTGCAACTTGTAAAGTACTGTTAAAAAATTGTGGCACATATATTGATAGAATCAATACAAAATATCAGCATTTATAGTGTATTTGATTTAACAAAAAAAATTACTTACTTTGCTTGGTTTAACTAATATAAAAAACAAAATGATAAGACGGCTTATACTAATACAAATTCTATTACTAAGCCTATTCTATGTTAGTGCCCAGCAAGATCCAGTGTTGAGTCATAGATTTTTTAACAAAGTACATGTAAATCCAGCATTTGCGGGGTTGCAAGGAGAAATATGCGCAAATATTATTAGCAGGCAGCAATGGATTGGTCTGGAAGGTGCGCCACAAACAACAGTGCTGACTGTTAATTCTCCAATAAATCTTTTTGGGATAAATAGTGGGGTTGGAATTAGCATTTTAGATGATCGCTTAGGATTTGAAACAAACTTTTCCGGAAGTATTGACTATTCATACATACATAATTTAAGTGTTGGAACATTGAGTGTTGGAGTAAAGCTTGGCATCTATAATAAAGCTTTTGATGGTACATGGGAGCTTCCTGATGGGAGTAAAGGTGAAACAGATCAAATAGTTCCTTCTGAAAAAGATCAAGGTTTGTCTTTTGATATGAGTTTTGGAGCAGTTTATACACTTAATAATTTTTATGTTGGGATTTCTTCAATGCACTTGACTCAGCCAAATTTTAATCTTCAATCCGGAAAAGAACTGCCTTATCTAAAAAGGCATTATTATTTAATGACTGGTTATAAACTTGACTTATCAAGTAAGCCTATAGAAATTTATCCAAACCTGCTGGTCAAGTATGACGGGGCTTCTCCACAATTTACAATAAATTTTAATGCTGTATACAATAAAAAATTCTGGGGTGGCGTTACTTATAGGACAACCGATGCACTCGATATAAATATTGGACTAGAATTATTTAATGGTATAAAAATTGGATATGCATACGGACTTAACTTTTCAAAGTTGATTAATACAAATAGTGGGAGTCATGAAATTATGATTGGTTATTGTTTTGATCTTGAATTTGGGGGAGTACCGCAAAAATACAGAAGTGTTAGGTTTTTATAAAATAGAATATTAAACAGCATTGGCAATGAATATAAGGTTTGACATTATGAAGAAAATTATCTATTTAGTAGTTGTGATCTCGGTTTTTGTGAGTTGCAAAAGTAAAGGACCGCAAGGAGAATTAGTTGGGGTGCCTGATAGAAAAGAATTTTATGAACCAGAACCATATGGTATGACATACATTCCTATGGGCTCATTCACCATGGGACCAAATGATGAAGATATTTCATTTGCAATTACAGCTCAGGCAAAAACGGTTTCTGTAGACCCATTTTGGATGGATATTACTGAAATTACTAACAACGAGTATCGTCAGTTTGTATACTGGGTAAGAGATTCAATTACAAGAAGGATGTTGGTAAAGGCGGATGTTGAGGGGTATAAAGCAGAAATAGATGAAGAAAGGACTTATGATGGTTATGATCATGACGATCCTGAAACATGTTTCTTAAACTGGGAGACTGAAATTCAATGGGATAGTGAAGACGAAGAATATCAGGATGCTATTAAAGATATTTTCCTACCTGTTCATGAAAGGTTTTATAGAAGAAAAGAAGTTGATACAAGAAAGTTAATCTATGAATATTACTGGGTAGATCTTAAACAAGCAGCAAAAAAATCAAACAGATATAACTTTAATGAAGATTTTACCGGAGGTGAGTATAAAGGGGAGGTAATTAATGTTAAAGGGGAAAAGGAACCTTTGAAAGATCGTTCATCTTTCATAATGTCAGCAAGGATTAATGCTTATCCTGACACATTAGTTTGGATGTCTGATTATACTTACGCTTACAACGAACCATTGGCAAAAAGTTATTTTTGGCACCCAGCATTTGATAACTACCCAGTTGTTGGAGTAACCTGGAAACAGGCAAATGCTTTCTGTATATGGCGAACTCAGCTGATGAGAAACTATATGACTCAAAAAAGAAATGTTCCATTTCAAGATTATAGATTGCCAACTGAAGCTGAATGGGAATATGCGGCCAGAGGAGGTTTAATGTTGTCAATGTATCCTTGGGGAGGACCTTATACAAGAAATAATACAGGATGTTTTATTGCTAACTTTAAGCCTTTAAGAGGTAATTATGGTGATGATGGAGCCAATGAAACTCTTCAGGTTGCGCTATTTTCTCCAAACGAATGGGGATTGTATGATATGGCCGGAAATGTTGCTGAATGGACTTCAAATGCTTATGACGAATCATCATATAGTTTCACTCACGATTTAAACCCTGATTATGTTTATAATGCACTTGCATCTGATCCTCCTGCATTAAAGAGAAAGGTTATTAGAGGAGGCTCTTGGAAAGATATTGGTTTCTATATGCAGGTAGGAACACGTACTTATGAATATCAGGATACTGCTAAATCATATGTTGGATTCAGATGTGTCCGCTCATATTTAGGACGTGATAACAGCGAGTGGGACTTTAGCAAATTTAACTAACAAACAGATAATTAGATTTTTGTAATTAATACATTTTAATTATATTTAGCTTCATAAATCAATTCATTTACTAACTAAAACAAATAATTATTATGGGACTTGCTCAAATAACACAATCACATGCATGGAAAAATTTCATGGCCAAGCTATATGGATTAGGAGCCTCTGTGGTTATTGTTGGTGCACTTTTTAAAATCATGCACTGGCCTGGCGCCGGACCGATGCTTATTGCAGGTTTGGGAACAGAAGCAATTATCTTCTTTTTCTCAGCCTTTGAACCATTGCATGAAGAACTAGACTGGACTCTTGTTTATCCTCAATTATCAGGACTTGATGAAGATGATGAATTGGCGATTACTTCTGGTTCACAAACTCCAATCTCTTCGGGAGATGCAATAATGAAGTTTGACCAAATGCTTGATAAAGCAGGTGGTGCAACTTTATTTGACAAACTTGGTGATGGTATTGAAAACCTGAACCTTAGGGTTAGCGAAATGGCAAACATTTCAAATGCGGCGCTTGCAACAAATGAATTTACAGAGAATGTTAAGAAAGCTTCTGGATCTGTGAATGAGCTTTCGTCTGCTTACAAGGAATCAATAGATGGTTATAAGCAATCAGCAGAAGCATTAAATTACTCAGCAGAATCACTATCTGATGCATATAGCAAAAATGCTCAGGCTGTGACTGAAAAAGGAGGTAATTTCATTGCAGCTTATGAAAGATTGACTGAAAATATGGAAGTTGACTTTTCAGCCTTAAAAGAAGGTAATAGCGAGTATAGTCAGCATGTAAGCAAACTTAACAAAAACTTGGAAGCATTAAATGCTATTTTTGAGCTTCAGTTAAGCACTCAGGGACTTGAAAACATGATGGCTGATATTGAAGGTTCTGTGGAACACTCAAGAAAATACCACGCTGAAATTAAGAAATTAGGACAACGACTTGAATCATTGAATAACGTATATGGCAATATGCTTGCTGCCATGAATGTTAAAGTAGACTAACTATCATACTATTTAATCATTAAATTCTGAAAAATTATGGCACACGGAAAAGAAACGCCGCGGCAGAAGATGATTGGTATGATGTACTTAGTTCTTACTGCTCTGTTGGCACTGAACGTTGCAGCTGAAGTTCTAAACGCCTTTAGTTTAATGGACGAAAGCTTGCGTAAATCAACGGAAAACACTGTAACAAAAAATGGCGACATTTATTCAAAATTTGAAGCCGCCAACAAAGAGAACCCTGCAAAGACTGGGCCTTGGAAACAAAAGGCAGATCAGGTTGGTTCCAAATCGACTGAGCTTGTTGGATATATCCAAGAGCTGAAAACTTTAATAGTACAAACTATTGAAGGTCCTCAAGGTGATCCAAATAACATTGAAAAGAAAGATGATATTAACATCCCCGGGCAAATTATGATTACGGAAAAAAGAGCGGAAACCTTGAAGCAAAGAATTGATGAATACAGGGAGTTTCTTATCAAAATGATTGACAATAACCCAGGGTTAGCTAATAATATTAAAAGCACCTTGAGTACAGATGATGTTGCTGGTCAGGAAAAGGGCTCTATTGTAGCTTGGGAAGCTGCATATTTTGAACATATGCCTTCTGCTGGTGTTGTAGCTCTAATGTCGAAAATGCAGGCTGATGTTAGGACTGCTGAAGCAAATATGCTGGATTATCTTTATACGAAAATTGATGAAGGTAGTTTTAAATTTAATAAAATTGAAGCAATAGTTACATCTCCATCGAACTATGTTTTAATGGGGCAACCATTTAAGGCACAAGTGTTTATTGCAGCCTCTGACTCTACAATTGCTCCTGTAATTAAATTAGATGGAGGTTCAGAATTACCTGTTGAAGGAGGAAAGGGGATATATACTGGAAGTACAGGGAGTCCTGGTCCAAAATCTTTCGGAGGAGTTATTGAGATGAAAAATCCGAAGACTCAGGAAATAATGAAATTTCCTTTCAAAAGCGAGTACACTGTAGGGCAAGCAAGTCTTGTTGTTTCACCGACCAAAATGAATGTATTTTACATAGGTGTGGACAATCCTGTTGATGTATCTGTTCCTGGAGTGCCTCCAAGTAAG
The DNA here is from genome assembly GCA_050296515.1 of Bacteroidales bacterium. Taxonomy (GTDB): domain Bacteria; phylum Bacteroidota; class Bacteroidia; order Bacteroidales; family NBLH01; genus NBLH01. The sequence continues at coordinate 37,668 of JBNKRJ010000134.1, read as the reverse complement.
GTTAGCGCATTTTTATCAGGAGGAGGAAGTATTGTTAGAAAGGGGAATGGATATGTTGTAAGGGTTAAGGGCCCTCAAGGAAACAAGGTTAATGTTGGTGCAACAGCAGAGTTGGATGGACAGAAGAAGAATATGGGTTCCAAAGAATTTAGAGTAAAAAAGGTACCAGATCCTGTTGCTAAAATTGGTGGAACGCGTGGTGGAACTGTTCAGAAAAACTGGTTGGCTGCTCAAACAGGAGTGTCTGCAGTAATGGAAAACTTTGATTTTGACTTGAGGTTTAATGTTGTTGGCTTTAACGTATCGGCACAAGCGAAGGGTGGTTATGTTCAGGACGCAAAATCAAGTAGTGCAAGATTTACCGCTGCTCAGCAACAGTTATTAAGAGGAGTTCAATCAGGGAGAAAAGTATATATCGAGGATATAAAAGCAAGTGGACCTGATGGAACAGTTAGAGATCTTGGTTCGTTAACCTTTAAAATAAAGTAATTTTGGTTATTTGGGCCAATTGAATATTTAAAAATTAATGAAATGAAGAAAAAAGGATTGGTTTCAATCATTCTGCTAATTGCTATTGCATTTAATTTAACCGGATTAAAAGCGCAAGATGTATTGAATGGGATATATGTGAAAAATCACATTCCGGATAAAAAGCCTGTTCCATACCAATATTTGCGTGAAGCTGATGTGATGTGGTCAAAAACTGTTTGGCGGAAAATTCAATTAAAAGAAAAAATTAATTTCCCATTGTATTATCCAGAAGATCCAATTGGTGATAGGATGAGTTTGATTTCTCTTTTAATGTGGGGAATCCAAAATCAGGGGTTGACTGCTTATGATGAAGACATCGCAACTGGTGATGAATTTGCCACAGTGATGACAGTGAAGGACATTGAGGATAAATTTGGAGCAAAAGACCAGGTGATTATGGTTGAAAATGTTGAAGATCCTGAAGGCCCGATGATAGAAAAAACTATAGAAGGACAGATTTATTACAAAGAAGTAAAAGAACTTATTGTGAAAGAAGTTTGGTTCTTTGATAAACAAAGATCAATCATGGAAGTTCGTATTGTAGGACTTTGTCCGGTAAGGATTTATGCAAAAGAATCTGATGATCCTGACGCAGAGGAGGATGAACAATTGATGATGAAAAAATTATTCTGGGTATATTTCCCAGAGGCAAGGAAAATACTTGCTAATCATAAAGTGTTCAACTCTAAAAATGATGCACAGGATTATTCGTTTGATGATCTTTTTTTCAAAAGAATGTTTTCAAGCTATATAGTTCAGGAATCAAATGCTTATAACAACAGGGCAATTTCTGATTATACAGTTGGCTTAGAATCACAGTTAGAGGCTGAAAGAATTAAAGAAAGTATTTTCAATTACGAGCAAGACCTTTGGGAATATTAATATATATAGCCTCAATGCAATATATAAAGGTCATCTTAGGATGACCTTTTTTAGTTAATGAGATTTAATCTTAATTTTAAATACGATTATCAGCTAGTTTACACCTAAATGGTTTCTTCCGTTTGAAAATCAATTTGTTTACCCCAACCCAAATGGGAGCAAACTGATTTTACTCACAAGCTCTTGAAGGTAAACGTTCTTCACTCCCTTTTAGGGTAGGGGTAAATGGCGAAAAGCAATTTGCGGTTAGTATAAATTAGCTGACAATCATTATTTTAAACGTTCTTTTCTAATAAAATATTAGTACCAATGTTTAATTAGAAAAGAACGAAAAGAATTGATTATCATTCACCTTTAACATATCTTCTTGCTGGAGGTGTATCACATCGACAATTAGTCCCTAGTGTCAAGTCAAGTGTGATATTTTAGGTATTATTTTAATATACAGCATATTTTAAACAATCAGAAGTCATTGGTGACTAGTCATTTGTTATTAATAACCAGTGACTAATGTCTAATGACTTTACCAGAAATCTTACATTTGACATGACACTATTGTCGTGTCAAGGCTAATTTGTCAGGTGACAACACCTGACAAGTGCACCAGCCAGGTGTTGTCACCTGGCTAATTACCAGGAATATCATACTTAACTTGACACTAGTTTCACCTATCCTTTTTTTAGAATGTTTGGCAAATTATTAAATCGTTTATCAAAACAAACTCTCTTTATTTGGAAATATTGAAATCGTGAAGATTAATTAAGATACTGATGTTTCCCAAGTCAAATTTATGAATAAAAGATTAGCGTTATTGAATGTAGAGCGATTGGCCTCATGGAAAACCTTTTCCAGCTTGCAATCAAGCCTTAGTAAGACCGGGAAGCTGAGAACTTGTTCGAAGATCACCCGGCCGCACTTAGGCTTGATAAGAGATGGAGAAGGTTATCCATGCAGCCTAGACCTTTTTACTCGCTCTTTCAGAGCTACGTGAGAACAGCTTCGCCTAAGTTGCTTCGTTTTTGGGTCAACCGGAACAAAGTGGAGCTCATAAACGAAGTGAATAACCCAAAAATGAAGACCTAATTCAACTCTAAAGTTGAAAAACAAAGTTAAACGTTACCTACTAGTATTTATAAACTGCTGATTATCAGGCTTTATTTTTGATGGTAATGATATAAGTAACTGATGTTCTGAAATCTACAAAACATGGGAAATGTCAGTTAAGATAGAATCAAATATTAGGAAATGTCAGTTTTTTAATTTTTACGATTGTTCAAAGTGGTAGCATATTAAACTGCACTTAGTTATCAAACTCTTTTGACCTAAAAGTATAATAAAAGTTGAAATTTGACTACTATTATGCATAATTGATTAAATTCGAGCAGGTTACAAGAATCTTGACAAATTGTAAATATCAATTTTAATCCTGTCATTAACTTGTTTTTTGCAAAATACTTTTTTTCAACACTTGTTTATTTTAATTTAATATTGGAAATCAGATTAATAAAAAAGATATCAACAGTTAAACAAGAATGTAAAGTATACTTTTCTAATTTGTTGCTTTCAATATTTATAAATAATAGATAAATTGCAGGCTATGAAATTTTCATAACTTCTTAATTCTCAGGATAACTTACAATAAATTCTATAATAATGTACATAGAACCTATGACCCTAAAAAACGATAAGAAAGAGAAATCTTATACCTTTGAGCAAGCATTTAAAGGTGCGCTTGAATATTTTAAAGGTGATGAATTAGCAGCGAAAGTATGGGTTAATAAATATGCTTTAAAAAATTCAGATGGACATATTTTTGAGTTAACTCCCGATGATATGCACAAGAGATTGGCCAAAGAAATCCATCGAATTGAAAATAAATATCCCAATCCGTTAAGTGAAGAAAAAATCTTTAATTTACTAAAGGATTTCAAGTATATAGTTCCTCAAGGTGGGCCAATGACGGGTATTGGGAATCAATTTCAAATAGCGTCATTATCAAACTGCTTTGTAATTGGCGAGGATGATCCTGCGGATTCTTACGGAGGTATTATGAAAACTGACCAGGAACAGGTTCAACTAATGAAAAGAAGAGGAGGCGTTGGACATGATTTATCTCACGTTAGGCCCAAAGGTAGCCATGTGTTGAATAGTGCGTTAACTTCTACTGGCGTAGTTCCTTTTATGGAGCGATTTTCAAATTCTACTCGAGAGGTTGCTCAGGATGGTCGTAGAGGGGCCTTGATGTTAAGTATTTCAATAAAACATCCTGATGCAGAGGACTTTATTGATGCTAAATTAGAGGCAGGAAAGGTTACAGGAGCAAATGTTTCTGTAAAAATTGATGATGAATTTATGAAGGCTGTTGTTGAAGGTACTACCTATAAACAACAATTTCCAATTGATGCAAAAGAGCCTAAAGTTACCAAAGAAATAGATGCAAGAAAACTATGGTCAAAAATTGTCCATAATGCATGGAAATCTGCTGAGCCAGGAATTCTCTTCTGGGACACAATCATAAATGAGTCTGTGCCTGACAGTTATGCCGATTTAGGATATCGAACAGTTTCAACGAATCCTTGTGGGGAAATACCTTTATGTCCCCATGATAGTTGTCGTTTGTTAGCCATTAATCTATATAACTACGTAGAAGATCCATTTACTAAGAAAGCAAAATTCAATTTCACTCTATTCAAAGAGCATGTTGCTTATGCTCAAAGAATTATGGATGATATTATCGATCTTGAATTGGAGAAAATTGATGCGATTATAGGAAAGATAGATACTGATCCTGAATCTGATGAAGTAAAAAGAACTGAGAAAAATTTGTGGTTGAATATTCGTAAAAAGGCTGAAGAGGGTAGAAGGACTGGTGTTGGAATTACTGCTGAAGGTGATATGGTTGCAGCATTGGGACTTCGTTATGGAAGTGATAATGCTATCGATTTTTCAGTTGAAGTTCACAAGAACCTGGCATTGGCAGCTTATCGTTCTTCAGTTGAAATGGCAAAAGAGAGAGGAGCTTTTACTATTTACGATGCAAACAAAGAGAAAAACAATCCTTTTGTTTTACGAATAAAAGAGGCTGACGAAAAGTTGTATGCCGATATGGTTGAACATGGTCGTAGAAATATAGCATTGCTTACTATAGCTCCTACCGGAACAACAAGCTTAATGACCCAAACTACTTCAGGTATTGAACCCGTTTTTATGCCGGTTTACCGACGTAGAAGAAAAGTAAATCCAAATGATTCCGATGTTGTTGTATCGTTTACTGATGAGGTAGGTGATTCTTGGGAAGAATACAATGTTTTTCATCATCACTTCATTACGTGGTTAAAGATGAATAACTATAATATTGATGAGGTTAGAAGTTTCAATGATGATCAAATAAACGAAATTGTTAAAAAGTCACCATACTATAAGGCAACTTCGAATGATGTTGACTGGGTTGCAAAGGTTAAAATGCAGGGGCGAGTTCAAAAATGGGTAGATCACTCAATAAGTGTTACTGTTAACTTGCCTAAGGAAGTAAAGGAAAGTCTAGTTGGTGATTTATACGTTGAAGCATGGAAAAGTGGGTGCAAAGGTGTAACTGTTTATCGAGATGGTTCTCGTGATGGTGTTTTAATTAGTACCAAGAAAGAAGAGAAAAAAACAGGTATTGTTGTTACTGATTCACCAAAACGACCTGCTGAATTGGAAGCTGACATTGTAAGATTCCAAAATAACAACGAAAAATGGATTGCTTTTGTAGGTTTATTAGATGGACGTCCTTACGAAATTTTTACAGGTATTGCCGAGGATGATGCGCTTCCTATTCCTAAGTCCATAAATAAAGGGTTTATTATTAAAAACAGAGACGAAAAAGGAAATAAAAGATACGACTTTAAATACACCAACAAATACGGGTTTAATATTACTATTCAAGGCCTTTCTTATAAATTTAACAAAGAGTTTTGGAATTATGCTAAGTTAATTTCAGGTGTGTTACGTCACGGCATGCCAATTGAAAATGCAGTCAACTTGGTATCTTCGTTACATCTTGATAGTGAGACAATTAACACTTGGAAGAACGGAGTGGAGCGAGCGTTGAAAAAATATATACCTGATGGAACCAAAGCTAAAAGTGGACAGAAATGCGAAAGCTGTGGCTCTAAAACTTTGGTCTATCAAGAAGGATGTTTAATATGCCAAAGCTGTGGCAGCTCAAAATGCGGATAAGGTATTTACCTTGTAAAATTTAACAATTCTGCTTTTGACAAAGATAGGGTGCTCTTCAAACCGGCACCCTATTTTTTTATAAGTTGAAATCAGCCATTGATATGATTAGTTTGGTAAGTTTTCTCCTGGCATCAGAATCAGTGCAATTGTAATTTGAAATATTCATAGCGAAAGCAAGTTCTCTTCCTGATTTAGTATCAGCATAACCAACATATGTTCTTACTCTTCTTATAGATCCACTTTTTGCATGAATTTTTCCATGAGCACTAGTGTTTCTTCCCACTGAACGTAAAGTCCCTGATTCACCTGATACTGCAAGCGATTCATAAAACTCTTTTGAGTTTTTACTTTTTTTCATGTATTGCAACACAAAAACCATCTGTTTAGCTGTTACTGCGCTAAACCTTGTTAAACCACTACCATCGCGAACATAAAATCCATCAGTATCCATGCCTTTTGCTTTCCAAAAGTCTGTTACAGCATCAATTCCAACTCTGTTACTCCCTACTCCTTTTAATTTAAAGGCAATTTCATTAAATAGGTGCTCTGCAAAGAGGTTAATACTGTTTTTATTTGTAATATTAACAATGGAAAGAAGATAAGGCGATGTGTAAATATCAAGTTTATGCCTCTTTTCGTCGATTGTATCGCCTTTTAACTTCAGTATGCGCATGGTAATGGTTTTGTTACTTGTTTTGACTCCAGAAAGCTTTAATTCTTCATTAAAATACCAAGCCAAATAATTAGCAGGATCTGGAATTGCTCCTTTTACATGAAATTCATTTCTTCCTTTAGGAATTTCCCCTCTTATTATATGGAGATATCTATACGGTGCCCCAAAAACATAGGCATTGTCTTCCCAACTATTTGATGAAACAACCTCGTTAAGTATTTCTAGTTGAGGAATTTTAGGTTCAACTCTTATTATTTTGGTTAGCTTTCCTGGTAATGAAGGTGACTGAAAATAGATATTGTATAAATTATCGAAAGCTGTCAGTCCATTTGCACCTGCTCCATAATAATTTCCTATATCTTCCCATGTCCATTTTGGTGATGCTATTTCATAGTCATACCTACTGGCATCTGCTATAATCATTCCTGTTATTGAATCAATTTTATTTTTCTTAATAGCACTAATCCACTGGTCAATAAAATCGAAATGTCCATTTTTATTATAATATTTAGAACCAAGTGTTGGATCAGCCCCTCCCCTAATGTACAAATTGCCTTTTAAAACCCTGTTTAATGTGTCAATAGTTCCAGAATATTCCAGGTCAGTTTCGAAGGTGTAATATTTCCCCAAAACTTCTAATGCCGTTGCTGTGGTAATAATTTTCATGGTTGAGGCAGGCATTAAACTTAAATCAGGATTATGTTCTGATATTACTTCACCTGTTTTTGTATCTATTGCCAAAAAGCTGATGCCTGCGTTTTTTAAATCGTTATCATTTACTAATGTTTTAAGAGCTTTATTAATTACATGAACCCGATTTTTAAGTGGGTTTGTTTGGGAATGTAAGGTTAATTGAATTATAAAGAGTATAAAATAAAGAAAGAAGAAGTTTTTGATCATAATATTTTGTTTTTATTGATTTTAGCTAATGTAATGATTACAGCAGAAGATTTCAAAATAATTATATCCAATTAGGCCCTTGTTTACCACTAGCTTGGGTAAGTAGCAGAAAATCAATTTGTTTTAATGGTAAACAAGCACATAATCATTAATTACACCTAAAGAATTTTAAATTCACCATAAAATGAAAAAGGGTTTCCTAATTCAGAAAACCCATTACAATAATTGTTCTAACTTATGTCTTTATAAGGATATATCCAGTATTTCAAAATCCATTACTCCATTTGGAACCTGAATGGCTACCTTATCACCAACCTTTTTACCCATTAACCCTTGAGCAATAGGAGTTTCCACTGATATTTTTCCGGCTTTCAAATTAGCTTCACTTTCTGCAACAAGTGTATACTGCATTACGGCCTTATTTTTCAGATTTTTAATTTTAACAGTGGTTAAAATCTGAACAGATGAAGTATCAATTTTACTTTCATCAATAATTCTTGAATTTCTGATTATGTCCTGAAGTTTTGATATTTTCAACTCCAACAAACCTTGTGCTTCTTTGGCTGCATCATATTCTGCATTTTCAGAAAGATCTCCCTTATCACGTGCTTCAGCAATTTGTGCTGAAATTTTTGGCCTCTCTACTCTGGTTAACTGGTCAAGTTCTCCTTTCAACTTGTTAAGTCCTTCTTCAGTTATATATGAAACTTTTGCCATACTATATTTTTATTAGTAGTTATAGAAATAAAAAAGAATCCATCTCCCTTACGGGTTTTGGACTCTTTGCGCTGCAAAGATAAATAAAATTTATTGTATAATCAAATAAATGGTTTTAATTCAACACTTTAACCTTCTTTCAGGCAAGTTGTTTTTAATGACGGAATTTTTTTCGTTCTAATATTGATGAGTAAATTATTGCTGACTTAACATCAAAGCCATCTTGATTTTCTTCTTCGTCGAGGGTACTTTTCTTTTGCTTTGTTCCCTTTTTGTGATCTTCGTTAATTGTTTTTTCAAATTCCTTTGGTTCTTCTTTAATTTCTTCAATTATACTTTCAGGTTGTCTGTACTCTTGCTTTCGTTCAAGTATTTTTTCAAAATCATTCAACGAATAGACTCCTTCTTCTTGTGGCTTTGAAACTGGAACTTCCACTTTTTTCTTCTTTTGACCAAGCAAGCTTACTACAAAAATAACGATAGTCGCAATTATGTAAATTATATTATCTAAATCCATCGTTGGTGACTTTTATATATATTAAACAAAATTACAAAAGCTCTTGCAATTTTTTCAAGATTTATCTAAATAAATTAAAAAATTGTTTTCTTTTTTTCTTTCTTTTGGTTCTATTGTATTTCTCTTTGGTTTTTTTATGGTTTTTAGTCATTCTTTCTCGTGTTTTGTCGGATTGCTTGCTCATTACTTTTTTTTCTCTAAACTTGGCGAGCTTTTTTTCGCGCATATAGTTTTTTCTGTTGGCAAAAGCAATCCTAAACTTGTCAAAGAATTTAATTTTTTGCCCACTTTTTTCCATGGATTTTAATTCAACCTGCCTGTCAGTGAGCTTATATTTTTCGTATATTCTCTCCAATTCTTGTTGTTCATTTTTCGTAAGTTTTGAACCAAGATATGCTTCTTGCTTTTGCTCCTCAATTGCCTGGGATATAGGGTCTGTGCCTGTACCTTCCTCCTGAGAATAAGCAAATTTTCCTACGGCAGAGAAGAAAAGTAAACAAATCAATAATTTAATTAATTTTGCGTTATTATATAAAAAAGGACTCATACAATGTCAAAATTACGATTATTTTTCATTATTATATTGCTGTCAATTTGCTTTTTTCAGTGTTCAGATGATAATCCTGTGCCTGAAGTTTATGTGCATGTGGAATTATATTTGGATTTACCACAATATCAAGATCTAGCTATTCCTACTAATTCTATATATATACCTAACGAAGGATATAACGGAATAATTGTGACAAATGTAGCAGGTTACGGTATTGGCGGAGAAAGTTATGCTGCATATGATGCTACCTGTACATATGATCCTGAGGTGTCAGGTGCTGTTGTTGAAGAACAAGATCAAATAGGGACATGTAAAGTTTGCGGGTCTAAATATAATTTAATATTTGGATCAGTTGACACAGGCCCAGCTGGGTTTCCATTAAAAGAATATAATGTAAGATATAATCCTAATCAAAGGTTATTAATCATTACTAATTAGTCCTAATTATCTTCTTCATTAAGAACATGTTCAATTAACCTATTGAAAAATAGATTGTATGGAACTGCTAATTTTATAGCATTCAGCAAATAATTTTCGAAGCTGTTTGAAAGAATTATTTTTTCATCAATTGTATGAAAAACTTCGTAGCTTTTGTACTTTACTAATTCAAGATCTTCGAAATCCTTTGGAATCCCCTTGGGAGCTGTTTTTAATTTTTCACCAGACAATGTTCCATAAAACTTTCTAAAATCTTTATTTTCGATTATTTTCTTAAAGTCGTTAGTACGATCCATTATTTCGTAACGAATTTCTTTAAGAATCTGTGGTTCTGGGCTATAAGCTCCTGCAGCTACAAAAGCCTCTTTGGGATCAATGTGTAGGTAATATCCACATGTTCTACTTTTTCTTCCTCCACTTGCAATATAGGCTCCAAAATGTGTTTTGTATGGATCTTTGTTTTTTGAAAAACGAACATCCCTATAGATTCTAAAAATACAATCCTTTGCTTCAATAGGGCCAATTGTAGAATCTGTTTCTCTGATTTTAGGAATTAGTTCTTGAATAAAGTTTTCAAATTCGTTTTTTAACTCAACAAATTGCTTTTTATGATCGTTAAACCATTCTCGGTTGTTGTTTTCAGATAAATTTGAAAGAAATTTTAATAGATTTTTGAAGTTCATTAGTTTGCTGGTTAAGATGTATTAGTACCTGCAATTTAGAAATACAGGCACTTTGTTTTCGTTTGTAATTTTATTTAGTTTTTGAAAAACAAGACGTAGTTAGCTGATTATTAATTGTTTATGCCTACTACTGCTTTGTAATTACTCGGGATTCACTATAATCTCAGTGCTAATCTCCATAGCTTTTCTGTAGCTTGCTGATACTCCACAATATCTTTCTTCTGATAAGCTGACAGCCTTTTGCAATTTATCCAAAGGGAGGTCTTTTCCTTTAAATTCGTAAAAAATCTTCATTTTAAAATATTGTTTCGGATGCTCTTCAGTCATATCAGCTTCAACCCGTACATTAAAATCATCAAACTCAACCCTCATCTTTTTAAGAATAGAAACTACATCCATTCCGGTGCAACCTGCCAGTGCCACCATCATTAATGGTTTTGGTCTTACCCCTTTATCTTCACCGCCTACTTCTTCAGCGGCATCAAGTGTTATTTTATGTCCGCCAAGTTCTACATCAAAGGCCATTTTACCTTGCCATTTAGCATTAATTGAACTCTTCATCTTATAATATTAGTTAGTTATTATTTAAATATTTGTTGTTTTAGTTTATATCGCCAGAAATTGCAACTTTTTTACCCAGCTTCAATTTTTCTGCTGGAAAATGCCCAATATTAAGTAATTGTTACAATTTAAGTTTTAATTATTTTCACAAATATACTTTATATTGTATCTTGCACAAAATTAGAGATTAGTACTACATAGCTTTTTGAAAATATGGCAATGAGAAATCTGGAGAATATTCCTGTTTGTAGTGATTGTTTTTCATTTAATTCCATATTCAGACATCTTACTAAAGACGAACTGAACATCCTGACTTTTGAAAAGGGATGCAATTATTACAAAAGGGGAAATATAATCTATCATGAGAGAAACAGGATTAGTGGGATATATTGCGTTAATAAAGGAATTGTAAAATTATACAAAACAGGAATTGACGGACGTGAAAAGATTATTCGTTTTGCGAAAGCGGGTGAAATTATTGGTTTTCGTTCTATTCTTAGTCAGGAATTGGCTGACACTACTGCCAAAGTAATTGATGATGCTGTTCTATGTTTTATTCCGGCAAACCTCTTTATTGATCTTGTAAAAGAGAACAATGAGTTTTCGATGGAAGTATTAAAAGTTTCGTTGAAAGAACTTGGAGAGGCAAATAAATTTATTATTGATATTGCACAAAAAACAGTAAGAGAGCGATTAGCAGAAATTTTAGTATTATTAAGAGATACTTTTGATCTTGATGAGCAAAACTATTTAAAAGTTAGCCTGACCAGAGAAGAACTTGCAAATTTGGTTGGAACTGCCACTGAGTCTGTAATTCGCTTGTTATCAGAATTTAAAGCAGATAAGTATATTGAGTTAAACGGACGGAAAATACGTATTTTAAAACTTGATTCAATAAAAAAGTTAGCACGTATTAAATGATTTAAACCTGGATACCTATAACCACAATATCGTCAGTTTGTTCGTGGTTTATGGTCCATTTATCAAGTTCTTTATACAAAATAAGTTTTTGAGATTTCAATGATTTTCCTTGACAGCTTAATATAAGCTCCATTAACCTTTTTTTCGAAAATTTCTTTTCTTCGGCACCTCCAAATTGATCAGTAATTCCATCTGAGTATAAGTAAACCACATCCTCTTTTTTTAATTCAATTTCGTGGTTATTTAACTGATTTGCAACAGATTCCAAATCTAATGTAGTAAAGTCGCCTCGTATGTAAAACAAGTAATAATCGTCATTATGAATTACTGGATTTACCTTTTGCTTGTTTATAGTAATGTAGTTTTGGTCTTTTCTTACAATGATTATCGGACGGCCGGCACCCACAAAATTTAAGATCTGTTTTTGCTCATCAAATTCACAAAATATCGCATCAAGTCCGTTGCTTGATGCATAAGTATCAGAAGATTGTCCTAGATGATTCAGCAGCTCTGCTCTAAGATTGCTTGCTACTTGAAGTGGATTACTAATGTTCGATTTATTAACTATCCAACTTAATTCCATGTAAGCCAAAATAGATATCATGGCAGCAGGTACTCCATGTCCGGTAGAATCTGAAACGCAGATAAATTTTTTATTGAGTTTCTGCGAAACAAAATAAAAATCACCACCAATCATGTCCCTTGGTTTAAATAAGGTAAACGAATTTGGGAAGATTCGTGTGAAGTTTTGTTTATCAGGAAGTAGTGATTGTTGAATTCGCTGAGCAGAAATCATGCTTTCATGAATATTGGCATATACCTGATATTCCATGATTTGCTCTTCTGATTTTTTTAGCCTTGCATGAATATCTATTTTTGTGTATAGCTCAGTTGCATCAATTGGTTTTTTAATGTAATCATCAGCTCCCAGTAACATTGCTTTTTTCACATCATCTTTCTCAACCTTAGCTGTTACCATAATTACGATGGTATTTGCAAGGTTTTTATTGGTTTTGATTTTTTCAAGCGTTTCAAAACCGTCCATATAAGGCATGAGAATATCAAGGAGGACTATATCTGGCGGTGATTCAACAATTTTATTATAGGCCTCAAGTCCATTTTCAGCTGATGTAGTGTCATACTTATTTTTTAGCAGACTCTCCAACAGAAGCACATTAATTGGCTCATCATCAACTATTAATATTCTCATTATCAGAGTTTCTCCAGACTTTAACTGATTTTATACAAACATAGCAAAGCTATTTTGTATTTGCAAGCTGTTTTTTTAGCAGTTCGTTTATTAGAAATAAAGATAACAATTTAATTGTAAAATTGAGAAAGATTAAATAATTAAATAAATCTTAACTTATTTCTATTTTTTTAGATTAACTGTCTACTTAAAACCAATCTTTTTCCCTGCGTGCTGATTATCAAACTCTTTTGTATTATGGTTATAAACTTCGGCTAGAGTTTTAGGTTGGTCTACCTTTTCACTAACTCCAATTTTTTCGTAAAGCTTGTTTACTTTTTCAATACTAAGTTCTTTAAATTCATATCTGGCAATTAATCGGCCTTTTCTAAGTATTGCCTGATCTATTTGCTTGATATCTGCATTAAAAGTGCAAATTAGTTTTATTGACAGAGCATCGGAGAGCAAACCGTCACCTAAATTTAGTAAATTAACCAATGCACTATCTGAGTTTCCACTTTCACGCTGTTTAACAATGGTTTCGCAATCTTCAAGAATAAGTATGCTGTTATTGTATTTAGAAATAAATGGAAGAAAATTAGGAGAACTAATTGATTCCATCATGTTGACAGGCAAAAAGATAAAGCGTTTATTTACAGTACTCATTAGGTTACGAATATAGGAGGTTTTTCCTGTGCCGTATTTGCCATGTAGCAAAACCAACCCATTGAGCTTGTCTTTATTTAAAAAATTCCTGATGGTTTCATCAACTTCAACAAAATCATCGTTATAATTCTCGGTTAAATCAATTTCCTGTTTCTTGATGTTGAACTTTCTGAATTCCAAGCCAAACTCAGAATGAGAATTGGCAGAAATCATATAGAATTTTCTTTTATGCTTTTTCTCTTTTTTGCTTTGCTTTACAAGTGAAATTACTTCCTTTATATCATCGAAATTTGTCGATGTCGCATAATAAAAAACAATTTTGTAATTGGTAATGTACAGTAGTAATTTTTCCTTGAGTTTTATCAAATAAGTACAACTGTTGTAATCAATTTCGTCTACTTTTTTCCTTTTTGAAAATTCTTCCTTAATAATATAGTCTGTAGAATCAATATGATGAATTTTTTCAAGGTTTTTGATAAACAGTTCTATGTTTATATTGCCAAAAACTGAATAAGTGTCATAAAGTTCACTATATAAATGAACAAATATTCTACCAGGATGAATCTCGTCATCATATGAAGAAAAAACATTAAAATTATTAAGTTGTTTTTCTTTATTTATTAGCGGAATTATTTGGTTGTTGAGTTTTTTTTTCGCCTGCCCCATTCTCTTTCATCTGTTATTATTACTAAAATCCTGCCTCTTTTGTTATTCATTTATCAAGGCAAAAAGGATTGCAAAGATAATAAAACAATTGTTGATTTAAATGTAATTAACATCTTAATATTTACCTTGTAGTAGTGTAAATGTTTGATAAATAAGGAGTTTAATAATTAAGTAATGATGCTAAAAATCTGTGAAAATGGTGTAAAATCTAAATAATAACTTTTATTTTTGCAGTTTGTGTAAAATATGAAGGAATAAAGATGACAGAAAAAGAATCTGGGAATAAGGAAGTTAAAAAATCACTCAACTTCATTGAGAATATTTTAGAACAAGATATTAAGGAAGGTAAACACGGTGGAAATATTTACACACGTTTTCCTCCCGAACCTAATGGGTATTTACATATTGGGCATGCTAAATCAATTTGTTTAAACTTTGGTGTTGCAGAGAAATATAAAGGCAAATGTAACTTAAGGTTTGATGATACCAATCCTGTAAAGGAAGATGTTGAGTATGTAGAATCGATACAGGAAGACATTAAATGGTTGGGGTTCAAATGGGAAGGAGAACCCAGGTTTACATCAGATTATTTTGATAAATTGTATGAGTTTGCAGTACAATTAATAAGAAAAGGAAAGGCATATGTTTGTGAACAAACGCCTGAAGAAATGCGTCAATACAAAGGCACACCAACGGAAGCAGGAAAAGACAGTCCTTTTAGAAATCGGACAGTGGATGAAAACCTGGACTTGTTTGAACGCATGAAAAAAGGTGAGTTTGAGGAGGGGAAATACCTTTTGCGCGCAAAAATAGACATGGCATCACCAAACATGCACATGCGTGATCCTATTTTGTATCGAATTAAATATGCAGAGCACCATAGAACTGGTAATAAGTGGTGTATTTATCCTATGTATGATTTTGCACATGGTCAGTCTGACTATTTTGAAGGAATAACACATTCACTTTGTACTCTTGAATTTGAAGTACACAGACCATTATATAATTGGTTTATTGACGAGTTGGCAATTGATGAGTACAGACCAAGGCAAATTGAGTTTGCTCGTTTAAATCTTACTTACTCAATTATGAGTAAGCGAAAATTGCTGCAACTGGTTCAGGAAAAGCATGTTAGAGGCTGGGACGATCCCCGTATGCCTACAATTTCGGGCTACAGAAGAAGAGGCTACACACCTGAATCTATCCGTAATTTTTCAGAGAAGGTTGGAGTGGCAAAACGAGATGGTTTTATTGATGTTGCTCTACTTGAACATAGCATTCGTGAGGATTTAAACAAACGAGCGAATCGGGTAATGGGAGTTTTAGATCCTGTTAAGGTTATTATTACTAATTATCCTGAAAACAAGGAGGAGCTTCTTGATGCAATAAATAACCCTGAAGATGAGAGCAAAGGAAGCAGAAAAGTTCCGTTTTCCAGAGAGTTGTTTATTGAGCGAGAAGATTTTATGGAAAATCCTCCACGAAAGTTTTTCCGCTTAGGAATTGGTAGAGAAGTACGATTGCGATATGCTTATTTTGTAACTTGTACTGATGTTGTAAAAGATGCAGAGGGCAATATTACTGAAATACATTGCACCTATGATCCTGAATCCAAAGGTGGAAAATCTCCGGATGGAAGAAAAGTAAAGGCGACCTTGCATTGGGTTTCGGCAAAACATGCTGTGGATTCGGAAGTCCGCTTATATGATCGCTTGTTTAATGTAGAAGATCCTTCAAATGATAAAGAAGGTAAAACCTTTTTAGATTATTTGAACCCAGATTCACTGCAAATAATTGAAAATGCGAAGCTGGAACCAGTCGTTTTGGAGGCAAAAGCTGAAGAAAAGTTTCAGTTTGAGCGAAAGGGGTATTTTTGCGTAGATAAAGATTCTACCCATGAAAAGCCGGTGTTTAACAGAACTGTTACATTAAAAGATAGCTGGGCAAAGGAACAGAATAAGTAAATTTTAGATAAAATTGGAAGGAAAAATATGGATTGATTATCATCCTATAAACAAAAAGGCTGTCGAATTCGACAGCCTTTTCCTCTTCAATTAATTAATCAACTACTTATTTATGGAAACAGTATGTTCATAAGTTGTGTTATTGCTTTCTAAAGCAATTGTATAATCGCCAGATTTCGGAAATGCGTAAACTCTGGCCAAATCAATTTTTCCATCAAGGGTTTCTTTATAAACCACATCATAATTGTTGTCATAAATAACCACTTTTAATGGTTCTTTTTCTGGAGAAAATTTACTCACATAAACATTTTCGCCCTTTTTATATACAACAGGTTTAAATACTTTTTCATTAGCAATTTCCTTGCTTACAATTTTATTATCCGTCACATCAATTGAAAGCAGAACTACTTTTAGGTCATCTTCAATTTCTAATTTGTAAGTTCCATCTGGTAAATTAGAGAAACTAAATTTTTGAAGAAATTTTCCATCCTCTGTTGTTACATTCTTCTTATAAAGTTTATATCCGTATTTATCCTTAATACTAATTTTAATTTCCGATTTAATTTCATTTATAGATAAAACGAAAGAATTGTCTGCCAATATTTGAATATTTGGTTGAGTGGCAGATACTAAGGTTGCACTTAATAATATTGCAACTGCTGATATTAATTTGATAGTAGTTTTCATAAGCTTTAAATTTTAGTTTGACTTTTGTTTAACTTTTAAAATTAATTACACGACAAAAATAAACATAAATTTCATTCGCACCAAACATTTTTTGTTAAAAAAGTGTTAAAAAACATTTTATTAAAGTTAAACCCCTTAAAAAACATCCAAATACTTGTAAAAAATACATAAATATGTATTCTATCCCCTAAAAAATTAGTTTTATACTTAGAATATTAAATTTTACTAACTAGCACTATCTGGCCATGATTAAAAGTGAGTCGAAGCCTAATTCGAACCCTTTTTTAGGTGTAATATATTGACAATTAAGATATTAAATGTGTATCCTGAAGGGGAATGTAAAAATATGTTAAAATAAAATGAGATTATCCCGACATGGATATCAAAATCACTAAAGCTGCTAAATCAGGCACAATAGAAGTATTTTAGCATTTAACTATTTGATAGAAAGTCTGTTATAAAGCAAGGGGGTGTTGGTGGCTGAATTTTATTGAGAAGAGATAGTTAAATTATAAAAAACAAAAAAATAGGCTCGAAGCCTGTTTTTTTTATGTCTGTCTTTATTTTTTTTAATTTTTACTTTTTCTGTTAATTGCTTTTAGTTTTGCTTTTGCTTTATTTGCAATTAAATACCTGGCCGGAACAATAATCAGTGTTAAGAAGATAGTGGAGGCTAAACTAAAAACAACTGTTAAGGCCATTGAACTCCGGAGGGCTGCATTATCGCCAGCCATAAAAATATTGGGTTTAAATTTAGTAAACATGGTTACAAAATTAATGTTTAACCCGATTTGGCAACAATTCCCCTGCGCATACAAGGTGTTTTCACTTTGTAAATTGAGCTATTGGTTTGTAGGGAGGTAATACCTTACTGCTGTACGAGAAAACAACCAGCCATACAATATTTTTTATTACCATTCAGTAATGCATTCGTCAATTTTATTAATTCATCGGTAAATTTTTCCGCTTCACCGAAATTAACAATAATGTGGTTTTTTATCATCCTATTTTTGACACCTTTAAAAACTTTAGAACCTTTCTAACATTATTTAATACAAATACTAAGAAAACTTTTAAGCAATAAATTGTTTCCAAAGTTTTCTTGGTGTACTTTTGCAACCATGAATGAAGAATTAAAAAATATTGCAAAAAAAGTGAATCAACTTTTTACAAGGTATGGTATCAAAAGCGTGACCATGGACGATATTTCTCGCGAACTGGGGATATCGAAAAAAACGCTGTATCAACATGTGAAAGATAAAACCGAATTGGTAGAGTTGATTGTCGACTCCGAATTTGAAGAGAAAGAATCCTGTTTAAGCAAGCTTATAACAACCTACGAAAATGCAATTGATGAAATTTACCAGGTACATAAGGTGGTGATTCAGATATTTAAAGAATACAGCCCTACTTCGGAATATGATTTACGAAAGTATTATCCCGTAGTACATCAGCGAATGCATCAGCTCAGAAGACAAAAACTAATGGAAAATTATTCGAACAACCTGAAAAAGGGAATTGAAGAAGGTTTATACCGGGAGGAGATAAATGTCGAACTTATTGCCAAATTACAGGTTCAACGGGTTGAAAATACCTTTGAAAACGATTTCCTGACTATTGAAGAAATGATAAAGCCTGCCTCCTTTATTGAAATTTTCAATTATCATGTTCGGGGAATTGCAACTGAAAAAGGACTGATTGAGCTTGAAAAGGTAATACAAAAAATGAAATCCGATTACATAAAACTAAATATAAATTTATAATGAAATTGAAAATGAAGACTATTTTACGATTATGCAGCTTTGTTGTGACCGTAATTATTTTATTTAATGGTGTTTATGCGCAGGAAACCCAACCTGGCGATACAATTCCGTTAACTTTAAACGATGCCCAACAACATGCATTGGAATACAACCGAGATGTCCGTTCATCGAAAATTGATGTGGAAATTGCGAAAAAGCAAGTGATGGAAACTACTGCAATTGGTTTACCTCAGTTCAACATTGAAGCAACTTATCAGCATCAGTTTACAGTTCCTGAAATGAGTTTTGGTGGATATTATGACTTTACTAGTCTTGATCCAAATACGACAGTTACTGGAAGTGACCTTACCGGAAGCTATATATTGCCACCACCGGTTAAGTTAGGGACGGCTGATAATACCACCATCAATTTTAAGGTAACTCAACTAATTTTTAGTGGCGAATACCTTGTGGGATTACAGGCCTCCAGAGTATATAGAGAATTATCTGAAAAAAATGTGGTTCTTTCTGAATTAAAGATAAAAGAGTCTGTGTCGGCTGGTTATTTTACTGTTTTAGTGCTTGATGAAAACATAAAGATACTTGAAGAAAGCAGGCAGGCAGTTGATAAAACGCTTAATGAAATCACAAAAATGCACGAGCAGGGGTATACAGAAGAAACAGATGTTGACCAACTTAAAATTAATTTGGCAAACCTTGAAACCTTAATCCATTCTCTTGAAGGACAAATAGATGTTTCGAAAAAATTGTTGAAAATACAATTAGGAATGGAACTTACTCAGGAAATAAAATTGATCGACAGCATAGCCGGAATTGTTATAGAAGGGAATGAGGAATATCTTTCAAATCCTGAATTTGCACTTGACAAGTCTACCAGTTATCAAATGCTTCAGGTACAGGAGTCGCTTATGTCGTTAAGCTTAAAACGTGAAAGATCTAAATACCTGCCTACAATTGCAGCATTTTATCAGCACCAGGAACAGCTTAATGCTCCCGCTTTTAATTTTATGCCAAAAGATGTAATTGGCGTTACTGCCTCTATCCCTATTTTTACAAGTGGTCAGCGGATAGCCAAGGTAAAGCAGGCAAAAATGGAACTTGAAAAAGCTACATTGACCAAAGAACAGGTTGGTGAAAATTTAATTCTTGAATTTGATGCAGCTTTAAATACCTACCAAATTGCCTACAAGAATTATCTAAGTAATAAGGAAAGTATGGAGTTATCTAAAAAGATTCATGAAAAAAATACAATTAAATTTAAGGAAGGAATTATTACAAGCCTTAATTTAACCCAAAGCCAGGAACAATACCTTACCACACAACGTAATTATTACAGCTCGGTAATGGAGTTTTTTAATGCAAAAGTGGCTTTAGACAGGATTTTAGAAAAGTCAACTAACTAATAATCATAAAAGAATGTTAACAGATAAAAAATATTTACCAATGAAAACCATAAAAATTAGTTTCGCTGTAATGGTTTTGTTTTTGACTGTAGCTTCATGCAAGCAGGATAAAAAAGCCGAACTTGAAAAGCTAAAAAAAGAACAAAATGAACTTGCTGAAAAAATTAAGCAGTTGGAAGCCGAATTAGGTCCACAGGAAGAAGATCTTTCGAACATTATGAGCGTGACCATTGAAGACTTACAAGCTGGTGAATTTAAACATTTTATAGAAGTTCAGGGCAAGCTGGATGGCGAAGAAAATGTGGCTGTTCAACCTGAAGGAATGGGAGGTATTGTTCAATCAGTCTTGGTACAGGCCGGACAATATGTAAATAAAGGACAGGTACTTGCCCGCTTAAAAGATGCAGGTTTGGGAGAACAACTAAAAGTACTGGAGTCGAATTATTCACTTGCAAAAGAAAATTTTGAACGCCAGCAACGTTTGTGGGATCAAAAAATTGGTTCCGAGATGCAGTATCTGCAGGCTAAAACAAACAAAGAAGCCCTTGAAGGTCAAATAGCTGCCCTTAAAGAGCAAATTGCAATGAACAGTATAAAATCACCAATAAACGGTACAGTTGAAGAAATTAATGTAAAAGTGGGGCAGCTTGCTTCACCACAGTTACCAATACCAGCCTTCAGGGTTGTCAATTTTAGAACTATCAAGGTAAAAGCCGAAGTTGCTGAGGCCTATTCGAAAAAGGTTGCCCAGGGCGATCCGGTAAACATAGTATTTCCCGATTTAAACCGCGAAATCACAGCTAAAGTTTCTGCTGTTAGCCGGTATATTAATCCAATGAACCGTACATTTAGTGTCGAAGTAAACCTCGATCCTTCAAAGGATGGTTACAAAGCCAATATGATTGCTGTGTTAAAAATAACTGATTATAAGGCTGATAGCGCTATTAGTGTACCTGTAAAATACATCCAGACCGATTTGGATGGTGATTTTGTATTCCTTGCAGAATTAGTTGATAATAAGCAAATTGTTAAAAAGGCTCCGGTCAAACAAGGACAAAATTACAATGGGATTGTTGAAATTACCGAAGGATTAAAAGCAGGTGATAAAATTATTACATCCGGATATTTAGACATTGAAGAAGGCGATGTCGTTAGATTTTAATCATTCCAAAAAAAGATTATAAAATGGGAAAAAAATTCAAAGAATTTAAACCAACCAGTTGGGCCATTGACAATAAAACCAGTATATATGTGTTGGCTGTCATTTTGGCCATTTTTGGGATGATAAGCTATAATAGTATCCCAAAGGAACAGTTTCCGGAGATTGTTATTCCTACCATGTTGGTACAAACAATATACTCTGGAACTTCGCCCAGCGATATGGAAAACCTGATTACCAAACCTTTGGAAAAAAAGTTAAAATCAATTAGTGGGGTTAAAAAGATAACCAGTAGTTCAGTGCAGGATTTTTCGTCAATTGCTATCGAATTTGAAACCGGAATTGAAGTTTCAGAGGCCAAGCAACTTGTTAAAGATGAGGTTGATAAGGCAAAAAAGGATCTTCCAATGTCAGATATAAATCAAGGACCGGATGTGGTGGAAATTGATATGTCTCAAATACCTATTATGTACATCAACCTTTCAGGACGTTACAGCCTTGATAAACTAAAAAAGTATGCCGAACTCATGCAGGAACAAATTGAAGGCCTTACTGAAATTACGCGGGTTGACATTGTTGGTGCACTCGACCGCGAGATACAGGTAAATGTGGATATGTATAAACTTCAGGCCGCCGGCTTGTCTTTCCGCGATATTACTTCCATGATTAGTAGCGAAAACGTCACCCTTTCAGGTGGAAATATTGATATGGATGGTATGCGCCGTTCAATTCGGGTGGTTGGGGAATTTAAAGATCTTGAGGCCCTCAAAAATATCGTGGTTCGTTCAAACAGGGGGGCACAGGTATATTTGCAGGATATTGCCGAGATTAAAGACACCCATGCAGAGCGTGAGAGTTATGCGCGCATGGATGGTGAAAATGTGATTACGCTGAACGTAATTAAGAAAAGTGGTGAAAACCTGCTGGATGCTTCTGATAAAATCGCTGAGATTACCAAGCATTTAAAAGAGACAAAATTCCCTGATAAACTGAATGTTGTGGTAACTGGTGATCAGAGTAAACATACCCGCACAACTTTATTTGATTTGAATAATACCATTATCATTGGTTTTTTACTTGTTACCATGATTTTGATGTTCTTTATGGGGATTACCAATGCTGTTTTTGTGGGTTTATCAGTTCCATTGTCCATGTTTCTGGCCTATATTGTTATGCCTGGTCTTGATTTTACCATGAATATGTTGGTCATGTTTTCTTTTATATTTGCTTTGGGTATTGTAGTTGATGACGCCATAGTGGTAATAGAAAATACGCACAGGGTATTTAGAAAAACGAAAATGGATATCGCCACATCTGCAAAATTTGCAGCTGGTGAGGTTTTTATGCCAATTCTGTCTGGTACGCTTACTACCCTGGCACCGTTTTTTCCTTTGGCATTCTGGCCAGGAGTCGTTGGAAAGTTCATGTATTTTATACCCGTAACTATTATTATCACCCTAATTGCTTCACTAATTGTTGCTTATGTGATTAATCCTGTTTTTGCTGTTTCATTTATGAAACCAAGCGAGGATGAACTGGAAAGGTTAAGCAATAAGAAAATTTTCCGTACGGCAGGTATATTTGCAGGCCTGGGATTTGCAATACATCTGATAGGCTGGCATGCGTTGGCTAACCTGTTGATTTTCTTTGCTATATCCTACATACTTCATAATATCTGGTTTTATAAGGTATTGTATAAATTTCAGCATTCTTTTATACCAGCCCTGCTTGATAAGTATGAAAACTTTCTCTCATGGATATTGACCAAGCGTAGGCCTTATTATTTATTATATGGTATAACCGGCACATTTTTTATTACTTTTTTCCTGATGGGAGCTTTTGCGCCTAAAGTGGTATTTTTTCCTGATATGGAACCCAATGCGGTATATACAATGATAAAATTACCTGTGGGTACAGATGTTAAAGTAACGGATTCTATTACCCAGTTGGTTGAGCATCGTATAGATAAGGTCTTTGAAAATGATCGCGATATAGTTGAATCGGTAGTGGCCAATGTGGCAAAAAGCGTATCTGAGTCGAATTTCGATTTTGGAGGTGTGACCCCCCAATTAGGTAAAGTAACCGTCAATTTTGTCGAATTTGCACAACGACACGGGAAAAACACCAACGATTTCATGGACAGTATTCGTAATGCTGTAAAAGATATAAGGGGGGCTGAAATTACAGTAAGTAAACCACAGGGAGGTCCTCCAACCGGCAAACCAATTAACATTGAGGTAACTTCGGATGATTTTGAGGAATTATTGAGTACTTCAGACCGTTTGGTACACTTTCTTGATTCTATCAATATTCCTGGAATTGAGGAATTAAAAACTGATTTTGACAAGAAAAAACCAGAAGTTTTAATTGAAGTAGATCGTGTGCGTGCCAACCGCGAAGGAATTTCAACTGCCCAGATTGGTATGGAGCTTAGAACTGCTATTTTTGGAACAGAAGCATCGAAATATCGCGATGGTGAAGATCAATATCCAATACAAATAAGGTATAAATACGATCAACGAACCAACATTGATCGCTTAATGAATACAAAAATTACCTTCATGGATATTACTCAGGGACAAACCCGTCAAATTCCGTTGTCATCGGTAGCAAAGGCCTCATATGTAAACTCTTATGGTGGGATCAATCGTAAAGATTCAAAACGAATTGTAACTGTTTCGTCAAATGTTTTGGGGAGCTATAATGCAAATGAAATAGTTTCACAAATCAGGAAAGTTTTACCAGCCTTTAATAAATCTGAGGCGGTAGATATTAAAATTACCGGAGAACAGGAAGATCAGAAAGAAACAGGGGAATTCTTATCAAAAGCCATGTTATTAGCCTTATCACTTATAATGTTTATTTTGATAACCCAGTTTAACTCTATGAGTAAACCCCTGATTATTATTACTGAGGTATTTTTTAGTGTGATTGGAGTACTACTCGGCTACATGATTACCCAACAACCGATGTCAATTATTATGACTGGAATGGGAATGGTTGCCCTGGCTGGCATTGTGGTACGAAATGGTATCTTACTTGTTGAATTTACAGATGTATTAAAAGGACAAGGAGAGAAAACACGAGATGCGATTATTCAGGCAGGTAAAGCGCGTATTACTCCTGTTTTGCTTACTGCACTTTCAACTATTCTAGGGTTGATTCCTTTAGCCATTGGCTTTAATATCGATTTTGTAGGATTGTTTGAAAGTTTTAGTCCAAACATTCACTTTGGTGGAGATAATGTGGCATTTTTCGGACCTCTTTCATGGACAATTATTTACGGGTTAACGTTTGCAACATTCCTGACACTTATTTTCATTCCTGTTATGTATTATATTATGTATGTGGGTAAGGTGACAGTGAAAAGAAAAGTTGGCTACAAAGTAAAGAAAAAGGATTTGAAAGGTTTGATTTAGAAAGTGTCTGAAAATGAATAGAAACCGTAAGTCTTAATTCAAAAAGACTTATGGTTTTTTCATTAATACCAACTTGCTGCCTTTGAATTAATCTGCTGATTATTAATCATATGTGTTTCATTTATTATCAATAAGCCACATAAATAAATTTGGTCAAATTTGATAATGATACTGATTTTTGTTATTTCCTGATCAATATTAAAAGCCTAACTTTGTATAAAAATTAATAACCAAAAAAATAAGGTATGTTTTCAGGAATTGTTGAAGAAGCTGCTAAAGTTGTAGCATTAAGAAAAGAAAAAGAAAATCTTCACATAACAATGGAATGTTCTTTTGTGAAAGAACTAAAAATAGACCAAAGCGTTGCTCACAATGGAGTATGTTTAACAGTTGTGGATTTAACTGATACTACTTTTACAGTGACAGCAATTCAGGAAACTTTAATAAAGTCAAACCTTGGATTGCTTGAAGTGGGCAGCAAGGTGAACCTTGAGCGTAGTATGAAGCCTGATAGTTTATTAGACGGACATATTGTTCAGGGACACGTAGATCAAACGGCCGTCTGCACCAAGGTTGAAGAAGCAGATGGTAGCTGGTACTATACTTTTAAATATGATCCATCACAAGGAAATATTACTGTTGAAAAGGGCTCTATCTCTGTAAATGGAGTTAGCTTAACTGTTGTTAATTCTCAGGCTGACTCGTTTCAGGTAGCCATAATTCCATTTACCTACGATTTAACTAACTTTCATGAATTCAAGGAGGGAACCGTGGTAAACCTTGAGTTTGATATTATTGGAAAATACATTACCAAAATTGTTAAACAGCAATTAGGAAAATAATTAAAACAAAGGCTATTTCTTAATATTAACTGAAGTGGCCTACCTTCCTTTCTCCCCACCCTTACAACATTCTCTGTGATTTTTGTTAATTTTTCTGTAAATGTGCATAGAAAAAGCTATGCTTAATAAACTCCATACGGCATTAACCAAAGCCTAATTTTAATTGCAGGAGCGGGTAACCTAAATAAGATATGATTAGAGCTATATTGTTTTTTGCTTTACTTATAACCACTAAGTTTTTGTTTGCACAAAATAATTATTGTCTTCGCTTTAAATCAAAAGAAGTAATAAAAAAGGACAGAACCGGACTTGATTTATACAAAGCCATTATGGAATTCCATTTTACAATATTCCATACTGGCTTATGTATAACACCAGGTGTCAGGAATTGTTTTGTGTTCAGTAATCATAAAACTGTCTTAAGCAAGTCCTGGTTTCTTGTTTTGTTTTGACCATTCAATAATTTGCTTTAACCTTTTTTCTTTTGTTTCTGTGCGCTTGGCGCTAATGTACCAATTTAAATAATTTCGTTGATAGCTTTTGGCAAAATTCATGAAATTAGTGTAAGCTTCAATATCCTTTTCAAGAGCTTGTTTGAATTCTGTGGGTATTTTTGGCATTTGACTGGTTTCATAAGCTTTCTCCCATTGTCCGTTTTTCTTGGCTTCTTCGATTTTTGCTAGCCCCAAAGGAGTCATTAAACCAGCTTTGATCATTTTTTCTACTCTTGTTTTGTTTAGCTTAGACCAGATGCTATTTTTTCTTCTGGGAGTGTATTTTTGCTTATACTTCTCACTATCAATAGTTTTTACAATACTGTCAATCCATCCAAAACACAAGGCTTCTTCCACGGCTTCATCATAACTCACACACCTTCTTTTAGTATGTTTTTTATAATAAACCATCCAAATACCTTCAAATTTGTTGTGATTTTCTGTCAACCACTGTCGCCAATCCGTACGGGTTTCAAAAATTAGTTCTTCCATTTAAGTTTTTATAATGTTATAAAAATCACATGGTTTGTGCTTTATAATAATTTGAATATTGATTTTATCCTGCTAAATTTGTCAGTATTCAATAAAAATCACCCAATTTACTAAATTACAAAAAATGAAAAAACTAAAGACTTTATCACTATTAGTCTTCTTTCTAGGTGTTTATTTTATACAAGCACAGGAGGAGGCAAGACTTCTCAGATTCCCAACGATTTATGGAAATAATTTGGTATTTACTTATGCAGGAGATTTATACACAGTTGATGCAAATGGAGGAGTAGCTAGAAAACTAACAAATCATATTGGTTATGAAATGTTTGCCAGGTTTTCACCTGATGGAAAGACACTTGCTTTTACCGGGCAATATGATGGAAATACCGAGGTGTATACAATGCCATCTCAAGGAGGTGTTCCAAAGCGAATTACCTATACAGCAACATTAAATCGTGATGATGTATCAGACAGAATGGGACCAAATAATATTGTTTTTGGCTGGAAACATGATAATAAAACTGTTGTTTTTAGGTCCAGGAAAAAATCATACAATAGCTTTAATGGATCGCTTTTCACCGTAAATATTGATGGCTCTTTACCTGAAGAATTAACAGTACCCAGGGGCGGTTTTTGCTCTTACTCGCCTGATGACAGTAAAATGGCCTATAATAGAATTTTCAGGGAATTCAGAACATGGAAAAGGTACAGAGGTGGTATGGCTGATGATGTTTGGATTTATGACTTTAAAACCAATAAAATCGAGAACATAACAAACAACCCTGCTCAGGATATTATTCCAATGTGGCATGGGGAGAATATTTATTACCTTTCTGACAGAGGGGAGAACAAAAGAATGAATTTATATGTGTACAACATCACCTCTAAAGAAACAAAGAAGCTGACTGATTATAAGGATTTTGATATCAAATTCCCTTCTCTTGGAGATAAGGCCATTGTTTATGAAAATGCAGGCTATATCTACAAATTTGATTTAGAAAGCAATACTTCTGTGAAAGTGAAAATCATCATTGCAGAAGATTTTGTTTCAAGTAGGAAAGAGTTAAAAGATGTAAGTAAAAGCGTTTCGAACTATGAGATTTCTCCTGATGGCAAAAGAGCTTTGTTTGGTGCTCATGGTGAGGTATTTACTGTTCCTGAGAAATATGGTGAAATCAGGAACCTTACTGAAAGTTCGGGCATTCATGAAAGAAACTCAAAATGGTCACCTGACGGAAAATTTATTTCATATATCTCAGATAAAACTGGCGAAGACGAGATTTATATACAAGAGCAGGATGGAAGTAAATCAGCTACACAAGTTACTTCAAATGCTGAAACTTATAAATATCAGACTTATTGGTCGCCAGATAGTAAAAAAATACTTTGGGCTGACAGAAAACAACGTTTGCGATATGTCGATGTCAACACGAAAGCAATTGTTGATATAACTCATGATCCTATTTTTGAAATTGGGGATTACAAGTGGTCGCCTGATAGTAAATGGGTTGTTTATTCAAAAAATAACGCAAGCAGGTTTCCCCAGGTATTTATTTATTCTTTGGAACAGAAAAAATCCTACCAGGTAACAGAAGATTGGTATCAGGCAGGTGAAGGAACCTTTAGTGAGGACGGGAAATACTTGTTTTTTGTTTCAACCAGAGACTTCAATCCAAGTTTTGACTGGAATGAACTAAATACCATATATCAAGACATGGCAAGTATTTATTATGTAACTCTTTCCAAGGAAACGCCATCACTTTTTGAACCAAAAAGTGATGAAGTAGAGTTTAAAAAGGGAGGCGATTCTGAAAAAGATAAAGAAAAGAAAAATGATGAGAAAAAGCAGGAATTAAGCATTGCAGTTGATGTAGATGGCTTGCAGGGGCGCATTGGTAAGCTTCCTCTATCTGGTTCAAATTACTTTAATCTAGCCCCGGTTGGCAAAAAGCTTTATTACATGCGTAGAGGCGGAAAAGATGATGGTTCAAAATTATTTGTTTACGATTTTGCAGAAAGGAAAGAAACCGGTTTGGGTGAAATAAATGGCTTTGAAATATCAGCTGATAATAAAAAAATGCTTGTTTCGCAAAAAGGTTCATACGCCATCATCAATTTGCCTTCGTCTGAAGTTAAACTGAAGGATAAACTAGATCTTTCGGGAATGCAAATAATGCAGAACAAACAAGAAGAATGGATGCAGATTTTTAATGAATCATGGCGTCAGATGCGAGAGTTTTTCTATGCACCAAATATGCATGGTGTAGACTGGAAAGCTCAAAAGGAGAAATATGGCCAACTGGTAAAATATGTGAATCACAGAAACGATTTAACCTATATTATTGGTGAAATGATTAGTGAGCTAAACATTGGACATGCGTATGTTGGAGGTGGCGAAAGACCTGAAATTAAGCGTATTAACCTGGGATTACTAGGGGCAGAAATTTCAAAAGATCAGAAAACAGGTTATTACAAAATTGATAAAATATTAGAGGGACAAAACTGGAGCAAAGCAACACGTTCGCCACTTACTGAGATTGGTGTAAATGCAAAAGAGGGTGAATATATTGTTGCTGTTGATGGGGTGTCAACTAAATCAATGCAAAATATCTACGAAGCTTTTGTAAATAAGGCCGGGAAGCAGATAAAACTAAGTTTAAATTCGAAAGCATCTGAGCAAGGAAGTCATATTGAAACAGTTGTTCCTACTGATGATGAATCGCAATTGTATTACCTGGAGTGGGTTCATGGAAACATAGAAAAAGTGAATAAAGCAACTAATGGAAGAGTTGGATATGTTCATATTCCTGACATGGGTGTAGATGGCTTAAATGAGTTTGTAAAATACTATTATCCACAATTGTCAAAAGAAGCGTTGGTGATTGATGTAAGAGGAAATGGCGGAGGATTTGTTTCACCAATAGTTATTGAAAAGTTGCGAAGAGTGGCTTCTCAAATAAATATTGCAAGAAATACAACACCTTCAGTTAATCCGGGAGGGACAATGCATGGGCCTTTGGTAATGATTTGTGATGAATTTTCTGCTTCTGATGGTGATATTGTTAACTACCGTTTCAAGTTTCATAAACTAGGAACCATTGTTGGTAAGCGAACTTGGGGTGGAGTAGTTGGTATCCGAGGCTCATTACCTTTTGTGGATGGCGGGACACTTAATAAGCCGGAATTTTCCCGATATGATGTTGAAGGCAAAAAATGGATTATGGAAGGCGTTGGTGTAGAGCCTGATATCGTTGTTGATAACGATCCTTATCTTGAATTCACAGGCACAGATCAACAACTAAACAAAGCCATTGAAGTAATTTTAAATGATTTGAAAACAAAAGGTAAAAAAATACCAAATCCTCCAACTTATCCTATTAAATAAAACAGGGAATAATAAGGATAAAATAGATAGAAAAGCTACTTGTTTTAAAAGTAGCTTTTTTATTTAACAATCCAATCCTAAAATAATGACTATATTTGCTGCGATTATTTATTAAATTAAAACAAAACTGCTGAAAAAATAATGAAAGTTGTAGATCATTTTAATAATACTGACAAAACTCTTTTTTCATTTGAAATTCTCCCCCCACTGAAGGGAAAAGATATTAACCTGATATACGAAGTGATAGATCCTTTGATGGAATTTGAGCCTAAGTATCTTAACATTACATATCATCGTGAAGAAGTTGTATACAAAAGACATAAATCAGGGCTATTAGAAAAGAAAACTGTTCATAAACGACCTGGAACAGTAGCAATTGCTGCTGCAATTAAATACAAGTACCAACAAGTAAGTGTAGTCCCACATATTATTTGTGGAGGTTTTACAAGAGAAGAAACCGAGAATGCTTTAATTGACCTTCACTTCCTGGGAATAAGAAACTTATTGGTTCTTAGAGGCGATCCTTTACAAGCAGATAAAGCATTTATTCCAGAGGAAGGAGGCCATGCAAATGCAATAGATTTGATTCATCAGATTCAGAGCCTAAATAGAGGACTATATCTTGATGAAGAGTTGCAAAATACAACAAAAATGGAATTTTCATTGGGGGTTGCTGGTTATCCTGAAAAGCATATCGAAGCTCCGAATATGGATACTGATTTATTTTATTTAAAGCAAAAAATTGAGGCAGGTGCAGATTACATAGTCACGCAGCTGTTTTTTGATAATAAAAAATATTTTGATTTTGTGAAACGTTGCAGAAAAGTCGGTATTAACGTGCCAATTATTCCTGGAATAAAACCAATTTCGATAAAAAAGCATTTAAATGTTTTGCCATCTACCTTTAATATTGATATTCCTGAAGAGTTGGCAAAAGAAATTAGAAAATGTAAAACCGATGAAGAAGTACGCCAGGTAGGCGTTGAGTGGGCTATAATGCAATCAAAAGAGCTGGTGAAAGAAAAAGCACCTGCTGTGCATTACTATACCATGGGCAAAGCTGATAATATTTACAATATTGCAAAAGCTGTGTTTTAGAGGAATCCATGATTAAAATAAAAAAAATTAAAAAAGAGATATTACTGTTGTTTATATTGGTAATTTACTCAAATCTCTTTGGGCAAACTGGTTCTGAGTACAAAAAGTTAATCAGTGAAGGAAAAAATTTTTATGATGAAAAAAAATATAAATCATCTTTGGCGAAATATGAAGAAGCTTTTCTAATAAAAAAGGATGTTGCAAGAGACTTGTATAACGGAGCTTGTTCGGCAGCTTTAGCTAAAAAGAAGCGAAAGGCATTGTCGCTACTAATGAGTGCTGTTGAAAATGGCTATAGTAATGCAGATCATTTACAAAAAGATAAGGATTTATATATCTTGCACTCAATTGATGAATATGAATCGATTGTTACTAAAGTAAAGGGTAATGATAGGCAAGATTCACCTGACGTTATTGTCGATAGTATTCGTATATATGTAAGGAAAAACAAATGGGAAAAAGTATATGATCTATGTAGTGAAGAATATAAGAAAAATATGAATAGAAATGAATTTAATAATACACTCTATGGAATAGATCTAACAATGCTTATTAATGATTTATCTTCATTTAAAGATTTCAGAAAATCAAGCTCTTCATCAACAACATTGTTAAATAATGAAATGACTCAAACTGCAACTTACAATTATAGGTATACACCGCTTTTTTTTGGGGAAATGACTGAAGCATTATTTGTGAAAGCCATAGGCTACACATTGCATATCGAACTTATAAAAGCAAAAACGAACTGGAAAATTAAAAAAATTACAAGTGATCGAAATCGTCTTTCCTCAGATTATACTATGAAAGACTACATTAAGACTTTTTTTAGAGATAGTGTCAAATACAATTTAAAATTTACCACATTATTAAAACAAAAAACAATTGTAGGCACTGCTGTTGAGGACTTAGTAAATATCGAACTGAAATTTGAAGATATAAATCTTGAATATATAGCCCATGAAGATTTTAACAAAAAGGATACTGGTGATATTTATAGCCTGTCTTTTTACAAGAAAAGAACCGATAGTTCCACTAAAAAGCCTAGTGATATCAAAAGCTATTTTAATACTCCATCTTATGACTATCTTGAATTTATTTTTTTTGATAATAAAAGTAATTTAGCACTTATCTCGAATGGTGAAAAATATGGGTTTTATAAGATAAATAAAAAAGAAAATCTAAAGGATGTAATAAAAAACAAGCTTCTAAAACTTAATTAAACTGGATCATTATTCAGCAGGTATGAGTAATAAAAACTTGTTTCAACTACGCAATTTAACAAAATCCTATCAAAAAGGTAAAAATGAACTGCTTGCACTGAATCTGGATTCTTTGGAAATTTATGAGTCAGAAATTTTATCAGTAGTTGGGCGATCGGGTTCGGGTAAATCTACACTTTTGAATTTACTTGGTGGTTTGGACAAGGCAACAAGTGGCAAAATCATTTATCAGGACAAAGATTTATTAAGTTATACAGCCTATCAGCTTTCTAATTACAGAAAATTTCAGGTAGGTATGATTTTTCAGTCTTTTAACCTGATTCATTCATACTCTGCTCTTGATAATGTTGCCTTAGCCTTAACTTTTGGGGGAGTTGCCCGAACTAAAAGAAAAGCACTAGCCAAATCTTTATTAATCCAGGTAGGACTTTCGGAGCGGATGCATCACAAACCATCAGAACTATCAGGAGGAGAGGCTCAAAGGGTTGCAATTGCCCGTGCTTTGGCAAACAACCCCCAAATTATTTTGGCAGATGAACCAACAGGAAATTTAGACAGTACTACTTCCAAGCAAATTATAAAACTTCTTTCAGCACTCAATGAAAATCACGGAATTACTATAATCTTAGTCACTCATGATCAGGGGATTGCCGAGGAAATTTCAAACAGGTACATCCGTTTAGTAGATGGCAAAATTGCTGAACAAAAAAGTTTACGTTAATGAACATCCTTGATATGATCAACTTAGGGTTTATAAACCTTAAGCAACGAAAATTAAGAACTTTTTTAACAACATTAGGGGTTATTGTTGGCATTGGAGCGTTAAGTTCAATGGTTTCTTTTGGAACCGGTTTACAAAAAAACATCTCGGATTCGTTCTCCGAAAATGATTTGTTTACAAGCTTAAGAGTAACGGCTAAAAAAGTTGATCCTACAAACCCATCCAGCCTTGTAGACAGTCTTACTCCAATTTCTGATTCTATTTTGCATCAATTAAAGGATATTGATGAATTAGCTCTTGTTTTTCCTGACCTTTTTTTTCCTGGAAGAATTGTATTATTTGACAAGGAATGGACTACAACTATTTCAGGAGTGCCAAGTGGAATGGGTTTGTATCGCCCATTTTCTGAATTACAGGGAGGTGAATTTTACAAATCCGATTCATTGCCGGTTGCTGTTATTGGTCGACAAACTTTAAAGTTATTGGGAATTTTAGTAAAAGGAGATGAAAAAACTAAGAGAATAACAGAGGAAAACCCAGACCATAATTTCAAGATAATTCCTATAGATTCAATTGTAGGAGCCACGATGAAAATTAAAACAGTGATTTTGGATCCATCTGCACTAAATATAGCTTCTTTTATGATGCAGGGTGGAAATCTACCGGTTAAAGACACTATTACCAAAGTTACAATTGCTGGAATATTAGATGTAAATACCGATTTTACAGGGAATCTGATTCGTGGAGGTGTGATTTTGCCTTTTGATTTTGCGAATTCCATCCCAAAGATAAATATCAATAGCACAACTGATTATTTAAACAGGAATGATAAAAATAACTCACATAGATCAATTTATGCAAGAGCAGATAATATCTACAACCTGGAAAAGGCAAAGTCAAAAATTGAGAAAATGGGACTAGAAGTTTTCACCATGGGTGAAAGACTCTCTGAACTTCGGAGATCGTTTTTAATTGTTGATGCTATTTTAGGAGCCATAGGACTTATTGCTCTATTTGTCTCATCGCTTGGGATTGTAAATACAATGGTGATGTCGATATTGGAACGCACTCGTGAAATTGGCATTATGAAATCAATAGGAGCAAGCAACAAGGAAATTAAACTGATATTTTTTGTAGAAGCATCTGTTATTGGCTTTATAGGGGGAGTTTTTGGTCTAGTTTTGGGATGGCTGGTTACCCGCCTTGCGAATCTGGTGATTAATTCTCAGCTTGTACCTCTCGGCCAAGAACCTGTTGACTTGTTTTATTTTCCTGCATGGTTAATTGTTGGATCTTTGCTTTTCTCTATCATTATTAGTTTGATAGCTGGGCTTTACCCAGCATCAAGAGCTTCAAAAATTGACCCTGTAAAAGCCCTTCGACATGATTAAAAAGGAAAAGAGGAAGGCCTCCTCTTTTTCCATACACTTAATTAACCAAATCTATTACCGATGAATACTCGTTAAATTATGAAGATTAACTTGTACTTGTTTGACATTTCAAAGGTACAACATCAGGCCGTGAAAAAAATAATTTTTGACCTATCATAATTATTGCTTTAATTATTACCATAATTGAAACTATCGTTTAAAGTCGCAACAACCATCTTAAAACTGGAAAACTTTTAGTATTTTGCTTAAAAGAAAATAAGATGAGAAAACTGGCTTTTGTTTTTCTATTTCTGGGTATAATTAATCTATTATCCAATGCTCAATGCAGCAAATTTGCTTTTGTTCCGGGAAAGTGGAGCATATCTCCTGAAATAAGTGCTGGTGCTGTTGTTTTTAGAGATTTTGGAAAAGGTTGGGAAGTAACCTATGGCGCAGGAATTGAATGGGCTCCTTTTAAAAGGCTGCTTTACTTTAACTTAAATGCAAGGCATGGCTACTTATACATTGGTGATGATTCTCCTGACCCTGATATTTTTACTGATGCGCCAGACAAAATGGAAATGTATTCAACTTTATTTCGCTTACAGGTTGGTATAAAACTAAGATTAGACTGGTGGTTTAATAAAGTAGATTATGAAGGGTTTCATCCATTTATTGGGCTTTCGTATATGCATGATGAAATGTTAAACGAAGAGACTAAACTTACATATGGAAACACAACAGAAAAGACTGATGATATTTTTTCAAATAAACAGCTCAGTGGCGAACAGTATGAATTAGGGTTTTCGTTGGTTTTTAATGACAACCTTAAATGGGATTTAAGTGGCTATATTTATGATCAACGAGAATATGAATCGATTTTAAAAAATGGTATTTCTTACATACCTAACTCAAAACTAGGAATTGGTTTAAATACAGGGCTTTATGTTACTTTCTAAGACATAAAAACCAGTAGATAAGGTCTACTGGTTTTCAAAGGTTATCATCTAAAATATCATTCACATACCGTGTCAAGCCTTGCGCTATCCCAGCAATGCCACAAATCGTCTTGGAAATAATGTAAGGCTTTTATTCTACCATTGTATACAGTTGTACTCCACTCAATATTTACATTATTGAAGTCATTTGGCAGGTTTGCTCTGCTAATATAGCTAATAGTATAAAAGGCATCATAAGTGGCATCTTGTAATCCATAGGTCAGATAGCTGCCTTTAGCCAATTGATTCTGATCTCCATTATCACTTTCCCTTATGTAAGTGTACGTTACACTACCAATCTTATCGCCTTCTTTTTGCCAGTCAATTTGCAATACAGCCTCCTGAACTTCAAAACTGTGGTACAAAATCCATTGACCACTGCTTCCATCAAGGTTTGAAGTTCCTTCGAACCATAAAAATTCTTCATGGGCACCAACACCTTCTTTTGCTATGTACATTTCCCATTTTACATCATTCGTTCTTATGGTTCCAGTGAGTCGAGCTTTATAGGTTGAAGCAAAACCACTTACATCATAAGTCCATTGCCATTTTGCATCACCTAAATAACCCGGTTGGACCGAAAAAGAATGGGCAAAAGCAGATACCGGAACCAAAAGTGTCCCTGTCAACATTATATTCCATGCAGCAACAGTTACCCCTGCAGCAACAAAGTTGACACTTGAATTAACATTGGCGACTGTTTTTTTGCCATCAGCCATTTTTCCAAAATCAATCTTCATAGATTCATAAGGAGGGAGTGTGGGAGCGGTTTCAACATCCTCTTTCTTTTCGCATGAGGTAGCAATAAAACTTAGAAAAGCAATTACCAGTAGACCCTTTAAGAATTTTTTCATGACTTGATTATTTTAAGTTTTCAATTCCAAAAATTGTTAATACACTATTAATACACAAGCATTACAAAATACCCTTATTAATTTTGCTTTTTTATTGAAGTTACAAAAAAAAGTGATTGGACGAAATTGGCTAAAATTGATTTCATCTGTTTTGGTTGCAAAATTCCAATTACTCAGGAAAACTTTTTCCCTGAGTAATTATGCTGCATTATTGGGTTTTAGCTTATTTTAATTTGAATGATTTATTATCGATTGCTCTTTGTGTAGCTAAAATTCCATCCAGATGATCATATTCATGCTGTATTAGTTCCGATAAATCACCTTCGAACTGCCATGTATGTTCTTGCCAGTGTTCATCCTTAAATGTAAGCGAACAGGTTTTGTGTCTTTTTACTTTCACAAGTAAATTTGGAAAACACATGCAGTCATCCCAAATTTCCATCATTTCTGTACTTAAATTGGTTAGGTGTGGGTTAATTAGCGTATAACGATTGTTTTCAATATTCAGGCAAATGATCCTTTTCTGCATGCCAATTTGAGGAGCAGCAATGCCTCTTCCGACACCATAAGTCGCCTTAAATTCAAGTATTAATTCATTCAAAGTATCTATTTCAGGTTTTAGTTTTTCTATTTCATTCTGAGATACTTCAGTGGATTTTTCATATAATCTGGGATCACCTAGTTTAAGAATGCGATTTAAGTTCATTTGTTTTTTTACCTAAATTTATCAAAATAATTCTTGACTTAATGACAATATCAATTTAAGTACATCCACATTTTAGTAATTGTGTTACCAATGGTATTTTGCTTTTTTGTAACTTTACACAAATAGGGCTAAGAATTAAACCCTGAAACGAACAACTATTATAAACTAAAAACTAATTGTCATGAAAGGAATAATTTTACTACTATTCCTGATTGCGACAATTTCATTGCCAGCACAGGAATTAGCACCACCTAAAATAGATGGGAAGACAGTTAAAATTAAAAAAGTCTTTAAAAAGTATGTAAAAGAAAAAAAGTTGCATGCCACAGAATTTAGGTATTTGATGGATTATTTATTGGTAAACCAGTACGATTCACTCCAAATTGTAGAAACTTTGGGTACCCCTTCAAAAGTTGAAAGTAATAACGGACAAACGGTGATTATTTACGATTGTATTGTGAATTATGAAGTAGCCGGTTTTTGGAAATGTCCTGAAAAGATGTACCTCTATCTTGATGACAAAAAACGGATTTCGGAACTGAAGAGTGTTGAATGACGAAATTTTTAATTCAAAATTGGTTGAAAAGTCAGTGCAAATAAAGCATGTACTGGCTTTTTTATAAATAGACATTTAAGTTAAAGTTCCTGGAAAGGATGTTTGCCATTAAACAATCAATCCTTTCTAAAGATTGCTTCTATTTACTATCATTTCTGATTAAATGAAACATCCATGATTAATTTTAATCACAAACGAGCATGATTATTAACAAAGACTGTCTGGTAACATGTAAGTTAAGTCTAGTGTCAAGTCAAGTATGATATTTTAGGTATTATTTTAACTAATGTTTCCCAAGTTAATTTTATGAATAAAATTCAACAATTATCAATATGGATAAATAGCCCGATCGGCCTCATTGAAAACCTTCTTCAGCTCGCAATCAAGCCTTAGTGAGACCGGGAAGCTTCGAACTTGTT
>JBNKRJ010000133.1:0-188597 GCA_050296515.1 Bacteroidales bacterium | reverse complement strand
AGTAATTGATATTTATTCACTTTTCTTAAACTATTTATATGGAGTTCATGAGCTTCGCAAGGTTAAACATATTCTTTTGTAGAGCGATTATTCGCTTTGCTCATGAAATCACTTCGTTAAGTTAAGTTTCCTTATAAACCCCGAAGGGCTCAGCGTAAGCTAATCCCTCTATGAGGGTTTCATCTGTTTATTTTTTATTGCTTCAATTTGTCAGATGGAACCGCATAATTAAAATAATCATTTTCGTGTGTGTTTTAATGATTATTTTAATCATGCTTGTTTCATTTCTTATATTTTTATTTTTTTTAACAGTTACCGATGGTAAGCGTATTGTCACTACGAAGGTTACAAGAAACTTTTCTATCATGCTGTCATCATAGTTAAATATACTTATGCTAAATCTACTGCATTGCCCTACTTAGTAATTAGGTCATTTTTCTAAGATTATTTTCCGTCTTAATATTTGATTACCTACTTCAACAGAAATTATGTAAATCCCATCTCTATAGGAACTCATATCTATATTATAGGTATGTTGTTTAATATTAAGTGCTTGAAAACATACTCTACCTTGTGCATTATAGATTTTTATATTTTTTACTTGATGATCTGAAAACTGTAGATTTATAAATCCACTGTTTGGATTAGGATATGCAGAAAATAAAATTTCATTATCTTGATTCTGTATGTTAGTTATTTGGTCTTCTGCAACACGAAGCATTAAACTATCATTTGAATCGCTTTCTGATTTCAAACCGCAGATAACATTGACCATATAATCATTCTCTGCGACTCTTCCATAATTGTTTTTAAACCGTACTATACATCTATATGCTTCTATACAATGTGCTCCTGAACCGTCCCAAACGCATGCTCTATTCCCCGTTATTTTACCAGCACTTTGAAAAACAATTACATTGTTTCTATCTATTGCAGTAAATTCCCAAGAATTTGCATTTTCAACATCAATACAAAATTCATCATTATAACCATCACCATTCGGTGTAAATGCATTGTACCAAATAGGAACATTTATGTCCATTTCTTCTGTATAAGAAGGGTTAATTTGTGCAGTAATTTCGCTTCCTGCTTCAGCATGGAAGCCAGGGTTAAGTATTATTGAATTTCCTGCTGTAAGCGTTAATTCTCCACCATTTTTAATAGACAATTCTTTTCCAGCCGCAGGTAAAACAATATTTTGCTGAGCTTTTTCATCTTTAGCATTTGAAACACTTGTATAAGGCACATCAAAAATATTTATATTATCCGGGGCTAATTCTGTATATGTTGGTGAGATACCAACTATAGCCATTTGGTTTTTATTATACTCATGGTTTCCGGGTGTAATATCATTAAGGTGCTGATATGAAGTATTATAGTTATTTCCAGAATACCCCCAACCAAAATTAAAATGAAAAAAATCAGGGTCGGAAGCATCATAACCATCCAATACAAAAAAGTGTTTTGAAGTACTTAGATCACTTTTGTCGCCACGATAGAAGACAGGTCTTTCATTATCAATTTCAGAACGTAATAAATCTTCCCATGCGCTGCCATATTCCCAATCTTTTTTCACATGCTTCTTTACCACTTTATAATTAAATTTATCTTTAAATGCAACTTCAATTTTATTGACAGTTGTCCAAGAGCCTGAACACCAATAAGTCATACCCGTAGCATCTCCGCAATCTTTTAATAAATGTGCCACTTCATTACCTTCTGGAATAGTTGAAGAATTAGTTAATTCAGCAGGCATTGAATCCCAATTATAAGTTCTGTATGAAGAACTTTGTGGCCATTGCCAATACCACATAATTTGTCCCATTGCAACTGCCCCACAGCCGGCTGGTTTCCTGCTACAATCACAGCCACTCCCACTACCAGTAGGACAAAATACGTTATATGAAGGGGTACATCCCCCATCATTGTTCATGTCTTGCGACCACTGCACATGCCCCCTCCCGGGGACATCTAATAATGAGGTGCCTGGTGTATAAGATTTTAACGATTTATGATTATTTTCACAAAGTAGTTCATCCCATTTTGATTTGAGCTCAGGATTAGAGGATTTAAAGTTTTTTGAATTTGCAATTTGTTCTTTGTAACTGGTCGTTAATTCAATAAATGCTTCTGGTTTTTTATCCTCTAACTTATATTCTCCATAAATGTTATAACCTAATATTGGTACGGCTGACATGTAGGACGATACCATCACCCACCCACCGGCCTGAAAGTTCACTACATAAAAAGAGGTCTGACCATTTAATCTCTCTTTTATGAAATTTTTTACAATATTAGAAGTGCCAACTTTATTATTCATAAAGTTTATAGCTGCTTTTTTTGCCATGTTTTGATCAACCAATTGAGAAAAGGAAACCAGAGGAATGAAAATAAAACTAAGTATTATTATTGCTTTTTTCATTTCCTTATTATTTTTCAAGGTTTTCAATTCTTTCTTGTAATTTTAGGTTTTCTTCTTTTAAACTTATTACGTAGAGTGTCAATTCCTCCACTTTCCTTAATAACACGTCATCCATTTCCCCTATGTTGTAACCATTTTCTTTAAATTCTTTTGCAGAAGGCACCTCTGGCAAGTGTTTGTTTTCTTTTACAAACTTTTTAACTTCTTGTAAAGAGGGCAATTTATAGTCATCTTCAAAAACAAAGTCAGATGCAGGTACATCGCTAATAACTTTTATTTTTTCGCATAAAATGCTTCCATTAACTGCTAGTTTAGACCCCTGGCAGTAATCTTGTTTTAGGGATGAAAGTGTAGGAGCAAAACCAACTCCTACACTGCCGTTTTCTTGCACTATTAAAGGGGTTGCTTTACTGGATCTAAAAAACAAGTTACCTGTTGCAAAGTCTATAAAATTTGTTTTATAACCGCTTGAATAAAATAAACGCATACCTGTTGACATACTAGCTCCTAATACCAAAGAAGAATTATCTGGGAGATATACAGTGTTGGCAAATTTTGCAACACCTCCTGATTCTATGGTTAACCGGGTTGTACCGTTTGTTTTTAAGTATAGTGGATTTGTACTATAAGAGCTAAAACCTGCCGAAGAAACAATAAGTCCACGAACATCAAGTTTCTGAGTTGGTGAAGTAGTTCCTATTCCAACTTTACCTGTATTAAAATAGATATCTGAACCACTTTTACTCCAACTATCGCTACCTCCAATGCTAACCAAAGAACCGTTCTTGTATAAATTTCCTGAAAAATTAATGTCGCCACTGACATCTAATTTTTTTGTGGGTGAGGTTGTGCCCATTCCAATATTACCGTTGGGAGCTAAATACATTTTAGTAGCATTACCAATTCTAAAATGAATAGGCTTTTCACTTGCAGCATTTAAATAAGTGGTCCCATTATCTTGATGTAACAAAGCATATCCATCAGTAGTGGCGGAATTTGAATTCGTGAACCAAGCGTAACCAGACCAGGCAGATTGTCCCATAATAGCATTGTTTGCTTTTATCCTTCCAGCAACTTCCAGTTTTTGAGTTGGATTGGAAAGCCCTATCCCTACACTTGTATTACTTGATGAACCAATACCACTGGTTCCACTTGGCACATAAAGTGTTTGAGAGATACCATTTACTGATAATACAGCAAGCATAACTAAGAAATAAATTCTGATTTTCATTTTAAATAATTTGGTTATTTTTGCCTACTCTCTTAAAGCTTTTCGGCTTGCGCTTTTTATAAGATTATATTTTAAATGACTGTTAATAAAAATTGTACGATTAGAAGGTATAGTGCTTATTCATCTGGCCAATAACAAGACAATAGTAGAGCAATGCAAACTAATTAAACATAGTCTGGCAATCCACTTAGAGGTTTCTTGCAGCTTACCCCTACAAAGCAAAATCTGTCGCTTATTGTCAAGAAACCCACGCCATATTACTCCCTCCACTTCAAGTTATGGTATTTGGAGCATCTATGTAGGCTGCAACAATAAAAGGCTTATGCCAGATCATTTTGAGTTGCTGTATTTTAGCTAAAATAGCAATTTGGGTGGAGGTGAGTTTACCTTGCTGTCACCATCAGAGAAATTTGCTATAAGTTGGAATTTTGATTTTACAAGACTGCTTGTTGCTGTGGATAAAAAGCAACTTACTAATATTTTTTTCATGTTTTTGTTTAGAATAGATTTTTAAATTTTGTCTGAGCACCGGTTTACTTTGCCTTCACAATATTATAAATATCTATTGACGAAATTGTTCATGATGTTATGAAAGGTGTATCTCTTGTTATGTAGTGCATGTTTTGTGTAGTGAAGTGTATTGCTGAGGGCAGTATGGTTAAATATAGCAGAAAGTGTTTTCCCTCCAAGAATGTTGATAACAGAATTTGTCTTTACTTCAAGGTCTGATATTAAACGCAAGATTCATGGAAAATGTAAAGAGCCGGCAATATTAGTATCAAATAAGCATTCAAGTATAGCTGGCTTTGCTGCTAAGGAAAAGATTATACCGATTTTACTTTCAAAATAGTCTAATTTCGGCAAAGCCTCATTC
Source organism: Bacteroidales bacterium (assembly GCA_050296515.1). Lineage (GTDB taxonomy): Bacteria > Bacteroidota > Bacteroidia > Bacteroidales > NBLH01 > NBLH01. The sequence goes on along the minus strand of JBNKRJ010000133.1, from coordinate 184,070 downwards.
GACTATCTTCAAGTAGCATCAGCATTTACCATTGCAATTTATATTTTGCCTTTGGACTAAAATATAAATACAATTGGTATTACATATAAAAGCATATTGGCAAAGTACACTAAAGATAAGAACATTACTTCCGTCTTCTATCTTCGGTCTTCTGGCTTTAAGTTTATATAATAGCAGGGCTTTAGAAGCTAGACCTGAGAAAGGTTCTACCATTTTACTTCTTCTCTGCTCACTGGCATGGTCATACACCTGGCGCCACCACCTCCGCGGGCGAGCTCTGAACCTTCAATGCAAACAACACATTTTTTATGATCTTCCAGCTTTTCTTTTCCTTTGATGATATCTTTTGCAGAAAGAACATCAAAACCGGCTTTATTCATTTCATCCATGGTGTAAATATTTCGTCCATAGCCAATTACTTTACCAGGGGCAAAAGCAAAAAAGTTGGCACCACTATGCCATTGTTCTCTCTCTTGGGTCCATGGATCTTTTGTTCCTCCACAAATTACTGGTTTTAAGTTCATTCCCAATGATTTTAATACAGTTGGAATGTTGTCTGCTCTTTCTATTGATTGCACCTTACCATTGTCAATTCTCACATGTATGGTTTGGTATTTATTAGGTTTCATAATCAAAGGCTCGTATACCATGCAGGTGTCTCTGTCGAGCAGTGTAAATACCATGTCGAGGTGAATAAAGGATTCAGGACTAGCAGGCAATTCTTGTATAATTAAATCTCTTTTTAATTTTCTGTCTTTCAGCCTATTAATAATAAAATCTATCCCTTGAGTTGTTGTTCTTGAACTGCTACCAATCAACATAATGTCTTTTCGTGCAATTAAAACATCACCACCTTCAACACTTAAATTTTCCAACGGTAGGCTGCCGTTTTCTGGATTTACTGTGTGGGTGTTAAAGCCCGGGTGATTGTTGAATATGGTTTCCATTATCAGACTTTCCCGCATCCTGCCTTTGTTTGCCATTCTACCAATTAAAACCCTGTCGCGAACAGCAATAGATGCATCCCTTGTAAAAAAGAAATTGTGTAAGGGTTGAAGTGAATATTTGTCTTTTGATAAAAACTTAGTCAAACTGTCTTTTTGCATTACAACTCCTTCAATAAGCTGTCTTCCAAGTTCCTCCGGGCTAAGTCCAAGAAGATAGTCTCTAATGTCTATTGTATTTTCATTTGTGCAAACACGGTTAATAATATCAAACTTAACCTTGTCACTTTTCAGCACATCTTTAAGTAAATCACTTACTTCGTAAGTCGTTGCTGTTCTCTGCAATACTCCTCTTAACTGAGTATACTCTTCCTGGGCCACGGTAAGATTCAGAATGTCACTATAAAGGGCTCGCTGTGCCGTTTCAGGAGTCATGTTCTGAAGCTCCCGTCCTGGAGTATGTAAAATAACCCCGTTTAATTTTCCAATCTCTGATGTAATGTTTACTTGTAGGTGATTACTCATAAAACACGTTTTTTATAAATCGATTCTTCCTTTTTAAATTTCGTTGCAATTTCTCCAAGCATTCCTTCATGGCGCCCAATTATCAGGCAACCGTCGTCTTCAAGGTTGTCATAAAAGAACTGAAACAACCTGTTTTGCAGCTCATGATTAAAATAGATTAGCACATTCCGGCAAAAGATTAAATCAAACTTTCTTTCAAATATATTACCTTGTGTTACTATATCGTGTTTTAGGAAAGTCGGCTTATTTAAAAGCGGAGGTTTTATTTTAATAAGGTTTTTCCTGCGGTTTATTACAAAGTATTTTTGATAGGGTATTTCAGGATATTGTTCTCCATTAGCAGGAGAGTGACGCATTACCTGATCATAATTTTCTATGAATTCATCAATCTCCCTAAAACGATAAAGTCCTTTTTCTGCAACATGAAGCACATCTTCATTTAAATCAGTTGCAAATACTTCTGTTTTAGAGAACAAATTCATTTCGTTTAACAAAATTAGTGTAGAATAAACCTCTTGACCGGTAGAACAGCCCACGTGCCAAATATCTATTGTTGGCTTATTTACATAATTTTGTAACACCTTGTATTTTAGTATATGCCAGGTGTTTGTGTCCCTGAAAATTTCGGTTGTATTAACAGTAATCTCTTTTACAACCTTTTCGAGAAACTCTGGGTCATTAGCTAATTTTTCAGTTAGTTTTTCCAGTGTCAGCCTATTATCACTCAATACTTTTTCAATCCTTCTATTGAAAGATTTTTCTGAGTATTGACTAAAATCATAAGTTGAGTGACTGTTAATTACTTTGATTAGATTCTCTATTTCAGGTCTATAAACTTTCATCCAGGCAAAATCTCTAAAAGCCCAAAGATAGGGATTTTAAACGAACCTTCAATGTTTATTTGAAAAGCTCATTATCCTTTGATGTTAAAACATTTAGATATCAAAGAATACAGGATTTATGCTATGTTATACCAATTGTATTTATATTTTAGTCCAAAGGCAAAATATAAATTGCAATAGTAAATGCAGATGCTACTTGAAAATAGTCGAATGAGGCTTTGCTGAAATTGGACTATTTTGAAAGTAAAATCGGTATTATTTAACATGTTTAAACCAGTTTCGTTTGGTTAAGGTTTGTGCTGTAAAAAACAGGTCTGTAGTCACTTACCATTGGTTCTTAGATGCAGAATTTCAATGGCAAATGACTAATATTAATGACTGTTAAAATGGAAGCTGTACAACTAAAAACATTGAAATTTATACTAAGCCAGGTTGAAATATTGTAAATTGAAATTTCAAGATGGCTTTGTATATGCCGATCGACCGGAAGTTTTGGTTTGCAAGCTTGTGAGGCAAACCAATTACTAACAGCGGTTCGGTATAAGTACTCAAAACAGCTTAGTTTTTCTTTTCAATACTAATCATGTGGTTGACAATTTGCAAATCATTTCTGATTTGTTGAATTTTTACCAGCCACTTTTTAAATGCATCAGAATCAATGGTTCTTGGAAGTTCATAATTTTCCTTTTCCAATTCAACAAGTAGCTCGTTGTTTTTATCTTTTTTAAGGATGGGTTTATTGAGCGGCTCTTTGGAAAAGATAATATACAATTGATTCAGGTCTTTATCGCTTGAAGCAACCAGTTCGTAAGTGTCTTCAGCAAAAAAATCGTCTTCAAAGTAATTATGTTCTGGCTTGTCTGAAAAAAACACATATTCTTTGTCGGCAACAATAGGCATAGCTTCTTCAAGTCCTTTAGGCATAGTCCTATACGGAAGAAGACATTGGGCCTGCGTTCCGTCATCTAAAAATACCGTTAGGTAACCATTCAATGGTGAACGGAAATACAGGAATAAATCATCCCCTTCGTAAAATTGAGTAACTGGTTTAATCAGCTTTACTGAATTTAACGGGTAAGTTTCGATTTCAATTTTTGTATCTGTTAACTCTTTGGCTTCAATAGCTATACTACAATCAATGTAGGTATTTTCAACCTTCTTTCTATCAAATCTTTCTTTCTTTTTTGTTTCCTTATAATCTTCTTTTAATATCTGGATAATTTCACCCTTCACAGCAGTGTTACCAATCATTTTAAAAGTGGTGTTGGTTTCCACCTTTTCTCCTGTTTTTTTGTTTTCAACATAAATGGCGTTGCCTTGCATTACAAGGGTTCCAAAGGCTTTTTCAAGGGCATCGATTTTTGCAAGTTCAAGAGCTCTTTCTCTTGCCTCTGTTAACGATTCGCGTTCGGGATACCACTGTACCTGTGCTTTACCTTTTATTTTTACTACTTTTATATCCTGTGCAAAGGAAGTTAAATAAAATGTGGCAAAGAGTATGATTAAACTAAGTTTCTTCATCTTTTTACAATTAAAATGATTTATGGAATAATTTGCTTTTTTATTTTCAAAGATATGTAAATCTTTAATTAGTTTTTAAATATCGCTTTTCTTTACTAGTGTCAAGTCAAGTATGATATTCCTGGTAATTAGCCAGGTGACAACACCTGGCTGGTGCACTTGTCAGGTGTTGTCACCTGACAAATTAGCCCTGACATAACACTAGTGCTATAATAATGACTATTTTTTGTTGTAATGCTATCAATTTTATGTTGAAATACTAGCTAAACTTGTTTTTACTACTTAATTATATGACAAATGAACAGGAAAAAACCCTCAATCGGAATTATTGGACCCAATGCTGATAAATGTAGTAAAGAGGTTTACGAATTTGCTTTTAAACTTGGAGTTGAATTGGGACTCAGAGATGTACATTTGGTCTCCGGAGGCAAACTGGGAATTATGGAAGCTGTTTTTAAAGGCACTAAAAGTGTTAATGGAAGTAAAGCCTTGACCATTGGTATTATTCCCGAGCAGGATAAAAAGTTTGCTAATGATTTTTGTGATGTGGTGATACCGACAGGAATAGGAATGGCCAGAAACAAGTTGATTATCAATACTTCAGATATCATTATTGCTATTGCGGGCGGTGCCGGTACTTTATCCGAAATGGCCTTTTCATGGCAAATGAAGAAACCGATTATTGCTTACACCCAATTTGAGGGATGGGCAAAACGCCTTGCTGGAGAAAAGATTGATAATCAGAATGATACTCCTGTTTATTCAGCTGATAATTTGATTAATGTTACTGAACAACTTGATTTTCTTATGCAAAAAATCCCCTAAACAAGATCGTTCAGGGGATTTTGAAATTCAATTATATAAATACTCTAGACTAATTCCTTTACCAGATTTGCAGCTTCCTGCAATGTAATGGCTGAATGTACCTTAAGACCAGAATTATCAATCAACTCTTTACCTTCTTTTGCATTGGTACCTTGTAATCTTACAATAATAGGTACTTTTATATCACCAATTTTTTTGTAAGCATCAACTACACCCTGCGCAACCCTGTCGCAACGAACAATACCGCCAAAGATGTTTAATAAGATAGCTTTCACGGCTTTATCCTGCAAAATAATACGGAAACCTGCTTCTACATTTTCAGCATTTGCGCTACCACCAACATCAAGAAAATTAGCAGGATCGCCACCTGAAAGTTTAATAATATCCATAGTAGCCATGGCAAGACCAGCTCCGTTCACCATACAGCCAACATTACCAGTAAGTTTGATAAAGTTCAAATCATATTTTCCAGCTTCAACTTCTGAAGGATCTTCTTCAGTTAAATCACGCATTTGAGCAAATTCTTTTTGTCTGAATAAAGAATTGTCATCAAGGTTTACTTTACAGTCAGCAGCAAGTATTAAATCATCAGATGTTTTAAAAACAGGGTTGATTTCGAGCATTGAAGCATCGCTTCCAACATATGCCTGGTAAAGAGCCATCACAAACTTAACCATGTTTTTGTGTGCCAGACCGCTTAATCCAAGATTAAAAGCAACCTTACGAGCCTGAAAAGGAAGCAGACCAACAGCTGGTTCAACTTCTTCGGTGAAAATAAGATGAGGTGTCTCTTCAGCTACTTTTTCAATATCCATCCCGCCTTCAGGCGAGTACATGATGATATTTTTACCTGTAGCACGGTTCAACAATACGCTCATATAAAATTCAGCCACATCAACTTTGCCACTCGAATTTGGGTAGTAAATGCTTTGCTCAACCAGTATTTTATGAACTTTTTTACCTTCAGGACCAGTTTGGTGCGTAACCAATTGCATTCCAAGGATATCCTTTGCGTAAAGTTCCACTTCTTCAAGTGATTTTGCAATCTTTACTCCACCACCTTTTCCTCGTCCACCAGCATGAATTTGGGCTTTTACAGCAAAGCTATCAACACCAACATTTTTTTGTATCTCTTTAGCCGCCTGAAGAGCTTCAGCCGGAGTAACGGCAACAATACCCTGAGGTACTGGGACGCCATATTTCTTCAATAAAAGTTTCCCCTGAAATTCGTGTAAGTTCATATCTATATTTTTAGATGTCTTTTAAGAGCCGATAAAATTAAGGTAAAATCCCAATAACACCAAGATTTTTGTTTTATTTAAATTGCAATTGTATTTTCGTAGCCATGAGAAAGCTTAGAAACCATGAACTAAATAGAAAGAGTGTAGAGGAGTTTAAAGAAACAGCCAAATTACCTTTTGTTGTGGTGTTGGATAACGTTAGAAGTTTAAACAATATTGGATCGGTTTTTCGAACATCTGACGCATTTTTAATACAAGAGATTTGTTTGTGTGGCATTACAGCGTGTCCTCCAAATAAAGAGATACATAAAACTGCACTTGGTGCTACCGAATCGGTTTGTTGGAGATATTTTGAGCATACTAATGATGCAATAAATGAATTGAAAAACAATGGTTTTACTATAGTAGCTATTGAGCAGGCAGAAGGTAGTATCTCATTGGAACAGTTTGCATTAGAAAACGGAAAAAAATATGTATTTGTTTTTGGTCATGAGGTAAAAGGTGTTCAGCAGGAAGTTGTGAACAATTCTGATTTTTGCGTAGAAATACCTCAGTTTGGAACAAAACATTCGTTAAATATTTCAGTTTCGGCAGGCGTGGTGCTATGGGAGATGTTTAAAAAGTTTGGCTTTTAATCTTTGCACGATTATTGAAGTACCATACATACACTGAACTATTTGGCTCATTAAATGAACTTATTTTGTAAATTGAGTATTTATTTTCTGTTTGTTTTTTCTTTCTATGCCGAAAGTCATTCGCAAACAAGCAGGGAGTATATGCTTAAAGCTGGATTTATTGAAAGGTTTGTTCGCTTTAGTGAATGGCCTCAGGAATTTAGCAGGGATACCTTTAAAATAAAAGTCATTGGACATAATCCATTCGGAGGAGCCCTTGAAAAGATTTTCGCCAAAGTTAAAACGCAAAATAAGCCAGTTTCAATTGAATATATTTCCTCAATAGCGGATATCGAAGATTGCCAAATCTTATTTATTTCAGATTCAGAAAGTAGGCAGGTTGAGAGCATAATTCATCAAGTAGGGTCAAAACCTGTGTTAACAATAGGAGAAACAAAAGGATACATTGATAAGGGAGTGATTATTAATTTCTATGAAACGTCTAAGGGGACAGTTCATTTTAAAATTAGCAAAACGAGTATAAAAAATAGTAAAGTGAAGATGGATATCAAGTTGCTGGGTTACGCAAAACTAGTTGAATAAAAGACAACTTTAAGTTATAAATGAAACTAAGTAATAACCTTTCAATTCGAAATAAAATTGTTGTTATTGTTTTGATAGTAAGTGTCATAACAATATCAACAGGTATGCTTGTAGAATATTATTTTGAGAAAAAAAGACATCAGGAATCCATTATTCATAAAACACAGTTGGAGGCATTGCTAATTAGTCAATATTGCGTACTGCCCATGGATTTTGACGACAGTGATGCTGCTTTGGCCGTTCTGGAGAAACTTGAAGCTCTGCCTGAAATTTGGGACGGAATATTGTACACAAAAGATGATTCCTTGTTTGCTTTTTATACTAAAACAAATAGTCTGATTTTAAAGCCTCCTAAGGAGCTTAAAAAAAGTGGGTTTTTAATTGACAAGGAATGGCTCCATATTTACCAACCAATTGTATATAAGGATATTAACTATGGTTATTTATACCTGAGAGCATTTACTAATATTGGAGAAATTAGTCGTAAGAGAATCGTTCGCCAGTTAATACTAATTGCAGGAATGACATTTTTAGCTTTATTATTGACCAGTGCTCTTCAACGAGTTATTACAAGACCTATTTACAAACTAACAGACTTCACAAAGGAAATATCCAAACATGCTGATTATTCTCTGAGGATTGAAAAGCGCAATAATGATGAGATTGGACAGCTCTACGATGAATACAATAAAATGCTTGCAGTAACTGAAACTTCTAAAAAGGATCTTGAAAATCACAAGATTCATCTTGAAGAAGTTGTGGAGTTGAGAACCAAAGCTTTGATTACAACAAACAAAGAGCTACTGGCGGCAAAAGAAGCGGCAGAAAAGGCGAGCAAGGCAAAGAGTGAATTTTTATCAAATATGAGTCATGAGCTTCGAACACCGCTAAATGGTATTTTAGGGTATGCTCAAATATTGATAAATATTGGGAAGTTGAATGACAGCCAAAAAGAATTTGTACAAATAATTCATAGCAGTGGTAAACACCTTTTGGATTTGATAAGCGAGATTTTGTCGTATAGCCAGATTGAAGCCAAAAAACTTCAGCTAGCAGTTTCCACTTTTGACATAGATGAAGCTATAAAGCATATTTTGAATATAATCAAAATTAGGGCGGAAGAGAAAGATTTAGCATTAACCTATCAAAAACAATCTGATTTCCCGAGGTTTGTTAAAGGTGATGAGGTTAAAACACGTCAATTGTTACTCAACTTATTGGGTAATGCTGTTAAATATACTAAAACAGGAAGTGTGGTACTAAGGGTCTTTTATGATACCAGCAAAGAAAACAATTTCACTTTTGAAGTAGAAGATACAGGCATTGGAATTAAGAAAGAACAAATTGAGCTGATTTTTGAACCATTTACTCAAATTGGTGATCAGTGGAAATATGTGGAAGGGACCGGATTGGGACTGGCAATTACAAAAAAAATCATTGACCTGATGGCAGGTAAATTGGAGGTTGAAAGCGAGCCTGGAAAAGGAAGTCTCTTCAGAATGTCTTTAAATATGCCAGAGGCAAAAGAGGGCTTAAGTGAGAAAACAGAGCAGGTTGCAATAATTGGCTACAAAGGAACAAGGAAAAAAATTTTAGTGGTTGATGATAATTTAACGAATCTTTCTTTTTTAGTTTCAGCATTAGAGCCTTTGGGTTTTGAAATGGCAATTGCAGAAAATGGGAGAGTTGCATTAGAACAAGCCAGGCAGAAAGAACCCGATTTTATTTTGATGGATTTGGTAATGCCTTTAATGAATGGTATTGAAACAACAAAAGAAATTAGGAAATTGCCAAATCTACAGAAAGTCAAAATTATAGGAATAACCGCATCTGTTATTGAGCACGAACAACGTATTGAATTTTTAAAAAACTGCAATGGAAATATTGATAAGCCCATTAACCTAAGTCAGCTATTTGGTATAATTAAAGATCTATTAAACCTTGAATGGATTATGCAAGAGCCGGTTAAAGTTGTTAAGGAAGAATCAGAGGAAAACCATATTGCTACATTACCTGACGCAGAAGATCTTGAAGCCATCATCAGTTTTGCTGAAATTGGAGACTTCCCTTCTATTGAGAAACTACTTAATAAAATAACCGTACAAAAGAAATACTTCACATTTTGCAAAAAAATTGATAAATTCATTGAAAAATACGACAGCAATGGTCTTATAAACTATTTGAATTCAATCCGATCCTGAACTTACTATGCAAGAACTTGAAAATGAAAGAGGGAAAGTATTGATTGTTGATGATACAGTATCAATAATTAATATGATAAAAACGGCTCTTTCAAATGAGAATTATCAAATACTAATTGCAACATCTGGGGAAAATGGCATAAAAAGTGCCCAAATAGCAAAACCCGATTTGATTTTGCTGGATGTTTTAATGCCTGAAATGGATGGCTATGAAACTTGCAGGCGTTTAAAATCGGACGAAGAAACAAAAGATATTCCTGTTTTGTTTATGTCTGCTTTAACGGAAGTATTTGATAAGGTAAAGGCATTTAACCTTGGTGCTGTAGATTACGTTACTAAGCCAATAAATGTTGAGGAGTTGCTGGCACGAGTTCATACGCAGGTGAAGCTTTCGAGAATACAAAAAAAGCTAAAGGATACCAATAAATGGTTGGAAGAAAAAGTAGACGAGCGAACAGCAGAGTTAAAGAAAAAGAATTCAGAGCTTAAAGAGAGAAATGAAGAACTTCAGACAGCTGAAGAAGAAATAAGGGCCACCAACGAAGAGCTAAAAGATAGCATTGACAGACTTTTTAAAAGCGAAGAACGGTATAGAAATTTCATTGATCTTAGTAGCGAAGGAATTCATCGTTGGGAGTTTAGAGAGCCGATGCCATTGGATATTTCTTTTGATGAAAAAGCAAAATGGATAACTGAAAAACAATATTTAGCAGAGTGTAATGAGACATTTGCCAAAATGTATGGCTTTACAAAACCTGAAGAAATTTTAGGTAAAAGACTAGCTGATTTTGAAGAAAGTGAAGAAACTGCATTTGAAATAAATAAACAACTTGTCAGGAATAACTATAACTGGGTAAATTTTGAAACGGAAGAAGTTACAAAGTCAGGCAAAAGAAAGTACTTTTTGAATAACCTTGTAGGAATAATTGAAGACAATAAACTAATCAGGTTATGGGGTACACAGGCAGATATTACTAAGCGAAAAAACGCAGAAATAAAGACCTTGGAGGGACAGCGTAAACTGGAAAGCATTTTTCGAGCAGCTCCAACTGGGATTGGTGTTCTTGTGAAACGGGTTCTTGTAGAAGTAAATCCACAGATTTGTAAAATAAGTGGATATGAACAAGAAGAGTTAGTTGGGAAAAGCATTAGGTTGTTATACCCAACAAAAGATGAATACGAGTGGGTGGGTAGTGAAAAATACCGACAAATTGCTGAAAATGGAATTGGAACTATTGAAACAAGGTGGAAAAGGAAAGATGGAAAAGTAATTGATGTATTAATATCTTCATCTCAGATTAATGAAACAGATCTGTTAAAAGGAGTAACATTTACTGTTCTTGATATCACTGAAAGCAAAAGACTCCAAAATGCATTGAAAGAAAGTCAGGAAAGATTTGATTTGGCTATGAGAGCTACTCATGATGGACTTTTTGATTGGAATTTAGTGACTGATGAAATATACTATTCTCCTGGGTGGAAAAAAATGCTTGGATATGAAGAGCATGAGCAGGAGAATGATCTTTCTGTTTGGGAGAAACTAACAAAGCCGGAAGATGTTAAAAGGTCATGGCAAATGCTCACCGATCATTTTGAGGGAAGACTTGATAGATTTGAAATGGAGTTTAAAATGCTTCACAAAAAGGGACATTGGGTAGATGTTTTATCCCGGGCGAGTGCAATTTTTGATGAAAAAGAAAAGGTGATAAGAGTAGTTGGAACTCATATAGATATTACCGAACGAAAACGTGATGAAATTGTCAAAGCGGCCTATATAAGATTAACAGACTATGCATTAAATCACTCTTCAAAGGAGGTAATGCAGAGATTTTTGGATGAAGCTGAAATGTTAACGGGGAGTGATGTTGGTTTTTTTCATTTTCTTCAGGATGATCAGGAAACTATTACTATGCAAGCCTGGTCAACTAATACATTGAAGAATATGTGCACTGCAGAAGGAGAAGGCATGCATTATCCTATTTCTAAAGCAGGTGTTTGGGCTGATTGTGTTAGTCGACGTGAGCCTGTCATCCATAATGATTATGCAAGCCTTGCACATAAAAAGGGAATGCCTGATGGACATGCAGAAATCATGCGAGAACTTGTAGTACCTGTTTTTAGAGGAGATAAAATAGTTGCTTTCTTTGGAGTGGGAAACAAGAAGTTTGATTATAATAAGCAAGATGTAGAAATTGTTCAAAAATTGGCTGATTTGGCGTGGGAAACTGTTGTAAGAAAACAAGCGGAAGAGTTTGTACTTGACGAAAGGGATAGGATCACCAATATTTTGCAGGCGACCAATGCTGGCACATGGGATTGGAATGTTCAAACCGGAGAAGCTAGAAATGATGAGCGCTGGTGCAATATCATCGGTTATACCCTTAAAGACCTAAAACCTCATAAAACAGATTTTTGGGAGCAGAATATGCATCCAGATGACATTGAATTAACAATGAGTGTATTAAACAAGCACCTTAAAGGAGAATTAGAGTATTACGAAGCCGAATTCAGACAAAAACATAAAAATGGAAGTTGGGTGTGGATAATGTCGCGGGGTAAGGTGATTGAGTGGACTGATGATGGCAAACCCCTAAGAATGTATGGTACCCATTTAAATATTAATAAAAGAAAGCTTGCTGAACAGGAATTGAAAAATAGAAACACATTTATACAAACAGTGCTAGATAGGTTGCCAATTGGAATTGCACTCAATAAATTTGACGGAGGTGATGTAACCTATATGAACAAAAAATTTGAAGAAATTTATGGATGGTCTTTTGACGAGTTAAAGAATGTCCCCACCTTTTTTGAAAAGGTTTATCCCAATAAGACTTACAGAGCGCAGATAGTGAAGAGGGTAATGGAAGACATTAATTCAGGCCTAATTGACAGAATGCATTGGGAAGATATTGAAGTAACTCAAAAAAATAGCAAAAAACGGATAGTCAATGCAGTTAATATACCACTTTTTGAGCAAAATACTATGGTGTCGACAGTAATGGATGTCACCAGGCAGAAGGAATATGAAAGAGAACTTGAAAGACACCAAAATAACCTAGAACTATTAGTTAAGGAGCGTACTGATGAATTGGAGGCCTCTAATGAAGAGCTGGAAGCCACTAATGAAGAGTTGTATACACAAAAAAGCAAGCTTGAAAAAACCATTCAGGAGCTTAACAGAACCCAGGCAAAGCTTATACAATCTGAAAAAATGGCTTCGTTAGGTGTTTTAGTTGCAGGAGTGGCTCACGAAATCAACAACCCTGTAAACTTTATAAACTCAAGTCTTTCAGGTTTAAAAAGTAATTTGGAATACCTTTTGGGTTTTAGTAACTTGTATAGTGAGCTAAAAAATAATACCCAGGCAACACTTGAAAAAATAGAAGAAAAAGAAAAAGAAGCCAGTCTAAATGAGGTACTTGAAATGTTTAAACGCTCAGTGGAGATTATTGAGATTGGAATTGAGCGAACCACAAAAATTGTAAAAGGTCTGAAAGCATTTGCTCGTTCTGATGAAAAAAGGCTTGAAAAATATGATATACACGAAAGTATTGAAAACACACTGCTAATACTCTACAATCAATTTAAAGATCGGATACTAATTACTAAAAAGTTTGAAGATTTACATGAAATTGAATGTTTCCCCAGCCAGATAAATCAGGTAGTTATGAACCTTTTGACCAATGCAATACATGCTATTGAGGATAAAGGAGAAATTGTTATTAAAACAAATAAGCCTGACAATAACCATGTATCTATTGAAATAAAGGATACTGGAAAAGGGATTCCCCAGGAGCAGTTGAAACACATTTTTGACCCGTTTTTTACTACAAAAGAAGTCGGCAAAGGAACCGGACTCGGTTTATCAATAGCCTATGGAATAATAAGTGACCATAAGGGAGAAATTACTGTTGAAAGTCAATTAAGTAAAGGTACCACTTTTAAAATTACATTGCCGGTTAAACAATAAATTGCGTTGGTCTATCAGGCCATAAAAGTAGTCTGATAAACCACAACCTAAAATTATTCAATTTGTTTTTCTTTTCTGGATGGCCCTGGCTCTGATGGTGCGGTTGGCTCCTTCAATAATGTCAATATGCCCGTTGTTTATTCCGATTGACTGGCAGTTTGGGTTTGAGAACTTGCGAAGCAAACCAGATACTAACAGCGGTTCGGTATAATTTAGTGTTCAAATCAACAATTATTGTATCCTGAACATCAGATTTATCAATTAAATCAGTTACATGTTTCCCTGCGCCATTTGTATCTTCTGATGTGGCTTTTGAATGAAGGTTTGTTACCATTTTTTTAGAATTATTAGTTAATAATATTTTACTGAACAATAATTAACGTATGGTTGTTGTATAAGCTGAGAAAAATCATAATTCCGGTTGCACAATTTGTAAAATAATGTTTGAATATGAGCTTTGGATACCAGAAAAGTTAAAATCAATGTTCAAATTGCATTTTCCAGTTAAAGAAAAGTAAATCTGGTAATGGAAAATGGCTTACCAGTTTCTGGAAATAAGATTTAAAGGTTAAAAAGTAACATAAGGGGTATAAAAAACAGCTTTTTTATTTGAAATAGGCAAACAGTTTTCCGGAAATAAGAAAACGAAAAATAGAACCAACGATTTTGAAACAGAAAAGCACTTTTTTAAATGTAAAAGTGCTTTTCGTGTTCTAATTTAAGATTTCTTCTGAAACGTTTCAAAATTCCTTTAAAAATAGCTAACTTAATGGATTGTATGATTTCTCTGTATTAAAATTACCTTTTTATAAATTCAGTTTTATGAAAAACGAATTGTTGAAGTATAAAATCCTGTTTGTTTTGCTTCTTATTGTTGTATCCTTAATTTTTACTGTTTTATACATTCAAACGATTAACCAGGAATATACTACCATAGAAAAACTTGCTCTTGAGCAGGCAAGAGCAAGCTATAATAAAGACCTTGCTTACAGAAAGTGGGCGGCAGAAATAGGAGGCGTTTATGTAAAGGTGAATGACAGTCTTCAACCGAATCCGTACTTAAATGTTCACAACAGGGAAATTACTTCAACCGAAGGAGAAACATATACAATGGTAAATCCAGCATACATGACCCGAATGGTGCATGAACTTGCCTGGGAGCAGTATAAAATGAAGGGGCACATTACAAGTTTAAAAGCTATAAACCCTAACAATGAACCTGACAAATGGGAAAAAAAGGCACTTGAAATGTTTGAGCATGGCAAACGGGATTATTATTCAATTGAGAATGATCAAGGGGATACTTATTTAAGATACATGGGGGCCATGGTTACAGAAAAGGCATGCCTGAAATGCCATGGTTACCAGGGTAATAAAGTGGGGGACATCAGGGGAGGCATTAGTGTTTCTGTTCCTTTAAAGGGATATGAGTTAATTTATAATGCCGCACTTTTAAAGCACTCTACCATGTTTGGAGTGGTTTTTCTTTTTTCGGTTTTGTTACTTTTTATTGCCTATCGGGTAATTAGCAAAGAAGTAAAAAAGCGAATACTGATTCAGCAAGCGGATCTGGAATATGCCAAAAGGCACAAAAAGATTATTCAATCGGCCATTGATGGTTTTATTATGGTTGAAAAAGATGGCAGAATTGCAGATGTAAACCAGGCTTATTGCGATATGACAGGTTATACGAGAGATGTGCTGCTAAAAATGAAAATGTCAGAACTTGAATATATTGAAAATGGGAAAGAAGTAAAGGAGCATTTTCAAAAAGTAAAAAAACAGGGGAGAGACCACTTTGAAAGTATTCTAAAAAAAAAAGACGGGTCATTAATTGATGTCGAAGTAAGTTCATTGTCGGAACCATCTGATAGCAATAAAATAGTAAGTTTTATTAAGAACATTACAGATCGGAAAAACACCGAAAATGCATTAAAAGAAAGTGAACAAAGGTATCGTCACTTAGTTGATAATATTTACGATTTGGTTTGTGAATTGGATGAAAATGGAGTTTATACCTACTTAAACAACAAATACATTGATATTTTAGGATATTCTCCGGAAGAATTAATTAGTACGCAGGCTGTTGATTTATTTCATCCTGATGATATAGCAGCAAGTTTACAAAAGTACGAAAAGCTAAAAGAGGATACAAAAAGGAGTGTCGATATCTGGCGCGTAAAACATAAAAATGGAGAATACAGAATCATCGAATCAAAAGGGGCTGTTTATGAAGGAGCAGATGGGCAAAAGAGAACAGTTGTGGTATCAAGAGATATCACCGAGCAAAAAAATATTGAAAAAGAGTTAAAGGAAAGTGAAAAGAAGTTCAGACAGCTTTTTGAAAACATGAATGAGGCTTTTGCCTTGCACAAGGTAATTAAAGATAACAAGGGAAATGTGATAGATTATGAGTTTATTGATGTAAACCCAAAATTTGAAGAGCTTACCGGATTAAAGAAGGAAAACCTGGTTGGGAAAAGTGTATTAGAGGCAATGCCTGGTACTGAAAAGTACTGGATAGAACGGTATGGAGAGGTGGCTACCACCGGAGAACCTTTAGAATATGCTAATTACTCGCAGGAACTAAACAAATATTACCACGTAAAGGCTTATTCACCAGAGAAAGACTACTTTGCTGTTACCTTTTCTGATATCACCTCACAGAAAGAAGCTGAAAATGCCATTAAAGAAAGCGAAGAAAAATACAAACAGATTTTTGAATCCACCGGAACCTCTAATGCTGTATTTGATAGCAAAATGAGGATGGTGCTTCAGAATAGCCTTTCTAAAAAGAATTTAGGAGCCAGGAATAATGAAATGATAGGAAAAACTGTAAAGGAGGTTTTTGGCGAAGCTTCAGGTTTAAAAGTAGAAGAACGAGTGAAACGTGTCATTCAAACAGGCAAAGGAGAGCGGTTTGAAACAAAGTTTGAATTACCATCAGGAACCAGGTGGTTTAGAACTGCCTATGAACCCATGAAGGAAAACAATAAGGTGGTTGCCATTCAAACCATTTCTCAGGATATTACCGATAGAAAACTGATGGAAGAAGCCTTAGTAAAAAGCGAAGAGCGTTTCCGTAAAATCATTGAATACGCACCAGATGCTGTTTATCTTCATGATTTTGAGGGAAGAATCATTGCAACAAACAATAAGGCATGTATTGATATAGGGTATACCCGGGACGAAATAATTAACATGAATGTTACAGATATAGAAGCCGCTTATGTTAAGGTGGAGGATTTACAGGAAGTTTGGAGAAATATTGAGGAAAACAAGTCGGGACTTATTGAAGGACAGCACAAAAGAAAAGATGGAAGCATTTTTCCTGTAGAGATTCATATAAGCAGAATATACATTGCAGAAAAAGAACATTTTATCGCATTTGTTCACGATTTGACCAATAGGGTAAAAGCAGAAAATGCATTGCGCGAGAGCGAAAAACGTTATAGAAGAATTATTGAAGGGGCAAACGATGCTATTTTTATTGCTGATACAACTGACGGATTAATTGTAGATGCAAACGCAAAGGGCGAGGAGTTAATTGGTTTAACCAGAAAAGAAATTATCGGGATGCATCACAGAGAATTACACCCTAAAGAGATTGAAAAAGATGTAAAAGAAAGTTTCATGAAAAACTCGCAAAGTGAAAAATCGATAATGCATGAAACTTTTATACAAAACATAAGCGGAGTAAAAATACCTGTGGAAATTAGCCCGGCAAGAATAACCTTTGGCGATGGAAAGGAATATTTAATAGGCTTTTTCAGAGACATAAGCGAAAGAAAAAAAGCAGATGAAAAGTTAAAAGAAAGCGAACAGCGATATAGGAACATTTATAATAAAACTCCCGTTATGCTTCACTCAATTGACAAGGATGGAAAACTAATAAATGTGAGTGAATACTGGTTGGAAACAATGGGTTATGAGCGCGATGAGGTAATTGGAAGAAATTCAACATCATTTTTAACGAAAGAATCAAGGACATTTGCTAAAAATACTGCAATTCCCAGACTTTTTAAGATAGGGTTTACAAGAAATATTCCTTTACAATTTATAAAAAAGAGTGGAGAAAAAATGAACATATTGTTATCAGCAGTAACCGAACTTGATGAAAAAGGGAAGACATCAAGAGCATTAGCTGTTTCAATAGATGTTACCGAATTAAAAAGAACAGAGGAAAAATTAAAACAGGCCAAAAATAGAATTGAAGAAAGCGAAAAGAAGTTTAAGTCATACACTGAGCATTCACCAATTGCTATTTATACAACAGATGCAGAAGGAAATTGCATATACATTAATGAAAAATGGCAAAAAATTTCGGGATTAAGTTTTGAGGAAGCAAAAGGAAAAGGCTGGGAAAAGGCACTTCACCCTCAAGACAGAGAAGACGTTGCTTCTAACTGGTATAAATTTATCAAATCTGGAGGAAAGTGGGGGTTTGAGTATCGATTTATGGATGAAAAAGGAAAGGTAACTTGGGTTGAGGGGACTGCAAAAGCAATTTACGATGGAGTGCAGGTTATTGGTTATGTCGGTTCAAATCTTGATATTACAGAGCGTAAAATAGCTGAACAGAAACTTATTGAGAGTGAAAAAAAATATAGAGATCTGGTTGAAACCGCCCAGGAACTTATTTGGAAATGTGATTCGCATGGAAACTATATTTATTTAAACAAAGCATGGGAAACTACTTTTGGATATAAACTGGAAGAAATGCTAGGGAAAAGTTTTGGAGACTTCCAGGTGAAGGAGGATTTTCAAAAGGATATGAACACATTTACAAAATTAATGGAAGGTGGTAGCATAAAGGATTATGAAACAGTGCATATTGCAAAGGATGGAACAAAAAAGACACTTTTGTTTAATGCCATTCATGTAACAGATGATATGGGGAATGTGGTGGGGACACAGGGGACGGCAACAGACATAACCCATATAAAAAAGTATGAAGAAGAACTTTTAAAAGAAAAAAACAGGGCCGAAGAAAGTGAAATCAGGTTTAAAGCTTTGCATAATGCCTCTTTTGGTGGAATTGCTATCCATGATAAAGGAGTTATTTTAGAAGTAAATCAAGGTATGGCCGATTTGATGGGATACACTGTTGAAGAATTGATAGGAATGAATGGTCTTTTATTAATTGCAGAGCACCATCGAGATCTCGTGTTGCAAAATATACAGAATGCTTATGAAAAACCTTTTGAAGCGGATGGTTTAACAAAGAATGGAGATGTTTTCCCAATGAGGCTTGAGGCTGGTGAAATACCATATAAAGGGAAAAATGTCAGAACTGTTGAGTTTAGGGATATCTCTAAGCAAAAAGAATATGAGAAAGAGCTAAAAAGGCACCGGATTGAATTAGAACTACTTGTTAAAGAACGCACAGATGAATTAATGGCTTCAAACAAAGAACTAAGAGCAACCAATGATGAACTTTATAAACAACGAGATGAGCTGGAACAAGCAATAACGAAATTGAATGAAGCGCAGGCACAATTGGTTCAGGCTGAAAAAATGGCTTCGTTGGGGGTATTAGTTGCAGGCGTGGCACATGAAATTAACAACCCGGTTAATTTCATCAATTCAAGTTTAACCGGGCTTAAAAGCAACCTTGATTATTTACTCGGTTTTACCGATTTGTACCAGCAGCTATCAGAAGATAACATTGAAGTAATAAGAGAAATAAAAAGGAGGCAGAAAGATGCAAGCCTTTCAGAAGTGTTGGATATGTTTAAACGCTCCATTGAAATTATCGAAGTAGGTATTGAACGCACCACTAAAATAGTTAAAAGCCTGAAATCATTTGCCCGTTCGGATGAAAAGGAGCT
This sequence comes from Bacteroidales bacterium, assembly GCA_050296515.1. Taxonomy (GTDB): domain Bacteria; phylum Bacteroidota; class Bacteroidia; order Bacteroidales; family NBLH01; genus NBLH01. The sequence goes on along the minus strand of JBNKRJ010000133.1, from coordinate 164,953 downwards.
AAGCAGGTATAATGTAAATGAAAATATTGACAATACTTTATTAATTTTATATCATCAGTACAAAAACCAGATAGAAATTATTAAAGAATACGGGAAACTTCCAATGGTGGTTTGTTATCCGGGGCAGATTAACCAGGTGCTTATGAATATATTAACCAATGCTATTCAGGCAATCCGGGATAAAGGCTTCATTACCATTACTACAAAAATAGTAGATAATGATTCCGTTTCTGTTTCAATTGAGGATACCGGGACCGGCATAAGTAAAAAGGATCTGGAGCATATTTTCGATCCTTTTTATACTACTAAAGAGGAAGGAAAGGGAACCGGGCTTGGTTTATCAATTTCATACAATATCATAAAAGAACACAAAGGAACGATTAAGGTAAGTAGCGAAGAGGGAAGGGGAAGTTGTTTCATGGTGATTATCCCAATAAAGCACGAAATATCAATCTAAAACCTAAAATTGTTAAAAGCCATGGAATCAATTGAAGAACTAAAGCAGAAATTAATGACTGCTATTATTGATGCTAGACGTGAAGAAGCAGTTAAATTGGTGACCGGTTGGGCCCGGAAAAATTCATTTAAAAAAGCCTTTCGATTGGTTTTTGAACCTGTGTTGGAAACAATTGGGCAAATGTGGTACGAGAATAAAATATCATTGGCACAAGGTTATGTCACCGGCCTAATTGCCGAAGATGTATTTATGAAAGCGGCTGATTCTGACGAATTTAGCAGTTGTCACCGCGAAACAAAAAAGAAAACTGTTATTGGAAATGTCGAAGATGATTTTCATTCGCTTGGTCGAAAGCTTATTAAAATATTTCTTGAAATTGACGGATGGGAAGTTATTGATTTGGGAAATGATGTTTTAGCAAAGGATTTTGTAGATGCAGCTGAGAAAAATGATGTTTCCGTTATTGGTGTTTCTGCAATGATGTTTACAACGGCTAAAAATATAAAAAAAGTGCGCGATGAGCTTGATCAAAGAGGATTAACCGGAAAAATAAAACTGGCAGTTGGAGGTGCTATTTTTAAGCTTCGTAAATCGTTGTGTAGTGAATTAGGTGGCGATGGCACAGCGGATAATGCCATAGAGGCACAAAAGCTCTTTAATAAATTACATCAGGAGTCTTCAATAAACACAAACAAAAACCTGCCATGAATAGTAAAGAAAGAGTATTTGCAACTGTTGCAGGTCAGGCTACTGACAGGCGGGCATGTTCTTTTACAGCTTCGTTATATGGTGCTGCTTTAATTGAATGCAATGTTAGGGAATATTACAATGTGCCGGATTATTATATAGAAGGACAATTGGCCGTTGCTGAAAATCTGTGTACTGATATTATTTTTTCACCGTTTGCATTTCCTCTTTTTGCAGAAACAGCAGGTGCAGGACTTCGGTATTTTGATAATTCTCCGCCGAATGTATCAACTCCTGTAGGTTATGATCCAGAAAAGGGTTTTGATTTTACTGTAGAAAAAATGCTTGAGCATAAAAATACACAGAATCCATTGCTAGTTGTTAAAACTCTTGCAAAAGAGTTAGAAGACAAAGTAATTGCAGGAATAGCACCATCGCCTTGTGATTTACCTGCTGTTATTTTTGGAATTGATAAGTGGTTGCATACACTGCTTTTTTATCCCGAAAATGCGAAATTAATAATAAGATCTCTTTCAAAATACTTTTTGGCTATTAGCAATCAAATGTTTGAAAATGGGGCAACTGTAGTGGTTATGACGATTAATTTTTTAAACAGTTCAATTGTAACAACCAATATTAAAGAACAAATTGTGTTTCCAATACTTAAAGAAACATTGGCACAGGTAACAGGATCACTTGTAATACATCATGGAGGCCCTGATTTTGGTAGTAATCTAAAGACTTTTGATGAATTACCAAATGTTTTAGCTTATGTTATTAGTCCAAAAGATAATTTTGAAAAAAGCCGTCAACAAGTTAGTAAGGAAAGGATTTTATTGGGCAACTATGATGGACCTGATTTGGTAAATCACAATGCTTCAGAGATAAAGAAAAGAGTTAATAAAATATTGGAGCAAACCAGAAATGACAGGCATTTTATTTTCGGTTCATCAAATGCTGATATTTCCTATGAAACTCCATTAGAGAATTTAAAAATTATTGAAGAAACCATTAAGAACTTTAAAATTTGATTAGTGGAAAAGAAATAAAGATTATTGCTTGTTCGGTATATAAAAAAGAACTTGAGCTTTTGCAGAAATCAGGAAAACTTAATTACAAAATTGAATATCTTGATTCGATGATGCACATGTATCCTGAAAAACTGGAGCAATTGCTTGATAAGGTAATACAAGCGAACAAAAAGGGTAAAATAGTGTTGCTTTATGGCGACTGCCATGCAAGAATGTTGGAGCAATTAAATGAGAATGTGATAAAAGTTAGGGGCATAAATTGTTGCGATGCTATTTTAGGAAGCGAAAGGTATCAGGAATTACGAAGAAAGGGAGCTTTTGTCCTTATTCATGAGTGGATGGTAAGATGGGAAGAAGTTTTTAAAAAAGAGCTGGGTCTAAACACCAAACAATTGGCACAGCAATTTATGCGCGAAATGCATAAAGAAATTGTGTATTTGGATACTGGTGCAGATGATATCCCAGTTGAAACCATAAAAAAAATCAGTGATTATACAGGCTTGCCTTTTTCTATTGAGAAATGCAGTTTAAATGAATTTGAAAACGCAGTTTTAGTTGCAATAAAAGAGGCTAAGAATGAACGATAGAGCAGATATATATCTATTATATTCGATTATCGAAAATATTTTGCGAACGGCAGAATCACCAGCCGGGTTTGGAAATTACCTTTCTGAACAGATAAAGTCGTTGATTGGGGTGGCTACTGTTATTATTTATTCATACGATGACGTTGACGAGCAATTTGTTAACCTTGGATTATGCCCAACAAGAGACAGAGACTTCGCTGAGCGACCAGAATTGGAATTATTATTACGGAATTTTGTTGGTGAAACCAAAAACCTTTACCTGGAATTAAGTTCTGACTTACCTTATAAAAACGAGTTTGAGGAGTTAGGGTTGGAGAATATTCTAATTATGCCTCTTGCAATAACAGGGCATTTTGAGGGACTCATATTATTATGCAATGTGTTTGATAATCATAACATAACCAATATTATAGAAACATTCACAAAAATTTCTTCACTGGTGGCAATTATACTCCGTAATTCAAAACTATACAACAATCTTGAGAAAAATGTAAAAAAAAGAACCGACGAATTACAAAAAAAGAATGAAGAGTACAGGAAAGTATATAAGGACTTATTACAAGCCAAAGAAACAGCAGAGGAAAACGAAAGGTATTTACTGAAACTAATTGAGAGGTCTCCATTACCCATGGTGATTACTGATGAAAACCAGGATATTGATTTCTTTAATGCTAAGTTTACCGAACTTTTTGGATACACAACGCAGGAAGTAAGAAAGGCAGAGAGGTGGTGGCAGGTTGCGTACCCCGACGAGAACTACAGAAATTTAGTGAAAAAATCATGGAACATTGCTATAGAAAAAGCAATAAAAAATAAAACTGATGTAGGGATGCAAATTTGGGACATAACTACAAAAAAGGGTGAGGAGAGAACTTGTGAATTTTACATGGTGCCACTTGGTAAAAAGAACCTGATAGTTATGAATGACATCACTGAGCAGCGAAGAGATCGGGTAAGGTTAAACAGGGCTAAGAATGAAGCAGAGCAAGCTCAGATTTTATTTAATTCGTTTATGCAACATGCTCCAATATATGCATACATTGAGAACGAAAGACAGGAGCAAATTTATCATAATCATAAAGTTTGGAACTTGTTTAATGATAAAAACTACAATCCATTCTCGACAAATGAGCTTTTTGATGATAAACAGAGTGAGGAGCTAAAGGTTGCTTCAAAGAAAATTCTAAAAAGAGAATCTAATTACGAAGAGTTTGAGTTTAGTACTACATTTGATGATAAACTAAATGAGGAAATTTGGGTAAAAGACATAATTTTCCCAATTCAAATGCCAAATGGTCGGATTTTACTTGGAGGGATAGCAATTGATATCACACAGGAAAAACTGGTAAAAGAAGGATTATTGCAGCATCAATCTCAGCTCGAAAAATTAGTAAAGCAAAGAACAAGTGAACTTGAAAAACTAAATGAAAACCTTCGGAAGGCAAACATCGCTCTAAGTGTACAAAAAACAGAGCTGCAGAATACTCTTGAAAATCTTCATAAAACACAAACCCAACTTGTTCAGTCAGAAAAAATGGCCTCTTTGGGAATTCTGGTTGCAGGTGTTGCCCACGAAATAAATAATCCTGTAAACTTTATTAACTCAAGCCTTTCAGGAATAAAAAATAATCTTAATTACCTGGCAGATTATATTCAACTTTATAACAAGCTGGACTGCAAATCAAGTGAAGTATGGAGCGAAATTAAGAAGAAGGAAAAAGAGGCAAGCCTTAATGATATTCTGGAGATGTTTAAAAGGTCAATTGAAATAATTGAAATAGGAATTCAAAGAACGACTAAAATTGTCAAAAGCCTGAGATCTTTTGCCCGTTCAGATGAAAATGAGCTTAGTAGATACAACATTCCCGAGAATATAGACAACACTTTGCTAATTCTTTATAACCAATACAAAAATCATATCAAGGTGAAGAAGAATTACAATGATGTTCCTTCGATTACCTGTTACCCTGGTCAAATTAACCAGGTAATAATGAATATATTAACAAATGCAATTCATGCAATAAAAGAAAAAGGTGCCATCACTATATCTACAGAAAATGTTGATGAACAAAGTATTGCTATAATTATTGAGGATGATGGAGAAGGTATAAGTAATGAGGAACTAAGTCATATTTTCGATCCTTTTTATACCACTAAAGCGGTTGGGAAAGGAACCGGGCTTGGATTATCAATTTCATACAATATAATAAAAGAACACAAGGGCGAAATACAAGTAAAAAGTACAAAAGAAAAAGGAAGTTGCTTTAAAATAGTATTACCAATCACACAACAAACCTAAGTAAAATGATCCTAAAGTTGTCAAAATTCAGATTTAAAACGAGGTTGCTCCTTGGCTTCAGCATGGTTATCCTTTTAAATGGAATTACAGTATTAATCTCCATTCAAAAAATGAATAACATGCGTACTGATTTAAAGAACATTTATAAACATCCTTTGGCTGTGAGTAATGCTGTGAGAGAGATTAATGGGAACATCAATGCCATTCACAGAACCATGAAAGATATTTTATTATCGGAAAACCCGGCAGAAGTGGATGAAGAAGCGAATTTAATAAACAGGTATGATAAAGTAATCAAACAGGCTTTCAACTTGGTTTTCGAGCGCTTTTTAGGAGATATGCAGGATGTAGAAAGAGCATATGAATCGTATCAGCAATGGGATACAATTAGAGCCGAAGTAATAACTTTAATGAATGAAGGAAAAAGAGGGGAAGCGATTGAAATAACCCGAAATATAGAAGCTAAGCACGTAAAAAAATTGTTTGAGTACACTCAGGTGATGATTGATTTTGCTAAATCAAAGGCCGATGAGTTTTATTTAGCAAATCAGGTAAAACAAAAAAAAGGAGCCAGGCTGTTGATAATATCCTTAATATTTGTATTTGGAGTAAGCATTATTTTTTCCTTAATCATTTCGAACAGTATAACTACACCAATTAATTTGCTCATTGCCAGAGTTAGGGATAAACTAAAACCAGGTAATGGTGAAGCAATTGATGATTCTGGCATGACCGAGCAAAAATTACTAGAACATACTGTGGGATTATTGGAAAAAACAACGGTTGACCTTGAGAATTTCAATCAGGAACTTGAAAAGAAAGTTGAAGAAAGAACTGCTGAGCTGAAAAAAAGCAGAGAGCTTTTAAACATTACAAGCAAATTAGCAAAAGTTGGTGGATGGGAACTAGATTTAAACACACAAAAGCTGGTTTGGACGGAAGAAACATACAGGATTCACGATATTGATAAAAATGTTGAACTTTCGGCACGTGATGCATTTAATTTTTACGATGAAAATTCAAGTGCAATTATTAGCCAGGCAATATCAAATACAATTGAGTCAGGAGAAGCATTTGATCTTGATCTAGATATCGTTACCGCTAAGGGGAATAAAAAATCAGTAAATGCTTTGGGTTATTTAAGAACCAACGGACGAAAACATTTATATGGTGCGTTTTTAGATATTACAGAGCAAAAAAAAGTAAAACTAAAAATTGAGGAACAAAACAGAGAGCTCCAAAACCAAAAAATACATCTTGAAAATATTGTTCAGGAGCGCACAGAGGAATTGCTTGCATCAAACGAAGAATTAAAGTCTATCAATGAAGAATTATATTCTCAAAGAGACGAGCTTGAAAAAACCTTAACGCAATTAAAAGAGACCCAGGCTCAGTTGATACAATCAGAAAAAATGGCTTCACTGGGTGTTTTAGTTGCCGGGGTAGCACATGAGATTAATAATCCTATCAATTTCATTAGTTCAAGCCTGAATGCATTAAAGAATAATCTCAATTTTTTGGCTAGTTATATTAGTGATTACCAACATATTGATAAAGACAACTATTTGATGGTGATAGATGAAATAAAAAGCAAAGAAGTGCCATTGTCAGAGGTATTTAAAATGTTTCGTAAATCAATAGAAATCATTGGTATAGGTGTGCATAGAACAACTAAAATTGTTAAAAGCTTAAAATCATTTGCACGTGCTAATGAAAAAGAACTTGAAAACTATAATTTGCACGAAAATATTGATAATACCTTGCTTATTCTTCATCATCAATACAAAGAGAGAATAAAAATCGTGAAAGAATATGATGAGATACCAAATATTGTTTGTTATCCGGGTAGAATTAATCAGGTGTTAATGAATATTTTAACCAATGCAATCCATGCCATTGAAAATGAAGGAATAATAAAGATTTCCACAAGTCTTTTGAGGGATGATAAGGTTAAAATTAATATAGAGGATACTGGTATGGGTATCCCACCAGAAAATCTGAAGCAGATTTTTTTACCATTCTTTACAACAAAGAAGGTTGGAGCAGGAACCGGGCTTGGATTATCAATATCTTATAACATTATTAAAGAGCATAAAGGAGAAATTTTAGTTGATAGCAAAGAAGGTGAAGGAAGTTGTTTTAGAATAATATTACCAATTAAATAATGTCAATGATTCAAATATGAACCTATTGTCACAAAATCATAGATAATGAAAAGAAAAGACTACATTCTGATAGTTGATGATAGTATCACCAACTTGAATTTTTTAAGAGTTATCCTTGAAGATGAAGGTTATGGAATATGGGAAGCTTCTGATGGGAAAGAGGCTCTTAAGTTAATGGGAACTCAAAAACCGGATCTGATATTGTTAGATATAATGATGCCTGTGATGAATGGGTTTGAAGTTTGTAAAAGAGTAAAAAGGGAAGAACGATTGAAGGAGATACCCATTATAATAATAAGTGCTGTTACAGAAAGTAGCGATAAAGTGGAAGCGCTGAGGCTTGGCGCTGTTGATTATGTTACAAAACCTTTCCAAAAAGACGAGTTATTGACTCGAATAAACACACATTTGAGCCTAAGAGAAAAAGAACTAAAACTAGCAGAAGCAAATAAGAAATTAAAGAGGTACAAGAGTAATCTTGAAGATCTGGTAAAAAAAAGAACTGATGAATTGCAGATTTCAAACATTGAATTACAAAAAACCAACGAAGAACTTAAAAGCCAAAAAGAAAAGCTAGAGCATACGGTAGCAAGACTTAATGAAACACAGGCAAGGTTAATTCATTCGGAAAAGATGGCTTCTTTAGGGGTTTTGGTTGCAGGTGTTGCACATGAAATAAATAATCCGGTAAATTATATTAATTCAAGTATGCATGGGTTTAAGAATAATCTTGAGTTTCTTCAAAGTTATTCAAAATTGTATGGTCAGGTTTCAAAAGATAACCATGAAGTATTGGATAAAATAATTGAAAAGGAGAGTGACATAAGCCTGGAGCAATTAACAAAAATGCTGAAAAAATCGGCGGAGCTTATTGAAGTTGGAATAGACCGTACAACAAAAATTGTAAAAAGTCTGAAATCATTTACGCGCTCCAATCAGGACAAGATGGAAGCATTTGATATCAAAGATAATCTTGAAAATACACTTATTATTTTGCATAGCTATTATAAAGACAGAATAGAAATTGTTAAAGAATACGAGCAAATTCCTATGATTGAGTGCTATCCTGGAAAGTTAAACCAGGTCTTTTTAAATATTTTGCTTAATGCCATGCAGGCAATTAAAAAGAAAGGAAAAATTTGGATTACTACCGGAATAAAGGATGAAAGGAATATTTTCATTAAAATCAAGGATACTGGTATTGGAATAAAACCTGCAGACTTAGGACTTGTTTTCGAAACTTTTTATACAACAAAAGAAAATGAGAAGGGGAGTGGGTTGGGGCTTTCAATATCACACAATATAATTAAAGAGCACAATGGAGAAATAAATATTGAAAGTAAACCTGGCGAAGGAACCTGTTTTACGATAATTTTGCCTATCAAGCATTGATATGATAAATCTAAAAATTCAATAGCAGTAAAGATGAGAATGATAGGTTACTAAGTTTCTGATTGTCAAATTAAATTCATACATTAGTATAACCCTAAACCAACAAATACAAAGCCTAAGCTATATTTTGGTGCCCATGAAGGATTGCATTTTATATATAGATGATGAAAAAGAAAACCTGGAAAGCTTTAGTATAGCTTTGTGGATGCATTATGATATTTCGGTAGCCCAAAATGCAAAATCTGCAAGAGAAATTCTTCAGGAAAAAAACATCAAAGTAGTGATTACCGATCAGCGAATGCCTGAAGAAACAGGATTGGAGTTTGTCAATAATATCTTCAATGATTATCCTGATATTATTTACATGGTATTAACAGGGTACACTGATATTGAGGTGGTTATAGATGCAATTAATCATGGTAACATATACCGGTTTATGACCAAACCATGGGATTTGCAGGAGATGAAGCAGTCAATCGAAAATGCTTTAGAAACCTATAATCTAAGGAAAAAGAATGCAGGCCTTTTAGAGGAATTGAAAAACAAGAATGAAGAACTTAGGAAGAGCGAATATAAATTCAGAAACATCTTTAACTCCAGCCTCGATTCTATTAGTATTATAAATGCCCATGGTGAAATTTTAGAAGTAAATGCAATTACGTGTTTTACAACAGGATATACGAGAGATAAATTGTTAATGAGCAGGTTTGTAAGGGTCTTTCCAAAAGAGCTACATGAAAAAATGAATCGTTGGCTAAATGAACTTTACGAAAAAGGAGAAGTTTTTTTTGAGGCTTATTATTTAAATAGAAAAGGAGACAAAATTCATTTGGATGTAATTGCAAAAGAAATAGATTATTTGGGAGGGAAGGCTTTTTTAATCGTTGCCAGGGATATTTCTGAGAAAAAAGAACTACAGCAGAAAATAATTAAAACAACTATTTATTCCGAAGAACGCGAACGGACCAGAATTGCACAGGAATTACATGATGGTATTGGTCCACTATTGTCATCGATAAAATTATATACAGAGACCTATTTTAGTAGCGAAGATCCAACTTTCAAAAGTAGTCTTGAGACCCAAATTTTAGATTCTATCGATGATACAATCGATCATGTTTCAGCAATTTCAAATAACCTTAGTCCGCATATTTTAAAGAACTTTGGTTTAAAAACAGCCATTCAGAAATTCTGCGATAAAATTCAGAAATCTTCTAAGATAAATATCGATATTGATGTTGGAATTGATGATCGCCTGGTTGAAGAAATCGAAGTAACTTTTTACCGGGTAGTAATAGAGTTAGTTAATAATACTATAAAACATGCGAATGCAAATAAAATAGTAATTGAATTAGCAAAGAATAGCAATACTATTGTATTGAATTATTCCGATAACGGAATTGGTTATAAGCTTGATGAATTGATGAAAAAATCAAAAGGAATGGGCTTATTTAATATAAAAAGCAGAATTGAATCGTTAAATGGAGAATTAAATTTTAGTTCTGTTCCTTTAGAAAAAACCGAGCTTAAGATTAACGTGCCCTTATGAGCAAGACCAAAATAATAATTGTTGATGATCATGGAATTTTCCGTGATGGAGTTAAACTAGTAATTTCGCAAACAAAAGATTACGAGGTAGTTGCAGAGGCTGAAAATGGTGTTGAGTTTTTGAATTTGCTTGAAGTTGAAATTCCTGATATTATTTTAATGGACATTTCAATGCCAGTAATGGATGGAGTACAAGCTACTAAGCTCGCACTTGAGAAATATCCTCAACTTAGGGTAATAACCCTTTCAATGTTTGGTGACGAAGAGTATTATTTCAGAATGATTGAACTGGGCGTAAAAGCTGTTGTTTTAAAAAAATCAGGCTCTACTGAACTTTTGCATGCTATTGATGAGGTGGCAAAAGGGAACAATTACTTCTCGCAGGACTTATTAAAGAAAATGGTGTTTAAAATTAGTGCACCACAAGAAAAAGAAGAGCTCAAAATTTCACCACGCGAAAAGGATGTTTTAAATTTAATTTGCAATGGCTTTACAAACAAGGAGATAGCTGACGAGTTGTTTATTAGCGCCAAAACTGTAGACAGGCATCGAACTTCTTTGCTTCAAAAAACAGAAACCCGTAATGCGGCTCATTTAGTAATGTACGCAATTCAAAATAAGCTAATTAGCTTTTAAAAAAATACCCATCAACAAATATGTGATGGGTAATGTTAAGATATAGAGCAATTAATTATAATAATCCATAAACTACTGTTACTCCGCTCATTACAACAGAAACCATAGTCATTAGTTTAATCAGGATGTTTAGTGATGGACCTGAAGTATCTTTAAAAGGATCACCAACAGTATCACCTACAACGCCTGCTTTATGAGCATCGCTGCCTTTTCCACCATGATTACCTTTTTCGATATATTTTTTTGCATTGTCCCAGGCACCACCAGCATTATTTAACATAACAGCAAGAGTAAATCCGGTTACCAAGCCCCCCATTAGCAGGCCAATAACACCAGCTACACCTAAAATTACACCAACGATAATTGGTACAGCAATAGCTAATAATGAAGGTAGTAACATTTCTCTTTGTGCACCTTTTGTCGAAATCTCTACACATTTTGCATATTCAGGAGTTCCTGTTCCATCTAGTATTCCTTTTATTTCCCTAAACTGACGACGAACTTCATCTACCATTGCACCAGCGGCTCTTCCTACAGCTTTCATGGTCATAGCGCAAAAAACAAATGCCATCATTGCACCAATAAATAAACCTGCAAGCAAAAGCGGGTTAAAAAGGTTTAGTTCGTAATAGTTCACAAAATCTTTTATGGTTGCTGCTGAAAGGCTGGCAGCTTTTGTTACTTCCAGAAAATGATCTCCCAGTGCGGGAATTTTAGCTAACCAAATTCTTACTTCTTCCATGTAGGCGACCAATAGCGCCATGGCAGTTAAAGCTGCAGAACCAATTGCAAAACCTTTTCCTGTTGCTGCTGTTGTATTTCCAAGCATATCAAGTGCATCTGTTCGTTGACGCACTTCTTTTGGTAATTCAGCCATTTCGGCATTTCCTCCAGCATTATCAGCAATAGGCCCAAAAGCGTCAGTTGCAAGGGTTATTCCTAAAGTGGATAGCATGCCTACAGCTGCAAAGCCAATACCATAAACACCCATTCCAAAATCAGAAAATCCTCCTGCAAAACCAAACGAAGCAATAATTCCCAGCACAATGGTGACTACCGGAATCCATGTAGAAAACATTCCTACTGCAATACCATCAATAATTGTGGTGGCAGGTCCTTGTAAAGCTTGTTCAGCAATTCCCTTTGTTGGTTTGTAACCATCTGAGGTATAATATTCAGTACCCTGACCGATGATAATTCCCGCAATCAATCCAGCTACAACGGAACCAAAAATTCCCCAGCCAAACCATCCGAAATAAGCCATTACAGCAATGGCAATGAGAATTAAAATAGAGCTACCTGCCGTTCCAACTAGTAAAGAGTTTAACAGGTCTTTTGGTGTAGCAGATTCTTTTGTACGTACCATAAAAATTCCTGCAATTGAAAAGATGATTCCAATGGCAGCTACAATCATTGGGGCAAGAATCACTTTTTCATTAAATTGCCCATCATTCATTGAAATGGCTGCGCCTAGTGCTGCCGTTGCCAGTATTGAGCCTGCATACGATTCATACAAATCAGCACCCATTCCGGCAACATCACCTACATTATCACCAACATTATCGGCAATAGTAGCCGGATTTCTTGGATCATCTTCTGGAATACCTGCTTCTACTTTACCAACAAGATCGGCACCCACATCGGCAGCTTTTGTGTAAATTCCACCACCAACACGAGCAAACAATGCCTGGGTTGAAGCTCCCATTCCAAATGTAAGCATGGTTGTTGTGATATGAACCATTTTTGAGTGCAAAAATTCCGGGTTGGAGAGAAAGGTGGTTGACCATTGGCCATCAGCGCCAGTTAAGCCAATATCCTGTGCAATTTTAAGCCCGAGTCCAAATATATTTCCATCGTAAATGAAATTTAAAAGCCAATACCATAAAGCGATATCGAAAAGTCCAAATCCCACAACAACTAGCCCCATTACGGCTCCAGAACGGAAAGCAACTTGCAAGCCTTTGTTAAGCGATTGTGAGGCTCCATGTGCTGTACGGGCAGAAGCAAACGTTGCCGTTTTCATCCCTAAAAAACCACAAAGGCCGGAAAAGAAACCTCCTGTTAAAAAAGCAATTGGCACAAATGGGTTTTGAACACCAAGAAATGCAAGGATGATAAAAACAATAAATAATATCAAAAACACAATGCCAACAACTCTGTATTGACGTTTTAAATAGGCCATTGCTCCATCGCGCACGTATTGCGCAATTTCTTTCATTCTATCTGTTCCTTCGGAACTTTTCATCATAATCTTGAAAAAATACCAGGCAAATGCCAAGGCAACGATTGAACACAAGGGGATTACCCAAAACATGCTATTCATATTTTCCATTTATAAATATTTTTTATTTGAATTTTATCTTTATTAAGGTTTTGGCCATACAACCTATGTTATCAGAAATTAGGTATTTCTGAAGCAAGTGCCAAAACATTCTATTTTCCCCATTAATTGAGGATTGTGTAACTTTTTTCTAATTAATAGAACCCCATGGTGTTAGCAGAACGCCACCATGCATAATATTCATTTTCAAGCTCTTCCTGTGAAGGAAATGGATAGTATAGTATTTTGTCCTTGTCTCCGACAAAAAAGCCATTTTTGATAGTCCGGTAAAGCAGATCTCGATTAAAAAACCGAATGATTGTTTTTTTTGTTTTCCCTGGCTCATTTTTTAAGATCATAAGGCAATCTCGCAAGTGGACCATGTTCGGATAGGGTAAATCATGTACCGGAGAATTTTCAGCATCAGTTGCGAGTCCGTTTAATCTAAGTTCAACGAAAACAAGTCTTGGAACTGAAACTTTTTCTTCGCCACCTGTCATTTGATTCAAAAATTCATTTGGAGCCAATGTACTTGCAATACGAGGGTTGACTGGTGCAAGTTCCTGGTATAGATGTAATTGTTCTGTAGTGTCTTCAGTATATTCACCTTGTTCCAGTTTTAACACCCTTCCATCATCTGTTGTCAGGTAAAGATCCTTCAGAGCAGTTAAAGGCACAGTTTCAAGAACACGGTAAATCGATAGATAGACAGAGCTTTTAGGCCTGCCTCCTTCCTGTGGTACACATCGCCTCTCAATGTAGTCTATGGGGATTACATCTTTTATAGCCTCCATGTCTACTTCGAAAAATATTGCTTGTCCCCTGGTTCTTTTTTTTGTACCTGTTGCCAGATAATTCCCAAAATCCTCAGGGGGTAACATTGAAGCAATTAATGCTTCAGGAGTGAGGGATAAATAAATATACCTTTTCATTGCATTTGTATTTATGTATAAAAATTATTTATTTTTTTCCGAGGATGAGAAAAAAAGACTTATCTGGCTAAAAATCAAGTGTTTAAATTTTTAGCCCTTAGATAAAAATTTGCCGGCAAGCTAAGGTATAAAAAAAAACGATATAAAAAAGAACGGTCGAGGTATAGTTTGATAAATATCAGTAAAAATTGCACTTTTTATCATGTTTTGCTTATAAATTATTCAAAAAAGTAATTGATACATAAAAAAATAGAAGACATTAAGTTCCTTAATTCTATAATTGAAAATGATAAAAATGCTTGAATTTTTGATAAAAACAATGCGTACTATATCTGTTTAGAGTTCACCTGTAAGTCAGGCGTTTTGTTAATTAAACATAAGGGGATATCTTTGTTATTTCTTAATTGAAATATGTACATAATTAATTAGAACATTAGTATTGAAATAAAATATACCTAAATATCTATACACATAAGGTAAAAGCTTAACCAACTTTAATTCTTAGCTTATGAAAATTAAATCTTTAATTGGTACTTTGCTCTTGTTTATTGCAGTACCTTTTCAGGCATTTGCAAGTGAAGCCGACTTGAAGATACCTGATACAATTAAAAACGAAAGCATCCTCTACTTAGGTTTTGTTGTTACAGTCTTGGGGATGCTTTTTGGTTTGTACAAATTTATGCAGGTAAAAAAGTTACCCGCTCACAAAGCAATGCTCGAAATTGCGGGTGTAATTTATTCAACTTGTTCCGCTTATTTAAAGCAACAAGGTAAATTTTTGGCTATTCTGTTTATTTTTATTGGGGCAGCAGTAGCTGGCTACTTTGGATTTCTTGCAGAGGATCATGAGGGGCAGGCACTGTTTGGAATTGGTGGAGTTTTATTAATTTTAGGATGGACCATCATTGGTATTTTGGGTTCCTACTCGGTCGCTGCATTTGGAATAAGGATGAACACCCTTGCAAATGCAAGAATGGCGTTTGCTTCCCTTGAAAGAAAACCTCTGAAATTATTAAATATTCCACTTTCAGCAGGGATGAGTATTGGTGTTTTGCTTATAAGTGTGGAGTTAATAATGATGCTTATTATATTGTTATTAATGCCAGGACATCTAGCAGGCGCATGTTTTATTGGTTTTGCTATTGGAGAATCTCTTGGAGCATCAGCACTTAGGATTGCAGGCGGCATTTTTACAAAAATAGCGGATGTTGGATCAGATTTAATGAAAGTAGTTTTTAAAATTGGAGAAGATGATCCTCGTAACCCAGGTGTAATTGCCGATTGTACTGGTGATAATGCAGGTGATTCTGTAGGGCCTACTGCTGATGGATTTGAAACTTACGGTGTTACCGGTGTGGCTCTAATCTCCTTCATATTATTGGCTGTTGGAGGCAAAGCGTCAGGAATGGATGTAGAGCTTACTGGCTTATTACAAGTTAAGTTGCTGGTATGGATTTTTGTAATGCGTATTTTAATGATTATTACATCTGTAGTAGCCTATTGGATAAATACTGCAATTTCAAATGCACGATATAAAAATGTAGATGAGCTGGATTTTGAGGTTCCACTGACTAATTTAGTCTGGGTAACATCAATACTTTCCATTATTGCAACTTTTATTGCCAGTTATGCTATTATCCCAGAGCTAAATGGTAACACAGATATGTGGTGGATACTTTCAACAATAATTAGTTGCGGTACACTTGGAGCTGCGATAATACCTGAATTTACCAAGATATTCACTTCCCCTAAATCAAAACATGTAAATGAAGTAGTACAGGCATCACGGGAAGGTGGGGCTTCGTTAACAATACTTTCTGGATTTGTTGCTGGAAATTTTAGTGCTTTCTGGCTGGGCTTTGTTTTCTTTGTATTGATGTTTGCTGCCTATTTTGCAAGTACTTTTGGACTGTCAGAATTTATGATGTATCCATCAATTTTTGCTTTTGGTTTAGTTGCTTTCGGAATGTTGGGGATGGGACCTGTTACTATTGCAGTTGACAGTTATGGACCTGTCACTGATAACGCCCAATCTATTTATGAGTTGTCTTTAATTGAAGAGGTTGAAAACGTTGATGAAGAAATTGAAAAGGATTTTGGGTTTAAACCAGACTGGGAAAAGGCCAAATACTACCTTGAGGCAAATGATGGGGCTGGTAACACATTTAAAGCAACTGCAAAGCCTGTATTAATTGGAACTGCGGTAGTTGGGGCTACTACAATGATTTTCTCGCTTATATTGATGATTAAATCAACACTAGGTATTGAACCTGAATCCATACTTAATTTATTAAATCCATATTCTATTCTTGGGTTTATTATGGGTGGTGCTGTAATTTACTGGTTTACAGGAGCATCCACGCAGGCAGTTACAACCGGGGCTTACCGTGCTGTTGAATTCATTAAACGTAATATTAACCTCGATCCTGACGCACCAAAGAAGGCAGATGTTGAGAAATCTGTTAAAGTGGTGGAGATATGCACAAAATATGCCCAAAAAGGGATGTTTAATATCTTTATTGCAGTGTTCTTTTTTGCACTGGCATTTGCAAGTATTTCTTCCCCTGTTTCAGTTGGAGCAGAAAAAGCAGTTGCTCTGTTTGTAAGTTACCTTATTTCAATAGCAGTGTTTGGTCTGTTCCAGGCTATTTTTATGGCAAACGCAGGTGGTGCCTGGGATAATGCTAAAAAAGTAGTTGAGGTTGATTTAGGAGAAAAAGGGACCCCACTGCACGATGCTGTTGTAGTTGGTGATACTGTTGGAGATCCGTTTAAAGATACCTCTTCTGTGGCCTTAAACCCAATTATTAAGTTTACCACTTTATTTGGATTATTGGCTATGGAAATTTCTATATCTGATTCTTTTAAAGAAATAGCACCCTATTTTGGACTTGTATTTCTTGGAATATCGTTATACTTTGTTTATAAAACATTCTTTGGGATGAGAATAGAAAAAGAAAAGGAATAAGATTTTATTTTATAGTATAATTGAAGAGGCTGTCCTATACTTTTTGGACAGCCTCTTGTTTTTTTACAACTACCAGTAATATAATGAATTAAACTGAAAAAAGCAATTTTTTTAACAATTTTATTTTTCAATGTGCAACCATAATATTAATGGTGATGTCTCGTTTTAAACATTAACAATTAAATCTATGAAAAATTGAAGATAGCGTAATTATAGTGTAAGCTTCTATTTTTCAGCTTATTAGTCTTTTTTTGGTAGATGAATTTAGATTTCGAAATTTTACTAAACGTAGTTTTTTGATAAATGAATAATTCTTTTACTTAGCGGATTCAAAGATTGGACTAAAAACGGGCCAGGAGAAATCCTGGTAATTTAAACACTAAAAACCCAAAATTGTGAAAACGAAGATGATAAAATCAGCTTTGTTGCTGATTGTTAGCTTGTATGCTAATTTACTACTAAACGAAGCTTTCTCTCAAACAGCTACATTAGTCCCGGATTGTGAGACAATTTCGCTTGAATTTACAGGAGCAGGAGCAGGTCATTGGGAAAGTCCAGGACTTTCTGATTCTGATTATACTAACTTTGAAAGCACATTGACTACGGTTAATGTATCTAGTCTTCCTCCAAATTCTCCTATTCAGTTTACATGGGTTCTTGATGGGGGGGGATCTGCTACAACGCCATTTATAAACACTCATGATGATGCAAGTGCATCTTTTAGTGCAGGTGTTGATATCAATGTTTGTAATGGGGCAACACAAGTTAATTTAGCCGCAAATTTGCCAGGTGGTTATACTGGTTTGTGGACTGTATTAGATGGTCCTGTTTCACCCTTTGTTTTGGATACGGATCCTACAACTTTAGCAGATATCCAAGATGGTTTTAACAGATTTGAATGGACTGTCACTAATGCTGATGGTTGTACAGCATCTGATATTGTTGAAATAAATTCAGCACCAGTTAATGCAACAATCACTGATGGAAATTTAATGGCGATCTGTGACACCTTTTATACTCTTAATGCACAAGATCCTGGAGACGATCCTCCGTATACAGTTTCAACAATTTTATGGAAGCACTTGGGAGCAAATCCTTTATCAGAGGTTGTGGTTGGGAGTCCGAATGCATTAACTACAAATATTTCTGGATTGGATCGTGGTTCAAACAAATTTAGGTTGGTTGTAGATAATGGTTTTTGTTCCGATTCCGCAGAAATTGATATTCGTGTTGATCTACCCACCCAACCAAAAGCCGGTAATGATACAGTTATATGTAGTGATGAATATATTTTAAAAGGGAATACACCGGCTCCAATTAATGGAGGCGTGGGTGTATGGACCAGTGATGGGGTAGCAAATATTATTGATGAAAATAGTGCTAATACTCTTGTTACAGATTTAGGACATTATGTTCCTGCAAATTCAAATGGATTTTTGGGTGCAAATGGAACCATTAATACTTTCTATTGGACAATAACTTATACTCATCCTGATGGACATTCCTGTTTCCTGCAGGATCAGGTAGATGTTATTAATTTGAATCCATTTCCTGCAAATGCTGGTCCGGATCAAACTGTCTGTGGCGATAGGGCCAACTTAAATGCTACCTGCCATGGGTCTGGTGCAATGTATACAGAATGGTATAAATCAGCAGCTTCCAATTCTTCTAATTTTTGGCATCCGAGGGAGAATCCTCTTTTATCGGATTCTGCAGAATTTAATACAATTGTAACTGATTTAGAGGAAGCTTTTGCCCCAGGGGCAGAAAACTGGTTTGTATGGCATAAATGGAATGAATTAACGTACAACGGTTATTATTACGAATGTCATGATAGAGATACAGTAGATATAACAGCAATTCAAGGTGAATTTAATACAGAAGGCCTTGCTGGAAATGACAGGGTGATTTGTTCTTCAGAAGAGATTCTGGCAGCTGTGTATCCTTCTACTGCTGATGTACCTAATGCATCAGGAGAATGGAGTATTATAGAGTCAGGCTTTAATACAGTTGATGAATACAGCACCATCCAATTTGCCAATGCAACAAGTAATTCCACAACAGTGACCGGTCTTTACTATGGGTACAATATTCTTCGATGGACAATCACTGATTTAGACAATAATTGTACGTTTGATGATGATTTATACTTATATAATGCAACCGGTTCTCAAGCTGAAATACCACCTTTTACAGCTGATGAGTGTGTTTCGTGGGCAGATCTTAGCGCTAGAAATCCTGATATTGGAGAAGGTTATTGGACATGGACTACTCCTCCGGGAAATACAGGTTTTGCTATTTCAGATCCTTCCTGCCAGAATCAAACATGTAATGTTTATGTAAGTGGGATGACAAGGGGACAGTACAGTTTTACCTGGAATGTAGATAATACTTATACCGATGCTTACCTCAACAATAATTCCGTTGTTTGCCATACTGAAGCCTCAATAACGATTTCGAATAAAATGGTAACCCCAAATGCAGGGCCAGATCAATTCATTTGTTCAGATCAGGTATCTTTAACAGGTAGTAAGCTTGATATTGGCTCTGGAGAATTATGGGGAACAAATGGGCAGTGGACAATGAATAATACTGACCTGGTAACAAGTTTTTCTTCATCTTCTCTGGTAAAGGTTTGGGATGACAATGTTGCAACAGGTTATAATCTAAATAGAACAACACCAACCGTATTTGTTTGGACAGAATGGACAGTGGATCCATTAGATCCTAATAATCATATCTGTTCTAATTCTGATGAAGTTGTTATTAATAATAATTTACCCTCTGATGCAATTATTACAAACCCTTCGGACCCATTGTATATAACTTGTAATGGATCTGCGCAGTTAACGGCACAAAACCTTGGTTTACCAGATGATTATGGTGTTTGGTCAGTTGAAAACAGCCCTGTGGGGGTAACAATAAGTAATACTACTACTGAAATAACGGATGTTAGTGGAGTTGAAGTCCAGGGTACCGAAACTTTTATCTGGACTGCCTACCGGCCATTAGGA
Organism: Bacteroidales bacterium; assembly: GCA_050296515.1. Classification (GTDB taxonomy): domain Bacteria; phylum Bacteroidota; class Bacteroidia; order Bacteroidales; family NBLH01; genus NBLH01. Next base: position 144,917 of record JBNKRJ010000133.1, on the reverse strand, counting down.
AACGGGACAGATAGTCTTTGTCAGCTAAAAGATGAAATATCGATTTACAATAATCAGGTAACAGCCTCTACTCCTCCACATAACAACGTTTGTGGTGATGCAGCAGGAGGAACTGTTAGTACAAATATAATGGCAAGCGGGAATAATTTCGAATTTGGTGTATGGTCATCAACAGAGCCAAATTCAGCTACAACCACTATTATTGATGCAAATAGTACCTTCTCAGAAGTTACAGGAATTACTACTGAAGGAACTTATACTTATCAATGGAAAGTTTGGCGAGAAGAGTCAGGTGTTACATGTTACGATTCTACTGAACAGTCATTCAAGGTTATTGTACCAGAATTGGCTCAGATAACTCCACCAAATGTTTTTGAAATTTGTGGTGATACTGCTGCTTTGCTTGCAAACCTGCCAAGTGCCGGCTTTGGTTCCTGGTCAATTGGTAATTCCAGTATTACTATTGACAATGTTTCAGCTTATGAAACGGTTGCAAGGGGGCTAAGTAATGCAGCAAGTATGAATGAACAAAAATTTGTTTGGACGATTAACGAAGATGGATGCTTCTCAAGAGATACATTGACTGTTTTGAGTCATGGTGTTAAAGCATTTGCACATGATGGTTTTACTGGTGAAGACACTATTGTTTGTGCTGACTATTTTAATCTTAATGCAACAGATATTAGTGAATACAATGCTGAATATCCTGATTATCTTGTACAGGCAACTGGAAAATGGACGGCAGTACCTTCAACAGTTTTAATAGATGATGATACACAAACAAATGCCTTTGTCCCTGTTTTGCCAAGTACATCTGTTAGGTTTATTTGGACGGTAACCAAAGGAGGTTGTGTTGCTAAAGATACAATTGTTGTTGATAATGAGAGTTTTACCATTACTGCAGGCGGACCATATGAAACGTGTGACGGAACAATAATGCAGATGAATGGAACACCTCCAGGAGGAACACCATTTGATGGGTATTTCGGGATTTGGGAACAAGTCGGTGGAAATGATGCAACCATATTATCTCCAGGATCATATAATACGGCGATTGAAGATATTCCAATACCTCATGCTTTTTTTAGGTGGACAGTTACACGGAATGGTTGTTCAGCATATGATGATGCAACAGTTGTTAATAACACAATAGTTGCAATTCCTGGGGATCCAATAAACAGTTGCGCAGATACTGCGATTTTGGATGCAGTAGCGGCACCCTTTGGTGTTTGGAGTTTAAGTAGTGGAGATCCGGGAATTATTATTGACAATTCTCTGTCTAATGAAACAGTGGTGCGTAATTTACCTCTTGGACCTGCAATTTTTAAGTGGAAAGTAACAAAAGGTATTTGTTCTGATTCTGCAGAATTAGAAGTAAATAATTATGAATTGCATGCAGAAGCAAGTAATGTTATTGCCTGTAAAATGCCTGAAAGATTAACAGGAAACAATCCTAATGACTTTTATGGAGCTAGCGGTTATTGGGATGTTGATCCGGTTGATATAGGTAAAATTACCTTTATTGATGATCCTTCAATCTTTAACGCACAAATTGATGACGTACCAAAAGGCAGTTATATTGGACTTACATGGAATCTGGAAAATGCCTATTGTCATGATAGTAAATCAATTGATTTGGTTAATAATAGTTTTGAAGTCTTTGCAGGGAATGATGAAGAAATTTGTGATAACGAATTTGAATTGAATGTCACTCTTTCTTCGGGAACAGGTTACTGGGAAGCTGTATTAGGGCCTGCTATTTTTGACAATTCAACAGATCCTGGGACAACTGTAAGAAATCTTCGCCCAGGCGAAAATAAACTTAGATGGAATGTTATTGACAATGGGTGCCATGCATCTGATGATGTAATCATAACAAACAACAGCTTTAATGTATCTGCAGGAAGCAATAAAACAATATGTGAAAATTACACCACTTTGAGTGGGACACCTTTGAGTGATGGAGCAACTGGAATTTGGAAAAATGAAACAGGGCAATCCTATATCACAATTGATTCGCCAGGGTCTGAAGTTACTGATGTTACGGGCTTAATTAAAGGGTTTTATAAATTTTCATGGACAGTTACTAAAAATGATTGTCCAGCGACTGCCTTCGTAGATATCACAAGTAATTATTTTGAAGCTGATGCTGGACCTGATGAAAGGACAGTTACTATTGACAATACAATTATGACAGCAGCATTGCCTGCGGGAGCAACTGGTACTTGGTCTTCTATGGGAGCAGCAACAGTCGTTAGCGTAAATGACCCAGCAACTGCGGTTAATAACCTCCAATTTGGCAGCAATATTTTCCAATGGCACGTAGAATGGGATGGTTGTGAATCTGATGATTTTATAAATATTATTTACAATTCATTGGTTGCCGATGCAGGAACTGGAGGAATTGTTTGTGAAGACAGGATTACATTAAACGCTGTTTTACCGGCTCAATGTTCGGGAAAATGGGAAGTGATTGAAGGCAAAGGAACGTTTGTAAATGATACCGATCCGGATACTGATGTATATGGTATTGAAGAAAATGCAATTAATACTTATAGATGGACGATTACAAGAGAAGGGGTTTCTGCGTCTGCAGATGTTTCGTATGACAATAGACAATTTCCTATCGAAGCCGGACTTGATAGAGATATTTGCGAGGATACTTTAACCCTTGCAGGACAGAACAAAAAAAATGCTACTGGAGTTTGGTCAGTTATAGCTCCAGGAAATGCAACTTTTGCTGATCCAAGTCTCTACAACACATTTGTTTATGATATTCAGGATGGGCCTAATAAATTTGTTTGGATGGTTACAAGCCCATGGTGTACTAATAGTGACACATTAATTGTCACATATCATCAGCCACCTGATGCAAATTTCATTACTGATAAAAGCGAAGGTTGTTCTCCAATAGATGTGCTTTATACAAATACCAGTTCAGGAGGAACCGAATTTACCTGGATTTTTGATGATGATGGTTTAGTTAACCAAACAGGCTTGGGCACAGTTAATAGAACTTATGAAGCAAATTCCGATCAGGATATGATTTATACTACAACTTTGATTGCATACTCATCAGCAGGTTGTTCTGATACAATTTCAAAGCAAATAACAGTTTTCAAAACTCCATTGGTTAATTTTGATGCATATCCTAAAATTCAGATTTACCCGGGTGTTACAGTTAATTTTCAAAATCAAAGCAGACAAACTTATGATGAATATTACTGGGATTATGGGGATGGCAGTAATCAAATTGATAATGAATTTGTTCCGGTTGATAGGCATGTTTATCAAACATGGGGTGAGTATTTAATTACATTAAGAGCTAAGGCTGGTGAGTGTGAGAGTACTGCATCTCAATTGGTTAAAATAGTAGCTCCAGAACCTGAAGATAAAAGTACCGAAAACCGATTTGGTGGATGTAATCCTTTTGCAATGAATTTTGAAGCTAAAGTTGCATATGCTGATACATTTTTATGGAAATTTGGAGATTTTGAAGCTTCTTCAAACTTGGAAAACCCTTCATATATTTATGATAGAACAGGACGATTTTATGTCGATCTTTGGGCTGGAGGACCAGGAACAGATGGTGAACTAATTTATATTCGAAGAGACACTATAGACGTTTATCCTACTCCATTTGCTGATTTTAATCCATTGCCGAAAACTGTACTTCTTCCGAATCAGCCCATTTATTGTAATAATCTCACTTTAGATGGAGAATTTTATACATGGGATTTTGGGGATGATTCTGAAGTTTCTACAGATCCTGACCCATCTCATTATTACACAAAGGCTGGGATCTATAATATTTCATTAAAAGTATATACTGAAAATAAATGCTTTGATGATACTACAATCAATGAGGCTGTTACAGTCTTAGAGCCAGGATTTGTCAAGTTTCCTAGTGCATTTAAACCTAATCCAGGAGGACCATCAGATGGCACCTGGACTAGAAGAGACGAAGCAAATGATATTTTTCACCCCGTGCATAGAGGTGTAGAAGAGTATAAGCTTGAAATATTTAATCGATGGGGGGAAAAAGTGTTTGAAAGCAACGATCCGTCTATTGGTTGGGATGGTTATATTGATGGGAAATTGGCAAGTCAGGATGTTTATGTTTGGAAGGTTAGTGGCAAGTACATCAATGGCGTACTATTTAAGAAAACTGGCGATCTTACACTCATAAGATAAAAGACTGGATCAGACTTGTCAGGAAGTTCATAACTTCCTGACAAGTCTTTTTATGGATAATAAATAGCCTTAAGTTGTTTTAACTTTGGTATTAAAAAATACTTTTCTTTCTTTTTTACCATGTAGCTGATAAGTGCATCACTTTCAAATTTCGCCGGAGGGGTTTCCTCTTTTTCAGCTTCTTTAATTTCCTCTCCATATTCATTGGTTTTCACAGTCTTTCTGGCTGCAAGCAATATTGTATCATTTTCAGAGAAGAAATTTCTCCCTAAATTATCTTTGGTCGTTTTTATTGTAAGTGCTTCATTATTTACCCAAAGTTTATCAAATTTCAACTTTTTCATTTTTTTCTTGCAAACAATAGCAATTTTATAATTCACACCATGACCACTTCGAGCTGTTCCGCCCGTCCAATTCTGTGATGTTGCTTCTATAATCTCAAAATCCTGTGCATGTAGGAAATTGACAAATAAAATACTTATTAAAAGAAATGTGATTTTCATAATCTAGTTTTTTGTTTAAAGCAAAAATAGACTTTTATATGAAAATTTGAAAGCATAAAGAAATTTATGAAATATTAACTTGCATTTTGTCAAGGGGTTAAAATTTGGTTTATTATTTTTTTTGAAAAAAAATTTTTGATTGTAGATTTTTTGTTTACATTTGCAACCCGATTGAGGACGGTGCCATAGCTCAGTTGGTAGAGCACAGGACTGAAAATCCTGGTGTCCCTGGTTCAATTCCAGGTGGCACCACCAGAAAAACCCGGTTTATAGCCGGGTTTTTTCGTTTAGGTATTCCAGTTTAGGAAAAGAAGAATCTTATTCTTTTAACTCCCTCGTACTTTTTTCAATGACATTTAGTTCCTGAATTTCCTTTTTATCCGAAGAAACACCTAATTCTTCCATTTTTTTTATGGATGGAGCTACTCTGCTTTCCCATGAACCTATTGCCTGGTTATAAGTTCCAACTACTGAATTTAAATTTTGACCAAGCTTTTGAAGGTAATTGTTAAAAATGGCTATTCGTTCGTGTAATTCTCTGCTGCTGTCAATAATCTTTTTTGCATTTTCACCTGCTTTTTGCTGTTTCCAGCTATACGCAACTGTTTGTAGCAGAGCAATTAAGGTGGTAGGAGTGGCAAAAACAATTCTATTTTGAAGTCCTTCCATTACCAAGCGTGGGTTTTCATGTAAAGCAGTTGCAAAGGCTGATTCAACTTCAATATAAAGAACTACAAAGTCAATTGAGTTATCAAATTGTGACCAATAAGCTTTAGCTGAGAGATTTTTTACATGTTGTAGAACTGCTTTGGCATGGGTGCTTATTAATTGTTTCTTTTCGCTTTCGTCCACAGTTTCAAGTGAGTCCAAATAAGCGTTTAAAGGAACCTTTGAATCAACAATTATTTTGCGGCTTTCTGGAAGGTTAATAATCATATCCGGACGCAGACGTCCTTCTTCTGTATTTGTGCTTATTTGCTCGTTAAAATCACAATAATCAGACATGCCAGAGAATTCAACAATTCGTTTTAATCCTATTTCACCCCAGCGTCCCCTGACTTTTGGATTCTTAAGCGCAGCAACCAAAGCACCTGTTTCTTTTTCCAGACTTTTTTGGCTTTTTCCAAGTTCTTCTAAATATGTTTTGAGGCTTCCCATTGCCTTGTTGTTTCCACTTTGGAATTCCAGAACCAGTTTCTCATGTCTGTCAAGACTATCTTTTAGTGGTTTTATTAAATGATTAATGGACTCAGCGCGTTTTGAATGTTCCGATTCAGCCTTCATCATAAACCCTTTCATTGTTTCATTAGCAAGCTGAATAAACGATTCGTTGTTAGATTTTAAGACTTTTGATGACATTGCTTCAAAAGTGTCTTTTAAATGCTCATTCATCGCTTTGTTTAATCCTTCTTCATTATCTAGTTTTGCTTGAAGCTGCACAACTTTTAGCTTTTCCTCGTTTAACTGATGCTCCAGGCTTCGTTGTTTATTATTAAAATCATTTTTTAGCTTGCTGTCAGTGAGGAATTTACCAATTAAAAAGCCTATTAATACCCCAACCAATAAGAAAAGAAATTGTTCCATTATGATTCGATTTTGAACAAAGATATCAATTCGGTAAATTTATAAAGTTAAAGAAATAATTTTTATAAAAATTGATAATTAATCCAAAGTATATTACAAATTGTAAGCTATGAAAGCAATTAAAACAACATCAATTATTATTTTTTTGTTCATTTTAAGTTTCCAGTTAAGTGCCCAGAAGAAAAATGACTGGATTAATGGAATTTGGCGTGGAACAGGTTTTCAGCTAAACAACAGCAGTAGCTGGTCAATTAGGTTTGAGGCAAACACGAAGACAAATACTTTTAAAATTGGCTATGGCACATTAAGTTGCGGAGGTAATTGGGAACTAAAAGAGATGGAAAAAAACCGGGCAGTTTTTATTGAAAAGATAACAGATGGGAGAGGCAAGTGCATTAATGGCAATACCATCATCATTACTTTTGTTTCATGTAACTATTTGAGTTATACTTGTTTTGCACCGGGAAGCACTAAATTAGATGCCAGTGCGACATTGGAAAAAGCAGAGTTTTAAACGATAAAAATAAGCAACTTCTTTAGGGGCACAAAGTAACAGAAGTAAGTCACAAAGTCACTCAGCGTTCCTAATTTATTTACCTTGTGCGACTTTGTGTCAAACTTTGAATAGCCTGGTATAATTATAATTGCAAGATATTATTTAAAGAAGTACAAAAAAGGAGGCTGTCAGAATTTCTAACAGCCTCACGCAATCAAGGTTAATTATGTAATTAATAGAATATTAATAAGCCGGCAGTTTGTGACGCATTACCACCGGTTTGCGTTTAGTCATTATTAAAATCGAATAAACCTTCACGATACTCATCAATTGGAGCGCAAGTACACATTAAGTTTCTGTCACCATATGCATCATCAATTCGTCCAACTGGAGGCCAGAATTTGTTTTCTTCAATCCATTTTAGTGGAAAGGCTGCCTGATGCCGGGTGTAAGGATGGGTCCACTCATCTGAAGTTAAATCAGAAGCAGTATGAGGTGCATTTTTTAATACATTGTCCTCTTTGTCTACCTTATTTTCTTCAATTTCCTTAATCTCATTGAAAATGCTGACCATTGATTCAATAAATCGATCCAATTCCTGAAGTGACTCACTTTCAGTAGGTTCAACCATTAATGTTCCGTGAACAGGGAATGATAGGGTAGGAGCATGGAAACCATAATCCATCAACCTTTTAGCAATATCCGCTTCGGTAATGCCTGAGGTTGCTTTAAAGTTTCTGCACTCAACAATCATTTCATGAGCAACTCTGTTATTAGTTCCAGTGTACAGAATATCATAATAGCCTTTTAATGAGGATGCAAGATAGTTTGCATTTAGAATGGCAATTTTAGTGACATCTGTAAGTCCTTCAGCACCAAGCATTTTAATGTATGCATGAGTGATAGTTAGTACACTCGCACTTCCCCATGGAGCAGATGAAATAGCTTTGATTCCTTTTTCACCACCCATTTCAATAACAGGGTTTTTAGGTAAGAAAGGTACTAAGTGTTTAGCCACACCAATAGGTCCAACACCAGGGCCACCACCACCGTGAGGAATACTGAATGTTTTATGCAGGTTCAAGTGACAAACATCTGCTCCAATCATTGCCGGATTAGTTAATCCAACCTGAGCATTCATGTTTGCACCATCCATATAAACTTGTCCTCCGTTTTGGTGGATGATATCACCCATTTCAATAATGGCTTCTTCAAACACACCATGTGTTGAAGGGTAAGTTACCATGAAAGCTGCAAGCTTATCTTTGTGTTCAGCTGCTTTTTTCTTTAAATCTTCAACACTAATGTTTCCTTTTTCATCACATTCAACTACAACCACTTTCATGCCTGCCATTACAGCACTTGCAGGGTTAGTTCCGTGAGCTGAAGATGGGATCAGCACCACATCTCTATCGTTATCTCCTCTTGAAAGGTGATATTCTCTAATAACCATTAAACCAGTATACTCACCAGATGCGCCCGAGTTTGGTTGCAATGATACATCTGCAAAACCTGTAATTTCACATAAATCATCAACCAATTCTTTGAAAAGTTCCTGATATCCTACAGCTTGCTCAACTGGTGCAAATGGGTGAATGCTGCTAAACTCTAACCAGCTTAATGGAAGCATTGACGTTGAAGAGTTTAATTTCATTGTACATGAACCCAATGGAATCATTGAGTGTGTTAAAGAAATATCTTTTTTCTCTAATTTTTTGATATATCTTAACATCTCTGTTTCAGAACGATACTTTTTAAATACTTCCAATGTCAAATATTCAGAAGCACGCTCGAAACTTTTATCAAAATAAACGTTTTCTTTAATTTCAGTAAGTTTCTCGAATTCTTTGTTATTGGCAATAGCAAAAATTTCAAGAATATTATTTAAATCATATAAATTGGTTGTTTCATCTACGCTGATACCAATTTTTTTACTGCTGATGTATCTGAAATTGATCGTTTTTTCAACGGCCATTCTTTTAATATCCGCAATTTTTACCTGATCAGGAATAACAATATTCAAAGTATCAAAGAAATTGTCATTGGTTTGCTCGTAACCCAATTCTTTTAACCCTTCGGAAATAATACCTGCAATGCTGTGGATATTTAATGCAATTTGTTTAATTCCTTCGGCTCCGTGATATACAGCATACATACCGGCCATAGTAGCTAATAAAGCTTGTGCTGTACAGATATTTGAAGTTGCTCTTTCACGCTTAATATGTTGTTCGCGAGTTTGTAAAGCCATACGAAGAGCCAGGTTTCCATGTACATCTTTAGAAACCCCAATAATTCTTCCAGGCATGCTTCGCTTGTATTTTTCTTTAGTAGCAAAATAAGCAGCAGCAGGACCACCATATCCCATTGGTACACCAAATCGTTGGGTCGTACCTAGTACGATGTCAGCATCCCATTCTCCCGGAGGAGTTAATAATGCAAGGCTCATTAAATCTGCAGCTACAGCAACCAATGTTTCACATTCGTGAGCTTTAGTTATCAGATCTTTATAATTTACAATTTTTCCGTTGCAACCAGGATATTGAACAATAACACCAAATGTTTTATCACAGAATTCAATTTCATCAAGTTTTGCAACTTTAATATCAATCCCCAAAGGAATTGCTCTTGTTTCAACTACTGCTAAAGTTTGAGGGAAAGTATTTTCGTCAATATATAATACGTTTTTACCTTCTTTAACAGCTGCTCTTGAGCGGGTATTATACATCATAATCATGGCTTCAGCAGCAGCAGTACCTTCGTCTAGCAAAGATGCATTGGCCAGTTCCATACCAGTTAAATCACAAACCATGGTCTGGAAATTAAGCAAAGCTTCTAATCGACCTTGTGAAATTTCAGCCTGGTAAGGAGTGTAAGATGTATACCATGAAGGGTTTTCTAAAATATTACGATGAATAACTGCCGGAGTAATGGTATCGTAATAACCTAAACCAATGTATGATTCGAAGAATTTATTTTTTGAAGCGATTTCTTTTATTCTTCTAAAATATTTTCTCTCGGTAAGTGCTTTCGACAACTTTAATGGCTTTTTCAACCTAATAGATTCCGGAACTGTTTGGTTAATTAGTTCATCAAGAGATGATACACCAATTTTTTCTAACATAGCCGGGATTTCATATTCTCTTGGCCCGTTGTGTCTGTAAATAAATTTATCTGTCGCCATTTTTTTATATCTTTATTTTAAAAATACATTTGTAAAAAAATCGTTTACAAAATTACGAAGAAGAGTAATTTTAGATGGTAAAATTGGTAAAAATAAATATTATTCCTTACATGATTTTGATCAGTATGTAATAGCTTGATTATTTGAAACTTAAAAACCTTTCAGTTAATAATATTAAAATAATTCTACAAATGATAAAAACTAAATCACTGTATATTGTATTAATACTGCTTTTTGCAACTTCGATATCTGCCCAAAATAAACTTTGGCTTGCCAATGGAAAAATGAAGGAAATAGGAGAGTATAATCTTGAAAAAAAGGATTTTGTAATTTATAAAAATAAAAAAGGGAAATTTAAATCTATTGAGCGCTTTGATGTATTCTCAGTTATTGATCAGTCTAAGAATGAGCAGATAATTTATGTGCCGGATAGTGTTGATAACGAGAGTTTTACTGTTACTGAAATGAGAGCATTTGTGCAAGGAGAATACGATGCTCATCAAAATTTTAAGAGCCCTTTAACAACAATTGGAGGTGCCGGAGTGTCAGGAGGTGCTGCTGTTTTTATTAGTCCAATCTATTCTCCTTTAATTCCTGCGGTTTATTGTGTTGTGATTGGTGCTACAAAAACCAGTGAAAAAAAAATAATTGTTCCAAAGGAATATGAAAGCAGCGATCATTACCTGCTCGGCTATAAGAAAGCAACTAAACAAAAACGTGTAAAAAATGCCATTTTGGGCTCACTACTTGGGCTGGCTGCAGGGTTTACAACATTCGTGTTGATTAATCAATAGGTAATGCAAATTTCCTGTCAAGGATTATACTTTTGGTAAGTTAGCCAGGTGACAACACCTGACAAGTGCACCAGACAGGTGTTGTCACCTGTCTAATCACCAGAAATATCATACTTGACTTGACACTAGAAACCAGTAACCCGGTTATAAAAACGGATTTGTTCTTCTTTCTTTCCCAATGGTGGTGTAAGGTCCATGACCCGGAAATACTTTCATGTCGTCTCCTAATGGAAATAATTTGCCTTTGATTCCACTTGCCAGTAAATCATAGTCTCCTCCGGGTAAATCAGTACGGCCAATGCTGTCGTTAAACAAAACATCGCCAACAATCATAAATTGCTCTTCCTGATTGTAAAAAACGATGCTGCCTGGTGAATGCCCTGGCACATGTACGATATCAAGAGTTGAGTTACCGAATGTGATTTGTTCTCCTTCGTTTAAATAAACATCGATATCTGGTGCTTCTTCCTGCATTTGAATACCAAATGTGGCTCCGTGGGCTTTTGCATTTTTCGATAAAAACTCATCGTCTTTATGTGCCTCAAGCTTTAAACCAAAAGTTTCTTTTACAAATCGGTTTCCCAAAACATGGTCAATATGGCAATGTGTATTTAACAAGCGAACCAATTTAAGGTCATGCTCTTTTAAGAAACTAACCAGTAGCTCTTCTTCCTGTTTTGCATAGCAGCCAGGATCAAGGATTACCGCTTCTTTGGTCTCATCATATAATAAATAGGTGTTTTCCTGAAAGGGGTTGAATACGAAGGTTTTTATTTGTATCATGTGTTTATTGTTCTTTATATCTTTAATAAAAAGTGAAGTATTAGGTGTAAAATAAATTTATTGCGTGGCTGTGAATTGCGGTCATTATTCCAAATATTTCTTTAAAATCAATTCTTTCTGTTTTGGTATCAATTCAATTTCTTTTTCCAAATCGGATATTTTCTTTTCAATCTTCTCAATTTCAGCTACTATTTTTTCTTGTTCTGGAAGTGATGGTAATGGAATTTTTATGTTATTTAAATTATTCTGATTCAATTTGGGTTGAGCCTGTCCAGTAATAAATTCTGAAATATCTGTTTGATTTAGATATAATTCAACAAGTTTATGAGTTGCCATATCTTTAAATTTAAGGATATGGGCATGGTTGTTAACCCAAATTTTTCCGCTTGCAGTAAAAGCAATAGGAGAAACCCTTGATTTTAAATTTGCTCCATCTTCTGAAATAAGTAAAACTGTATCATCTATTAAATAATCCGATACATAATCAACAATCCCTGATGCTCCATAGTATGGAAATTTGCCATTTTCTCTATCACTTTTTGTAACAGGCTTTCTTTTACTATCAAGATTCTGAGATATATTCTCTAAGGAAAATTTGTTGTTTGATTCAAGTTGTATAATAACATTTTTAATCTGCTCTTTTAAGTCAGTTATATCTTCAACCGCTTTTTGCTCTTGTTGTTCTAAAAGCTCAATCTCAGCAACAATCTTTTCTTGGATGTCTTTGGGTGGAAGAGGGATTTTAAAATTTGACAGCATTGATAGATTTATATGTGTAACTCCAGAATTACTCGATAAGTCTTTTAATTTGGTTCCATTTTGAGACAAATAATATGCTAAATAATAATTGTTTATTTTCTCATTTGTTATAATTGCATTTATCTGTTGATTTGTACATAGTTCTATTTTATTAATGCAAGTTTTTCCAATTGTTGCTGTACAAGTAATTAATACCGAATTTACAGGAATGATTCTAACTTTATTATCTAAAAGAGCTTTATTTGAGACAAATTGAGAAGTATGAAACTGTTCAATTCTATCAATATCAGGAATTGTGAGCCAAGGAATATCATTACTATTCCAATATTCAGTAAGATTTTTTGATGGAGTAGAACCATTAATAATATTTAGTGCTAAATCTCCAACTTTAACTATTTCCCACTTACTCTCAATTTTCACTTTTTTTTTAACGCTCAAAGAAATGTTTTTCTCAAAATCAACCCGGTCAAAAGTGAGCATGTCAACCAAATTTTGATAAGTGATATTTGATTTTAGGCTTTCTGCAATATCTAAATCAAACTCACTGTTAAATGCTTTGTAAATATAAAAACTTGCTTTTTCTGGGTTTGTAAAGCTTTCTGCATCATATAGTTGGGTGCATTCATCAATTGATTTGCTTCGTTGTATCGGGTGGATGCCTTCGCTACCTCGCCGATTACTGAACTCATATCCTAAAAACCGTTTTTCGGCATCTTTTTCACCAGTTTTTACAAGAACCAGTTTTTGAGGGTATGCAATTATGAAATACAGCAATTTATTTTGCTCCAAAGCTAAAATACTGTTCCAAAGCTCTTGTTCATTTTTAGCTTTTATCTTCTTAGTGTATTCCTTGTAAATTTCGTGTTGTTGTATTTTTTCGTTTGGCAATTTCTGCAATAAAGTTTTGTAATCGTCAATTGAAACAGTGTCCCAAACGTGAGATACATATTTTTGCAAAGGCTTTTCTATTCCATTAATGGTAACATCTTTTATATCGGCAATAGCTCTTTCGACTTTAATTTCCAGATTTTGAATAAAATAGTTGTCTCTGCGACGTAAAAATAAAACAACAGTATTTGTTCCGGTAGCCATAAAAGTATTAGAGCCAAGTTCTGTAATTCCAACAATATCAAAGTATTGCAAAATAAGCTCGCGTGTTTTAGAATAAATTCCGGTATTACTTAAAATACTGCTTGGCAAAATAATTCCGGCCACTCCGCCAGGTTTAAGCAATTGCTTTGTTCGCTCAATAAACAGACATTCAATTTCCGAACTTTGGTCGGTAAGTCTGGAATATAAAGTAAAATCGTTTTCGGTATAGTACTTTCTGGCATTATTTTTAAACGATGAAACCGAGTAAGGAGGATTTGAAACAACTACATCGAATTCGTTGTTATCCTGGGGAAAATCTTTATTTGTATTTCGTAATTTGCTTTTAAATTCGCTGTTGCCTGTAAAACTTGCCAAACCATCGGAATGAATTACTTTTGCCAACCCATCGCCATGCAAATAACAACCAACCTTTCCGACCTTAACCAGTCGGTAATCTTTTTCTATTCCGTAAACATAGTCGTAGGCCCAATCAAAATGATTTGTTTTCCAGGCATTTAGTTTGTCTTTAGTATCTGAAATAAAATCATTGGAATTAACCTCCGAAATAATTTTCTGAATTTCGTGCATACTTTCTGTTATAAAGTGCCCACTACCCGAAGCGTAATCTATAACAGATGGCAGCAATTCATTTCGCTTTCCCTTGCTTAGATTTTCTTTTACAATTAAATCGAGAGGAATACTCTTTATAATAAATTGGGCTATGGGTACAGGGGTGAAAAATTGACCCGACTCTTGTTTTAACCCAGTAGTTAACAGTAATTCGAAAAAATCAGATAAATATTGTTGTTTTTTAGTGTACCTGATTTTATATCCCTGAAGTAACTCTACTATCTCCTTAACTACTTTTGCATTTTCTTCAAACGAAGGGGTATCAAAAACTTCCTTTATTGCAAATTCGTTGTTTTTTTCCAGTCGTATTTTTGTAAACTCCCTAAGTAATTTAGCCTTTGCGTCTTTATCTGAAATAAGGATACCATATTTATTTTCAAAATCGTCATCAGATAAATCAGTAACTTCTTTATCTAAAAACTCATCCATCCCTAACTTGTACAAGTCGGTAAGTCTTTTTTGAAAACTTATATGATCATCTTTTGCTTCAAGCCATTGAAATTTGAGTTCTTCATTGGGTGGTGTAAATTTCTCGTCATAAATTTTGCAAAGAAACAAGGTGAAAATTTTATTAAAGGCATTTCCTTTGTCCGACACAACATTGTGCCTTAATATTTCGAGAAATTGATTAAAAATTTTACTACTGTCTTTTGGGGTAATATCTTTTAAATCGGCAGGGGTTAATGCTTTGCTTTGAAATTCATAAGGTGATGCCCAGTTGTCAAAAACTCCGTTTGATTTCGGCAACTTGTTCCAACGTTCATATAAATCTTTTACGTTGCCGGTTTGTCTGTAATCTTCTTCAATTTTAACAATTTCGTTTCTGTACTTGATTTCGCTACCGTCTAGCTCAGAAGCATATAGCATAAGAATTTCAGCATTTTTATCTTGCTGAAAATAGGTAAAAAGCTGCCCGCCGTTTTTTTCCAAATGTTTAAATTCTTTGTCGAATTCAGTACCCCAGGTTTTACATTCAATCATTAGGTAAGCAGAACCGTCATCATTGCTTACGAAAATATCCAAACGCCCACTTGTTCCGTGTCCGGTTGCCCAGGTTTTTTCAAGTGTGATATTTTCTGGTTGATAACCTTTTTCAAGTAATCTGTTAACACACTCCAACACCACCCAATTTTCAGTTTGCGAAAAATTTTGGGTTGTCTTGCTTTCTGCTTTTATCTTGTTTCCGAAGTTGAAATTCTCTTTTTCAAAATCTATCTCAATTTCGTAATTATCGCATTTAGAATATGTTTTGTGAAATATGCCGGAAGTGTTTTCTTTAGGTTTAAATCCTAATACTTGTATGAGTTTTTTTTGTTTCATATTAGAATTTCATTTTACCTTGTTTCACATTCTTTTCTTTAATGTATTTTGATTGAGATTCTGCTACTGAAAATACAGCGTCTGAACACTTGTATTTATGGGCTTCTTCAACTAAAATATCTGCAACAAACAAGTTTTTGACTGTCATAAAATCCATTTCCAGAAATTCTGCAAGTTTTTCAAGGTTTGCAGATGGAAATTTCTTATGTCCATTTTCGATTTTGCTCATATCAGTCATAATAATTCCAAACAATTGCCCGAAATCACTTTGATTTAAACCTCGCTTGTTTCTTTCACTTCTTATAAATTCTCCAAAAGTTGCCATTTATTTTACTTGATGTTTTTGACCTTGCCAGTATTTTGGCAAGATACATCGAAATTTACTTGCATGCACCATTTAAGAGATGAAATTTTAAACTTTTTTTAAGTTTGGGAGAGCTGGTGAGCCTAGAGGATTTTAAAATGTGTTGTTTGCACGGTGAGCCAACGCATTCTTAGCATTAAACATTCAAAAGTAAAAAACGATTAATTTTTAAGACTAACCTATATAAGATTTAATCAATTCTGCCAGGCTATTAATGGTTGGTTGTATCGACTTTGGCATTTTAATCATCTCATTTACAGACTTTAGGTCTTTCAATCCACTACCTGTGAGCAAAACCACATTTTTTGAGTCCTTTTCAATCTTTTTATTACTGTAATAATGAAGAAATCCAGCATAAGCTGCAGCTGCTGCCGGTTCAGCAAACAGCCCTGTTGATCTCGACAGATTTTTTGAAGCTTCTAAAATAGCTGAATCTGAAACAGAAAGTATTTCACCTTTATATTTTAGGATGAAATCTTTTGTCATGTAAAAGTTTCTGGGAATATCAACAGAAATAGAATCGGCAATTGTAGTACTTTTAATGATTTGAAAATCAGATGAGTTTATATTGTTTATCAGGTTGTTGCTGCCTTCTGACTGAACAGCAACAATCTCCGGCATTTTTTCAATTATCCCCAGATTGAGCAAATCTTCAAGCCCCTTGTAAACACCTGAAATGATGACTCCATCACCAACAGGAACAAATATCCTGTCTGGTACCTGGTAATCCAATTGCTCAAATAATTCAAAAGCAACTGTTTTTTTTCCCTCAATAGTCAACGGATTGTAAGCTGTATTGCGATTGTACCAGCCAAATTCTTCCGAAGCTTTCACACTCAAATCAAAAGCATCATCATAGTTACCTTTTATCGGGATTAAAGTAGCACCATACATAATTATCTGGGTCAGTTTGGCCAATGGAGCTGTCTCGGGGACTAAAATAATGGCTTTTTGCGCCTGTGCTGCACAAATTCCGGCCAATGATGAACCTGCATTACCGGTTGAAGCTGCAACAATTGTATCAAATCCTTTTTCTTTGGCATAAGCTGATACAATGGACGAAGCTCTGTCTTTAAATGAATAAGTTGGGTTTTGTGAATCGTCTTTTAAGTATAACTCAAATGGAAGGTTTTCTCCATTTAACTGATCATATTTATACAGAGGAGTGTTTCCTATTTTAAGATTTGGCAGGCTTTCAGATGATTTAATTGGCAATAAATCAATGAATTGATTCATTTGCAATTCTTCATATTTCATCATGGGCATTGACAGACTGCATGAATCAGGAACTTCTTCGGGCTGATAATTGTAAACAGCTTTTAAAACACCCTTTGGTGGTGTGTTATTGTTATTCTCTTTGCTGCAATTAGGGCACAAATAAAGCACCTGATCCTGCTGCCATGTTTTACCACATGTAATGCATTTGTATTGGAATTCTGAAGTCAATATCACAATTTTATAGGAATTTTGTAATTAGAACTTTGAAATTAGTGCAAACCAAGTTCTAATTTACGATTAAATAATACTTTGTATCTAAATGGCCAAACCGTTCTGAAAATCAATTTGTTTACCCCATCCTATATTGGAAGCAAATTGATTTTACTCGCAAGCTTGTGAAGGTAAACGTTCTTCACTCTCTTATAGGGTTTGGGCAAATGAAGAAAAGCAATTTGCCGTTGGTATAAATTACAGCAGAATCAATATTCTAATTTCAAAGTTATAAGTTCCTTAGTAACCCGGTTCTTTCATTAAATTCGTTAATCAATTCATCCCAACGTTCAATTTGATTAAACATGGTGTTCCAGATATTTCTGTCGTACCAAAGCTGTTCCAGATCTTCCATGCTTTTCCCTTGCTGTTCTACCCAGGTAAAGTATTTTAGGTTATGAATTGCCCGCTTGTCTGTGTAGCTTAGCTCCTTCATATTATTATTTTGCTGACCCAAAAGACGTCTTTCAAAATCAATAGCTGCCTGATTTTCAGAATACAAACCTAATTCATCCCTTAATTCTTCAATTCTTGAATGATACATCTCAGCTGAATCAGTTGCAATGGTGATGATTACATCATCCTCGGTCATTTCGTAATATTTTGCAGTTTTAATGGCTGATAACAAGTTGCTTACCGAAGAAATACCAAAACATTTTAGTCGCTTTAAGATAACAGGATCAATGTCTACTGAGTCAAGATATTTCAAACCTTCAGGCTCATTAAAAAGTCTGAAAATTCGTATTGCATCTTCATCATCAATAGCAGTAACAACGTCTGTATTTTTTACATTATGAATCCAGGGAACATGCTTATCACCAATACCTTCTATACGGTGTGCACCAAAACCGTTTCTTAATAGGGTTGGACACTGAATTGCTTCAGATGCTACCACTTTTATAAACGGACTAATGGTTCTAAGATAATCTCCTGCAGCAATAGTTCCTGCTGAACCTGTAGCGGATACATAGGCCGCCAATTGATTGTTTTTGCCTTTTACTAGGTTAAAAACCTCTTCAATCGCATTACCTGTAATATTATAATGCCATGCAGCATTTCCAAACTCATCAAACTGGTTGAAAATCACTACATCGTTGCGGGTTCTACGTAGCTCCCAGCATTTGTCATAAATTTCTTTCACGTTTGATTCGCTTCCAGGGGTCGCTATTACTGTTGCCTGGGCTTTTTGTTTCAGCCATTCAAATCGCTCGCGACTCATTTCTTCAGGTAAAATTGCAATAGCTTCGGTATCCATAAGTTTAGAGTCAAATGCACCTCCTCTACAATAATTTCCGGTTGAAGGCCACACCGCTTTATGAAAATTTGGGTCAAATTCTCCAGTGATGACTCTCGGGGCCAAACATCCGTAAGCAGCACCTACTTTGTGAGCTCCTGTTGGGAACCATTTTCCTATCAGTAATACAATTCTGGCGTCTACCCCTGTTAGTTTTTTTGGCAACTCAAGGTAATTAGGACTCCCGTATAAACCTCCATATTCTTTAGGCTCATTTTTCCAACTAATTCTAAATAAGTTTAAAGGGTTAAAATCCCAAAGTCCTACTTTTTTAAGCTTTTCCTTAACTTGTTGCGGGATTAACTCCGGTTTTTTTTGCTGAGCAAAAGTGGGTAAAATAATACCATGCTCTCTATACCTGTTTACGGCATTTTCAAGAGCATTTTGATTTGTTACTTGGTTAATTGGGTTTATCATATAATTTAGGTTAATAAGATTGATTTAGACTGGTTTGAGATTCTCCTCTATAATGCTCTCAAATTTATCCAATCAATCATTTATTGCGATTAATTATGTAATATTCAAGTACTTGCATTGCAAACCTGCTGGCTACTGTGGCAGGCCCACCACCCATTTCCATTCCAACCTCAATGGCCTCAATTACCTCTTCACGACTCGCTCCTGCATGCACAGCTTGTTTAATGTGCCATTCCAGACATGATTCACAATTTATCTGCACAGAAATGCCAATGGCAATTAATTCTTTGTGTTTTTTACTTAAGGCACCATCCTGGTAGGTTTTTAATTCCATTTCCACAAAACTGCGGTACACCTCAGAATTGTCGGTGTAGTATTGGTGAGCCGCTTTTCGATCTGCTTTTATTTTTTCGATTTTTTCTTTGTCTTTGCTATCCATACCAAAGTGATATTATACTATAAAACTATAAATTACTTAGCTGTTAAGATACAAAATAAAACAAAATCATAGCCTGTATAAAAAGAGATTTTACTGGATCATTTAAAAATTCTTTCCTTTCTCTTTTAATCTATTGTTGTTTAGTAAAGATGTATTCATTGATAAACAGATCGTTGGTCCCTAAATTCTTTACTAATGACCCAAAGACCTTGATCTTAATGATTGATTTTTAGCAGGTATACTTAAAGAGCTAATTATTATTGAAATAAACTGAAAAGACCAATCGTACGTTGACCGCCTTACCTCGTTGTTTCCCAGGCTCCCATTGGGGCGATGATTTTATTATTCTGATGGTTTCTTGGTCAAAAAACTGTCCGGCACCCCGCAAAATTTCGATATTTTTGGCTTTTCCCAGACTGTCAACTACAAACTGAACATAAACCTGCCCTGATAGTTCGGTGTCGGCAGCTTCTTCGGGATATTTTATGTGTTCGTTGATGTATTTGATAAATGTGGTCCAGCTTTGGCCTTGAAATTTTGGCATTTCTTCAACAATGATGAATACCTCTTTATTTGTTTCTACACTTTCTTCATTGTCGGTGGTTTCTATTTCTAATGTTTCTTCAATAATATCGCCATTGTTCTGGGCATTTACAAGCTGACAGATTAACAATGAAATAGAAATAACTAAAATTGTTTTCATTCTAAAATAAATTACAAGGTTACTACTGCTATTGTTTTATCGGAAATTTCCATAATTCTTGACCATGAATGCCGTCATCGGCAAAAAAGTAAAGGATGCCGCTTAATTCAGAAAAATTATCAGGATAGGAGCTTTCTTTGCCTTTGTAGATGTCTTTTATCATTTTTGGAGGGTTGATTCCGTCATACATCCACGGTTCTTCACCATGTAAACCATCATCAGCTGAAAAGAAAAGATAATTTTTATACGAGAAAAATGATGAGGGATTGCTATCGTACTGAATTTTGTTAATGTCAAGAAGTTTGGGTGTGCCCATACCATTGTATTCCCATAATTCTACTCCATGGGTGCCATCATTAGCAGTGAAATAGAGTTTGTTGTTGTGCACAAAAAGCTCATCGGGTTCTGAACTTCCATTTCCAGGGTTTAGATCGGCCAATACATGTGGTTCTGTTTTTCCATCCCAAATCCACACTTCTTCACCATATTGCGAATTACCTGCCACAAAATACAATTTGTTCTTTAGTGGGGTGAGTTTTTTAATATGGTAGCGGTATTTGTCATAGCCGGTAATAATGTCCTTTAGCAGGTAAGGTGCTTTTTTACCATCATATACCCAAATTTCTTCATCGTGTTTTCTGTCATTGGCCAAAAAGCAAATTTTATCGCCAATCGCTACAGCAGGGCCTACAAAACCACTTCCGTAACCTGGGTTAATATCCATTAATAGCTTAGGGGTATTTAATGAGTCAAATTCTATTAGTTCTTTTCCATATTCACTATCAAAAGGGGCACCGTAATATTTCCCATTAAAGGGTAACGAAATGCTTTTAATAAAATCCATACTTAAATCAAGATAGGTTTCGGCTTTATTAACTGAAGATTTACCATCGTAATACCACCAACCACTCTTTGTACTAATAAACAATTTGTTGGCCACGGATGCAATATCCAATATTGGCTCATTTATTTCACCAATCAAAGAGGTAATTAATCGGGGGGTGGTTTTGCCATCGTATTGCCATAATTCGTAGTCGCTGAATTCTTTGTTGACAACAAAATAAAGTTTATTGTTCAGGGTGTCTAAAAAATCAATTTTTGTTGCATTGAATCCGGGATATTTTTTTGTTAGTTGCACAGGGGGGCTTTCTCCATCAAATTCCCAAAGACTGTTATTTGATATTCCGTTTCTGTTGTATGAACTAAATATCAATTTGTCTTTAAATACCTGAAACTTTTCAATGGTCAATACCGAAGATTCTTTAAACATTTTTGAAAATGGAATGGGTTTATCTTTTCCATTGTATTGCCACAGTATACTCCAATTGTTTTTATTGCTACCTATAAAGAAGAGTTTGTTTTTTAAAATAAAGGCATTTTCAAAGTTAAAATCAGGAAATTCAAGTTTTTCAATTTCTCCATTTATATTGTATTTAAAGGCTTGCTTTGTATAGTCAGATAAATAGGCGCCAAAAAAGAGCTCGTTGTTAAATACTGCTATTCCTAAATGCCCTATTGAATTCTGTTTGTCTTTTATTTCTTTAAGGATGAAAGGGGGATTCTTCCCGTCACATTTCCATAAAATAGTATTGTGGGCATTGCTTTTGGCATAAGGACTGGTACAAGTATAAAAATAAAGCTCGTTGTTAAAAACAGTTAACGCCTCTATTATTGCACCTTTTGTTTTGGATGGGATGGCTTGTTTTTTTATCCCACCAATAGAATCATAGGTGCATAATAAACAATTATTTAAACTGTCTATTGCAGTAAATACCAGTGTGTTTTTAAATAGAACAGGTTTTTGCTTAATTGGGATTATCGAATTTGTAATGGTTGCAAGTTGTTTGTTTTCCTTTTCTCCATCATAAACCCAAAGTGAAGGTTTTTCCTTTTCTGTTGTTGAATGAAAGAAGTAATATTTGTTGTTCCATTTGGTGGTGTTTTTTAAATTATAGTCCCAATTTTCCCTTATGGGCAAAATAATTTCGCTAAAGTTACCAGATGGATTCAGTTTCCAATACCTCCAGAATGGTTCTTCGTTGATTGTATCGCTGGTTTCAACAAGGAACAGGTCATTTTTACTATATATTTCATAAATGGGTGTTGTTTTGTGTCCAGATGTCCATTCGTTTAGTTCGCGGGCACCTTTACCCGGCTCATAAACCCAGATGTTTTTGGTTTCTTCAACGCTATTCAAAAAAAACATCTTTTCATTTTGTAAAACAAAGCTGTAAGGATTAGTAATGGGTTTTCCATTGGATTTGTTTACAACTATTTGCGGAGCATTTTTGCCATTGTATTTGTATAAAACAATGGTATTGTCTTGGCTTGAGCGAATAAACAATTCGCTGTTTATTTTGAACATATTGTAGACCAAAGTTGGTTCATCGGCAGTATTTATATCTGCCATAAGTTTGGGTTTGTCGTTATCAATAGCCCAAAGTTCAAAGCCAGTTTTTTTATCGTTTGCCGAAAAATAGAGCTTTTGATTGTATTCTATTGCTGTGGGATAGGCAGCTATATTTAGGGCCATCGTATCCTTGTAACAGACAGGTACAGGTGTAGATTTTCCATCTGTTTTAAACATAATATATTCGCGATTGTTGCCTTCTTTAAGAAAATAAAAATTGTTTTTCCAATAGGTAGCGGCATCGCTAAAATAAATATCGGTGCCGTATAAATCTTTTATCTGTTCGGCAATGTTGGTTTCGTTGTTCAGTTTAAAAATGTACTCTTTTTTGTCTTTTGATACCCTGATGAACAGGTTATCACCAATTATTTTCATATCATTGATTCGTTCGTCGCTGCCAGGAAACAAATCATTGGTCATTTTAACTTCTTTTCCATCATAATACCACAAAATGCGGCCATGTATGCCGTCATCAGCAGCAAAGTAGACTTTATTGTTTAACCTTCGGAGTATTGAAGGCGACGACCCTTCCTCGCCTTTTCTAATATCGTGATAGGAGTATTCTTTGGTGTGGATATTATAGGTAACAAGTTCCGAACCATATTTCTTGGTTGGTAAAACAAGTAATAAATTGTAGTTGAGGCTTGAAACGTCAAATCTGGTATAATATAATTCTTCAAAGTAGTCGGCCTCTCTGTCGGGCCATAAATCAACAAGAAACTCCGGAGGGGTTACCCCATCGTATATCCAGACTTTTTCACCCGGCTTGCCATCGCGGGCAGAGAAAATAAGTTTGTTGCCAACAGCAACAAGTGTAACCGGGTTTGAGCTTTGTCGTCCCTCATAAAAATCAAATGCTAGTTTTGTTTCAGTTCCGTTGTGCACCCATAGTTCCTTGCCATGTTCTTTGTCGTTGGCAACAAAATAGAGTTTCCCGTTGCAGACAGTTAATTCGCTGATATCCGCATCTTTATAACCTTCGTAAATATCTTTTACCAATTTTGTTCCGGTTCCGTCATGTACCCTTAGTTCTCTGCCATGAACAGGGTCAAAAGCGATGAAATACAGTTTGCCATTGTAAACAGTAAAATTAGTAGGTCCCGAGCTGGCAGGGCTGGGTTTGGTATTCATATTATACGCCAGGCTTGCTTCTTGCGACCAGCCCCAGGTGATACATGAAAAAGTAAGTAGGATTAAGAAAATGTTTTGTTTCATTCTAAAAATTACACAAAATTGAGGTTTTTTTATCAAGCCGACAAACATAAAATTAAATCTGGGACAATCTGCTTCATATTTGTTGCAATTTTCTGAAAAATCATTGAAGAATTGCTCTCAATAGCAAAAAGAGGACAACAAGTTTACCTGTTGTCTTTTTGGGTACAAAATTTTTTTTATTTTACTTAAAGTTATCTTCAAATTTTGGAAGACTATTTTTGTTCACATTAAAGTAGTATCCCAAACGTGAAGCAATGTAATCGGGCGGCAACCATTCGTTAGATGGAAATGTGCATGTTGGCGAGTTTGTCATAGGAGGAACGGGTAAAGTAGGCTGTAGCTATGATTCTAAGAATAAAAAGGTTGTATGTGCTGTTGAACTTGCTGACCAAGAAATAGTTATGAGGATGTGCGCACTGAAAATAGAAAATTTTTCTTCTAACGAGTTGAAAAAAATATTTACAAGGCATATCTCAACCACTGCTACTATTACCACCGATTGCTGGGAAGGTTACCGCCCCTTAATGCAAGAATATGATATTGAGCAAGTCGGAAAGTTATGGGGCATGTATTTCAGGGCCCTGCATACCATGGTACACCAGATAAAGTAGTGGATTAGGACAACCTATTCCCGGGTTAGCAACTTCAATATTAACAGGTATCTCACTGAATTCTGCTATCGTATCAATCGCTTGCAAATGAAAGGTAATATTTTTAACAACTTGGTCTGGAGGATGGTTGCTGCAGAGAAAGTATCTCAGATGAAACCCTCATTCCGCGTGCCGCTGAAGCTTTAGCGGAGGCGCAGAGGGATTAGCTTACGCTGAGCCCTTCGGGTTTATATAGAAATTTAACTTAACGAAGTGATCTCATGAGTGAAGCGAATAATCGCTTTACAAAAGAATATGTTTAACCTTGCGAAGCAAGCTCATGAACTCCATATAATTTAAGAAAAGTGAATAAATTTCAACAACTTAACTAAAGTTTAAACAAGTGAAACCCTCATAGAGGGATTTATAAAGAAACTTAACTTAACGAAGTGATTTCATGAGCGAAGCGAATAATCGCTCTACAAAAGAATATGTTTAACCTTGCGAAGCAAGCTCATGAACTCCATATAATTTAAAAAAAGTGAATAAATATCAATTACTTAACTAAAATTTAAACAAGTGAAATTAATATGCAATTAACTACAGACCTCAATAGATTTTTAAGATTTATATAATTGTAAAGTCACTCAACTTTTTTGCCTTCAAAGAGTTTATAAAGTCACATGTCATTTTTTTTACAATATTCTCAAGGAGGCATTTCTCAAAAGTACAAACCGGTTTTTCCATTGCACATTTTGTAACAACTAGTTTGCCTTCAATAATCTCGTAAATATCCAGAAAAGTAATTTCTGATGGATCTTTTTTCAGAAAAAAACCACCAGATGGTCCCCTTATCGAGCCTAAATAGCCATGTTTTACAAGTTGCTGCATTATCTTTGATACATGGTGTTTCGAGCTACTTATTCTTTCAGCTATTTGTATGACATTCAGAGGTTTATCTGATTTTAAAACCAATATCATACCATGTATAGCAATAGATGCAGCTTCAGAAAGATTTACAATTTTAGACATACTATCTGTTACTCGATTTCGATATCAAAAATATACATTTTATTGCTTAAAATCGTTATAAATTAGAAGTGAGGTTTATCTGGGGATATGTCGATTTTTTGAGTAAATTATATCTTATACCTTTGCAAAAACATTTATTAATGAATACATCTGAAAAAAAGATAAAAAACCCTTGCAGGTTGATCTGCAAATACGATCATGAATCCATTTGTATGGGATGCTACAGGACGAGAGAAGAAGTTTCGAAGTGGGCTGATTATACTGACGAGGAAAAGCTGGAAGTTTATGATAAGATTATAAAACGTGGTGGAAATCCTTATGCAAAAAAAAGATATACTTTTTAAATGAGATAAGAGTATTCAGCTTTTGAAATGAAAATTGATTTACAAACATTAAAGGAACTTGAATTATTAGAGACCGAGGGGCATGGATTAAGTATTTTTGAATTACTTAATTTGACTTCTACGCCTGGAGGTGAATATAAACTGAAGCAAAATTTCAGGCATCCGTTTAACACCACAGCAGAAATAAGGGATACACAGGAAGGAATTGGGTTCATTTTATCCGATTTAAAAAGATGGGAACTTCCGGTTGATGACAAGCTAATGGATTTACTGGATGTTTATTTTTTTTCTAAATCGAAGCCTTCAATTAGCAAAAATGCCGTAGGACGATTTTTTGAGAGTATTTCTTACCGTTTTCATTACAAAGACTTTAAAGAAACTTTTGTTTCAGGAACCAAATATGTGATTGGTTTTCTGAAGAAAGTTGCGCAGTTTTACGATGATCATGCAGGAGAAGAACTTCCAAACTATTTAGATACTATTTTTAAGCAAATAAATGATGTACTTGAAATAGAAACTATTCATGAGGCATTAAAGATAACCTCTATAAAATCAGTTGCTTCTGTTAAGCTTTTGTATTTTGATAAAGTTTTTAGAGAAACTAATAAGGATGAGATATTAAAACTTTTTGATCTGGTATACAATCTTGATGTTTTGATTTCGAAAGCAAAAGCTTGTAAAAAATACAACCTGAACTTTCCGGAATTTATAGAAGACGATCTGGCTCGATTTGAAATTGAAGAATTGTACCATTTGTTTTTGAACAAACCTGTTGCTAACAATATTGGTGGCATTGAAAATAAGAACTTTATATTCTTAACAGGACCAAACATGGCAGGCAAAACTACTTTTTTAAAAGCCTGTGGCATTGCTGTTTTTCTGGCTCATTTAGGAATGGGAGTCCCTGCAAAATCAATGAAACTGAGTTTATTCGAGCAACTTTTTACAAGTTTAAATGTATCAGATAATCTACCTAAAGGATACAGTTATTTTTATAGTGAAGTAAAGCGGGTAAAGGATGCAGCAAGAGCTTTGCGAAACAGTAAAAAAGCATTTGTAATCTTCGACGAACTATTTAAAGGCACAAATGTAAAAGATGCATTTGACGGTTCTTTATTGATAATCAACGAATTGGTTAAATGGAGGTCCGGTTTTTTCATCCTTTCCTCTCATTTACTTGAATTAGGAAATGAAATTAAACAACTTGATGCTGTTCGCTTTTTATGCTTTGATTCCAAAGTTGAAGAAGGAAAGCCTTACTTTAACTACAAAATAAAAGAAGGCCTTTCAGACGAACGATTGGGGCTTATTATTCTCAAGAACGAAGAGGTTTTTAAGTTGTTAGACCCAGACTTATGAATCTAAAAATTAGTATAAATTTACCTATCTTTAAAATACCTCACACTTAAACCCAGGCCCTTTTCTCCGGTTTCAAATTCAGCATGATGACCGTAGGCTACAAGTTTAAAATTCCATGCATGGTTTTCATCTTTAGATGTATCTGACCAATAATGGGAACTTGCACCTTTTCCATTATAAACGCCTTTAACATAGCGCCAGCCGCCCAAACGGGCTTCAAAATCACTGTTTCCGCCTGCCTTCATTTTATCATAAACCTCTTTTGAATGTCCACCAAGTGATTGGAAAACTCTTTCCCATTCTTCTTTAGTCGGGAGATGCCATCCCTTTGGGGTTAGTTTTTTGGCGGTTTCCCAATCGTACAAATATCCAAATGTTTTTGCGTTTTCTTCATCATCTTCGTAAGCCCAGAAGTTTCCTTCAGCGGGTTTCTTTGCATAATTTTGGGCCATAATTACCTGACCGGCTATTTTAACAATCTGGTACACTTTTCCATCGGCATCATTAAAAACCCCATGTCCGCATACTGTGCACATCCCGTTTTCCATCTGGTGTTTATCAATCCTGGTTTTGCCACAATCCGAACATTTTTCGCAGTCGTGCGACCATGAATGAGCATCTTCTCTTGTTTTACCGCATTTGAAACATTTCTCGCAATCATGTGACCAGTCATGGTTATCATTGATAACTTGACCACATTTTGAGCATTTTTCACAATCAACTGATAAATCATGGTGATCATCACGTATTTTTCCACAGTTTTTGCAGGTGCAGCCATCCCAATCATGTATCCCAATATTACATTTAAAGCTCATAAGTTTGAATTTCGGTTATAAAATTTTGCTTACTAGTGTTGTGTCAAGATTAATTTGCCAGGTGGCAACACCTGACAAGTGCACCAGCCAGGTGTTATCACCTGACCTATTTACATGAAGCATTATATTTGACTCAACTAGGTTTTCAATAAATTCATTTCATTGTCTATCAAAAATAATAAAATTTCTGAATCACTAAAGGTTAATTTGTCAATTTGATTGATATTGTTTTAATTTTGATTAGAAAATTTGCCAGACATATGGATATAAACCGATTTACAAACTATTTTTTTATTGGAGTTGCTGGAACAGGCATGAGTGCCATTGCTCAATATTTAGCAGGAACAGGCAAAAAAGTGGCTGGTTCCGACAGACAATTTAAAAAAGGAGAAAAACAACATGTTGAAATTCAGTTGAATAATGAGGGTGTTGATACTTTTCCTCAGGATGGAAGTGGAATTACCAGTGAAACAGGGGTTTTCATAGTTTCCACAGCTATTGAAGAGAGTAATGTTGAGTACCAAAAGGCATTGAAATTAAATATTCCGATTGTCCACAGGGCTGATTTACTGGCTGCAATTTGCCGAACGAAGAAGACAATTGCTGTTTCGGGAACATCCGGGAAATCAACCACATCGGCAATGATTTGTCATATTATGGAACAGGCGGGTAAGCCAATTTCGTTTATTGGCGGGGCTGGTTTAGTGGCTTTGCAGGAAAAAGGAAAGATAGGAAATGCGATTGCTGCAGATAGTGATTGGTTGGTCATAGAGGCGGATGAATCGGATGGCTCTCTGGTAAAGTATCAACCTGAAACAGGGGTCATATTAAACATCGACAAGGATCACAAGGAAATTAGTGAGCTTGAAGATATTTTTGCCACCTTTAAGAAAAACATCAAGGGTAAATTGATTGTAAATCAATCACATGCACGGACAAAGATGTTTTCTGAAAACTTAGATGATGACTTCGGAATTGAAGCAAATTGTGGATTTAACGCTACTGATTTTTGTAAAGAAGGGTTTAAAATTAATTTTAAGATTAACAGTGTAAGCTTTGAGGTACCTGTATTGGGACAGCACAACATGGAAAATGCAGTGGCAGCAGTTGCAGCCTGCTATCAAATGGGCATTCCCATTGAAGAATCAGCAAAAGCTTTAAAAAACTACAAGGGAATTTATAGAAGACACCAATTAATTGGGCAACCCGGGGGAGTATATTTAATCGATGATTACGCCCATAATCCTGCAAAGCTGGCAGCCTCAATCAAGGCTTGTCAATTCCCTGAAAGCAAATTAATTGTATGGTTTCAGCCGCATGGGTTTACACCAACCAAATTTCTGAGAACAGAATTTGTCAATGAAATTTCAGAAGCCTTGCGGGAACATGATGAGGTATGGATGTCAGAAATTTATTATGCTGGAGGAACAGTAACAAAGGACATTTCTGCAAATGACTTGATTCAGGATATAAAAAGAACTCATTCTAATGCTTATTTTGTTGAAGATAGGAATGAGCTACCCTCTCTGTTAAAGCAAAGGCTAAACAATGGTGATGTTTTGTTATTGACAGGGGCAAGGGATCCTTCATTGGCTGATTTTGCAAGTTTTGTAGATAAATCACTGAGATAAATCATTATGAAGATTAGAATATATAGACTTTTTAAGATTTTTGCGGTATTATTTGTTTTGCACTCCACATATTTAAAGGCTCAGGATTGGAAACAATACTACCAGCAAATGGCAACAGATTTTCAATCTGGAAAAAACAAACCCGCAATTGAAAACGGAGAAAAGGCGGTTGAAATTCTTAGCAAAGTTGATACTGTCAGTGAAGATTATGGAGCTTTAATGAATAATCTTAGCTATGTTTATTTGATTGATAAACAATATGATAAAGCAATCATTGGATACCATAAAGTTCTTAGAATAGTTGAACCAGTGCTTGGAAAAGAGCATGCTATCTATTTGAATTCATATTGCTTCCTGGGTGAAGCTTATATGAATAACGGGCAGTTTGATAAAGCAGAGCAAATTTTTTCTGAAGCACTTAATATCAGGAAAAAAGTTCTTGATAAAAGGGCTCCTTTTTACGTCTATTCATACATTCTTTTGGAGCGATTGTATGAAAAAGAGCAAGAGTATGATAAAGCATTACAATACCAGGATACAGTTATAAGTTTAACCAAAGTGACAGATGGAGAATATCATCCCAATCATTTGATTGAACTCACTAATAAAGCCGATATATATGAGAAGGCTTCAGAATTTGACAAAGCAATTGAAATCAGGCAATTGATTGTTAATCATCAATTAAGTAAAGATGAGCTTGCTGAGGAAAGTTTCGATTATTTGCTCAATCTGGCTAATTCTCAGCGAAAAAAGGGAGATTTAAAAGATGCTATAAAAAACTACGAACTTATTGTCAATAATAGGAAAAGGAAAGAGGGTGAAGGATTAAAATATGCCAATTCATTATCAACTTTAGGTGTTGCATACTTTGAAGCAGGGAATTTCAACAAATCACAGAAGTGCTATTTTGAGTCTTTAGAATTACTTAAAAAATTTGGTTATGAAAATACTGCTGACTATGTATTGGTAATGAATAACTTAGCTGTACTTTATTATCAGCAGGGAGACTTTTTCGGAGCTGAGCAATACTATCTTAAAGCTCAGGAAATCAGGAAAAAAATAATTGGTGAAAATCATCCCGATTATATTTATACTCTTAATGGTCTGGCTGTGCTATATCACGAATCAGGAAACTATAAAAAGGCAGAACCTCTTTATCTCCAAGGGCTGGAATTAGCTAAAAATGAGGAGCTTGATAGTGAAGAAAAGTTTACTTTATTAACCAATTTAGCTGAACTATACGAGCTGACAGGAAGATTTAATGAAGCTGCTGATACTTATAGAAATGCTTATCAATTAGGATGGAAGCTTTACGGAAAGAACAACCTGGATTTTGCTAAGCTATTGAAAAAAGTGGCTGGGTTTTATAAAAAATATAAGGAATTTAGCATAGCTGATTCTTTATATACAGAAAGTCTTTTAGCCATTAATAATGCAGTTGGTAAAAACAATTCTGACTATGCCGGGACTTTAAACAGCCGTGGAGAAATGTACATTCGAACCAAAGAATACGAAAAGGCTGAAAAGGATTTGCTCGAATCAGCTACATTAACTAAAAAACTTTTTGGAGAGTTTCATTATCAATACTCAGTATTGCAGAATAATCTTGCTGCACTTTACTTTGAGACTGGGCAAATAAAGAAATGTGAGAAAAACCTGATTCGTGCCAACGAGATAATTATAAACAAAGTCAATGAATCTGTTAATTACATGACCGAACAGGAATCTGAAGCTTTTCTGAATTCAACGGACTATCTTTTTAATACTTATTATTCCTTTTATTTTAATGAAAGACGAAGAAATCCTGCATTGGCAGGTTATGCTTACGATAATGTTTTGGCAAGGAAAGGGCTAATGCTTCAGGCTGAGAAAAACCTTAGGAAATCAGTTTTTCAAACAGGAGATTCTTTGTTGATTAAAGAATACCTTGAATTTATAGAACTAAAGGAAAAGCAAGGACGGTTATTTACCTCGAATCAGCAGATTAGTGATGACTCTTTAAAATTGATAAACGAAAGAGCAGAAATACTTGAAAAAAGGGTCACTACTCATCCTAAAATAGTCAATTCAAGAGCCCAAATCAATATAGCTGGTTGGAAGGATATCAAAAAGAGCTTGCAAAAGGATGAGGTTGCTGTTGAGTTTATTGCTTTTAAATATCGAAACCTTTTTTCTACAGATAGTATTATATACTGTGCTTTGATTTTAAGACCTGACTATAAAAATCCTAAAATGATTTTTCTTTTTGAACAAAAGCAACTTGAAAAACTATTAAAGAAAGATAATTATTATACCGAAGAGGAGTTTATAGGACATTTGTACCATAAAACAAAAAGAAAACAGGACGGTTTTAAACCCGATGACGATAAAATCAGCAGGAAATTATATGATTTAATTTGGGAGCCAATTGAAAATTATCTTGAAGGTGCCAGGACGGTTTACTATTCTCCGGGAGGCCTGTTACATAATATTTCATTTGCTGCATTGTCGATTAATGATAGCACCTATGTGTCTGATAAATATAAGCTTAATACACTAATTAGCACACGAAATATCATCAGCCATAAAAGGTTTGTAACCAATACTGAATACAAAGTGAGCCTCTATGGCGGGATTGATTACGATGTTAAACCAGAGCAAATTGAAAAGCTAACCAGATCTTATAAAAAGAATGATAAGTTAGAGATTGATAAAAGTAAGGTCAAACTATTAACACAAACAATCAGCAGAGGAACCACCTGGAGTTATCTTCATGGCACGCTTGAAGAAACAGAAGCTATAGAAGCTTTGTTTAAAGCACAAAAGGTTGATGTTGAGAGTTATAAGGGCGAAAATGCAGTTGAAGAAACATTTAAGCAATATACAGGTAATAAAGTTTCTCCAAATATAATCCATATTGCAACCCATGGTTTTTTTATTGAAGACCCCGAAACAAATAATAATTCTGGTCCTTCTGAAGATAAGTACAATGCATTTGAAATATCCAAAAATCCATTGTTTCGCTCGGGCTTATTATTTGCTGGGGCAAACAGGAGTTGGAATAATCTAAATATGCCTGATGATGCAGAAGATGGAATTCTGACAGCCTATGAGGTTAGTAATACTAATTTAATGAATACAGAATTGGTAGTACTTTCCGCCTGTGAAACTGGTCTTGGTGAGATAAAGGGGAGTGAAGGAGTGTATGGATTACAGCGTTCGTTCAAAATTGCAGGTGCTGAGTACGTTATCATGAGTCTTTGGCAAATACCCGATTATCAAACAGTTGAATTAATGAAGCAATTTTATACTTACAAAAACCTAAATTTTACTATTCCGGAAGCTTTTAACCTGGCTCAAAATGAAATGAAAAGAAAATACTTACCATATTATTGGGCTGCGTTTGTATTATTAAAGTAATGTAATGCTTAATTATTTTAAGTAAATTTGTTAAGCAAAAACTAAAAAACTCATTTTATGGAATATATTCAACCATTGCATAGCAAAGTATTAAACTTTAAAACACTTGTAGAATACAGCCCGGGATCAATTGTAAGCAAAAGTATTATGGATGATAAAGCAGGAAGAATTACACTTTTTGCATTCGATAAGGGCGAAAAACTAAGTCCGCATACTACTCCTTTTGATGCTCTTATTCAGGTAGTTGAAGGTGAAGGGGTAATAATAATTGCTGACAAACCTTACTTGGTGAAGGAAGGCGAGTCGATTATTATGCCCAAAGATATTATGCATGCAGTAAATGCAAATCAACGATTTAAAATGTTGCTGACTTTGATTAAGTCAAAGCAATCTTAATCATTTATTTTAATCTTATTTAAGCCTGAAGTGTATTTCTTCAGGCTTTTGTTTTTTCAATTACTGCTATTATTTTAATCGCGATATAACATCTTCCAGCACATTAACCTTTATGTTTAAGATTTTATTCTCTTCTTCGAGCTTTTTTATTTGTCCCAAAAGTTCAAGCTCCCTTTCTTTATTTACAGAATCATAAACGGGTTCCTCATAAGGTAGTTTTTCTGCAATTTCTCTAAAAAAATTATATTCAAGCACCTTACACAATTCAGCAAGTTTCTTTACCTTAATTGATGAGCGGTTAAGCATTCCTGAGACAGTCGATTGGTGAAGCTTCATTCTCCGGGATAATTCTGTAATCGTTATATGTTTTCTTTTCATTTCCCTTCCAATCATTAATAGTACATTATTCATATCTTGTTTTTCAATTATTATTACTTATTTAGAAAAAGTAAAAACCTTTTTAGCTATATTAACTTTTTTCTAATCATATTTAACTTTCTTTTATCCATTATTTAAAACATAATATACAATAATTATAGCTAATTATTCAATCACTAATTTTATAATTCCATTTCATAAGTTTAAAAAATCATTAAACTATCTAATAATCATTAATCATTAAGCATTAATCATTATTTGAATTAGTAACCGGAAGTATTTTTTTTAGGATCAATACAAATAACTTTAGGGTTTTTACACACTGCCTTTCGGGGGGTGATTATAAAGTTATTTTACACCCGGTTACTCCTATTCTTAGAGCTTTTGTTTTATAGGCAACAACTAATTTTATATTTTTGGACTGATTTATAGTTAACGACTTCAATTTTTAATTTAATTATCCTGGTTATGAATTATCTCACTAAAATATCACTCTTCTTATTATTGATATTTGGGACCTACCCGTCAAATGCGCAAAGGTCTATTTATGAACCACTTGATTTAAGCAAAGTAAAGTTTTCTTTTGATGATTTTGGAAGCATGTGGACCTTTGATGCTGTTCCATTAGAAAAATATAAAAAGAAATACAATTTTAGCCCGAGCAAAGAATGGCTGGATGATGTTCAAAAATCAGCGCTTCAATTTGGAGGTGGGTGTTCAGGAGCTTTTGTTTCTGAAGATGGATTAATCATGACAAATCATCATTGTGTACGTGGTCGGCTGGGAGAAATCCAAAAAGAAGGAGAAAATATTTTTAGAGATGGCTACTATGCAAAAACGCTCGAAGATGAAAGAGTTTTCCCAAATCTTTATGTTGATCAATTAATTGAAATAAAAGATGTTACAGGAGAAATATTCAAAGCTCTTGAAAAAGGAAAGACTGATAAGGAAAAAATAGCCGCTAAGGAAAAGGCTTTTAAGGAAATTACAGAAAAATATGCGAAAAAGACAGGACTAACATGTAAAATTGTGACCTTGTACAATGGTGGCAAATATTCATTGTACATGTATAAAAGGTATACTGATATTCGGTTGGTAATGGCTCCTGATGTGCAAATTGCGGCTACTGGATGGGATTGGGATAATTTTACCTATCCCAGGTACGAATTGGATTTTGCTTTTGTAAGAGCCTATGAAAATGGAAAACCGGTAAAGACAAAACATTTTTTTAGCTGGAGCAAGAAAGGTGCTACCGAAAATGAGCCCATTTTTGTTGTTGGAAGACCTGGAAATACAGACCGACTTTTGTCAATGCGAGAACTTGAGTTTTTTCGGGATGTTAAAAGTCCAATTATTCTTCATCGTTTGAACGAATTATACCATGCCTATTATAAGTTTTTTGAAGCCAACCCCGAACGGCAGCAAGAGTTGCTTGGTCGCTTATTAAGTGTTGCCAATGGCCGTAAAGCCTATGCTGGAGGACTAATGGCATTGAACGATGATTATTTGATGACCAAAAAAAGAGATTTTGAAAAGAGCCTGAAGGAAAAAGTGAATAATGATCTTAAACTACAAGCTGAATATGGAAGTTTATGGGGCGATATTGATATGGTTTTTGACGAATTAAATAAATTTGAAAAGGAACAGGTACTAATCTCAGTGTCAGGGTATTATGCATCAAGCTATCAACAAACAGCAGAAAATCTGGTCACTTTTGCTGAGCAGATGAAATTACCTGAAGAAAAACGTCATAAGTACTACAAAGCTGATAAGTTGGACGAAACGAAAAAGAAAATTTTTGTTGAACCGGTTGATCCCGAATTGCAAAAATCAATGCTAATTGCTCATGCAGATTATCTTTACAAAGTGATGGGTGAAAACTATGCACTTTTAAAGACTGCTTATGGTGGCAAAACTGGTCAGGAAGCACTTAACTATGTTTTGCAAAACTCAAAATTGGATGATAAAAAATATGTTGAGCAATTGATAGCCGATCCCGATGCCATTTTAACTTCAAAAGATCCACTTTTGCAATATTATATCACCAGCAGAATTGTTACGGCAACTAATTCTGATAGAAGGGAAAAGTTATACAGCAAGCTGGAAGTCTTAAATCATAAACTGGGGCGTTTAATTTTTGAAGCTTATGGAGAAATTATTCCACCTGATGCAACATTAACTTTAAGAATCTCGGATGGAGTAATTAAGCCATATGAGTACAATGGAACAATTGCACCAGGGAAAACAACTTACTATGGTCTTTACGACAGGTATTTCTCTTTTGGTCAGAAAGATTATCCTTGGGGTTTGCATGACATCTGGAAAAAGCCACCAGCAGGACTTGATTTATCGATTCCGGTTGGTTTTGCCTCAACAAACGACATAGTTGGGGGTAATTCGGGAAGTTCGATTATTAACAGGAATGCGGAGGTTATAGGTCTTGTGCATGATGGTAATCTTGAAAGCCTTGCAGGTGCCTATGCATTTTTAGAGGAAAATAACCGTGCAGTTGCAACAGATTCCTGGGGATTGATGGAAGCACTAAAACTAGTTTATAAGACTGGTCGCCTGGTTAAAGAACTAGAACAAGGGAAAATGGAATAAAATAAATGTTTGAATAATATTTGAGTTAAACCTTGCAAGTTAATATTGGGAATTCAATGTCTTTAAGTCAATGAAACCCGACTTCGACTCTGCTTGGTTACTGAGCCTGTCGAAGTACAGCCTCCGGTTGCACCCTGAGCGGAGTCGAAGGGTGCTTTACATACTAAATGAGAAAATTGCTTTTTAACTAAACAACGTTGATTGGGAATTAAGCATCTAATTGAATTACTTATTTAAAAAATATGAATAAATGAAGAAAAAGAGAATAGCGCTAGTCGCTCATGATAACAGAAAGGCAGACCTGGTTGAATGGGTTGCCTATAACAGGGATATACTGATAAAACACAACCTTGTATGTACGGGAACTACAGGAAAACAGGTAGAAGAAGCTCTAATTAAGGACGAAATAATTGAGAGTGGGGAAATAAATATCAGAAAACTAAAATCAGGGCCGCTTGGCGGAGATCAGCAATTGGGGTCGCTAATTTCGGATGGGAAGATTGATATTTTTGTGTTCTTTTGGGATCCCATGCAGGCACAACCGCATGATGTGGATGTGAAGGCACTTTTGCGTATTTGTGTATTGTACAATGTACCAACAGCAATGAACAGATCCACAGCGGATTATCTAATTTCGTCTGACTTATTTGAAAAGGAATATACTCCAATATTAAAAGATTATTCGGAGTATATTAACAGGAATTTATAATTACCAGGGCTATAAAAAAGAATTACCGGGAGTGGGTTCCCGGTAATATCAGCGATAATTAATTACATTCAGCCCAATCTATTGATTTTTCCCCCTACGGAAAGATTCAACCCAATAGAAAATTTTTATTACCGCTTGGTAAACAGGTTTGGATTAGCTTTGTTGTATATTTTATTATGTTAGACTAATTTCGGAGTCTTCATCACATTCATCTCCGTCTCCACCTTTTAACAACGATAAATCTTGATAATTCAATTTAATTACTTCACCATTATTTTCTATGTCTTCTAAACTTAGTAATGATTGAAGATTATTCTTATGTTTCTTGAATAAAAACGGAACTTTCATAATATATCAATTTATAATCAGATTGTTGCAAATTCCCTCAAAATAAATAATTGGAACCTCAATTTTTGCATTATTTACTTATTTATTACTTTTAAGCTAAAAATGTTACCCCCTCAAACTAAAAAAAAATTCGTTTTATGGATTCCGGGAAAAAATTCGTTATAATACTTTTTCAGGTTAGTTTAATGCTAGTTTCGTTTGACATTAGAGGACAATTGGTTAATGAATTATTTGCTTCATCAGTTAAAGCAAGAAACGTTGGTAATTTTGATGAGGCGGAGAAATATTTGCAATCAATTCTAAATATCGATGACTCTCTTTCTACTAGATATAAAGTTGCAGTTTATAATCAACAGGGCTTAATACTTAAAGATATAGGGAGATATTCTGATGCACTTGCCAACTTTGAGAGGGCAGAAAGTATTTGTATTAATGAGATAGGGGAAGACTACTCTTTACTTTCTCTTATTTACAACAATATGGCAATAATATATAAGATTAATAATGACTATGAGAAAGCTTTAGAGTACTATAATGTAGCATTAAACTCTCTTAAGGACAGTGATTTATCATTTAAAAAGAAAATGTATGAATCATCGAAAATCTATCATAACATAGGTAATGTGTATAAGCATTTAAAAGAGTTTAAAAAATCTATAGAGAGTTTTGAATTAAGTATGAATATTAAGCGGAAGTACAATTTTAGGGGTTTAGAGAATGTATATTTCAATCTTGCTAAAACATATGAATTAGTTGGGGAGTACAATATTGCTGAAAGTTATTATTTGAAAAGTATTGTAGAATGGAAAAGCAAAGGAGATAGTAAAAATATTCATAAAAGTGCAGGTGTTTATAACAATTATTCTAACCTGCTGTTAAAAAGTGGTAGAACAGAAAAGGCATTTGAGTTTCTTAATACTAGTCATAGAATTTATATGGATAGTTACGGTCAAAGACATCCATTTACTTCTAGTAGTTTTCTTAGTATTGGTGACTTTTATTTCCAAACAGATAATACTAAAGTTGCTCTAGAAAATTATCAAAAATCAATTATTTCAAATACAAAAACATTTGATAATAGCAATATCTTTTCTCTTCCACAATTAGAGGATGTAATTGCAGATATTCAATTTTTAAAAAGTTTGAATAAAAAGTCTAAAGCTCTTTATAAATATTCTATGGAAGTGAATGATATAGAGCAGCAAATTAGAGTATTAAAGGCCTGTATTAATACTTCAGAGTTATCTTTAAGGCATATAAACAACATCAGGCGTGGTTATATGTCTCAAAGCAGTAAACTAAATATTACCGAAGATGAAAAAACATGTTATTTTCAAGCAATTGAAGCATCATTAGGGCTTTTTGAAATAACTAAAAATGAAACTTATAAAATACAAGCATATGCTTATACCCAAAAAAGCAAGGCCTCGCTTTTGCGTGAAGAAATATTACAGAACAAAGCTTTTGCAGCTATTTTACCAGATAGTATAAGACAAAAAAAACTTGATGTTGAAACTAGTATTTATAGTTATAAAAAATTAATTTTTGACGAAAATCAAGAAAAAAATCCAGAGAAAGAGAAGATTAATAGATGGTCGCTCAGTTTGTTTAAATTGAATAATGAATATGAAGATTTAATTACAAAAATCAGGAAAAACTATGCTGACTATGATAGATTAACCAGCAAAACAGAAATTATCAGCCTTGAAAACTTACAAAAAAGATTGGAAAAGGATGAGACCATTGTAGAATATTCCCTATCACCATTAAGTGGAGCTTGCAATAGAAAGTTATTCATTTTTGTTGTAACAAAGGATCAACTTAGCTATTTCAAAAATGATTTGGATAGTTCTTTTACTGCAGATATTAACCAGGTAAGGGAACAAATGAATAAACACGAAGCGTATGCTTCTAATCTGCAGGAATATAATAAGTTAAACAAACAGCTTCACCAACTTTATTTGCAACTTATCCAGCCTGTAGAGAAATATTTTAAAGGGAGCAATATTTTTGTGGTTCCCGACGAAGAAATAGCTTATTTGTCATTTGATGCTTTGGAAAAGCAGTATTCTGAACAAACAAGTATTAATTATGCAGCTGTTCCTTATTTAATATATGACTACTGTTTTTCTTACGCTTACGCAAGTAGTTTATTGTTTCAGGATGTGCCGGAAAAATACAAAAAGGAATTTGTTTATGCATTTGCCCCCAATTATAGTGGTGAAATTATAAGCAGCACCAGGTTACAGTTCGGAAAGCTTGAAAATACAGAGAAGGAAATTAAATCCATTTTAACCTGGTTTGATGGTAAAGCTTTAGTGGGGCGCGAAGCCAATGAAGAGTTTTTTAAAACCATCTCAGATCAGGGTGGAATTTTTCATTTTGCCATGCACGCATCTGCGGAGAGAGATAATCCTGATTTTTCATTTTTAGCGATTACACAGGAGGATGAAAACGAGGAGGATGGGATGTTTTATAATTACGAAATTGCCATGATGAATATGAAAGCTACAATGGTAGTTCTAAGTGGCTGCAATACCGGCGATGGGGTAATTTCTAGTGGGGAAGGGGTGATGAGCCTGACAAGAAACTTTATTTTGGCAGGAGTTCCATCAATTGTGCACAGTTTGTGGGAAGTACAGGATGAAACAAGTGTTGTAATTATGGATAAGTTCTATAAATATCTAAGTGAAGGACTCCCTAAAAATGAAGCTCTTAGGCAAGCAAAACTTGATTATATTCAAGGAGTTAGTCCTGCAATGGTGAACCCATATTTTTGGTCTGGCTATATTCAGAGTGGTAATCCGGCTCCGGTTGTAAAGAAGAGTTATTTACTTCTTTATAGTGTTTTATTTTCTGTTGGAATTTTATTCCTGGCCTTTTTTGTTTGGAAGAGAAAAAAAGCCAGGAAAATTTAAAACTCACAGTTCGTTTAGCAAATTAATTGATTTGTTTTTATAGTAGCCAGGTGTGTGAGATAATTCTATAAGTAATGATTTTGCTTCTTTAACTTTACCTGTTTTAAGATAACACATAGAAAGATACCACTTTGCTTCAATAACAAAATCGCCATTAGTTTCAATAATATAGTTAAAACCTGAAATAGCATTCTCATAATTTTGAAGCTCGATTTGGGTTACACTGTATAAAAATCTCATCTTAACAGAAGATTTATCAATTTCCAGCAACCTTTCAAATGCAAGTGAGGACTCATTAAAGTCATTATTTTTATAACTT
Source organism: Bacteroidales bacterium (assembly GCA_050296515.1). GTDB lineage: Bacteria > Bacteroidota > Bacteroidia > Bacteroidales > NBLH01 > NBLH01. Next base: position 104,409 of record JBNKRJ010000133.1, on the reverse strand, counting down.
TTTACAGCATCCTTAAATAACTGGTCAACATTTTCCCCGGCACTTCGGGTCTGTCCATCAATTATTTGGTAAGGTTGATAATATTCTGCAAATAAGCCTTCTGTAGTAGTTTTTTGCGAAAACAACATCCAAAGGCCAAATGAAATTACTAAAATGGCAGCAATTGAAGCAACTCGATAAAGTAACTTTTTAATAGGCTTGTCAGAAACAGGTGTAAGCTGAATTGTATTTTTGTTTTGCATAGCCTGTTCCACAAAGTCTTTAAGTTTTTGAGCTGATGAATCACTTTTCAACAATTTGTCCTTTTGTTCAATCCAATTATTTACCCAGGTATTAGTTTCAAGTTCAATATTGTACAAGTAATTTTCGCGTTCAGCCTTATCAACTTCCTCTTCCAGCATTTTATGTTCAGATAAAGCTCTATTGATATAAAAAGACAGGCCTGGATTGGTGCCTGTTTTATCTATAAAATAATCGGCAATATCGCTCTTTGTATTAGTTTCAGTGACAAGTAAATCAGAATCTGAATTGATTTCATTAAGCATTGAAAATCCTCTCATACATTCGTCAATATCCTGATTTAATACATATTCACGTCTTAAAGAAATGTCTTTTGACAATTCCTTTTCAACCAGATGGATTTGCTCCATATCAAGCTCACCATCTGAATATTGTAACATTAATTCCGTATATTTTGACATTCGTATAAAATATTAAAATTAAGAATCTATTTAATTCGTTTTCTATATTTTCAGGTCCATTAAACCTGCTGCAATAACATTAGTATTTCTAGTCTTTTACTGCTGTTTCCCATTTACAGCTACCAGTGTCATGTCAAGGCTAATTTGTCAGATGACAACACCTGACGAGTGCACCAGCAAGGTGTTGTCACATGGCTAATTACCAAAAATATCATACTTGACTTGACACTAGTGTGCCAGTGTACTATCTTTTTAGTTTAATTTTCTGTTTTTTCAACCATCTTTCATACTGGCTTATTGAAAGATAATTTAAATTTTTTGTTGCATCATTTTTATTCTTATAACTTGGTTTGGTAACTTAATCTGCGCTTATATTATCCTGATTTTTCATGATTAATTCAATAAGTCTTTTTTTGCATTCATGCTTCTTCTTTCTCACATAACCTGCTGTACTACCAATCTTTTTAGCAATTTCTTTAATAGGCATATCAAGCCAGTACATATTTAAAATTTGTTGACAGGATGAGCCCAATTTTGAGAAGTAATATTTATATATTTTATATTGATAGTTTCTATCATAATCCTCTGAGAAATTTTCTTCGTAGGTAGTTTCTACCTTTTTTGTTAAATGTTTCTTCTCAATGGCAACTTTTCTTTTTTTTAATTCAAACAGGTTCTTACAGACTGAATACAGATAAGTCGAAAATTTAGCTGTGAGTTTTAATTCATCAGCATCAACTTTTCTAATGATAATAATCAAAGCCTCTTGAAATATATCTTCTGCCTCGCTATCATCCCAGTCCGTTTCCCTTAACATATGCTTAATCATGGGCAAAAACTTAACTTCAATGTAGGATACTACATGGCTCTCTCTTTGCCTTAAGCTTTTTAGGATTTGTTGATCGGTATACTTTGTCATAGGCTTTTCGGAAACACCTTTTTTGGTTTAGATTAGATTTCCTATTTTCTTAAGTTTATAATCATTGCTGATTTCCGTTTGATGTTTGTTAAATCTATTCAGCAATTAATTAATTATTTAAGATAAAAGCCTTAAAATTATAATTCTTTACGGACTAGTACAAAGTTTTGTTTCAGTTTAATAGTAAATCTCCTTTCTTTATTTATTAATTGTCAATATATTACACCAATAAAATAAATCCATATTGGCTATTTTGTTACGAAATTTTTCAATATCAACGATAATTTGAACTTAAAAAAGGCTCTTAAGTTGTGTACAACTTCAGCTTAATAGCTGATGTTGTACACTTAAACAGATTTTCTCATTAAATCCAATAACCTAAATTTTTGATAACCAAACTTTTCGTTTATTTATATATTGCATAAGTAAAGAAAATGTTACCCCCTAAAGAGAAGTTTTTTGGAGGTATTATCAAGTTTTAATACATCGATACAGAAAAATTAGTTCTTTTGAGAGAAATATGAAGCTATTCGCCATCCATATCTGCTATATAAATAGCATATGCTCCATCAGATTCTTTTACATGGCAAGTTATCCAGGCAGTTAAAAATGCAACAATTTTAGGCGGATCAGTAAGAACCCCATCATGAAACTTTTGTTCAATATCCAATACTTTTTCAATAAATCTTTCGTGTTCTTTTTTATGCAGGTCGAAATTAGGATAATTACTCAGTCGCAAATACATTTCTTCTGTTTTGAAATGAAAAACAATGTATTCTTTCAATCCTTTCAGCAATTTTGAAAGGCTTTCACTATTCTGCTTTGAGTTTACACTTTCACTGAATTCGTTAATTAATCTAAACAGCTTTTTGTGCTGTTCATCAATAGTACTGTTTTTTACACTATAGGAATCATCCCATTGTAATAGCGCCATATGACGTGTAGATAATAGTTCCTGAATTTAAATCGGAACGAAGATAAAAAATTTACATTAGCAGGCAATTTACTATTTATATTTTGTAGTTATGAACTAATTCGAATGTGAATTTATTATTAGAGAACAGCAAATGATTTCAGCATTAATCAAATGCAGGTAACAGATTTTCCAAACAGTCAGCCTTTTAATTAAAACTGAGTAGTGGCTACAAATTTTCTGTTCCTATAATCATGAGGTGAACCATGCCCATAAAAGATCATATTAATCTTTTTTCCTTGGAGCCTGGAGATTACTAAAGCATTTTGCGCTTTCAATAAATCATTTTCAAATTCGATTGGAAAAAATGTGTCGCCGGCAAACAATATTCCGCTTTCTTTACAATAAATACAAATAGAATCGTAGCTGTGCGCAGAAATATGAAATACCTCACCATAATTATCTCCAATTTTAATCTGTAAACCATCAGTAAGAATATGAGTAACTCCCACAATATTTTTATTTAGTGCAAAAATCTTTTTTGGATTGTATTGATTAATTAATGCTGGTAGCATACCTATATGGTCTGAATGACTATGTGTAAGAATTATTTGATCTATTTTATTTTTGCCTAGTCCTGAATTTATCTTTTCCAGTTTATCAAATATCTGCGGATCATTTCCAACATCAATTAAGGTATTTGTATCATTAATTGAATTCCAATCGCCCAGAACATAAAATACATTTGATGTATAAACGATACTTTCTTTTGTTAAATTTATGATATTCATAAGCTTAGCGTTTTACAAATATTTGAGCATGATCAATAATTTTCTCGAATTTTTGACTAAGTTCTAAAGGCATATTTTGAGTGTTTTCCATCACTAACAAGCCATTATTAAGCAGCATTTCATGAAACATTTTTAGAACTTCAATTCGTTGTTGCTGATTAAAGTGCAGCAATACGTTTTTGCAAATAACAAGGCTGTAATCGTTTCTCAGAGGGGCAAGCGAAAGTAAGTCATATTTCTGGAAATGAACCAAACTTCTAAGTTCTTCGGCTACTATAAAATTATTATTACTAAACGGGCTAAAATATTTCTTAAACAGCTCAACAGGAACTCTTTGCAAACTTTCTTGTGGATAAATTCCTTCTCTAACAGTTTTTCCAAAGTCAACATTTTCGCTATCGATGTCAACTGCATGAATTTTCACATTCCTAAGTGCAAATTTTCCTATTTTCTCTGCAAGAAGAATTGCAAAAGTGTAAGTTTCCATTCCCATGGCACACCCCGCATTAAGAATTCGTGCACTTGTGCGTCCTATAATATTTGGTACAAGCTTTTCTACAGCCATTCTTAAGATGGGTTCGTCTCTGAAAAAAAAGGTGAAAGCCATTGTAAAATTATTCAAAATGAAAGAATATAACCTCAAAAAATGCAAAGTTCTAAAGGTTGGCTTACCAATTTTTCTGGTAACCCAACCAAGTTGATCTATTTAAATCTAAAAATTAAAAGTTTTCGAAATCCATATCTATGGTTTCTTCCATATTAATTTCATTTCCATTTGCTTTGCTTGCTGCGGTCTTTTTTTGAATTTGTTGCAAGTTTCGAGAGCTTTTACTAACTCCACCTACCGTAAAAAATCTCATCACTTCTCTCAGTTGTTCTGCTTGCGAAGCTAATTCTTCTGAACCGGATGACAATTCTTCAGCGCTTGAGGTATTTTGCTGTGTAACATCCGAAAGCTGTGCCATTGCATTATTTGCCTGCCTAATACCAATTTCCTGTTCTTCGCTTGCCAAAACAATCTCTTTTACGAGTTCTGCTGTTTTTTCAATACTTGGTACAATTTCACCCAATTGCTTACCGGACTGCTCGGCAATACTAACACTGTTTTTCGACACACTATCTATCTCAATAGCAGCTTGTTGGCTTTGTTCTGCCAACTTTCTGACTTCTGCGGCAACTACTGCAAATCCTTCGCCATGTTCGCCAGCTCGTGCAGCTTCAATAGCAGCATTTATTGCTAATAAATCTGTCTTTTCGGCAATATCGCTGATGATAGTAATTTTTTCGGCAATGGTTTTCATTGCTTCAACTGTTTTATACACGCTTTCATTACTTATCTTAATATCATCAGCAGCCTTTCTGGCATTACTTTCTGTTGTTTTTGCATTATTCAGGTTATTTTGAACCATTGAAAGCATTTCTTCAAATGATGAACTAACTTCCTCTGCAGATGCCGCCTGCTGGTTAGCACCGCTAGCAATGCTATTGGCAGATTCGCTCATTTGACCACTTCCGGTAGCTACATAATCAGCTGCAACATTCACTTCTCCAACAATACCTTGTAATGCCAAAATCATTTGCTGTAATGTTTCAGACAATTCATCCTCGTTTGAAAGTTTGTTTACCTCAACTGTTAAGTTTCCATCAGCAATTTCTTTTATTACATCAACCATGGCTCTTAACCATTTTTGAACACCGTTTACTGCATCCTGCATGGCTTTGTGATCACCATGTAAGTTTAGTTCAACCCGCTCTGTAATATTGCCTTTGCTAATTAATGACAAAACACGGTTACCTTCCTGAATTGGAACCAATATTTCTTTGAGCATTTCGTTGATTCCCAGCATCATACTTTTCCAGTCTCCTTTGTACTGCTCTGCATCGGCACGGGTTTGTAGCCGGCCGTTTTTTGATGCTGCAATCAGATTATTTAATTCAGCCATAACCTTTCTCAGATTGCCCCTAACTTTCTCAATAGTTTCATTAATGAATACCTTTTTGCCCGGAAATTGCTCTATAGGCGCATCAAAATTTCCTTCGCCAAACTGCTCAAAGCAAGCCATTGCTTTTTTCTTCACATCAATATGACCAAAAACCATCTTATTAATTCTTTCAGCCATCATTCTGTAAGCCCCATGGAATTTAGAACTCTCAATTTTGACATCAATATCTCCTAAATCATGCTGATTCGACATGTTATTCATTTCGGTAACCAGCCCAGCAAGTGCATCAATACACATATTCAGGTTGTTTTTAATTTCATTGAAATCGCCATTGTATGCATCGGTAATTTTTGAAGGAATATCACCTTTAGCTATTCGATCAACATATTCGGCTGCAACATTTAACGGGTCAACTACCGCATCAAGTGTATTATTGAATCCTTCAATGATTTTTCTGTAGTCACCTTCATGCTTTGTTGCATCAGCTCTTGAAGCCAGTTTCCCATCAACAGCATCATGAACAAGCACATTGGCATCTTCAATTAACAGATTAATTGAATCAATGCACAAATTCAGATTGTTTTTAATTTCATTAAAGTCACCATTGTAAGAATCGGTGATTTTTGGAGGAATATTTCCTTTACCTATTCTGTCAATATACTCTGCAGCCACATTTAATGGTTCAATAACAGCATCAAGTGTATGATTTATTCCAACAACAATTTCCCTAAATTCGGGATGCGTTTCTTCGGGCACGGCACGTGTAGCCAATTTTCCTGACAGGGCAGCATCTACCAGTTCTCTGGTTTGTTTTATCAATGTATTGACAATGTTCTGGATATTGCGCGAAATAACAATTAACAATGCAATGGAAAGTAGTACAATTAAAATCATTACAATTATTAAAACATCAGTCACTATATTTGAATTTTGATCATAAAATTCGTCAGCAACTTTACTATCATTTTTAATCGAGCTAATAATGGCCATGATAGGTTTTTCAAGATCTCCGACTTTTTTATCAATAGCGGCATCAAGCTCCCTTTCTTTGGCAAGGTTTATTGAATCCCGGTTCAATTGAAGCAAGGGCATCATTTCATCTTCAAATAATGAGATAAGCTGGTTTTTTTCTTTTGTGGCTTCTTGTAGCCAAATACGTTCCTGATCAGTATCTACAATTTCACCCATAGTAACAAAATCAGCTTCTAACTCGTCTATAATAATTTCCCATTCGTTCATAGTTGCTTTTAAATTGCGATTGATTTGTGCATCGGCAATAATCTGGTACAAAGCTTTTCCCATGCTGGCACCTTCCTGTAGGATTACAGCATGTTTGGCCCTTTTGGCGCCTTCATTCTGCAACGAACTAAGTTCTTTAATTTTTAGAATACTAAAAATACTGGCACTCATAAAAACAATAATAACAATAGATAAAATGATCATTATTTTGTGACTGATTTTTAAGTTCTTCATTTTGTTTAGTTTAATTATTATAATAAATTAAAGCAATAATTTTTAACCTTTCAACTAGCAGGTTAACCCGCCAGTTAATCATTGAAATTACACTATTCATTTACTTCTTTTTCGGTTTTATTTACCGATTTTTCTTCACTGGCCAGTTTGAGAATATCTACTTCTTCTTTTGAGAATACTTTATCAATATCAAGAATCATTGTAAAGCTCTTTTCATTTTTCAACATGCCAAGCAAAAATTCAGCGTTGTAGTTATAGCCCATTTCCGGTACCTCCAGAATGTTGGTTTCATCTAAGGCAAGCACATCGTGCACGCTATCGGCCATTGCACCAATCAGCATTTTCTTTTCTTTCACGTGAATATCGAAAACAATTACTACGTATTTTTCGTTTTCGTTTCGTTTAGGAAGATTAAATTTTATCCGGGTGTCAATTACCGGAATAATTTTCCCTCTGAAGTTGATAACTCCTTCAACATATTCCGGCACATTGGGTACCTCGGTGATGTATTGTTTTTCCAACACCTCCAATACTTTTTGTACAGAAACAGCAAAGGTTTCTTTTCCAATTCTAAATGAGAGAAAAGTGTTTTTCCTTTTTATGTTTCTCATAGCAAGTAGTTATTTAATAAGTTATGTTTTATATTATTTTCAGTAACTAAAATTCAAAATATGTCCTAAATAAGCCAACCAAAGCATTGTCTAAAGATTTGTTAAACCCTGGATTGATAATGTATTGTATTTCAGGCTGTAAAGTAATGTATTCTCCTAATTTCATTTTGTAGAAAGACTCAATAGCTGTTTCACCATTTGCATATATCTTAGGGTTGGCATCTACCAATTTGTTACTTAATGAAGCGTGTGCTACCCCTAAACCAATTATGTTATCTGATGCACCGTAATAATTAAAACCAAACCCAATAAATAGATCATTTAAACTCCGGTCATCAGGCGAAAGACCTAATTGAAAAAAGGTTCCAAGACCCTCGTTTTCTTCCCTGGAGGCAGGGAAAAGCATCTGATCTATAAATATATAGACTCCGTAATTTCCTTTATAAACTTTATCTTTAGCTAGGTTTTCGAAATCACCAGAGTGATAGAAAAAACCAATTTTATAGGTTCCGTTTCTGCCATTCGAGCTGTTGTGATTATAATGGATTTCGGCTACTGAAAATAAACCATGATTGTCGCCTATAACAAGTTCTCCATTGTAGGGGATTGAATCTAAATCAAGTGGATTGCCATCAAAAACTGCTGTCTGAAAGGATATTGCATCAGAGAAATCATACCGTAAAATGGCTCCCAGTGTGGTTTTGGGAAAAATTGGAACCGGAACATTGAATGAGACCGCAGGCATAATGCCGAAAGAACTATTTGCATATTCACCAGAAAAGTCACTGACGAAAAACTCAGAATTCAAATCATGAATGCCAACTAAAAGGCTGAATTTATTGATTGTTTGCCTGTACCAAAACTGATACAAATAAGTATAGTCTCCATTGTCAATATTGGACATTACCTGAGCATCACCAATATAGTCAGCTGATACTGTTGAACCATGGGTGTTTTGAAGGTTTATAAATAATTCTCCATTTCTCCAAATTCCTAATCCTTCTGTATTTATAGTTGCTCCAAGGTCGATATATCCCATGTAGGCCTTGCCTGTTTTTATTCCTCCACTAAAATTGTAAACAGCATCGCCAATATATGTTGTTCCTAAGGAAATTGGAGGTGTTTTTCCAGAACTATTGTCTTGCCCTATTATATTGTTTAACAAAACCCCACAAAAAGGTGCAAGCAAAATTGTGTGTTTTAATGTTTTTATAATCATCACATTAAAGCGATATTGGTTTTTTATAACAAATTTGGTTCATGGTTTATTTACATTCTTAACAGGTTTAATTGTGAATAAATATTAATCGCTTTTTACCAGATTGTCTTCTTTCAAATCCCCGGCTTCGGTTAATATATTCACATCTTCCTTTGAAAATACTTTATCGATGTCTAGTATCATGGTAAAGCTGGTTTCGTTTTTCAACATCCCAAGCAGAAAATCGACATTGTAGTTAAATCCCATTTCAGGCACTTCGAGTATATTGCTCTCTTCCAAGGCAATTACATCATTTACACTATCTGCCGTTGCCCCAACAAGCATTTTCTTTTCTTCTACATGAATATCAAATACGATTATCACATATTTTTTGTCTCCGGTTCTTTTAGGAAGATTAAATTTTAGACGGGTGTCGATTACCGGGATAATTTTACCTCGGAAATTGATGACTCCCTCAACATAATCAGGTACATTAGGTACTTCTGTTATATGTTGTCTTTCAAGCACTTCAAGTACTTTTTGAACTGAAACTGCAAAAGTTTCTTTTCCTATCCTGAACGAGAGAAATGTATTTTTTCTCTTAATATTTCTCATTTCTAGTTGTTTAGTTAGTTCATATGTCTATTAAAAATTTTCAAAATCTTCTTCAACAACATCGTCCTTTTCAAAATTCACCTTACTCTTCTTTGTATTTGTCTTAGCACTGTAACTAGTAATGAATTTGCTGTTTTTCATACTTTTTATTTCCTTGCTTAAAGTGAAAAAGCCCATGACTTCTTTTAATTGCTCTGATTGTGAAGCTAATTCTTCTGAACCGGATGAAAGTTCTTCTGCATTGGCTGTATTTTGCTGAGTTACCTCAGCTAACTGGCCCATAGCATTATTAACTTGCCTAATACCAATTTCTTGCTCTTCACTGGCATGGACAATATCGCGTACCAAATCTGCTGTTTTTTCAATACTTGGAACTACCTCGGAAAGTTGCTTGCCTGATTCTTCAGCAATATTTACGCTGTTTTTTGAAACCTGATTTATTTCAACTGCTGCTTGTTGACTCTGTTCTGCAAGTTTTCTAACTTCAGCAGCTACAACAGCAAAGCCTTCACCATGCTCGCCTGCTCGCGCAGCTTCGATAGCCGCGTTGATGGCGAGTAAATCAGTTTTTTCGGCAATGTCACTAATAATTTGAATCTTCTCAGCAATAGTTTTCATTGCTTCAACTGTTTTAAAAACACTTGCACTACTAATTTTTATATCTTCTGCAGCCTTTTTCGCATTTGCCTCAGTAGTTTTTGCATTGCTTAGATTTTGCTGAATATTTGCCATCATCTCCTCAAACGAACTGCTAACCTCCTCAGTTGCAGCTGCCTGTTCATTTGCTCCCCCGGCAATACTATTTGCAGACTCACTCATTTGCCCACTTCCTGTTGCTACATAATCAGCAGCAACATTAACTTCTCCAACAATACTTTGAAGTGATTCAATCATTTGTTGTAATGTTTCTGATAATTCGTCTTCTTTGGATAATTTTTTAACTGAGATAGTTAAATCGCCATGAGCAATTTCTTTAATTAAATCTACCATGTTGCGTAACCATTCCTGAACTCCGTTTACGGCATCCTTCATCGCTTTGTGATCACCTCGTAGATTAAGCTCCACCCTTTCTCTTATATTGCCTTTACTCATAAGCTCTAATATTCTATTACCTTCTATTATAGGTGCGAGAATTTGTTTCAACATATCATTTACACCTTCCATTACATTTTTCCATTCTCCCTGAAAACTCTCAGTATTTGCACGAGTTTGCAACATTCCTTCTTTTGCCGCTTCTATTAGTTTGCTCATTTCTTCCTGAAATCCTTTTAATGTGAGTCCAACGGTTTTTACATTTTTTAGAATCTCTCCAAATTCATTTTTATCGAAATTATCTAAATCTAATACTGATAAATTTCCGATTGAAAGATCGTTAATTTTATTATTAACCACTGAGGCAGTTTTAACTATACCTCTTGTAATAACAAAAGCAATTATTAATCCTGATAAAATTGCCAATATCGAAAAGAGGATTAGGTAAAATTTAGCTGAGTCAATCTGGTCAAACATTCTTCCTTTTTGAAAAACAGAGGCTTTTTCTGCAAGATCAATAACATCGCGGGCTTCAGCTACCAGTTTGTTTTCCAGCACATCTTGTTCTTGAAAAGATGCATAAAACGTATCAAAATTATTTTTATATGAATCAATATTATTGATCAAAATATTAGTTGATTCCAGATTGTCTTTATGTTTTGCATTTTCTTTTAAAGAGACTAAACTTCCTGTTAGCTTAGAAAAATTATTTTCAAGCTTTTCGTAATACCTTTTATCATTAAAAATGATAATATCTTTTTCTCCTTTGCGGACTTCCAGAAATAACCTTGTTATCTCATTTAGCAATAGTAATGTTCTAACATTTACCTTTGATGAATTATCGGATTTAACATTCTCTAAATCAAGTAGTTGTTGAATTGAGCTCATAACACCTTTTGCAGACTCTCTTATCACTGACATATTTTTCCCCTTATTTTTCTCAATTTCTACATATTTACTGAAGGAGGTTTCATACTCTTGAACTTTTTCAATTATGTGAGTTTTTTCATCTTTGTCGGATTGTTTTGAATGTTTATCTCTTGCTTTTTTAGCTATGTCAATAATTTTTAATATTTGTTTATTAACCAATTCTGCATATTTTTCTTCTTTCCGCATTATGAAATCTTTTTCATGACGTCTTAGTTGAAGAACTTCTTTAACAATCATGTCTACATCATTGCCTTTATCAACTCTGTCAAGAGTATTTGTAAAGCCATTGTAACCCACTATACTGGCTAAAATGGTAAGTAATAACACCACTCCGAAGCCAATTCCAAGTTGTTGTCCTAATTTTAAATTATTAAGTTTCATTGTTTTGGGTTTTAGTATTAAATATCTTGATTTCTATTTTTTGTATTTCACTTAAAAGTTTTCAAAATCATCCTCTGCTACTTTCTCTTCATACCTTTCGTTTTTCTTGTTAAAGCTTATTCGCTTTTTCTGGCTATAACTTCCATTTTCAGCCTTTCTTCTTTTTTGGCGTTTTAACTCTTTGTCTAGGGTGAAAAACTCCATTACGTCTCGTAGTTGTTCTGCCTGAGAGGCTAATTCTTCAGAACCTGATGAAAGCTCTTCTGCGTTAGCAGTATTTTGCTGAGTGACATCAGCTAACTGACCCATAGCATTATTTACCTGCCTAATTCCAATTTCCTGTTCTTCGCTGGCATGCACAATGTCTCTTACAAGATCAGCCGTCTTTTCAATATTTGGTACTACTATAGCTAGTTGCTTGCCTGATTCTTCAGCAATACTTACACTGTTTTTAGAAACCTGGTTTATTTCTATTGCTGCTTGTTGGCTCTGTTCTGCTAATTTTCTTACTTCAGCAGCTACAACTGCAAAGCCTTCACCGTGCTCGCCTGCTCGTGCAGCTTCTATTGCCGCATTAATGGCGAGTAAATCAGTTTTTTCGGCAATATCACTGATAATTTGAATCTTCTCAGCAATAGTTTTCATTGCCTCCACAGTTTTATACACATTTTCGTTACTAATCTTTATTTCCTCAGCAGCCTTTTTTGCATTGATTTCGGTCGTTTTGGCATTACTCAGGTTTTGCTGAATATTAGCCATCATTTGTTCAAATGAAGTACTAACCTCTTCTGTAGCAGCAGCTTGTTCATTTGCACCACTTGCAATACTATTAGCCGATTCACTCATTTGTCCGCTTCCTGTAGCAACGTAATCAGCCGCAATGTTTACTTCATGCACAATATTATTCAAAGCTGCTATCATTTCAGCAAGAGAGATAGATAACTCATCATTTTCAGAGCGTCTTTTTACTGTTACAGTTAAGTCTCCGTTTGCTATTTTTTTAGCGCTGTAAATAATTTCGAGTGTAGATTCTTTTAAACTTTCCAGTGCTTCGCCAATTTTTGCAAAATCCTGGGCTGTATTTTTTGTAACTTCATCGTAATCTTCAACTCTGTAGTTAAAACTTAAGTTACCTACAGATAAGTCTTCAATCATTTTTGATAACTTATCGACTTCAACTTTCTGAAATGCATTTAATTTTTCTGCGGTTCTTAAAGCGGTCTTTTGATCTGTTTGATCGGTAACCACTTCAATTGCTCCAACAATGTTTTCATTTTCATCTCTAAGCGGTGAGCCAATGTACGAGATATCAAGAGATTGTCCGTTTGGTTTTGCAACGGTTTCACTAATAGCAGTTTGACCTGTTGCCATTGCTTTTGCCAATGCACAATTTGCCGTATTACAATCACCTGTTTTAAAATTATTGTAACATTTTTGATTTACAAGACCGGTCTTGCTGGACTTAAGTAGTCTGGAACCAAACTCGTTGATATACTGAATATTATATTCTTTATCAATAATCATAATTGGTGTGGCAATTGAATCAAGTTGAGCTGAGTATGTGTTTAGAATTAAGTTTAAGCCTTCAACCATTTTCCCAAAATTTCCTGAATGAACTTCAGCATTTGCCCTGTAGTTGTACAAACCTTTTATTGCAGCATCCGATGTATTTTTAATTTCCTGAATCAAGTTGTTAAGGTTTGTCACACACAAATTTATATTTGATTTAAGGGTGTTAAAATCACCCCTGTATTCGTCAGTAATTAATTGAGGAATTTCACCTTTTGCGATGTCTGAAACATATTTGGCAGCAAGATATACGGGTGCAGTTAAAGTATCCAGTGTTTCATTAAATCCCAGAACAATGTCTCTAAACTCTTTGTTTGTCTTCTCCGGATTAGCTCTAAGACTTAAATTTCCTTCAAATGCAGCATTGGTTAAAATTCTTGTTTGCTCAATAATTCCTTTAATTACTTTTTTAATATTCAAAGAAACCAATACTGTTAGCACAACAGAAATAAGAACTGCCAGTAAACAGGCTAATATCAACATATTAACAATTGATGTAGAAGCCTCGTTATAATGTTTATCTGCCTGTGTATTTTTTAATTCCAGCGATTCTTTAATTTTTACAAGAGGAGCCTCCAGCTCTTCCACTTTCCGATCTATATCAGCATCCAGCTGTCTAAGTTTAGCTGCAATTTTTTCGTTTTCCTTTTTTTTAAGTAAAGGGAGCATCTCGTCTTCAAATAAGGCAATTAGCTGGTTTTTTACATTTTTTGCTTCTTCGAGTAATTCTTTTTCTTTGTCTGTGTCTACGATTTTTTCCATTAGTTCGAAATTGCTTTTTAGCTCGTCCATTACAGCTTTCCAATCTCGTTCAGTAGCTACTAAATTTCTGTTGATCTCAGCATCAGCAATTACGAGATACATTTTGTGTCCCATTAAACTGCCTTCATGCATTACAATTGCATCAGCACCTCGTTTAGAAACATCTTCCTGCAAGCGGTGAAGCTTATTCACCTCCACTACACTATAAATACTAACCCCAATAAAAATGGCGAGGGTTATCGATAATATGAATATTATCTTGTGATTAATTTTTAGATTTTTCATCATAATATGTTTTTAACGTTTTCAAAAACTCAGCTCTTTTTATATGTTTTCCCCTTAAAATCAGTGCCTTTCTTTTGCTGAGAAATAAGGTTAGTAAGTGACAATGCATATGATTTTGCTCCTGTTTTTATAAAAAGGAATGTTCTTTTTTTTACCTTTTTCTCTTCAGGAATAAAATACACCGGAGGTTTGATTTTTTCAGTTTTCATAGGTTTGATTTATTGATTACGAAACATATTTTTAATTAACCTGGTGAAGTTCCATTTGCTCTTTGTTACTGTCAATCAATTTATTAACATCAAGTATTACACAAAGTTGTCCATCAGCGAGCAAACTAGCTCCTGTCAGGTACTTTTGATTAATAAGGTAACCATCAAATGGCTTTAACACCGCCTGGTATTCACCAATTACCTTATCTACAACCAACCCAACCTCCTGAATACCATTACTTACTATTACCACTCTTTGTCTTTCTGGAATTTCTCCATTTATCAGAAACATATCTCTGAGATAGATATAAGGAACCAACTTTTCTTCAATATTCAATTGGTTATTTGCTGTTTGTTCCAAATCCTCTTTTAACAATTGAGTGCATTTATGAATACTAGGAAGAGGAATTGCGAAGTACTGTTTTCCTGTTTGAACCAATAAAGTGTCAATAATTGATAAGGACATTGGCAGTTTAATACTTACTGTGGTTCCTTTTCCTTGTTGCGAGCGAATTTCAACATCTCCACGCAATTGACTGATGCTTCTTTTTACCACATCCATGCCCACTCCTCGACCTGAGACTTCACTCAGGTTTTGAGCAGTAGAAAATCCAGGAATAAAAATAAGATCGTATAACTGCTTGTCTGTAAGCTCTGTATCAGGTGTTATAATTCCTTTATCTATCGCTTTCTTCTTGATTTTCACTTTATCCATGCCACGTCCATCATCAACTATTTCGATAATGATATCGGAACCTGAGCGAAAAGTATTGAACTTAATCATTGCTTTTGCAGGCTTCCCAGCTTTTTCACGTTCTTCAGCAGGCTCAATACCATGATCCAGGCTATTTCGAATAATATGTGTCAAAGGACTTTCAAGGGCATCAATAATGTTTTTATCCAGTTCTGTATCAAGGCCTTCTGCAATAAACTCAACATTTTTAACCAGTTTTCTTGAAATATCTCTTACCAATCGTAAAAAGACGATATAAAGCGTTTTGATTTGCACCAATCGCACATTCAAGATGTTTTTTCTGAACCTGTTTGTTGTTTTATCAATTGATTCTAAAAGCTTAAAAAGTTTTTTGTAACCTTCTTTCTCAACAATTAGTCTTAACTCTGCTTTTGCGGTTACTAATTCGCTTAATAAATCCATTTGTTCATCAAGCTTTTCGGCCGAAACCCTTAAATAGTTAGTTGAACTTTTAGCACCCTCTTCCTGCTCAGGTTCCTCTTCTTTTTCAGCCTTGGATGGAGTTTCTGTAACCTCAACCTCTGCTACAATATTCTTCTTTTGAATAATGTTTTTTAGTTCCTCAAGATTATTTTTTTGTTTTAGAGCAGAGTTTTTCTGAACAACTGAATTAAACTCATCATTCTTGAAAAGATTTTCATTAGCAAGTAGTTCAATATTAGTGATGTCCACCATAAATATGAAGACATCTTCAATATCTTCAGCCGAGGATTTGCTTACAATAAAAATCTCCCACGATTCAGGTTTATCATCTTCTTTTTTTAAGGGAATTGAAATCACGCTTCCAAGTTCATCCAGTTCTTTAAAAATGGAATCGAGCTGTATACCGCGTGTTTCAAAAGCCTCATCCATGGTAAAATTTACATAGAATGTCTTTTCAGAATTTTGGTCTTCAACTATAACCTGCTCATCTTCTTCGACAGAGGAATCATTTTGACTCAGGTAATTTGAAATATGTCCTTCTATTTTGTCAAACTCTGCAATTGTTGAATCAGAAACATCTTCGCCTAGCCGAAGCACATTATTGGTAAAATCTACAACATCAAGTGAAAGATTAACAATTTCAGTATCCACCTTTAACTTGCCATCTCTGATATCATCATATACATTTTCAATGAGATGCATTAACTTGCCGATTTTGTTAAAACCATACATCCCACTAGCCCCTTTTAAGCTGTGTAACCCCCTGAAAATTTCTTCAATAATTAGGATATTATCGGGCTTTACCTCCAACATTAGCAAGCTTTTTTCAATTTTAGCCAATAATTCAAGAGCATCGGCAATAAATCGGTCTTTAAATTCCTGCATTACTTAAAAATTGAGTTGATTATTTTTAAAAATCTGTTAATATCAAAAGGTTTGTTAAGCCAACCATAAGCACCTGCATTCCGTGCATCAACTTTACATTGCTCCGATTTTTCAGAACTAAGTATCAACACTGGCATATTCATGTATTGAGATTTTGATTTAACTTGTTTGGTGAGTTCAGCGCCAGTCATACCTGGCATTTTAAAATCAGTAACCATTAAATCAATTTTTCTACCATCAAAAAACTTAAGTGCTTCTGTGGGATCATTCGCTTCAAGAATTTCGAACCCTTTTTGATGTAATGCATGTCTCATTACAACTGTATTGGTCTGAAAATCATCTACTATAACTATTGTTTTGTCCATATATTTTGAGTTTATGTTTGAGGTGTCTGATATAATTCTATTTCAGAGCTATTATTTCTTTATTGTTTGTTACATCATCCAAACTTACAAGTACCAATGGCTCTCGACCATTTATAAAAGCAGTGGAAACCAATACTTTTCTTTCCTCTTCTTTTCCATTATTCACAACTGTAAGTTTAGCTTCCACTTTATGATAGTCTGTTTTATATTTTAATGAGTTTGATACTGTACTTTTGATTAAACAACTTTGACACGAATCAGAATGTCCGCACCCTTTAGGATTATTTATTGCATGAATACAATTCAATGCATCTCCTCCTTCTTTACCTAAAAGTTCATCAAGCTGCTTACCTGAAATGTCAATTCCTTCGTTATTTATTTTAACAATACTTCTTTCGGAATCAACAAGCAATATAACCAGAGGTAAATTCCTAAAAACAGCATTAAGCAAGTTTTCATTTGCTTCGCTTTTCACTTTTCTCTCTCTGTATTGTCTTGCTATTGATAATAGTTCATTGTTGGAATCTTTTAATTCTTCATTTTTCTTTTTTAGTTCAATTAAAAGTTCCTTGTTTTGTTTTTGTAAATCGTACTTATCTAATGCATTGGAGATTACCTGGTGCATTTCCTTTTGGTCCCATGGCTTTTGAATAAATTGAAAAACACCTGTATTAATGGCATCCAAAACAATATCAAGTTCTGCATAGGCAGTAAGGACGATGAATAAAATGTCAGGATATTGATGCTTAATTCTATCAATAAATTGCAGGCCAGTTTCACCAGCCATTTTTTGGTCGGTGATTATTATCTTTACGTTGTTGTCCTTTAGTAAATCTTCAGCTTCTTTAGTACTTCCTGCTAGTAAAAGGTTGTATTTTGACCAAAATGCTAATTGAAAACTTTCAAGATTTTCTTTTTCATCATCAATATAAAGAATTGTGTTTTTCATAGCTTAAATTTTCGATTTTAGTATAAGGTATAGTAAAATAAAATGTAGTTCCTTTTTTGGGCACTGATTCCAGCCATATTTTGCCATCCAGCATTTCCACCAGCTTTTTTGAAATTGATAATCCAACTCCTATTCCTGAAAACATTCTTGTAGATTCCATTTCAACCTGAAA
Source organism: Bacteroidales bacterium (assembly GCA_050296515.1). Classification (GTDB taxonomy): domain Bacteria; phylum Bacteroidota; class Bacteroidia; order Bacteroidales; family NBLH01; genus NBLH01. Next base: position 86,529 of record JBNKRJ010000133.1, on the reverse strand, counting down.
AAAACCATCGAATATTTTCTCATGCATTTTAGGAGATATTCCAATCCCCGTATCTTTTACAAAAATTTTCAACATGTCTCCATCTGGCTTGTATCCAAATCTTACAGAGCCGATTGATGTAAATTTTAATGCGTTTCCAATAAGATTATCAATGATTTGAGCTAAGCGTAACCGATCTGAGATTATCATACTTTCATCATCTGAAAGAGGGGTGTATATAAGTAAATCAATACCACTTTTCCTTGCTTTTGGGGTATATTTAAAAAGAAGCTCTGTAATAACTTTATTTAAGCAAACTTCTTCTTTAATTATTTCTATATTCGCAGTTTCAATGGATGAAATATCTAATAAATCATTAACTACTCTTAATAGCCTGTTACTACTTTCTCTTATTACATTAAAAAAAATGTCTTTCTTTTTTTCTGATAAGTCAGGTTTTAGAAGCATTTCGGTAAACCCTAAAATTCCGTTAAGAGGAGTTCTGATTTCATGACTGATATTTGCCAGAATTGCTGTTTTGAACCTCTCACTTTCTGACGATTTTATAATGGCATCTGCAAGTTTTTCGTTCAATGCTTCGGTTTTTGCAAATTGCATTTGCAGTCTTCTTTCACTATCCTTTTGTCGGGTTATGTCTTCAAGGCTTAGAATCAACATTGGTTCCTCAATTTCAAAGTAAGTTGTTGATATATAGACAGTCATAGGCTCTATGGTTCCATTATGTTTTAGCCTTAGTTGCCCTTCAACTTTGTAAAAATCCCTTTTAAGAGTTAAGGAATCGTTAATGGTTTTATTTATCACACAATTTGTGCAGAATTGGTGAGAACCACATCCTTTCAATCCATTTAGGGTATAACTACAATCCAGAGCCTTACCATATTGTTTATTAATTAATTCGTGTTCTTTTTTTCCTGCTACCAGTTTTCCTGTACGATTTATTTTAATGATTTTACCATTAGCATCAATGATGAATACTACTAGTGGCAGGTTTTTATAAATTGCAGAGAGGAGTCTTTCTCTTTTATTTAATTCTATTTGCTTTTCACCCAATTCTTTTGCATGCAGGGATAGCCTATCGTTTGAGTCTTTTAATTGAAAGTTGCTTTCCTGCAGTGCTTCCAGAAGCTCATTATTATTTTTTCTTAAACGGACTTTTTCAAGTGCATTGTCAATGGCATGTTTGAGTTCATTGTAATCCCATGGTTTTTGAATATACCTATCAATGCCTATGTTGATGGCTTCAATTACCACATCCATATCAGAATAGGCTGTAAGCAAAATAAACAAGGTGAATGGGAAATCATTTTTGATTCTCTTAATGAATTCCAGGCCAGTTTCATCAGCCATTTTTTGATCTGAAATAACCAGCTCAATATCTTCTTGTCGCATAAAACTTTCAGCCTCAGAAGTTGAGAGTGCCAACCTGATATCATAAAATTTCCAAAAAGCCATATTGAAACTTTCCAGATTTTCTATTTCATCATCTATATATAATACCTTACTTTTCATCTTTTGGTTCATTCCAGACTAATTTCTTCTGGGAAATACATGTTTCCATTAAGTACTTCATTTAAAGCAATAGGCAACTTTTTAAAAACTTCAGATTTATAAACACAACCTTTAAACCCCATTTCAATTAATTTTTTTAAATACGCACTGTCTTTAAACATGGTTACTGCAATAGCTTTGATTCTTGTGTCCCTAATAAAAGCCTGTTTGATAGCGGCATAGCCATCTAGTTCGGGCATGTTTAAATCCATAAGAATAATATCCTCTTTATATTCGTATCGCTGCAAAAATTCCAGGCCGTTTTCTGCTTCTCCCACAATGTTATGCCTTAACGCCTGGTTCAGGTATACTTTCATTGCATCCCTGAATTGTTTATTATCGTCTACTAAAAAGATATTCATGTGTAACTTTTGTTTCAATAATTTCTAAATTCACTGTAGCATTAAAAGTTGATGCTATTGCAAAGTTAAGGCATCAAACATGTCAATGTAAGTAGGTAAAAGCACCAATTATTCAGGTAAATACCTAATTCTTTTGGGGTATTTACCTCATTAGTAAGTTTTAAAATCAATTCTAAAGACTTTAGAGCTTATCTTTCTTTTTATCAATTGTTAATCCTTTGCACATCTTCCTTTTTTAATTATTTTAGTGCCCTGAAAAAAAGCAGAAAACTTTGATAAACAAATGTTTGAATACATAAACGCAAAACTTGTTGAATTAACCCCAACGCATGCCATTATGGATAACAATGGACTGGCTTATTTCATCAACATATCGGTAAACACTTATTCTCAATTGAAAGAGGGTGAACAAACTACTCTGTTTCTTCAGCAAATTGTAAGAGAAGATGCTCACTTATTATTTGGGTTTGCTGATAAAGTTGAGCGTGAGGTATTTAAATTACTGATTACTGTTTCAGGAATTGGTGCAAATACTGCAAGGATGATGTTGTCTTCTTTGAGTACTGCTGAAATTAAGTCGGCCATAGAAACCGGGAATGTTAATGTTTTAAAAAGTATTAAAGGGATCGGATTAAAAACTGCACAGCGAGTAATTATTGATTTAAAAGATAAAATTGGGAAAACTGAAGCTGGCGAAGATATTTTTGCTGCATCGGGCAATACAAAAAGAGAAGAAGCGTTATCTGCTTTAGTGATGTTAGGATTTAATAAACCAGCTATTGAAAAGGTACTTGATAAAATTACCAGTGAAAGTACCGAAATAAGTGTTGAAGAGCTTATTAAACAAGCATTAAAAAGATTATGATTAATGGTTAAAATTTGCCATAACAAAAATTAAAACCTGATTATTGATTATTAACTATATTTGAAAACCTAAACCTATAATTATTTTTGAAAAGAATAGCTAAATATCTATTTCAAAGCTTGCTTATTGCCCCTGTGTTACTTGTTCTTTTCCATTCAAATGTAAATGGAAATGTACCAGCAGCTGGTTTTTATAAATTAAACGACTGGAAAGGTATAAACGATACAATTGTTGATGATACAACAAAACTTCAATACCCATTCGAAGATTACGATGATCCTTATACAAAACGTAATCAGAATTCGCCTTTATATCTTAAAAATCCATCGAATGTTCAAACCCAAATTGAGTACGATCCTGTTACAGGGGAATATGTAATTAAAGAAAAGGTTGGAGATATTGATGTAAGACCATCAAGTACGATGTCTTCGGAAGAGTTTAAAAATTTCACAAAAAGAAACTCTATTTCAGATTATTGGGTAGAACAGCGCAAAGCAAATAATCAGGGAAGTGCAAATGATAATTTCCTGCAAAAGTATCTGAATCCTAAACTAAATGTAAACATAAAAGGGTTTGATAAAATTTTTGGAAGCAACGTAATTGACATAAAACCACAAGGTTCAGCTGAATTAATTTTTGGTGTGAATATTTCGAAAATTGAAAACCCAACCCTCCCACTTAATTTACAGCGTAGTACTACGTTTGATTTTGATATGAAAATTCAAATGGGAGTAACAGGTAAAATTGGGGAGAAAATGCAGGTGGGTATAAACTATAATACCGAAGCACAGTTTGATTTTGAAAACCAGACCACAATTACTTATACTGGAGACGAGGATGAAATTATCCAAAGTATTGAGGCAGGTAATGTTTCGTTACCACTTACAGGAACATTAATTACTGGTAGTCAAAGCCTTTTTGGATTAAAAACTGCTCTTCAGTTTGGAAAACTGAGGGTAACCAGTATTTTTTCGCAACAAAAATCTGAGTCTTCAACAATAACTGTTGAAGGAGGAGCCCAAACAAAAGATTATGAAATTAATGTTGCTGAATATGAGGCAAATAAGCATTTCTTTCTTGCACATTATTTTAAAGATAATTATGATAGGGCTTTACAAAACTTACCTGTTATAGCTTCTGGAATCAATATCACTCGTATTGAGGTTTGGGTGACAAACAAGACTGGGAATTTTGAAAATGCAAGGAATATTATTGGTTTCATGGATTTGGCTGAAGGTAACAGTGCAAATATTTACAGGGATGACTTTGTAACTCCAGGTTCGTTAGCATTTCCTAGTAACGATGCGAATAATTTGTATTCGAATATGAGTACAACCTACTCAGGCATTAGAAACATTAATCAGATTAGTAGTACACTAGCAGGAATTCCTGATTTTGAGCCTATTATTGACTATGCAAAAATTGAAAATGCAAGGTTATTATCGCCCAATGAATATACAATTCACCCCAAGCTTGGATACATTTCTTTGAATTCACCTCTGAATGATGATGAAGTACTCGCTGTTGCATATGAATATACTGTTGGAGGGAGAACTTATAAAGTAGGGGAGTTTTCAAATGGTGGTATTACAGCGCCATCAACTTTAATTTTGAAATTAATCAAAGGTCCCTCACTACAACCATATATTCCTGCATGGGATTTAATGATGAAGAATGTTTATTCAATTGGGTCATATCAAATTAATAGTGAAGACTTTAGGTTGAATATTCTATACAATGATGATGAAACAGGAACCACAGTTAATTATATCGATGCTGGAAATATCAAAGGAACTCCGTTACTAAAAGTAATGAACCTGGACCAGTTGAATTCTCAATTAGATCCTCAGCCTGATGGTTACTTTGATTTCATTGATAAACTGACAATTAATGCTTCGAATGGGCGTATATTTTTTCCTGTAAGGGAACCATTTGGTGAGTATTTGCGCAATAAGATCAGCGATGATGCAAATGCTGATAAATATGTTTTCGAAGAGCTTTATGACTCTACTCAGAGCAAGGCTAAACAATTGGCCGAAAAGAGCAAATTTATTTTAAAAGGTAGTTATAAATCATCTGGAGGATCAGAAATTTCGTTGAATGCATTCAATATACCTGAAGGCTCGGTCAAGGTATCAGCAAATGGACAGGAGTTGGTTGAAGGAACCCAGTATTTAGTTGATTATAATCTGGGAAGAGTAACCATTTTAGATCAAAGTTTGCTTGCATCAGGAACACCAATTAAAATTTCATTAGAAAATAATAGTCTTTTTAATATAAACAGAAGAACCCTGTTAGGTACTCACCTCGATTATGTAATATCTGAGAATTTTGCTTTAGGTGGAACAATCCTGCATTTATCCGAAAAACCACTTACAAATAAAGTAAACATTGGTAGCGAACCTATTTCAAATACCATTTGGGGAATTGATGGAAGATTTTCCACTGAAGCTCCTTTTTTAACCAGGATGATTGATGGTCTTCCTTTTATCGAAACCAAAGAAACTTCAACTATTGAAGTAAGTGGTGAGTTTGCTCATTTAATTCCAGGGCATTCAAAGACTATTGGAAAAAATGGAAATGCCTATATTGATGACTTTGAAGGTGCTAAAACCTCCATTGATTTAAAGGCTCAGTATGAATGGGCATTGGCAAGTACTCCAAAAGGGCAAAGCGACATGTTTCCTGAAGGAAATACTGACAGCCTGTCAAATGGATTTAACAGAGCAAAGTTGGCCTGGTATAACGTAAATACGGATTTACTGCGTGATAATGTGGGTTCTGTAGCCTCAAATATTAGTGTTACTGATCAACTGAACCATTTTGTGAGAGAAGTACGTGAGCAAGAGATATTTCCAAACAAGGATGATGTAACAGGATATCCAACAATTCTGAATATTTTTAACGTAGTATTTTACCCTGATGAAAGGGGACCGTATAATTATGATGTTGATGAAACTGCCTATTCTAAGGGGGTAGATGAGAGTGGGAAACTGATTGATCCGCAATCGAGGTGGGGAGGAATTATGCGCGATTTGCAAACCAATGATTTTGAGGCTGCCAATATTGAATACGTTGAGTTTTGGATGATGGATCCGTTTGTTTATGAACCAAATCATACGGGAGGTGATTTATATTTTGATCTTGGATACATTTCAGAAGATATTTTGAAAGATGGTCGTAAAAGTTTCGAAAATGGGCTACCTACGACATCAACAGTCGATCTGGTTGATACAACCAGATGGGGACGTGTTCCTCTACAGCAATCCCTCGTGCCTGCATTTGATAACAATCCCACTGCAAGAACTTATCAGGATGTTGGATTTGATGGCTTAAATGATGTAGAAGAGGCATCGTTTTTCAGAGATTATATTACAAAAATTCAGTCTAAAGTTACAGATCCCAAAGCCCGGGCAGATATTTTGAAAGATCCATCAAGTGACAATTACCATTTTTTCAGGGGAAGTGATTATGATGCAGAGCCAAATTTCACAATCATGGATAGGTACAAAAAATTTAATGGTCCTGATGGAAACTCTCCAACAGCTTCTCAATCAAAAGAAGATTACCCTACATCGGCCACATTAATGCCTGATGTTGAGGATATTAACCAGGATAACACACTAAACGAGGAAGAAGCATATTTTCAGTACCATGTAAGGCTTGATCCCGGATCTATGGAGGAGGCAGGTAAAAACTTTATCACTGACATAGTTCAGCCTAAATCGTTTGAGTTAAAGGGAAGGACAATTACACCGCCTAAATGGTATCAATTTAAAATACCTATCAAAGAATGGGAGTCTAAACACGGTCCTATTTCCGATTTTCGTTCTATCAGATTTGTGCGTATGTTTATGCGTGGCTTTGAAGATACTATCGTTGCCCGATTTGCAAAACTTGATTTGGTTCGTAGCGAATGGAGGGATTACGAAGGTGGTATCCCTGAAGGGGCAGAAGGGACAGGGAATCCACAACCTCTTGCTGATGAGGGATTTGAGATTTCTGTAGTTAGTATAGAAGAAAACGGAAGCCGAACACCGGTTAATTATGTTTTGCCTCCAGGCATTTCCAGGGTGACCGATCCAACTAATCCATACCTTGTTCAACTCAATGAGCAATCAATCCAATTTAAAGTAACAGATTTGGGTGATGGTGATGCTCGAGCTGCATATAAAAATTTAAACCTTGATATAAGACAATATGGCAAGCTGCAAATGGAAGTGCATGGTGAAGAAGTTGAACCCAATACTTTAAAGAATAATGAATTAACTGTTTTTCTTAGGATAGGTTCAGATTATAAGGAAAACTATTATGAAGTTGAAATTCCCTTACAGCTCACAGAATGGAAAAGCAATTATGACAATGAATCAGAGACTGATAGGAGATCTGTTTGGCCAGAAGCAAACCGTTTTAATTTTGAACTGGATTTGCTTCAACAGGTAAAGCAACATCGAAATAACAAGATGAGAGAACCTGGAACAAATACAACTTTAAGTTCATTTTATTCTGAAGCGGCAGGTGAAAATATGGTAATTTCTGTGGTGGGTAATCCAAACTTGAGCAACGTAAAGACCATTATGCTGGGCGTAAGAAATCCTGATCAGCAACGTAGTAATAACTTTAGTGATGATCATGGTTTTCCAAAATCAGGAATCATATGGTTTAATGAATTACGTTTAACAGACTTTAGAGAAAAAGGCGGATGGGCTGCTAATGGGTTAGTTAAAACAAAACTTGCAGATTTAGGAAATGTAACAGTTTCAGCAAGTAAAAGTACTCATGGTTTCGGTAGCCTGGATTCAAAAATTGAAGATCGCCAAAAAGAAGATATTTTCCAGTATGATGTTTCATCCAATATGGAGCTTGGTAAATTTTTTCCATCAAAGTATGGAGTGAGAATACCTGTCTATTTTGGTTTTTCTGAGAATATCCAGACACCTGAATATAATCCGCTTGATCCGGATATTCTGATGAAAACTACACTTAATGATCCGGAGATATCGGCAGAAGAAAAAGATTCGATACGAAGAATTGTTATTGATTATACCAGGCGCAAAAGTTTTAACGTAACCAATTTAAAAATAGAAGGAGATCCTGATAGATTGAAAGGTAAGAAAAAACGATTTTACCACATTTCGAATTTTTCTACAAGTTTTGCATATAATGAGTTGTATTCCAGGAATATAAAAACAGAATATAATATTCAAAGGAATTATACCGGTTCTTTTTCATACGTGTTCAACAATCGACCAAAGGCAGTTGAACCATTTAAAAAAGTTAAGTTTTTGAACAAAAAAGCCTTTAGGCTAGTCAAAGACATGAATTTTTACTTAGGGCCAACATTGGTATCGTTTAGAACGGATATGGTAAGAAAGTATCAGCAAAGTTTGATAAGAGACATTACTTTGGAAAACTCAATAATAGAACCTACTTATAAAAAGGATTTTACATGGAACAGAAACTACGATTTAAAATATAGCCTTACAAAAGGATTAAAGTTTGAGTATAGTGCAACCAATAAAGCTAGAATTGACGAAAAAGAAGGGATTATGGACAAAAATAGTCCTAACTATCAAGCAATGAAAGATACCTTATGGGAAAACATAATGCGTGGAGGCCGAAATATCAATTACAATCATTCCATCAACGCAAGTTATACAATTCCCATTGATAAGATTCCATTGTTAGGATGGACTTCTGCTACAGCAAGGTATAAAGCAACATTTGATTGGACAGCTAGTCCACAACTAGATACGATTCAACTTGGTAATACCCTTTCGAATTCAAATACTATTAATTTAAGCAGTTCCTTAAACTTTAGCAAAATATATAGTAAAGTACCTTTCCTGAAAAACATAAGTGATAAAATGAAACGAGGTGCCAATGCTAATAAAAAATACAAAGATGTAAAATTTGTTAAGGAGAATGTGAAGTTAAAGGAAGGAGTGGGTAAGAGTATTGTCCATAACCTGCAAACCGAGGATGTGCAGATAAAAGTGACGGATGAAAACGGAAAAGAGGTTGAGGGTGAGTTAATTGTAGTCAACAATAAGAAAGTAAAATTCAGGGCAAAAGGAAATGTAGATAATGCTAATGTTGAAGTTACGGGTAAAAAAGAAATCAAGCAAAATTTCCTTAAATCGATTGGTGAAGGGCTTGTAAATATAACAATTGGGTTAAAAAATATTTCATTAAGCTATTCAGAAACCAGTGGTACTTTGCTTCCTGGTTATTTACCAACCACAAGATACAGTGGTTTAAATGAGTTTCAGGATAGTGCAGGTGTTTCCAGATGGGCACCAGGTGTTCCTTTTGCATTAGGCTGGCAGGATGAGAATTTTGGATACAATGCTTACAACAAATATGGTTGGGTGTCAAAACACCCTTTGCAAACATCGCCTTATCAAATGACTTACACTCAAAACATTAGCGCTAAAGCTTCACTTGAGCCTCTAAAGGGGTTGAAAATAGACCTTTCTGTAAACAGAACTATTTCGAAAAACAGGAACGAATATGATTTAGGAAATCCTAATGAGAAATATTTTACTGGAAACTTCTCAATGTCATACTTAATGTGGAATACCGCATTTTGGACTTTTGGATCTGATTATTCTTCTGAAGCTTTTGAAAATTTCAAAACAAACAGGGTTACTGTTGCCTGGAGATTAGCAGAAAAAAGGAACGATGCAAGGTTAATAGCCAGTCCTGACTATGATATTAATCAACTAAATATTGATCCTGAGACCGGGGATCGGTATCCAAACGGTTATGGACCAACCTCTCAAGATGTGATGATTCCAGCGTTTTTGGCTGCTTATGGCGGAAGATCTCCTGATAAGATTGATTTGTCAACGTTTCCTAAATTTCCTTTGCCAAACTGGCGAATAACTTATGATGGGTTATCTGAAATGGATTTAGTCAAGCGTATTATAAAAAATATTAACCTGACCCATAGCTACAATGCCACATATAATGTAGGTTCTTACGAAACAAATGCAAATTATAACTGGTATGATGTTGCGTATGATGGTAACAGTTGGGCTAGAGATGAAGTAAAAGATTTATTTATCCCTGAACGACAAATAGGTGCGATTACTTTAACAGAAGCATTTAATCCGCTGATAGGTGCAGATGTAACTTGGATCAATAACCTAAGTTCAAAGTTTGAATATAACAAGGGTCGTACAATGACTTTGAACTTTACCAATAATGTTGTGACAGATCTTATTAACAAAGAAATCATCATTGGGCTGGGATATCGTTTTGATCAACTTCCAATAATTATAAAGACCGGTAAGGGACAGCAAAAGTTTAAAAGTGATTTAAATTTGAGAGGTGACTTATCTATTATGGATCAACTATCGATCATAAGAAAAATTGAAGAAGGGGTTGATCAAATACAAGGTGGGCAAAAAGCCTTGTCACTTAAATTATCTGCTGATTATGCCTTAAATGAAAGGTTTAATCTTAGGTTGTTTTATGATCATGCGATAAATACACCTCGGTTATCTACATCTTATAGAACATCAAATATTAAATTTGGCGTGAGTGTTCGATTCACATTAATACCATAGAAATTCGTGGATTAATGCAGGAGCTCAGAATAGCTTAAATAATTCATTTTAGCATGTGGCTTTTACTTTTGATTTTGCCATGGGGTTTGTGTCAAATTATTTCTGTCTGAAATATGAGTTAAATCATGTTTTTGGGCAATAAATTAACCTTCAATAGCTTGACTAATAGTTTGTAACAGGAACAGCAAGATTTTTGTCATATTATTAGGAAAAAATTTTAATAATTGGTATTTTCACCTTTATTTTGCTAAAGTTTCTATATAATTATAAAAGCATAAAAAATGAATATACCAGAAAATCTTAAGTACACCAAAGATCATGAATGGATCAAAGTTGATGGCGATGAAGCAGTAGTTGGAATTACTGATTTTGCTCAGGGCGAACTTGGTGATATTGTTTTTGTTGAAATTGAAACAGAGGGAGAAACATTAGGTAAAGGTGATGTTTTTGGAACTATTGAAGCTGTAAAAACTGTTTCTGATATGTTTATTCCGGTTTCAGGTGAAGTAACTGAAGTAAATCCAAAAATTGATGATAATCCAGAAATCGTTAATAAAGATCCTTATGGTGATGGCTGGCTTATTAAAGTAAAAATGAGTGACCCTTCCGAGTTGGATGCTTTGCTTGATGCAGAAGCTTATAAAGCTCATATTAGTGCTTAAAAAACAGACCTGCTTCGGCAGGTTTTTTTATTTCAAAAATTGATTGATTTTCCTGAGATTCTTTAATACCAAGGTATAGTAGCTTCTCATATTGTTTTCTTTTATGGCCTTAAGATCTTCCTTTGATTTTCTGATGACATTTTTTAAGCTTTTGTTACTGGTGCCTCCTGTTCTCATTTTTACAAGAACGTTGTTAAGATAACAGGTTGAAATGCTGTGTTTTCCTAAAAACCGTAACATTAACTCGTAGTCGGCTGCAATTTTATAATCAAGGTTAAACAAGCCCAACTTTCTATAACAACTCCGTTTAACAAAAAAAGTTGGATGAGGAGGCATCCATCCGTTCATAAGTTTCTTTTTTGTAAACTCACCAGCTATCCAATTTCTGATTACTCTGCTCGAGTTTTTTTGACCAACATATTGCAAATCACCGTATAACGAGTCTGTTTCTTTCTCTGTCAGTAGTTTAGCAACATTTTCAATTACTTCATTGTCAGCATAAAAGTCATCTGCATGTAAAAAGCCGATATAATCACCTGAGGCAATTTGTATTCCTTTATTTAAAGCATCAAAAATACCTTTATCGGGTTCGGAAATAATCCGATCTATCTTTTCATCGTACGATTTTGCAATATCAAGTGTGGTATCCGTTGAGCAATTGTCGATGATTATGTATTCAATATTTTTATAGGTTTGAGAAAGAACCGATTTGATGCAATCTTCAATGCTTAAGGCTGAGTTGTATGTAGCTGTAATTATCGTTATTGTCATTTCTCAATTACTCTGGTTTTTATTTTTTTTGCCGGATTACCGCTATAAATTGAGTAGGGTTCCATATTTGAGGAAAGCATAGAGCCTGCCGAAAGTACGCTATGTGTTTCACAACTAACTCCTGGTGCAACAATTGACTTTGCCCCAATCCAAACGCCTTCTTTGAGAATAATTTCCCCAATCATTAAATCAAAGCTGCTTTTTTTATAATTATGATTGCCAGTTAATAAAAGTACACCCTGCGAAATACATGAATTATCACCAATTTGAACGTTTGCAAGATTGTCGATCCAAACTTTTTCACCAATCCAAACATAATCCCCAATTTTTAACCTCCATGGATATTTTATGTTTACGGATGGTTTTATGTTTACTCCTCTTCCTACATTGGCCCCAAAAAGTCTTAACAAGATTACTTTTAGAGAGCTGATGGGATTAAATGGGTTAAGAAAGAACAAAACGTTGGTAAAATACCAAAGCATTCTAATAAGTGCATTTCTGCCTGATTTATAGTGGTTTATATTGTATTTTGAAAGATCGACTTTTACCTCAACCATTGTTAAATTTTTTGATCTACATTCAAAGATAACTAGATTTTATATGTAGGAAAAGTTTTTCTATTTTTCGATTGAAGAAATGGTATTGACTATTGCATAAATAATAATAGCCCCTAATTTTGCTGTTCTGTTATCTTCATCAAACCTGGGTGCTATTTCAGCTATATCAAAGCTAATTAATTTACCAGAGGCTACAATGTGCTTGATTAGTTCAAGTCCAATTTCCGGATGTAATCCAAAAGGTTGTGGGGCACTCACTCCCGGAGCATGTGCAGAAGAGAAAACATCCGTGCAGATAGTTAAATAAATCTCGTTATTTTGGTTGATAAAATCTGATATTCTTTGCTTTAAAAGGCCGAGGTTTTCGCTCTTAATCTCTTTGGCCAGTTCATATTTTACCTTTAACTCATGTGCCATCTTAAATAAGCTTTTTGTATTGGCATAAGTCTGTATACCAAGGCAATAGTAGTTAAATTCCTTTTTTGTTTGTTGACAATTCTCAGCAATTTGCCTGAACATGGTACCTGAGCTTCCTCTTCCCTCTTTTAATGGTCGTAAGTCAAAATGCGCATCTAAATTAATTATACCAATGTTCTGGTTAGGTTTGTTTTTATCTAAATAATCAACAATTCCGTTATAATGACCAATTGCAATGTCATGCCCACCTCCAAGCAAGATTGGTATTAAGTCAGACTCAAGAATTTTGCTAATTGCTATACTTAATACTGCTTGTGCAGTTTCAAGATCTCCGTTTTTACAAAAAACATTTCCGGCATCGTACAATGCTATATTTCGTTCTGCATCCCAAGCCAGGTTAGCCATTTCCTTTCTTAAGTATTGTGGCCCTTTTGATGCACCTGGTCTTCCTAAGTTTCGTAAAACACCTTCATCACAAATAAATCCTATAAAACAAAATGATGTTTTATTATCCTGGTTTTCAATCCTTTCAACTAGGTTCAAATCAATCAGGGTTATGCATTGATGCCACCTAAAAGCATCTACATTATCTAATGAATCTATACGTCCTTTCCAGTTTTTACTAATTCCGGGTCTGTATAATTCTTTCCATGTATCCATAATTCTCACAATTAATATCTTTTCAAAAGAATTACAATAACTTGAGATCTTTGTCCGGATTCTTTTTTAACGCTCTCTTTTTTCTTCTAAGAAGCAGATAAGGAGGAATATACGAAAAAGCAAGAGCCACAATTAGTATTAATAATAATTGACGACGAATACTTATAAACCTTGATGTGTAAAATACAAAATAGATAAACAGCAGATTTGCCATTGAGATGATCAGGGTAACCTTTGCATGGTTTAATCCCAGTAATAGCAACTGATGGTGCAAATGATTCTTATCTGGCTTTAAAAGTGCTCTTCCGGTGACCAGGCGGATAAACATAACACGCATTAAATCAAACAGGGGTATAATCAATATTCCAAAAGAAACAGCCGGGGCAGGATATATCGAACATTCCTTTGATTTATCAATATTCAGTTCGTTAAATTTTATTACCAGGATTGACAAAAAAATCCCAATTATTAACGAACCTGTATCTCCCATAAAAACTTTATTCTTTGCGCCAAAAACATTGAACAAAAAGAAAGCAAATAGACTGCCAATCAACGACATAGATAGAATAGCCAATTGGAAGTTTTCTGACCATAAAAACCAGTAACAGAATGCACCTGCCGTAATAATTCCTATTGATGCCGAGAGGCCGTCTACACCATCAATAAAATTAAATCCATTAATTATGACCAAAATAGTAAGCAGTGTTACCAATAAACTAGCTATATAATTAATTTCATGAATATCGAAAAAACCATGAAAGTTTGTTATTCTTATTCCCCCAAAAATAATTAAGATTAAAGCTGCGGCTATTTGTCCGGCAAACTTAGTAATTGGTGCAATAACAAGAATATCATCCTTAATACCAATAAAGAAAACGACCAAACAGGCAGCTGTAATTGATTGAAGTTCTGTTAATTGAGTAGCGTCAATCCATAAGCAGTAGGAAATTACAAGTCCTGCAAAAATTGCAAGTCCTCCTAAAGTAGGTGTTTTTGATGTATGTGCGCTTCGCTCTCCTGGTTCATCAAAAAGGTGTTTTGTTCTAGCCACCCTTACAATTGTTGGAATTGAAATAAATACAATGGTAAAGCCAGTTATTGGACTTAAAATTAGTGGCCATATTTGAGAGTCAAATTCCATTTCTTATCAACTGCAAAAATAAACTAATCCGTGAAAAAAGACATTGAGAGACGATTATATTTACCTAATATACATTTTAGTTGAATTTATTGCAAGAAATAGGATTCTTTTTAATGTTTGTTAAGCAAGTAAAACTATTAATTTACTTTTGTAAAAATATTTTTTTGCAAGGTTTGACTTTGTACTGGTTTTTCTAATTAGGTAATAATTTAACCTTTCAATTAAAGATTATACTTTTCTTAATTCATTGAAAATTGATATGATATTAGTAACAGGTGGTACCGGGATGTTGGGGGCGCATCTTTTATACGAATTAGTAAAAAAGAACTCAAAAATAAGAGCTACAAAAAGAAAATCCAGTGATCTTTCAGTAGTTGAACAAATATTTTCGTATCTGGATGATGATTCTAAACCTCTGTTTGAAAAGATAGAATGGGTTGAAGCAGATATTTTAGATCTTGAGAGTGTATTAAATGCAATGGAAGGTGTTGATTTTGTGTATCATGCTGCTGCAATGGTTTCATTTGATCCGGCTGACTATGACAAAATTATGCACGTAAATATTAAGGGTACTCAAAATGTTGTTAATGCTGCACTAGAAAGGGGTATAAAAAAGTTGTGCCACGTAAGCTCAACCTCTGCCCTCGGTGATGCTATTAATGGGGAATCAATAACAGAGGAAACATTTCGTAATCCAAAAATGAAACATTCTGGCTACTCAATTAGCAAGTATTTATCGGAGTTAGAAGTTTGGAGAGGAATTACCGAAGGATTAAATGCTGTGATAGTAAACCCATCTGTTGTTCTTGGAGCAGGAAACTGGAAAACCGGAAGCCCTAGTATTTTCAGTGCTGTAAAAGAGGGTATGAGCTTTTATACTGAAGGAAGCATGGGATATGTCGATGTTATTGATGTTGTAAAAATAATGATTCGGTTAATGGAAAGTGAAATCAGTGGCGAACGCTATATTGTTTCTGCTGAAAACATAAATTTCAGAGACTTTTTTACCATGATGGGTAAAGAACTTAATTCTAAAATTCCCGGTATAAAGGCAAATGCATTACTTTTGGAAACTGCCTGGAGATTAGAGTTTTTAAAATGTAAAATAACCCGAAAAGCACCCAGAATTACTAAAGACACAATCCGAATAGCACAAAAGAAATCAACATTGTCAAGTGAAAAGCTTTTATCGGCAATTGATTTTACTTATACCCCAGTTAAAGATTGTGTAATAAGAATCGCAAATAACTTTAAAAGTAGTGAATAATTAATTAATTTAAGTGACTGACAGACAGTTTTTTGTGCGAAATTCTATTAAAAATAGTAAAAAAAATCAAAAGATCACAGACTAAACTGAAATAATTCTCGTTTTATATTTGAATTGATTGCGAAACGAAGCTAACTATGGATGAGTTCCTAAAGCTTGGCTTAAAAATTGAAGCAGAATGATTTCCCCGCTATTTGTATAATCCGGTTTTGGCGGGGAAATTTTTTTTATTTTTGCGAACTAATTCGTTATTAAACTACCAACAAAAGAATGTCCACACCTATATTTCGATTTTCCATTTTTATTTTAATCTTATGTTTTCAGGTCCAATCTTTTGCTCAAATGGAATTTTGGACTGTAGGAACAGGTAAAACAATTCCCGAAAATCAATTAGAGGTTAGTCTTTTTCGACCTGCAAGGTATGGATTAACTAAAACACTGGAATTATCTGCTCAGCCATGGGCTTTTTTTGTTTTTCCAAATGCCCAGGTTAAAAAAAACTGGTATGACAGGAAAATAAGCATTGCCACAGTTCATGGATTAAATTATCCAACCATGTTTTTAAATATGGTCAGAAAAAGGGACATGGAGGATTATATTCCGAAAGAAGTTAAAGTACCTCAACTTTTTGTTATAAAGAATGAGGTGATTGCAAGTAAAATGCTTAAAGAAGGTGGTGGTTCGTGTGAAAATATTGCAAATTATCTTTTGTCGTTAAAACTTGGGATACAGTTTGCCTTAAATTTTGGAGAGTCGACCTTGACACATATTTATAAACCAGTTATTTATCATCGTTCGGAGGTTTATCATAAAAAAGTTCTTTGGTATGTTGGTGCGGATTTAGATGCACATTTAAATAGTTTCATCAATTACACTGTGGACGTTGATTTTCTCTCTGATGGCTTTATTGACGATTGGGCAATTGAGCATAAAGGCTTGTTAATGACTAAAATAACAAGCAGCCTGATGGTAGCCGTTGGTTATAAACTTTCGTTTGGTACTTATCAAGAGGGAAGGGGAACCGGCTTTGGAATTTATCCATTGGCAGATATTTCGTGGACCCATCGGTTCAAAAAAAGAAAGGAAAAGCAATTGGATTTATTTAAAGATGGGAAACACTATTAAGGTTCATTCATGCTCTTGACCTAAATCACCCATGTCAACTTATTTATTGATAAGATGAGGGTTTCATCTAATCCAATGATTTTTTCAGTATTGTTCTATTCTGCAGTTTTACTTGCAATTCAACTTTTATTTGAATGAAATACTCTTTTTTGAATTGAGCTATTGATTTTTAATCGAAACTTCCTGGAAATAAATTTTTAGAAGAAAAACAAACAATAAAATCACTACGACACGTTTTGGCGTTTTAGAAGGTTTTATTTGTACCAAGAATAAGAAATCAATTAAACCCTCATGCTATGAAAATTAAAGGACTAGATGGACTAACCATCAACGATATTAACCGGGAACTTGAACGGGGCGGGAAATTTGTTGTTTATCATTATTGTATTTCAATTGTGGTTGCAACTTTTCGTCGTTCAAGCGAAATTTATTTTATTCCTGCCGGACATTCCGGCTTCAGTAAAGGATTTCTCTTTACGCTTATTTCATTTGTTTTTGGTTGGTGGGGATTTCCATGGGGGCCAATTTATACCATTGGCAGCATTGGAACAAACTTGTTTGGTGGTAAAGATGTTACC
Organism: Bacteroidales bacterium; assembly: GCA_050296515.1. Taxonomy (GTDB): domain Bacteria; phylum Bacteroidota; class Bacteroidia; order Bacteroidales; family NBLH01; genus NBLH01. The sequence goes on along the minus strand of JBNKRJ010000133.1, from coordinate 69,002 downwards.
TCTGAATTGGTGAAATCATTAAATCAGGAAACTGTGAGTTAAAAATATAATATCTCCCTACAAAAATGATTATCTACTTTACCTTGGTTCATTGTTTCTTAAACAGTTTAGTCACAAATTCCCAGAGAACCTTGGTAAAGTTTTTATTTTTCCATATCCTTCAAATGTAAGTCAAGAGCCCTGACAGAGATTCGAATTTCCAACAATGAAATAGCCAGCGAAATAATCATACTTACCAGGCCCAAAGCAAAAGAAATAGCTCCCAATAAGTTAATATCCAGGTATAAAAGTAGCATAGAAGCCATACTTAAAAAAAGACTGATTACCCCAAATGTTTGCATTGATCGAATCAGGTAAAGTCTGCGTCTTAAATTTTTAATTTGATCAACTAGAACAATATCTTTGTTTTTTTTGTAATCGGCATACAGATTGCGAACTATCTGAGCATAAGATAAAAAACGGTTGGTATAGGCCAGCAGAATTAATGAAACAGCTGAAAACATTAAGGCAGGAGTGGTAATACTTAACTCATTCATGCTGCTAAAATAACAGAATTGATTAAAAATTAAGCGTTAAAAATCAAAGATGTTAAATCATGATAAATAACGCTTAATTATAATTTGTTTTATTTCAACCACTTATCAAGCCATCCGAAAAATTCTCTTTGCCATAGAATTCCATTTTGAGGTTGAAGCACCCAATGGTTTTCTTCAGGAAAGTGGAGTAATTTTGCAGGTATGCCTCTCATAATGGCAGCATTAAAGGCAGCCATACCTTGTGAATCAACAATTCGGTAATCTTTTGCTCCATGAACCACCATAATTGGTGTATCCCATTTGTCAACAAATTTGTGAGGTGAATTGGCATAACTTCTTTGGGCAATTTTGTTGTCTTTTTCCCAGTAAGCTCCACCTAAATCCCAATCAACAAACCACATTTCTTCGGTTTCCAAATACATTGATTCAAAATTAAAAATACCATCGTGAGCAATAAAGGCTTTAAAACGGCCATCGTGATGCCCGGCAATCCAATATACTGAAAAACCACCATAGCTTGCTCCAACAGCTCCTAATTTATCGTTATCAACAAATGGTTCTTTGGCAATTTCATCAATGGCCCGGAAATAATCTTTCATGTTTTGGCCTCCATAATCACCGCTAATTTCTTCATTCCATTCCTGTCCGAAACTTGGCAAACCTCGACGGTTAGGGGCAACAATGATGTAATCATTAGCCGCCATCATCTGAAAGTTCCATCTATAAGAAAAGAACTGACTAACAGCTGATTGTGGACCTCCCTGGCAATATAATAATGTTGGATATTTCTTATTAGGATCAAAATTTGGTGGGTAAATTACCCAAACCAACATGTCTTTATTATCGGTAGTTTTCACCCATCTTTCTTCTACTTTGGCAAGTTTTAATTGATCAAGTAAATGTTTATTTTCAAAAGAAAGTTGTGTTTCCTCGCCAGTTTCTTTATTGATCGAGAAGATTTCAGTAGGCATGCTCATTGATTGTTTGCTGCCTATTAGTTTATCACCGACTTCTGCAACTGACTGATAATTATGATCTCCCTTAGTGATTGCTCTGAACTGACCAGATTCTAATGCCAATTCATATATTTGATAGCGAGCATGATAGGCAGAAGTGAAATAAATTTTGCTACCATCTGCAGACCAAACTAAACCTCCAACATTTTGATCGAGATTGGTACTGTAATCTTTCTTTTCTTTGGTTTCAAAATCATAAATAAAAAGGCGTATTTTATCAGCTTCGTAACCATCGCGCTTCATGCTTTCCCAGGCAATTTTTTTACCATCGGGTGAATAAACTGCCGCCATGTCGTAGCCCATCATACCTTCAGAAAGGTTGGTAGTTTCTTTACTTTCAAGATTATAAATGTAAATATCAGAGTTAGTAGAGAAGGCATATTCTTTTCCGCGTTTTTTCCTTGAAGTATAGGCAATGTTTTTACTATCGGGACTCCAGTTCACCTGCTCAATTCCGCCAAAAGGTTTCAATGGTGAGTGCCATTTTTCATTTTCCATAATATCAATGGAATTGCTCAATGTTTTTCCATCATAATCGGCAACAAAAACATGCGAATAAGTTTTTACCCATTCATCCCAGTGCCGGTACATTAAATCAGTTGCAATGTGCGCATTGGCCTTGTCTAAATCAGGGTACTTGTCTTTCACTGTTTCATCAAGCTTCACTTCCTTCGAATACAAAATCTTAGTCATGTCTGGTGAGAACTTAAAAGCTGTAATACCGTCCTCAATATCAGATATTTGAACAGGATTACTTCCATCAGGATTCATTTCCCACATTTGCATTGAGCCACTTTGGGCACACATGTAGGCGATTTTAGAACCATCAGGTTTCCAAATTGCATTGTATTCTCCTCCTGCAGTTTTGGTTAATTGTTTTACATCTGAACCATCAGCATTCATAATAAAAAGTTCGCGATTTCCTTTGTTTTCAGGAATGCTGTAATAACTTACTCCGTAAAGTATTTTACTGTCATCAGGTGAAACTTCAATTCCGCTAACCCTGCCAAAAGACCAAAGTACTTCAGGAGTCATAATTTCACTTTCGAGTTTTAATTCATGTTTGCCGATAATTGGAGCATCTGTTTGCTCTTTATTTTCCTGTTTTTGACTATTGCACGAAGCAATGAGCATTATCGCAAGAAAAAATAGAAAAACATTCTTCATCATTTTATATTAATTAGGTTTAAAATTCCATTCTTGTTTCTAGTTTCTGGTGTCAAGTCAAGTATGATCTTTCTTGTAATTAGCCAGGTGACAACACCTGGCTGGTGCACTTGTCAGGTGTTGTCACCTGACAAATTAGCCTTGACATAACACTAGTTGCTGGTTGATAGAAACCAACGACCAGCAACCAATATCTAGAATTAAATTCTCGGCTTAGCTCTCTCTGCCTCAACATCTTTAACTGTTTTGGGCAATGGTTTGCCTAAAAGTCTGTAGCCTGTTTCTGTTATTAGAAAATCTTCTTCATTTCTGATGCCTCCAAAGTCTCTATATTCATTTATTTTATCATAATTGAGGAATTTTTCGTGTCGTTTTTCCGATTTCCATAAATCAATTAATTCAGGGATAAAGTAAATTCCAGGTTCTATGGTTAAAACAAAACCAGGTCGTAACTCACGACCTAGCCTAAGTGATTTTAAACCAAACATTTTGCTTTTTGGTTCACCATCATACCCAACAGTTACTTCTCCAAGGTTTTCCATGTCATGAACATCCATTCCCATCATGTGTCCCAGTCCGCATGGGAAAAACAAGGCATGAGCACCTTTTATAACTGCTTCTTCAACATCACCTTTCATCAAACCAATGTCTTTAAGACCCTGGGCAATTGTTTTGGCGGTTAACAAGTGAATATCCATGAATCGAACACCTGGTCTAAGTGCCTGAATAGCAGCTTCGTGTCCAGCAAGGGCTATATTGTAAATTTCTTTTTGTTTAGGTGTAAATTTCAGGTCAACAGGGATGGTACTTGACATGTCTCCACTGTATAACGAGTCAATTTCAGCACCTGCATCCAACAAAAACATTCGTCCTTTTTTAAGTTTGTTTCCATGGTAATGGTTATGAAGTGTTTGGCCGTTAATGGTGGCAATTATTGGAAAAGCAATATCAGCCCCGGCAGCCAGCGCAACCTGGTGAACTTTTGCAGCTACCTGTGCTTCGGTAATTCCCGGGCGAATCATGTGCATAGCTGCTAAATGCATATCAACTGTAATGTTTACAGCTTTTTCAATGGCAGCTATTTCGTCGTCTGTTTTAATGTTGCGTTGATTGGCAACGGCTTTAATCAATTCCATTGATGCTTTTTCGGCCACTATTTTGGGATGGATATCCAGCCAGTTTAATAGTTGAACTTTAGTTTCACCTCTGTAAGGCGGAAGGTAGTGGATAGCACGTCCTTTTTGTCGGGCAGTTTTTAAATATTCCTCAAGTTTAGCCAATGGGGCAATGTTTTCAATCCCGAATGGTTCAACACGCTCTTTAATAGTTGGTTGCGACCCCATCCAAACAATATCATCAATAGTGTAATCATCTCCAAAAACCCAGGCTTTATTTTCATCAACATCTATTAACCCAACCAAATTGGGGAAGTTTAAACCAAAATAATAGGAAAAAGTACTGTCTTGTCGGTATCTATAAGAGTTGTCAAGGTAATTCATCGGGCTTTCACCATTCCCGGGGAATAATAAAATTCCATTGTCAAACTTTGATTTTAAGGCTTCTCTTCTGTTTATAAATGTTTCTTTTGTGAACATGAATTTAATGTTTTCGTTTTTGATTGCTTGTTGAGAGGTGTTATAAAAAAGCATCCAAAATAAAATTAGAGTAACAATTTACAGGTTTGTGGTTTATGTAAAACAAATAAAAGTTAACAAATCCAGCATTCAAATAATTGCTTTTCAGAATAATCGTAAAGCTTTAAGTAAATGTAATTTGCATGCATTGTTTATAAATTTGGTCAAATTTAAAAAAATTAACGATATATCCATTAATTGCCATTCCTGTAGAAATTTTTTCAAAAATAACTAACTCATTATCAGTGTTATTCTGATTTTCTGGTGATGTAAATCAGGTTTAAAGTCTAGTCATAAATAAAACTCATGTTAATTCAAATTTTCTTCAACGAAATGTATTAACTTTAGTAAACTAACTAAAAATTGAAATTATGTACAAAGTTTTACCAACAATAATGCTCTTATTATCAGTTAATTCTTATAGTCAGGATGTTAAAAAAGAATTGGAGAAAGTTGGAGAAGAGATCTTTGAAATGCTAAAAGCAAATGATTACTCAAAGATTGAAAAATACCTGGTAAATGAACAAAATTTTGAAGATCTTTTGCCTTATTATGAATTAAGCGAAGAAGATGAATCTAAATGGCGCGAAAACAAAGTAGAGATGGTAAAGAATACCAGGGAAGGGGTGATGGCTGAATTAAAAAAGAGCCGACAATATTGCATTGATAATAAGCTGGTTTGGGAAAAGACTAAAAATGAAATGGAAATTAACACCATGGGACAGATTTGGTATTCGATTGGCGAAACCGGCGCCGGGTGTGATATTTATGTGTATCTGGTAAAGGCTGGAGATAATTGGGTGATTTTGTCGGTGGAGATATAAAAAGAAACCGCACTTCCAGGGCGGTTTCTTTCTTAAGTTTTAATCCACAAGCAATATTTTGTAAGAATTATAAACTTTCTCATCATTAGTTATTTGCAACAGGTAAGTTCCTTTATATTTACTATCAATATTAATCTCGTTTTCAATATCATTAAGTTCTTGCTGATAAATGGTTTTACCAGATAAATCGAGTACTTTTAGTTGGGTGTTAGCATTTGGTTTTTCGCTTAGGGTAATGTTGAATTGGCCGGAGGAGGGGTTGGGGAAAACATTTGCAAGTTCTTTTTTAATATCATGAAACCCTGTAACCATAACATGAATTGGATGTGAAATTAAAGTTAGCTCAGTTGCAACAGTATTGTTTATCTCACAGGTGTAAATTCCTTTATCATTACTGCTAAAGTTTTCAATGGTAAGGGTATCATTATTTGAGTTTGGAATTTCAACACCGTCTTTGAACCACGTGTAAACGTTGTGTTCTCCGCCTACTTCAATAATTAATTTTAATTGGTTATCTAAATCACCATAGATTTGTTTGCTTTGGCCTATTGTGTCTTGGGAGGAATAGTTAAAACCAATTGATGCAATCCCGATATTTGGTTCTATGTCTTCGAAAGATAATTTATTGTTTGAAACTGAAATTGTTTCAATAGCAATCAATGAAGTAAAAACCGGTAAATCTATAAGTTGGTTACTTTCCAAATTTAAATCAATTAATTGTGATAGTAAACTTATTTCATTGGGAATAGTTTCAATTTTGTTTTCATTCAATTGTAGGTAGTTAAGTTTTTTTAAATCACCTATTTGAAGAGGAATTTTTGTTAGACTATTATGGCGCAGAACTAAAGAATTTAAGGAACTTAGTTTACCGATCTCAACAGGAATATATTTTAATTGATTGTCATTCAAAAACAAAGCAAGAAGTTGTTCAAGATTTCCTATTTCAGCAGGAATTTCTTGTAATTCATTTTCGTAAAGATATAAATAGTTTAATGAACTTAAATTTCCTAACTCTTTAGGCAGATACGTGAGATTATTCATTTGAAGGTGGAGAACATCCAGATTTGATAGATTTCCTATTTCTTTAGGGATAGTCTCTAAATTGTTGTCAGCCAAAAACAAATGGGTTAATGAGGTTAGGTTACTTATCTCCGTCGGGAGGGTTGTCAACTGAGTACTTGTCAAAGCAAGATTTTTAAGTGTATTTAAATTAAATATTTCAATTGGCAGGCTTTCAAGTGGATTACTGGATAAAGATAGATCATTTATAAGTTCTAGATTTCCTATTTCGGCTGGAATGTTTCTCAAATTATTCACAGCAAGTGATAGAATTCCCAAAGATGATAGATTTCCTATTTCTGGTGGTACAGATGCAAGGTTATTTTTTGTCAAAATAAGAATCTGAAGTTGATCTAAGTTTCCTATTTCAGCAGGAATGCTTTCTATTTTATTATCAAATAGTTTTAGTTCTTTCAAATTAGAAATATTTTCAATCTCGGAAGGAATAAAGCCTATTAAGTTATTTTGGCTCAAATCTATTGAAATAACCCTTCCCCCTTCAACAGTCACTCCATACCAACTACTAGTAACATCATTAGCCGTTCCATTTATGTTCCAGTTATCTTTGTGGTTCCAGTTATCTCCATCAGTAGCATTGTAAAGCGCTACAAGTGCTTCAAAATCACCCTGGCTTACCTGGGCATTACTAAATTTTGCAAAAAAGCTAATTGCAATCAATAAAAAAAGGAATCTTTTCATCTTATAACATTAAGTAATTAATACTAATTTTAGAGGTTTTGCCTGTTTATGCTTTGTTTAATGTGGTTTATCTGTTGGCTTTATGGTGTGAAATGATTTTAACGGCACAAAGGTAAATGTTGTCAAGTGAAAAACAATGGAATTTTTTATGTTTTAAATCATAAAATGAAAGATTCTGAAATATTTAACAAATGTAAATTGTTCGAGAAAAATTAATTTGCAGCTTAAGCAGATTTTTAGAATCTCTATCTCTTGCATTTAAATTTCTAAGTTACAATTTCCAAACTTTAAACTTTGGTATTCTTTTTGTGTAAAGCATCATTAACTTGATGTTCATTATAATAAATAATTGAATATTTGGGCATTTAACACTTTTCATTAGTAATTGGAAGATCTCTAATAACCAATGTCTAATGACGAGTCACAAAAAAAACAAAATTAATTGGGTACATAGTGTTTAAATTTATCGCAGAATAGCAGCTAAAGGAGCAGCGTATATTGTTTTATGATTCAAACCACGGCAAAAGAATACATAAAAAATCCTTACCCAGGTATCAGAAGTTTTGATACCATCGAAAGCAATTTGTTTTTCGGTAGGGAAAAGCATACCTACGAGCTTTTAAGAGTGCTTACAAAAACTCATTTTATTGTTATTTCCGGAGCTTCAGGAAGTGGTAAATCTTCATTGGTAAAAGCCGGGTTAATTCCTGAATTAAAAAAGGTGTCAAACAACTGGACATCAATCACTTTCAGACCAGGAAACCAGCCCTTGAACAACATGGCCGAAGCGCTCGTGGATTCATTAGCTGATTACGGAATTGATCACAATCTCATTGGTAATCAAAAAGATATTGAGAAATTATTAAAGCTGGATGCCGAAACCGTGGTTAGTTATTTTGAACAAGTTGAGTTTCATGATAATGTTTTAATTTACGTTGACCAGTTCGAAGAAATTTTCAGATACAGAGAAGATGAATACATTTCTGGCTCAAAAGAAGACTCTGAACATTTTGTTGATTTATTGATTGAACTTTCGAAAATAAAAAGCCGACCTATTTTTGTGGTACTTTCAATGCGTACAGACTTTTTGAGTGATTGTACTGAATTTGATGGTTTGCCTGATATGATTAATGACGGGCATTACCTGATTCCTAAAATGACCCTTACTGAAAAGGAAGAAGCTGTAATTGGTCCGGCTAAGTATGCAGGTGCCGAAATTTCAGAAGAATTGAAAGCTTTGTTAAGAAAGCACATTGTTCATTATGAAATTAGTTTACCTGTACTTCAGCATGCTTTAATGCGAACATGGGATTACTGGTTAATTAATGCTGAAGCTAACCAACCTGTTGATGTAGAGCATTATAACGCTATTGGAACAGTTACAGATGCCCTTTCTGTTCATGCCGAACAAATATATGGTTCATTACCTGGCAATGAACTAAAAATAGTCACCGAAAAGCTTTTTAAATCTTTAACTCATTTAGGTGAAGATAATAGAGGAACCCGTCGTCCGGCAAGATTGGATGAAATTTGTAAAATAACAGGAGCTCATGAAGAAGATGTTATTACAGTAATTAATGAGTTCAGGGCAGAGGGAAACAGTTTTTTAATGCCGGTTCATACTCAGCGACTAGATTCAAACAGCGTAATTGATATTTCGCATGAAAGTATTATGCGCGTGTGGAAACGCTTGATTGGATGGGTGTTAACGGAAACAGAATCAGCTCAACTTTATCTTCGGTTGGCAAAGTCAGCCGAACTTTACCAGGAAGGGAAGACAGGTCTTTTAGTAAATCCAGATCTGCAGTTGGCGCTTAAGTGGAAGGAAGAGAATCAGCCCAACGAAACCTGGGCACTAAGGTACGATCCTACTTTTGAGCGCACCATGAATTACCTTGAATACAGCCGAAAGGAGTATGAAAAGGCTCTTGCAGCGAAAGAAGAACGCCAAAAACGTAATTTAAGGCGAACCAGATATGTAGCTATTGTTCTAGGTATTGCATCTTTGATCTCCATTTCGTTTTTGATTGTTGCACTGAATTTAAAATTAAAGGCAGAGGCCAGTGAGAAAAAAGCATTGAGCAGCCAAAGACTAGCTTTAGAAAAAAGTGAGGCGGCTGATGTTCAAAAACGTGAGGCAATTTCGCATAGAAAAATTGCTGAGCAGCAGCAGTTAATTGCTAATGAAGAAAAGCGAATGGCAGAGGAGCAAAAAATATATGCTCTGAAACAGCAAAAGGAAGCAATTTATCAGAAAAGTATTGCTCTTAAAGCAAAAAATGTGGCTGAAAAAGCCGAAGAAGAAGCTGTTGACGCAAAGCAGGAAGCAGAACGATTGCGAGACACTGCATTGATTGAAAAACAAAGGGCTGAAGAACAAAAAGAACGAGCTGAGTTATCTGAAGCCCGAACAGACACCTTGAGAAGACTTGCAGTAGCCAAGTCACTTTCGGTGCAGGCTATAAAGATTTTCAAAAACAATCAAAAAGTTGAGAAATTAAGTCAGGAGCAGGCTGATTTACCACTTATTATGGCTTATCAGGCCTATTACTTTAATAAAAAATATAAGGGAAACCCATACGATCCAGATGTTTATGCTACGCTTTCAGGAGTGAGTAATTCGTCTATAAGCATTCGTGGACAAAATATTCATACTGATGCTGTTAGAGATATTGCAGTTGCTCCAGGCGGGAAGTATTTTGTTACTTGTAGTGATGATGGAACAGTAAAGAAATTCAAGTTTACTGATCCTGAAAACCCCCAAAGCTTTAAAATGCCAAAAGATAAAGAATACAGATTCAGATCTGTGGCTATCGATCCAAAGCAGGGAATGGTAATGGCCGGTACTTATGATGGAAAAATTTTGGTTTGGGAGTCTCCAAATAATTTAAAAACTATTTTAGTTGGTAATAAGCTTGCAATTAATCAATTGGTGGTATTGAAAGGGAAGGATAAGTTGATTTCGGTAAGCAATGATGGTTATGTTAGATCCTGGAATATGGCTGATTTTCAGTCTGCTGCGGAGCTATTGTTCCAGGTTAACGAGAAATTTACTTCATGCGCAGTAAATTACGATGAAAGCAAATTTGCAGTTGCCTCTGCTAAAGGGATGATTCGAATTTTTGATGCTTCTACCTTCGAGCTGATTAGCACATACGAAAGCAAAGAGGGAAACATTCAAGCGCTTTGTTGGAATAAAAAGGGTGAATTATTAATTGGTTATGCATCCGGAAAATTAGAAATGACAGTAGATGGAAAGGGAACCTCAATGTTTGCTCATGCTTCGGGAGTAAATGAAATTGCTTTCGATAATGAAAAGAACCGAATGATTACTTGTGGATATGATGGAAAAATAAAAATATGGGATTATAGTAATCTTGATGCTGAGCCTTCGGTTATTGATGGTCATAATGACTGGGTATATTGTATTGCCCTAAGCAGCGATAAATCAATGGTTGTTTCAGGTGGGGCGGACAATGGAATTCTTCTATCAAAAATAAATATTGAAGATTTGAAGAATCTGATTCGTAAAAATGTGTCGAAGAACATGAGTTATAAAAACTGGCTAAATTACGTGGGTGAAGATATTGATTATTTTAAGACCTTGCCAAACGATTAAAAGTTAAACCAATTAGTTTATGACACAAAAAATTTATAATGCAATATTGACAAAGCCTTGCTTTGTTTTTCTGGTGTTTTTCCTCACCATAGGTTTTTCAGGCTATTCTCAAAACAAATGCGATTGGTCTACAATTGATGATGCTTCGGCTAAATATAAAAATGGCAATTTTGAGGAAGTGATAGAAATGATGCAGAAATGCATAAATAGTGGGTTTGATGACAAACAAAAAGTTCAGGCCTATCGTTTGATAGCAAAAACACAGCTTGAGTTAGACAATGACAGTCTTGCAAATAAGGCAATTGTTGCTCTTTTGCAGATAGAGCCTCAATTTCAACCCGACTACCTGACTGATCCAACAAGGTTTATAGAAGTTTTGCAAGAAATTAAGGAGCAGAATAATGCACAGTTAGTGACATCGGTTTCTAAAAAGGCAGAAAACATTAAAGAAGCTCCGGCAACGGTTGTTCTGCTTACAGGCAAACAGCTGAAAAACAGAGGGTATCTTGATTTAGAGGCAGTAATGCATGATTTACCTGGCTTTGACATATCACGATCAAACGGGAATTTGTATTCACATATTTATCAACGAGGTTATCGCTCTATCAATACCAATCGAACTCTCTTTTTGGTGGATGGAGTTGAAGAAAATGATTTATGGTCAAGTAACGTGTATCTTTCAAGGCAATACCCTCTGAGCAATATTAGAAACATGGAAATCATATACGGCCCAGCTTCTACAATGTATGGTAGTAATGCTTTTTTAGGCGTGGTGAATGTAATCACCAAAGAACCCTGGGAAATGATAGAACCTGGAAAGATTTTTGGAGCAAATGCACGATTAACTTATGGCTCTTACAATACAAAAATGGCTGATATTACTTTAGCAGCAAGAACTAAAAACAATAATATTTCAGCATCAGTAACCGGAAGGGTGTTTTTATCTGATGAGCAGGATTTGTCTTCTTTTCCTGAACATAGTTACGAACCCAGGGAGTTAACAGATGATCTTTCAGCTACTTATCATGGTAACATAGATATCACAAATGATTCTTTGGTTGGTGTTTTTCTAGCATCGCATCCCGCAAATGGTACATTATATGGACAAGATGTGAATGGAGATATAATTCTGACTGATGCTGGTGTTAACCAGGCACTTGCTTATGATAATGAAGTGTATAACAATGCTTCATTCTCTGATAAAACCGAAGCTTATTACATTGAAGGTAAATTAAAAATATATGATTTTTTAATTGGAGGAACAATTTGGAACAAAGCTGAAGGGCCTGGTGCTCAATATAATGATCAAATGTTTATGGGGGTTGACCAGGGTATGTCTTGGAGGCCCGTTCATCATTATTTTTATGTAAAATATGAAAAGAATATCAGTAACAATCTAATAATAAGTAACTTTCTTAGATATAAGGTGCATGATTTTGATAAGGATAACAATATTGTAAGGTATAGGCGAAATTATGCATCTGGTAGATATGGCCTTACTGATCTGATTAATGGCTTTGTGCCAACTTATGATAGTTTGTATTTATTTCAAAAATCAAATCAACTGCGGGAAGAATTAAAAGTTCTTTACCAACCACTAGATATTATGGATGTTGTGGCTGGTTTTGAATTCCGTTTTAGTAGCATTCAGGGCGATTATACTTTTTCAGGCACAAATAATGTTGAGCAAAGCGGATCGCCATTAACAGATATTGAGGGAGGGAACCAGTTTTTCTCAAGAGATATTGGTGTGTATGTACAAACCGGAATCTCAATTATTGATGATTTGAAGTTGACTTTGGGAATGCGATTTGACAGGAATGTTGTAAGGGAGAATGAAGGATATGGGAATGTATTTAATCCAAGGGTTACTTTAGTTTATGCCCCCAAAAATTTCATCGTAAAAGTAATTTACGCAGAGGCTTTTAAAGATGCTACTAACCGTGAAAAGTATTCAACAGCTGCAGGTAAACGTGAATTAACAAATCCAGGTTTGGAGCCTGAAAAGGTGAAAAATTATGAATTCTCAGTAGGGAAAACGTTTATGGAATCTCTTACAGTCTCTGCCTCAGGATATTATTCACAATATGGCAATATTATTCAGGAAGTTGCAGTTCAGCGGGAAGATGGTTCCTATACTAACCAAAACCAGGGAAAGGGTAAAGCAAAAGTTTATGGTGTAAATGCTATGGCTGATTATAAATTGAATGATTTAACATGCTACGCTAATTATACTTTCACTTTACCATACTCAATAGATCCGGTAGATAGTGATGGAAATCCAATTTTGGACGAAAATGGAGAACCTTACGATAAGCTTCGGATAAGCGATATTGCTGATCATCAGGTAAATATTGGAGCAAATTATTTATTCAAAGAAATATTAAATATAAACTTAAGAGCAAATATTATGAGTCAGCGTCAAACTGGCGAAGGAACAACAGTGCCAACCAATCCTGATAAGTTTGATCCTTATTTTATTTTAAACGGGAGTATATCTTATTCTCCAAAAAAAACAGGTTTAACAGTGCAATTGACAGGGTTTAATTTATTGAATACAGAATATTTTTCACCAGGTTTAGATGAAGCAACAGGAACACTTTCATCAAGCCTTCGACAAAATGGACTAAACATGTACCTGAGTTTATATTATGAGTTTTAATATTGTAGAAATTATATGGACAGGATAGCTGAATCGTTAAGAAATAAACGCTTTGTTTTTTGGGAAGAAATTGCGCGTGATGGAGCACAGGCAAAAACTATACTTTCAGCTAAGCAACGAATTGAGATCGCCAAATTGCACGCAAAAATGTTTGGCAAAAATGCACCTGACCATTTGGTATTTGCTGCTGGTTTTGTGTCTATTGGAAAAGATGAGGTAGATGCAATAAAACTGCTGGCAGATGAGGTGGATGATTGTTATCTGGCTGTAAATTGCCGAAGTTCTAAAAAAGAAATTCAGGATAGCATTAATGCTGTTAAAAATGCCAAATATGGCAGGTTAGCTTATGTTATGCCTATTTCTGAGCGGATGTGCCAGTTAATGTTGCATAAAAGTCCTAAAGAAGTCTTAAAACAAGGAGTTGATATCGCAAAATATGCTGTTGATAAAGCAGGGGGGATACCTGTTGATGTTCAATTAGCTGCATCCTTTGATGCTGATCCTCAGTTTATTGCAGAAGCTTCAGCAGCATTGAAAGAAGCAGGAATTGCTATTGCACATTTGGGTGATACCCGTGGGAGGCTCTATCCTGCAGAAGTTGCAGATTACATGCAAAGGTTACTCCTGAGTTCGACTGATGATCAGCTTTATGGTGTGCATTTTCATAATGATTTTTGTTTTGCCCTCAGTAACAATCTAGAGTGTATAAAACAAGGGGTTACTCTGGCTGCAACTTCATGGTTGGGATTGGCCGAACGTAATGGGCTAGTGCGCACAGAATTGATGAGTTTTCATCTGGGCTATGAGCCGGAGAAAATACTGAAAAGATTTGGTTTTGGTGGAGAGAAACTTTTTCTAACTCCTCTAGACATAAAAATGCTTGAGAAAATTGCTTTCAAAGTAAGCGAATATACAGGTGTAGAGTTAAAAGTGACCGATCCAATAGTTGGAACAGGAGTAAACTCCATTTCAACAGGAACTCCATTTGTGGATACAAAGAGTTTTCAACCTTTTGATCCTAAAGAGGTTTTAGATATAAATAAAAAAATATTGGTTACTCAATTGGCAAGTGCACGAGTAATAAAGGAGGCGGGTGATATCCTTGGATATAGTTTCACAGATGAACAAATTAAGGAGGCGCTTGAAATCATAAAGCATCGTGCGTATGAATTAAACAGAGCAATAACGCCAAAAAAAGAACTGATTGAAATATTTGATAAAGTTACGGGCAAATAACCATGAGAAAGGCAGTTGTTTTTATAAGTTTTTTTTTGAGTTTGCTTGGTTATTATAAGGGCGTTGCACAAGATGGATCTTTGGAAATGTGGGTGAAACTTTCCCCCGAAATCAGGTTAAATTTTGAAGATTTTCCTTTAGAAATCAGGTGGCGACCGGATGATCATATTTTTCTGCCAGATAAATATGTATCGACTGGTAATCAGGCACGTACAGATTTAATGATAGGGGTTAATTTTTGGAATTTTAAGCTTTTTAGTTACTCAAAATACGATCAGGCCGATGCTTTTTGGACAGGAGCAAGGCTAGATTTGAATTTTGCAATGTTTAATAAAAAAGTGTTGTGCAATATCCAGGAAAGATATTTCTGGGGACTAAACAATGAAGCAGAGGATCATTATTATCTGGTACAGTATATTAGATACAGAATGAGCAAAACAGGAGCTGTGGGTGTACTGAGTTATGGAAAATGGGATCCTGCAAGAGATTTTGACAAAGGGTATTGGTTCGTTGGGCCTTCAATCGAAATTGCTGATCAAAGTGGCATTGGGTTGCAATTAGCTTTTACTAAGGAAGTTTTTCATGAGCCTGTTTACATGACTTTTGTGAGGGTAGGTTATAAGTTTATGTTTAAAAGCCAATCGAAAATTATTACAATTGAAGATGAGGATTATTAGATAATTGATAGAAGACCGAAGACAGAAGTCTGAAGAAAGAACCTATTTATTACTTCAATCTTCACACTTTGTGCTTCAAGCTTGGTTACTTTATTTAGTTAATAAATAAGTTTTGGAAGATAAGAAACTCATATACAGAATATTGAATCTTGAAAAGGGGGAGGGAGTACTGGTTACTTTACCGGTAATTTATTCGTTTTTTGCAGGGGCTTCACTGGCTTTTTTTGTAACCAGCAGTACATCATTATTCCTTAATTTATTTGAGAGAGATATGCTTTCTGTTGCATTTATTGCCGCAGGGGTTATTGTTTGGGGGGCAGGGCAGATATTTTCCAAAGTCCAAAAAAGTTTTACTTTCACAAAAAGCATTACATCAGGCCTGGCATTTCTTGTAATATCGATTTTAATTTTCACTGCATTTTTTATTGGAGCAAGACCTCTTGCAGTTGTGTTTATTATTTATGCCTGGGTACGGGTTTTTGCATACATTCATGCAGTTACCTTTTGGGGAATGGCTGGTAGATTGTTTACACTGCGCCAGGGAAAACGTTTGTTTGGGCTAATTTCTGGTGGTGAAGTAATTGCAAGTATATTATCGTTTCTTTCGGTTCCTTTTTTATTAAAGTTTATCAGCACCGAAGATTTATTGTTTATTTCGGGGGCTACACTGCTTGTTGGCTTTTTTATAATGCTCATCATTGTCAGAAAATTTAGAGATAAACTTGCTAGTTCTGGCTCAGCTAAGAAAAAAGACATTGATAAAAAGGAACTGAAAAAGACTTCGTTTCTAAAAAATAAGTATTATAAGTTATTTTTTCTAATTGCCTTTATTCCAATTTTTGCCCAGTTTTTTGTCGATTTTATTTTTCAGGCCCAGGCAAAACTGGAATATCCTTCAAAAGAGGAACTTACAGCTTTTGTTGGCGTTTTTTTTGGTATAAGCTCAATCGTTGAGTTTTTTCTTAAAACCTTCATTTCAGGGCGGTTAATGTCAAGGTATGGAATGAAGTTCGGTTTGATTGCTTTTCCTGTGGTATTGGCCTTTAGTTTTACATTGGCAACAACTTTTGGTTTGGTTTATGGAGCAGCCTCTTTATTCTTTTCTTTTGTTGCTTTGGGTCGATTGTTTACCCGTGCAGTTCGGACTTCGTTTAACGATCCGGCTACTCAAATACTTTATCAGCCGCTTCCTCCGGATGAACGTATAACGTTTCAAAACAAAGTAGAAAGCGGGCCAAAAGCATATGCAAGTATTGTTGCAGGTATTTTATTGTTTTTGTTTGCAAAGATTCCAGGTTTTAGCCTTGTTTATTTCGCAGCATTTTTGCTTTTAATTATTGCAATTTGGTATCAAAGTGCTGTTGCAATTTATAAAGAGTACAGAGAGGTGTTGCAATCGATATTATCTAAAAAAGGGAAAGAAAAGATAAGTACTGAAGACTCTGAATTACTTCAATTACTAAAAAGCTCTGTTGGGAATGTAAGGGGTTGTGAATCAGTAAGTTTGATTTATTTGTTCAGGCAAATAATCCCTTATGAAGTTGATAAATTTATCAGTGAAACAGAGGAACTTAAAGATGAACTTGTAAGCAGAACATCAATTAAATTTAGCAATGTAATAGAGCTTTCAAAATCTGAAAATCCCGAAGATAGAATAATTGCTGCCAATAATATGACCAAATATTCTATTTATAAAGTAGAAAAACCAGTAATCCGTTTGTTGCACGATGATGATTTTGGGGTAAAATGTGAAGCAGTTATTTCTTCTGGTAAAATGAAAGAATCCGAACTTTTTTACCACCTAATTAGTTTGTTTCAGAACCCTAATTATAAAGACATTGTTTCTGCTGCCATGATAAATATAGGTGAAGCAATTGTTCCTGATTTGGATCATAATTTTCAAAAAACGGAATACGATCTTACCATGCAATTAAGAACAGTTGAATTGGTTGAGAAAATTGGAGGTAAAAAATCTATTGACTTTTTGAAGAAGAACATCAACCACCATAATAAATTGGTGAGTGATCGAATTATTAAAGCTTTAGGAAAATTGAATTTCAGGGCGCATAAAAATGATGCTTCCATCATTTGGCAAAAGCTCGAAAATGAGATTAAAAATTATGTATCCATAAGCTCTGCATTATTAAATATTGGTCAAAGAAACATCGAAACAAGATTGTATAAAGCACTTATAAATGAGCAAGTTAGTAAGAAAAGGAAAATATTTTCCCATTTATCAGTTTTGTACGATCCAAAGGCCATTAAATTAATAGAGGAAAATCTGGAGCGGAATGATAAAAATGCATCTGGTTTTGCTCTGGAAGTCGCTGATATGGTACTTACAGATATGCATAAGCCATTGCTGCTTCCTTTACTGGAAAATCAATTCAACTTTGAAATTGTCAATAGTTACACGCATTCTTTTCCCACTGAAAGGTTAGGAATTGTTGAACAACTCATTGATATTATTAATTCTGAATATTGGGTAACAGGATTTTACTCTAAATGTTGTGCGTTGGAAATGCTATCCTTATATAAGGACACTCGAATAAATAACATTCTGATTGCTAATATGGTTCATCCGAACGAAATGATTTGGCAGCTGGCTGCATATTATTTGTATCATTCCGATAAAGAATTGTTCTTCAAGGAAGTAAATCAAAACTTTCCTAAAGTGGATGGCCTCAAAGAATTTAGTGAACAAATAGAAGAATATGTAGATGGTGATAATAGGTTGATATACAGGAAATTAATCGACTTTAAAAAACTGAATTTGTTCAATAAACTTTCAGAAGAGCTATTGATTGAAATAGCAGCTTCGGCAAATGAAATATTTTTTAAGAAAGGTGATTATTTTTTGCCTGATTTAAAATCAACAGATTATTATATTATTTCATCAGGAGAGATTTTTGATGAATCAAGAGAGAAGGTTTTAACTACGAATTCTGCTTTTTGTCCATTTTTAACTTTGGCAAAAGATGTTGTAAAAATTAAGATGAATTCTGATGCTACTATTATTGAAGTAAAGATGCATTATATTACCAGCTTTATGAATGCTCATAAAGAGTTTGCTGAAGAGCTGGTAAAAGCAATGAATCCAAAGGAAAAGGAACAGTTAACTCTTGCTGTTTGAATATATCAGGATTAGAAATAGCGAATGGCATAAAAAATGTAAATAATACTTGTAAGATAAAACGATCCTTAAAGAATGATTAATTATTTAAAATATATCGGTTTTCTGTTTCTAATTTTTGCTTCAAT
Source organism: Bacteroidales bacterium (assembly GCA_050296515.1). Lineage (GTDB taxonomy): Bacteria > Bacteroidota > Bacteroidia > Bacteroidales > NBLH01 > NBLH01. The sequence goes on along the minus strand of JBNKRJ010000133.1, from coordinate 50,612 downwards.
ATTTAATATTAATGCGCAAAATTTCAGCCAGGAAAGGGGTATGCCATTCATAAGAAACTATTCGCCAGAAGAATATCATGCACACGAAAGTAATTTTGATGTGATACAGGGGGATGATGGTATGATGTATTTTGCCAACTTTGCAGGAGTCCTTCAGTTTGACGGTACTAACTGGAATAAGATTACCACTATAAGTGGAATGCGTGTTCTTTCATTAGCAAAAGATAAAAACGGAAGAATTTATGTGGGAGGGTTCTACGATTTTGGATATTTAAGTACAGATGAATTTGGGAAAACAAGTTTTGTTTCGTTGGTTCCTGAAAAAATTGAGCAAACAAATATAGGACTGGTATTTAAGGTTTTAATTGATGGGAACAGAGTATTCTTTGCAAGTGAGAATCAACTTTTTATTTATGAGAACGATAAGGTTCAAATTAGGAATCTAACTAACAAGCTGCTGTCTGCCTTTGAATTAAACAATAATTTATACTTCTTTTTTGATACTAAAGCAACTAGTACTCAACAAAAGGGACTTCATATTTTTAAAAATGGAAAATTTAGTAAGCTGAATGCTACACAAGGAGTAAATTTATTGGATATCCATTTTATGGCCCCTGTGAACAACAATAATGAATTGTTAATAGGCTCTGAAAATCAGGGATTATTTCTATTAAAAAACAATCAGTTAAGTGAGTTTAATAGTCCGGTAAACCAGTTTTTAAAAGAAAATGGATTAAATTGTGGCATAAAAACAGGATCTCAGGAATATGCTGTAGGTACTGCAGTTGGGGGAATTGTTTTATTTAATGAATCCGGAGAAATTATACAGGTTGTTGATCAGAATGCAAAGCTTCAGGATGAATCAATAAACGGCCTGTTTATAGACAAAAATATGTCGCTTTGGGCTGCAACAGATAATGGTGTTTCAAAAATTGAGATTAATTGGCCATTAACATACATTGATAATAAAACCAGCGGCTTGTTTGGCAAAGTACAAGACATCAAATTATTCAAGGAGCAGTTGTATATAGCAACCGACGAAGGGTTATTTTATATGTTTGGCCCAACAATAAAAAAAGTTGAAAAGTTAAATATTGCTTGTTTATCGTTGCTAAAAATAGCTGATAGGTTATTTGCAGCAACTTCCCGAGGAATATATTTAATTGAGAATAATAAAGCACAGCTCACCAAAGACAATAATTTCACATTTTTTCTGAAAAAGTCTCTTAATAGGAGCAATGTTTTTTATGCAGGACAAACCTCTGAAGTGTCTGTTTACCAAGTGAATAGCAGTAAATTGGATTTGGTAAAATCTATCAAAAATATTTCTGGTGATGTTTTAGAAATAGAAGAAAACTCAAATGGAGATATGTTTCTGGAAGTAAGTCCTGGCAGAATATTTTTGGTAAAAAATGGTTCTGATAGAGCAGTTGAATTTGAAGGTTCCGGTGATTTTCTTTCACTACATTTGAATAAATTGGGCGAGGATATCTTTTTTAGTTCTGAAAAAGGATTGTATTCTGTTAATAATAAAAAAAGTTCAATTACTCCCTGGTATTTGAATGAAAAAGATAGTCTATCGCAAAAATTATGGATTCACGATTTGTTTGAGCTATCTGAAAATACACTTCTGGTAACAAATGGAGAACAAAAAGGTTTATCTTTTTTGAGTATAACTGAAAATAAGGCAGAATTAAATCAAACGCCCTTTTTGCCCGTGGAGTCTTTTGCCGTAAATACTGTTTGGATTAACACCAAAACCAATCAAATTTGGGCTGGTGGAAAAGATGGACTTTTAATTGCAAATTATAAGAACTTATATGATTACAACTCAAAATTCAAAACTAGTTTAAGAGTTGTAAAGGCCATCAATAGTGATTCGTTGCTTAGTATTACATCTACCGGGCCTCATTTGATAAGTTATTCTGATAATTCGATTTTATTTGATTTTAGCATTCCTGCGTATCCTGCTACAGGAGATGTTGAATATAGATATTATCTGGATGGTTTTGATAAAGATACTTCTGCATGGACTAACCTTGCTAAGAAAGAATACACTAATTTATCTGATGGTGAATATGAATTCATTGTTCAAGCTAAGAACGAATTTGGGAAGGTTGCTGAAAGTGCAAGTTTTAAATTTGAAATTCTTACTCCGATTTATCGGCAATGGTGGGCAATTATAATTTATGTACTATTATTAGTTGCATTGGTTCGTACGTTTTTTATCTGGAGATTAAGGGCAAGCAAAAAAGAAAAGGAGCGACTGGAAGAACTCGTAAAAGAAAGAACAGAGGAAATAGAACAAAGTAAGAAAAAAATAGAGGAGCAAAGGGATATTGCTTATAAACATCGAAAAGAAATATTGGATAGTATAAGTTATGCTCAAAAAATCCAGCAGGCGGTTCTGCCTTCTGAGCAGGTTGCTGAAGATATTCTGTTGGAGCATTTTATTTTTTATCGCCCCAGAGATATTGTTAGTGGTGATTTTTACTGGATGAAAAAACTGAATAATTTTATTGCTGTGGTGGCGGCAGATTGTACAGGACATGGAGTACCTGGAGCTTTTATGAGTATGTTGGGAAGTTCTTTTTTGAATGAAATTGTCACACGTAGAAGTTTGGATAGTGCAGCCCAGATTTTAAATCGTCTGCGTGCTAAAGTAAAAAAATCATTGCACCAGGAAGGAAAAGAAGGTGAGCAGAAAGACGGAATGGACATTGCTCTTTTAATAATTGATAATGAAACACTTGAGCTCCAATATTCCGGGGCTTACAATCCACTTTATATTATTCGTCCTAAGACAGGTGTGAATATACTGGACGAAAACATCGACATTGATTCAAGGTATGAATTAATTCATTTAAAAGCTGACAGACAACCAATTGGTATTCACCTTGCCGAAAAGGAATTTACCAATCATAAATTCCAACTTGCAAATGGCGACAGTCTTTACTCTTTTTCAGATGGTTTTGTTGATCAGTTTGGAGGAGAAACAGGCGAAAAATTCAAAACAAAGCGTTTTAAAGAACTGTTGATGTCTGTACAAGGAAAATCCATGCAGGAGCAGAAAACAGCTCTTGAACAAGCTTTTGTGAAATGGAAGCGAGATTTGGCGCAAATTGATGATGTTCTGGTGATGGGGATTAAGGTGTAAAAAAGACCGAAGACTAAAGTCAAAAAAGAGATTCTTCCGCCTTATCTTCGGTCTCATAACTTTTCCTACCATCCAAAGCGATAGGATATTTTTTGTTTGTAAACTTCGCCTGGTTTTAAAACCGGACTCGGAAAGTTGGAGTGATTAATTGCATCTGGAAAATTCTGTGCTTCAATAGCAATCCCTCCAAAAGCATCAATAGGCAAACCTCCTTTACCTTTTTCCGAGCCATCAAAGTGCATAGCGGTATAAACCTGAACTCCGTGCTGGGATGTATGTAGTTCAATTGTCCTGCCAGATTCTGGTTCAGTTAATCGAAGGGCGAAATCATATTCGTTTTCAGATTTGTTTATCACCCAATTATGATCAATTCCACCAACCAGTTTAATTTGTTCATAATTACTTTCAACAGCTTCTTTTACAGGTTTTGCTGTTTTAAAATCCATGGCCGTTCCATTAATGCTTCGAATTTCACCTGTCGGAACAGAATCTTCGTTAAGTGGAGTCATTTCAACTGCATTAATTTCAAGCAAATGATCAAGGATGTTTCCATTTCCTGCACCTTTTAAATTAAAGTAGGGGTGACTGGTCAGGTTTACTATGGTTGTTTTGTTTGTAGTAGCTGAAATATCTATTGAAAATTCATTATTGTTATTCAATGAATAAACCATTTCTACTTTTAGTTCCCCGGGGAAGTTTTCATCTCCATCAGGGCTTGTAAGGCTTAACTTGTATAAGTTAGGCTCAATTTGCTCTACCTCCCAAAACTTAGTTTGAAATCCATTTGGTCCTCCATGTAACGAATTCGTCCCATTGTTTTGAACCAGTTGATAATCAGCTCCTTCTAATGTAAATTTCCCGTTTGCAATTCGATTGGCTGTTCTACCACAGATTGCACCGAAATACACATCGCCGTTAATTGCTTCATCAACAGTATCATAACCAATTACAATATCGGTAAAAGTATCACCATCCGGGATTTTTACGGAGGTAATTCTTGCCCCGTGCGAAAGGAATTCTACTACCAGTCCATTATCGTTTTTTAATTGATATATTTTGTTATCCATCTTTTGTTTTATTTGCAAACCAACCTTTCAAATTTGTATGAAAGGTTGGTCAAATATGTATAATTCTGAATTAACTCTTTTATTGAGCTGGTTTTAGATTATTAGTTTACAGCTATGTCTTTGTTTACATTTTTGCAGCCAAGCTGTGCATAGAAAAGTAAATATCCAAGACAAGCAATAATTAGCCAATAGCTTGTTACATAAGTGGTTATATCAGCAAGCCAGCCTTGTAATGCAGGGATAATACCGCCACCACAAACTAAAACCATAAAAATACCGGATGCTGCTGCAAGATACTTGCCTAAGCCTTCAACAGCCAGGTTAAAAATACCACCCCACATAATAGAGGTACATAATCCAACAAGAGCTAAGAATAAAAATTTAACTGGAACAGGAACTAATCCAAACGACAAGGATGCTCCGCTCGTTTTAAATGCAGGCATTGAAACCATGGTTCCTTCTGGCCAAAAAATAGCCAAAAGAACAAGCAGCAATCCTATAAAGGAGGTAAAACTAAGCATTTTTTTACTGGATATTTTACTTCCTAAAGCCGCTCCAAAAAGTCTTCCGACAAGCATCAGCAACCAATAGAATCCAATAATTCCACCTGCAATACCAGCAGATATTCCTAATCCTGGAGGGTTGTTCCCTGCAATAATATTTTTAGCATTTTCGTAGGAATCTGTTTTAATAACATGAGGCTTAAAACCTTCTGTTTCTTTATTTTGTTCATCCTGAGCCGTTAATTCCATCAAATAAGTTTCGTCAGCCTGCTGCTTATCATATTCATTAATAATGCTTTGAGCCTGGCTTTCAGATGGAGTTGTCATATACAAATTAGCGATTCCTGGTACTCCAACTTCCACTCCAACATAAACAAAAATTGCAATCGCACCCAAAACAAAGTGGCGGAATTTTAAAGCTCCGGAAATCAAATTCCCGATTGGCTCGCTTGATTGTTCTGCGTGTGGTTCAGGTATTTTGAACGCAGCCATTACAAAGAAAACTGTAGCAAACACGGCCATGGCTATATATAACACCGGGTAAACATCTGAAATTCTGGCTTTAGTAGCTTCGCCAATTAGAATACCTACAAATACAGGAGTAAATGTAGCCATTAAAGAGTTGAAAGAGCCCCCAACCTGGATCAATTGGTTCCCTTTATTTCCACCGCCACCAAGTGTGTTTAACATTGGGTTAACCACAGTATTTAACAAACACATTGAGAAGCCCGAAATAAATGCACCTAACAAATAAACAAGGAAGCTTTCTGCATGGCCTGAAAGGTATTGTATAAGAACTCCTACAAAACCTACAGCAATAGCAATTAAAGCAGTTTTTTTGTATCCTACCCTTTGTAAAAGTATTCCACCTGGGATACCCATTACGGCATAAGCAATAAAGTTGGCAAGATTACCAAGCATGCCCATGGCATTTGAAACTGCAAACTGGTTTTTTAATACAATTCCCATAGGTGCTGCCAAATTGGTAACAAAGGAGATCATACCAAATAACAGGATCATCATTATAATAGGAAGTGCTAGATTCTGATTTTTGTTTTCCATAATTTTTGTTTTGATTTAATTAAATTTTGGGTAGTTAAATGCTATATGTGTCACATAAATGTTTTTTTTGTGTCATTTTGTTAATAAACTCCCAAAGATAGAATAAGGCTTTAAAATTCCCTCTAAATATTTCTATTTTGCAATTTATTTTTCAAAAACTTGTTGCCCGATAACATTAGAAACCTTTGTAATGCATTGACAATGAGTTGTTATAATTCAAGCTTCACAGAGCCTTTCGAACGGATAAAAAGTTTGTGACACTTGCCTTCACCGTAAACATGCTCTAGTACTTCAGTGTATTGATCTAATAAATCTTCGGGTACAAATGCCTGGATAGTACCACCAAATCCTCCCCCATGTACACGCCATGCTCCGCGCCCTTTAAGAATCATTTCACTTAGGGCTAAACCAAGAGATACAACCTGTTCTTCTTTGTGTGTAATGTCAAAAATATTCTGGTTGTACATGTACGAACTGTAACCTGATTCAATAACCATTTCAAGGAATCCATCAAAGTCATTGGTTTCAAGAGCAGCAACCTGTCTAACTACGCGCGCATTATCTCCATGAAAGTGATAAGCTCTCAGAATAGCACGATCGCCGGTTTTTTGTCTGATTTCAGGAATCTTTTCAACAATCTGATTCCAGGTTACTTTTCTAAGTACATCTGCACCTAATTCCGCTGCAACAGATTTCATTTCTGTAGGAAGGGAAGCGTATTCTGCCTGTGATGCGGCATCATCATGACCACCACCAACGTCAGTAATAACTAAAGCATAATTTGTTTTTACGAAATCAAAATCAACTTCTTTTACAATTGGTTTCGATGGATCTTCAAAGTCGATGGTAATCAAACCCCCAACGGAACAAGCCGTCTGATCCATTAATCCACAAGGTTTCCCAAAGTAATTATTCTCTGCCCATTGTCCTATTTTTGCATTTTCAACGGGGTCTAGCTTTCCATCATTAAATAGGTGACTGATAATAGCTCCGATTAATACCTCAAATGAGGCTGATGAACTAAGACCTGAACCTTTAGGTACGCGTCCATCAATGCAAGCATCAAAACCTCCAATTTGATAACCTTGTTCTTTCAATTTGGCACAAATGCCTTTTACCAATGAGCTGGAAGTATAAAAAGCATTTTCGTTTATTTCAAAGTTATCAAGGTTTACTTCAAAAGCTGGGTAACCAATTGATTCAATTTTGATGGTATTGGTTTCATTTGGAGCGGCAATGGCAATGTTATCAAGGTTTACAGCACCTGCTAGAACACGCCCAAAGTTATGATCTGTGTGGTTTCCACCAATTTCTGTTCTTCCCGGAGAACTAAATAACTCAGCTTCTGAATGACCAAATCTTGATTTAAAGTTGTCAATTAAAGCTGCATACCTGTTTGCTTGTTGCTGTAATTCTGATGTATCAGTTCCGTACAATTCCCTGAAAAAGGGGTTGTCTCCATTGTTTATTGTTTCAAGGATACTTTCAATTCTAAGCATATTTTCAATATTTATTAATTGTTTTTATATATTTTCTGAAACTCACTTACCTTTCAATACCGAAAGGAGCAGTTAAACTTTACTGCATCATTTTTCTTTATAATGTATTAAGGGTGAGTCTCTTAAGCGTTGTGCACTTTGTTCAGCCGTAATATCTCTTTGGGCATTTGCCAGCATCTCATATCCAACCATAAATTTTTTCACGGTTGCGGATCGCAAAAGGGGAGGGTAGAAGTGCATATGCATTTGCCATTCAGGATAATCTTTTCCGTCTGTTGGTGATTGATGAATACCTGCTGAATATGGAAAAGAAACATTAAACATATTATCATATTTAATAGTCAGTTTTTTATACATATCGGCAAAGTCGGTTTTTTCTTCTTTCGTTAGCTGATTGATATGTTGAATAGCTCTTTTAGGAAGAATCATTGCTTCAAAAGGCCAGGTTGCCCAATAGGGTACCAGTGCTACAAATGAGTTATTCTCAATGATAATTCTTTCCTTTTTTTCGAGTTCCTGGGAAAGGTAATCGACAAGAAGGGGGGAGTCGTGTTTTTTGAAGTAAGCTTCCTGTGTACTACACTCTTTCCTTACTTCATCAGGAATTGATGACTGCGCCCAAATTTGTCCATGTGGATGCGGATTGCTACAACCCATTATAGCACCCTTATTTTCAAATATTTGAACATGATTGATGAAATCATAACTTCCCAGTTCTTTGTATTCTTTCTGCCAGAGATCAATTACTTTTTCAATGGCTCCAACTTCCATTTCAGGGATTGTTAAATCATGCCTTGGTGAAAAACAAATCACTTTGCATATTCCTCTTTCGCTTTCAGCAATAAACAATTCACCTTCAGTAACATTTTCTACAGGAGTTTCTTCTAAAAGTGCACTAAAATCATTTTTAAAAACAAAAGTATCTTTGTATTCAGGATTTTTATATCCTCCTGCTCTTTTATTACCAGGGCACAAGTAGCAATTGTCATCATAATGTGGTTTGTTCTCTCCTGAAATTTCCTCTTGCTGTCCCTGCCATGGGCGCTTTGCCCGGTGTGGTGAAACCAGTATCCAATCTCCAGTTAAGGGGTTAAATCGTCGATGAGGATGTTCTATACTTGATACCATCTTATTATAATTTGATAATTCGTTCATTCAAAATTGAGTCCTGTCCCTTTTTTAAGCTGTAGTAGTAAGCTCCTTTTTTTGATTCAGAAAAGTCCTTTTTGTTCAGTCGTTTTAAAACATTTAGGGATAAAATCTTTTTTCTAAAATTTCCAGGATCAAATTCTTTTAAGAAAATGCAGTTGTACAACTGGCGTAACTGTGTGATAGTAAACTCTTCGGGTAGCAAATCCAGGCCGATTAATCCATGAGAGGCTTTAGCTTGTAGCTGATTATGAGCAGCTTTTGCCATTTCGTTATGATCAAAAATCAGTGCTGGAAGTTTGGTTACCGGCCACCAGTGAGCACCATATTCTCTAACCAGGTCTTTATTATGTTTTTCAATATCAATAAGGGCATTAAATAGAATAGTTATAACACGACCACCAGGATCTCTATTGGGTTTTGAAAAAACCTGAACTTGTTCCATAAAAATGTCTTGCAAACCGGTTATTTTTTGCAATACACGAATTGCAGCATTGTCAACAGATTCATCTGCATTTACCCAGCCGCCAACTAGTGACCATTCTCCCTTTGAAGGTGGGAATGCCCTATGAAACAAAAGAAGTTTTAGTTCATTTTCTTCGTAGCCAAAAATTGCACAATCTACCGCTACGAGATGTTTTTCCTGTTCTAGGTATTCTTTGTATACCATCAGTAAAGTTTTGTGTTAGAGGTTCATTAGGTTATTTTAAGGCCACTTTTCACAACTCAAAATTTTGAGAAACTAACTCTATTAGTCACAAAAAAATAATTCGCAAATGAGCCGTAAATATAAAAAGTGTTTTTTACTTTTAAAATTAAATTATGATTTTTCTTTGTTTATTTTACTTGTTTTTCCTCGACTTTTTTAGTATCAATTTCTTTTTAGACAATTTGCAATTTGGTTGCTAGTGAAAATGGATATTCATAAACAGATAATTTTCGAAAAAGGGGCTGTATCAAAACTAGTTTTGCGATAAATTTTTCTTTCAATCTTGCATTAATCCAATCAATCTGCTTTCAATCTTGTTGAAATACGCTCTTTTGTTGTTGAAATGAAAGTAAAATTGCATTGAATTAGACTTTTGATACAGCCCCAGAGAGGTGATGGATTTTTTATGAATAACTTTTTTGATATAATATCAGGGGTTTCTGTCAAATTGAAGTTTGAAATCAAAAATGATAATTTGAAGGTGGAAAAAGCAGTCAAAATATATTCGTTAATCGACTTTTTCGATTAGACTTACTGCAAAAAGGAAGGACGGCTGCCCAACCGTCCTTTACAAACTCAATTAACCTAAAACTTAATCATTTGATTAATTCAGGTTGAACAAATTTAAGTAATTTCTGTTAATAATTGATCATCAATTTTTTAATTTTTTAGAGATTTTGTATTATTACACGCTCCTTTTTTGAGATTAAATTGCTTGATAATCACCACTTTAGTTTTTAGTGTAGTTGTACAGAAATAATCAAAATCATTAATCAATCGGCGTTAAATTTTGTTAAAAGCCTGAATTTGTGACCTTAAAAGTCTTATTTTTGTTCAGAATGAGTGGGTGAAATTTCTGCTATTAAACATGGCACCTTGATTGTATGGCAGAAGTATTAAAAATCTCAAGTTTGTGAAAAGACAGTATATTTGGATTCTTATTGTATTGATGTCTGTTGCACTACTAGGTTTAATTGTGGTGCAATTCAGATGGATACAGGAAGCTATCAAAGTTGAAAAAAGAAAATTCAACTCATTGGTAGAAAAAAGTTTATCCGAAATTGTAAATAAAATTGCTGAAAGAGAAACTGTCCTGTACAGAGAAAAAGACATTATTTCTTTTAGTAATAAAAATGATGCCTACAGGTTGTCCGATCAGGTCAATACTGAATTGTTGGATAGCGCAAAACACCTTTTAACAAAACCTCAACTTACCATCACTGTTCAGGATTCGAATTTCTATCGTATCAAAAATCAAAAGGCTGAAGAAGACACTGCACCTGAAGTTATTACCAAAGATAATATCAGAAACAAGGAATATAAGAAATTGTTTACCAACGAATTAATCTACGTTGATAATTTCACAAACAAACTTGTTCGTAAGGAAATCAATTTAAAACAGCGTATATCGCAGGGTACTTTAGATGTAATTATCAAGATGGTATTCAAAAATAATAACATCGATCTGGATTACGAATATGCCGTTGCAAAAGAGAATGATACAGAATTGTTTAAATCCTCGAACTTTGATTTAAGCAAAGAGCCCAAAACGTATCAGAAATTGTTGTTTCCTGATGATGAATTGGCAGAGGATATACTTGATGATAACTATACACTTTTTGTTTATTTTCCTAATGCCAACTCAAGTTTTGAATCACTTCCTGCAATAGTTGTTACATCAATTATACTCACATTAGTTATCTTGGGTATTTTCATCCTGACAACCTATATCATTTTAAAACAAAAAAGACTTTCAGAAATCAAAAATGATTTCATCAATAATATGACACATGAGTTGAAAACACCTATTTCAACCATCTCACTAGCTTCGCAGATGTTAAAAGACACATCGATTGATGAAGGAAGTAAAAATTACAAGCAAATATCCAACATCATTGATGATGAAAGCAAGCGATTGGGCTTCCATGTTGAGAAAGTGCTTCAGATGGCTATAATTGACAAAGGTGGTGTTGAGTTAAAGTACAAGCAAGTTAATTTACACGAACTTATTGAACAGATCTTATCGAATATCAATTTAAAGCTAAACGAGAGAAATGGTCAGTTAAAACATAAGTTTGAAGCACAGCGGGTTGAGATTTTGGCCGATACTCTGCACCTTTCGAATGTTTTTACCAATTTACTTGATAATGCTATAAAATACAGCAAAGATAATCCTTCCATCGAAGTCAATACTCATAATATTAATGGGCATGTAGTAGTTTCGATCAAAGATCGTGGCATTGGTATTAAAAAAGAAAACCAGAAAAAGGTGTTTGAAAAGTTTTATCGTGTACCTACAGGAAACATACACGATGTAAAAGGGTTTGGACTTGGTTTAAGTTATGTGAAAAAGATAGTGGAGCAGCACAAAGGGCACATTCATTTGACAAGTGAAACAGGGAAAGGTTCTGAATTTCAGGTTTATATACCACTAATAAAGTAAAACAATCCATTAGCTTATACCTTTTTGTATAAATTTCGGTTTCTTTCATGAAATGATGATATCGCCAACATCCTTTTTTGGCGGTGAACCTCAATTTATTGGCTATTTTTTACAAAAAAACGTTATCACCAGAAAATAGGATTTCATAATTGAGATTTTTAAGTTATATTTGTTTATAATAAGTACTAAATACTCTTACTTAGGATTAAACTATGGAAGGAAAAGTAAAAATACTACTGGCTGAGGATGATATAAACCTTGGTTCGCTACTAACCCAATACCTTAATGCCAAAGGATTTGAAACCGATTTGTTTGCTGATGGAGAAAAGGCTTACGATGGTTATACAAAAGGACAATATGACATCTGTATACTGGATGTAATGATGCCTAAAAAGGACGGGTTTACTTTGGCTAAGGAGATAAGAATGACCAATAATAAAATTCCGATTATATTCCTTACAGCAAAAACGCTTAAAGAAGATGTTCTTGAAGGGTTTAAGATTGGGGCTGATGATTATATTGCCAAACCATTTGTTATGGATGAGTTGTTATTCCGTATAGAGGCAATTATGCGAAGGGTTTCTGATGGGGGAGATGGCAATGCTCATAAAGATAACTACGAAATTGGCGAATATAATTTTGACGTGAACAAACAGTTGCTTCATAAGGGGGATAATACGATTAAATTAACCACTAAAGAATCGGAACTATTAGCCTTACTGTGTGCTAATAAGAACAATATTCTCGAAAGAAACTTTGCATTAAAAGCTATCTGGAAAGATGATAATTACTTTAATGCCAGGAGCATGGATGTTTATATAACCAAACTAAGAAAGCATCTTAGCGAAGATCCCTCTATTGAAATCATCAATGTGCATGGTAAGGGGTATAAATTAATTGTTACATAATAAAACAGTATATTAGAACTTAGAACCCGAAATTCAGGACTTTGAAGCAAACTAAGTTCTAAGTTCAAATTTCTAATCCATAAATAATTTTAATAATTTCCCAAAAACCAAGAGTTTCCTATTTTTGCAATCAATTTGAATAAAATATTGCAAAATGATATCAATTAACCAGGTTTCGGTAAATTTTGGTGGTTTCAGTCTGTTTTCAGACATTTCTTTTATGATAAACCCCAAGGATAGGATTGGACTAGTAGGAAAAAACGGAGCCGGAAAATCTACTCTTTTAAAAATAATATTAGGTCTTGATCGGCCAACAGAAGGCACTGTTTCAAAGCCAAAAGAAGTTACTTTTGGTTACCTTCCTCAACAAATGGCCTATGCCACAGGAAAGACTGTTATGGAAGAAGCTTTAACTGCTTTTGCCAGTTTGAATGCCATTGAGAAAGAGATTAACAAAATTAATCACGAAATTGCTTCCAGAGAAGATTATGAATCTGATGAGTACCATGCTTTGATTGATAAACTGACTTTGCTTAATGAAAGATTGCAGATTTTAGGCATTGCCGATAAAGATGCCATGGTTGAGCAAACTTTAAAAGGGCTTGGATACAAAATTGAAGACTTATCAAGACCTACTTCTGAGTTTAGTGGAGGCTGGAGAATGCGGATTGAGCTGGCAAAAATTCTTCTTCAAAGGCCTGATGTACTGTTACTTGATGAGCCTACGAATCACCTTGATATAGAATCAATTCAGTGGTTAGAGGATTTTTTGAAAAACTATTCTGGTGCGGTTGTTTTAATTTCACACGACAGGGCTTTTTTGGATAATATCACTAAAAGAACGATTGAAATTTTATTGGGGAAGGTATATGATTACAAAGTTTCCTATTCGAAATACCAGGAGCTTCGTAAAGAAAGGTACGAGCAGCAAATGGCTACGTACGAAAATCAACAAAAGAAAATTGCTGATACTGAGAAATTTATAGAGCGATTCAGGTACAAAGCAACCAAGTCGGTGCAGGTTCAATCGCGAATCAAGCAATTGGAAAAAATGGATCGTATAGAGGTTGACGAATTGGACAACGCTGCTATTCATTTTAAGTTTCCACCAGCACCTCGATCCGGAACAATTGTTGTTGAAACAGAGAGACTTTCGAAAAGTTACGGAGAGAACAACATTTTGAATGAAATTGACTTGATCGTAGAGCGGGGAGAAAAGGTGGCTTTTATTGGCCGAAATGGGGAGGGAAAAACAACTTTGTCACGAATCATTATTAGTGACTTAGATTATGACGGAACTCTAAAAATTGGGCATAATGTTAAGATAGGCTATTATGCTCAAAATCAGGATGAATTGTTAAATGAGCAAAAAACGGTTTTTGAAACGCTTGATGACATTGCCGTTGGCGAAATTAGAACTCAGGTAAGAAATATTTTGGGGGCATTTTTATTTGGTGGCGAAACTATTGAAAAGAAAGTAAAAGTGCTTTCTGGCGGAGAACGTTCCAGGTTGGCTATGGCTAAATTACTACTCGAACCTTATAATTTACTGGTACTCGATGAGCCAACGAACCATCTGGATATCAGATCGAAAGAGATATTGAAGCAGGCATTAAAATCTTATGATGGGACGTTAATACTGGTTTCACATGATCGTGACTTTTTAGATGGTTTGGTAGATAATTTATATGAATTTAAGGATAAAAAAATAAAACAACATTCAGGAAATATTTATGAGTTTCTTAAAAAGAAGAAAATCGAGTCTTTTAAAGAAATTGAACGTAGAAAAGAGGTGAAAGAAGCCAAGACTGAGGAGAAAATTTCTGATAATAAACTTAATTATCTTGAAAGAAAGGAAGCGGAGAAACAAAGGAGAAAAATTGTAAATAAAATCAATACTGTTGAAGAAACCATTGCTAAATTGGAAGCTGAAATTGAGGAGGCTGAGGGAAAAATGAGTCAGGGAGGTAGTGTTGATGAAGATTTTTTCCACCAATACGAACAGATGAAAAAAGATCTGGAGAAACAAATGCATGAATGGGAAGACTTGCAACTGGAACTAGAGGATTTTGAAAATAGTCTTGAAAATTAAAACAACTAGAACCAGCTTTTAATGCTGAAATTATCTGAGCTAAATTATAGGAAAATCAGGTTAGAATCTGAAAGGTTGGTACTAAAAGAAGTTCCAATGGAGAAGCGAAAAAGATTTTTTGAGATTTTTTCGGATAGAGAAGTTTTAAGGTATACCGATAAAGAAATTACTCACACCATTGACGAAGCTATTTTGTATTTAAAAGACTGCCAGGTGAAAGCTGAAAAAAAGCAACATTTCTTTTTGGGGCTTTTCAGAAAATCAGATAACAAACTGTTGGGTATTTTAAGCCTTTATCATATTGATGTAAAACATTCTTTTGCTTCATTGGGAATACTTTTAGACAAAGAATACTGGCGAAAAGGGTATATGAGCGAAGCGATGTTACGTTTTCTCGATTTTTATTTCCATGATCTCGGATTTCATCGAATTGAGGCTCAGACATTTGTAGACAATAAACCCGCAGTAAAGTTCTTTGAGAAGTTAAAGTTTTTAAACGAAGGGATTCTTCGTGAAAACTTTATGATTGAGGGTAAATTTGAAAACTCATACCTGTTTTCTATGTTAGATTCTGACTTTTTGTGTCATTATGAATCCTAATCTTCATCATCATCAGATACAGATGTTCTTGATATTTTCCTTTTTTTCATAATACTTAATATTTCTGAGGCTATTTCTTCAATTGGTTTATTGGTAACATTTATCCTTGCCCATTTGGTATGAGCCTGGTAAATCCTTGAGGCATACCTTAATTCTTCCTGAACGTGTTTAACATCAGCATAGTTTCCAATATCTCCACCAAGGTGTTTATCCCTGATACTGCGCAGTTGGGCAAGACGATTAGGGTAAGTTGTGAGACAAAAAACTCTTTCAGTTGGAATTTTGGTAATGATATCAGGCAATGGCATGTTTAAAATTACCGGTACGTTAGCAACAAGCCAACCTTTAAATGCTAGGTAAACGCTTAAAGGTGTTTTAAAAGTTCTGGAAACTCCTAATAAAACTATCTCGGCTTTATCAAGCTCTTCAGTTTTTAAACCATCATCGTGCCTGAAAGCAAATTCAATGGCTTCAATTCGCTGAAAATAGGCCTTATTAAGTTTATGATAGAGCCCTGGGGTTTCTGATGGGCTGTGAGCTAATACATGTGTTAATTGAGCCAGCAAAGGGCCCATCATGTCAATGGTTTCGATGTTGTGTAATTTACTGTATTTCAGTATTTTATTTCTGAGTTTTTTAGAAACTACAGTGTGGACGATGGAACCTCTGGCTTTTTCAGCTTCTTTAACAACGTCTAAAACTTGTTCACCTTTTCTTATATTTGGTCGCAAATTTATTACTACTTTATTCTCTTCAAACTGTGTTAGCGCAGCTCTAACTGATTGTTCGGCTGTCCACCCTGTTCCGTCAGAAATAATAAATAGCTGATGCATTTATGTAATATTGAAGTTTCAGGAATTTATCTGTAAGATAATCAAAAAACGCTTAATATGCAAATAGTCAGATGTTTACACGGGGATTGTTTGTCGAAACTATCAGATAAGGTATTTTATAGATAAATATGGAGGAAAGTAGTTAAATGTTTGTACTTTTAAGCATTAAAACATCGAAAGGTATTTAAATTGAAAATTAGAGTAGCAAAGCAGGAAGATTTAGAGAGAATAGTTGAAATTTATAACCAGGCAATACCTACCCAACGCTCAACAGGCTTCATTAGCCTTTTAACTGTTGAAGATAGACAGGAATGGTTTGATAGGCACAGGCCCGATTTTTATCCCATTTACCTGGTAGAAATTGATGGAAAAGTTGTCGGTTGGAATAGCATCAGTGCATATCGTGAAAAACGCCTTGCATTTCGTTTTTGTGCTGAAACAAGTTACTATATTGATAAAGATTATCACCGACAAGGTATAGCAACAAAATTGCTTGAACACGTGATTAAGCAATGTGAGCAACTACAGATTAAAACCCTGATAGCCTATATTTTAGAAAGAAATACTCCAAGCATTGGTCTAATGGAGAAGTTTGGCTTTAAGCGATGGGCTACCTTACCTAATATTGCGGATTTTGACGGGAAAGAGGTTGCACATACAATTTATGGAAAGAGAATATATTAGTGTTAACACCTTTATCCCTTCATTTTTTTCTATTCAGGTAAAAAAGTTCTAACCCTTAATTCCTTTCCTGAAATAATGATGGTATTGTAGCTATTACATTTGGGGCAATTTGATACCACTATAATTTCTTTGTGGACATCCATTCCACAGCACCATTCTACAACTTGTTAGGATTCAATATAATTTTTTTTTCATGACCATTTAACTTTTGATTAGTTGGAACTACAAAGTTAAATGGTCGCTGTGTTTTACTCATGCCCTTTTGTTTTTGCACCATATTATCTAATCTATCTTAAGGATGTGGGTTTCATCTGTTTATTTTTTAATTATTTTATATGGTCATATGGAACATCCACTAAACTCAACTCACATGCTATCAGACAGTTTCTGCTAATAATCATGCTCGTGTGTGATTAAAATTAATCATGGATGTTTCATTTTTCCTTCATTTTTTATTCCACTACTCCGTAGCTAAGAAGTTTGATAATATTCGTTTTCTACAAATATTCCGTTGCGCTGCAACTATCATATAAGCAGCAGTGCTGCGTAATATTTGTAGAAAATAGGCATGCAGGTATTTTGAGCTCCTGCGGAGCGTAATCTTATGTTATTTAAGCATTTATTTGAAATCGAACAACTATTATTTTAATCAATTCTATCCCGTTTATGAAATCATTTAATTAGATTAACTTTGTTTTTTCTTTGAGCCAATTTAATTCACCCCCTTTTAAATATGCCGAAAGTTTTTCATAAACTGTTTTATGATAATTATTTAACCAATCAACCTCTTTTCTTGTAAGTAGTTCTTTGTCAATCAATTTTATATCAATTGGACAAAGTGTAACAGTTTCAAATTTCAGGAACTTTCCAAATTCTGTTTCTTTGTCATCAACTACCAATATCAGGTTTTCGGTTCTAAAGCCATATTGACCTTCACGGTAAAATGCCGGTTCGTCGGAGGTAAGCATCCCCGGAGTTAATATTGAACTCATATCCCCGGATGCACTGGTACCAATTGTTTGTGGGCCTTCATGGACGTTTAAAAAGAAACCAACTCCGTGTCCGGTTCCATGTCCATAATTCATTTGATTATCCCACAATGGCTTACGAGCAATTGCATCGAGTTGAAATCCTTTGGTTCCATAAGGGAAAATGGCCATGGCCAGATCAATTGTTCCTTTTAAAGCCAATGTAAAATCCATTTTTTGTTGTTTTGTGGGCTCACCAAGTGTAATGGTTCTGGTAATATCAGTAGTTCCACCAAAATACTGACCTCCAGAATCAATTAAAAAAATGCCTTCTGGTTTTAATTCCACGTTTGTTTCTTTGGTTGCACCGTAGTGTGGCATGGCTGCATGAGCGTTGTATCCTGAAATAGGGGCAAAGCTTTCATCAAAAAAACCTTCCTGCTCGGCCCTGAATTCTCTAAGCTTGTCTGATGCTGAAATTTCCGTAATTTTTTCTTTTCCAATGTGCAGCTCCATCCAGTAAAGAAACTTGACCATGGCAATTCCGTCTTTTACCATGGTTTCTTTGATGTTTTTAATCTCGGTATCGTTTTTTAATGCTTTCTGACGTGTTGTAATATTCAGATTATCAATAATTTCACATTCAATTGGAATTGCATTGAAAATAGCAAAGTTTGTTTTTGAAAATTGGGTCGTTACGATCTTCCCTTTTTCAATATTAGCTATGAAATCAAAGATTTCGTGGTATTCTTTTACAATAATCCCATCTTTTTTTAGAGCCTGTTCAATTTCTTCAGAAACTTTTTGCTGATCAATGAATAAGAAGGCTTCTTTTTCAGAAATCAAAGCGTAGGCAATAGTTAACGGAACAAATGGGATATCTTTACCCCGAATGTTGTAAAGCCATGCAATATCATCCAGACTCGACAAAATCTGGTAATTAAACCCTGCTTTTCCCATTTCAGTTCTTAGATCCAGCAATTTTTCAGCTCTGGATTTACCTGTATATTTTAATTCATGTTCAAAAATTTCACCTTGAGGAATAGGAGGTATGTCTATCCATATTTCTTTTATTAAATCCACATTTGAGTTGAGAATGAGTTTTTTTCTGGTAAATGCAGAAGACATTTGATTCACCAATGCCAAAGGGAATACTTTTCCATCGAAAGCAACTGTGCTACCTGCTGGGAGGGTTTCATTTATCCAATCCACAAATTCAGGAGTGTGAGGAATTTTTAGCTTAACCAGCTCAATTCCAGATTCTTTTAGTTGTTCTTCGGCCTGGATAAAATACCTTGAATCTGTCCATAAGCCTGCAAAATCGATAGTAACAACAATTACACCAGCAGACCCTGTAAAACCAGAAAACCACTTAATTGCCCGCCAGTGTTCAGCAACATACTCGCTCAAATGAGGATCATACATAGGGATGATGTAAGCATCGATATTTTCAAGGAGCATTTCTGCTCTTAATTTTGCCAAATTTTCTTTTGCAGACATTTTTATTAGAAATTAGAAGTTAGAAATTTGTAACTGGTAAATAAAGATACATGATTCTATTTTCTTTGAAAATTAATTTTCTAGCGAAAAATAAATCCTTCTTTTAATGGATCATTAGGATCGAAACAGAACTCATTTTTCCCTGTAAAATGAGCAGTTCCTGTCACTTCAGGTATTACTGATTCATGACCACCGTAATTTGTCAATTCTTTTACTTCAACATCCATTGTTGTTCCCAGAATGCTTTCCATCGTAATTTTTTCATTTATGCTTAGTTCACCTTTTGCATGATGCAGAGCAGCGCGTGCACTCACTCCAGAGCCAGTTGGAGAACGATCCACTTCACCTTCAGCAAATATGCAAACATTCCTGCTGTGATAATTCGGATTGTGAGCTTTACCTGTAAAAATGGTTCCATACAGAAAGCTTAAATCCTCTTCAAAAGGATGTTTAATTTCGAAATTTTCCATTACTGCTTTTTTTATTCTTTTTCCATAATCAATTAATTGATTATAAGCAGTTTCATTGAGTTCCAAATTTAACTTGCCGGCATCTACAAAGGCATAAAAAGCTCCTCCATAAGCAACATCAAACTCTACTGTTCCAATTCCAGGTACTTCTACTTTTTTGTCTCGATGTAATAAAAAAGAAGGTACATTTAGGAAGGATGTTTTTTCCACTTTTTTACCATTCATAAATGCTTTTGAGCGAATTAGTCCCGGGGGTGCATTAATGATTAATTCTCTTATGTTTCCATCTTTTTGAACCATACCTGTTTCAATAACCAATTTGGTAAGTGCAATAATTGCATGCCCGCACATGGTGCTATAGCCTTCGTTGTGCATGAAAAAAGTACCAAAATCAGCATCTTCGGTGGTGGGTTCAGTTAAAAAAGCTCCATACATATCAGCATGACCTCGTGGCTCAAACATAGTGCCTGTACGGATATAATCGAAATTATCGCGAAAATATCTTCGTTTTTCAAGAATAGTTTTTCCTTTAATTTCAGGCAAACCTGATGTAAAAACCCTTAATGGCTCCCCTCCGGTGTGCATATCAATAGTTTTTATGTTGAGCCAATCTTTAGGAAGCTCCCAATTTGGGTTAATTTTAATCATTGCTTTTTATTTTGTTATTAGCCATTTGTCATAGCCAAAACCTAATAACAAATAGCTGATAACCAGTGACATGTTTGATTATTCGATATTATAAGCGTTAATCTTTAAATATAGTTATAACGATTGATGTTCGGTTCTTCGAATAATTTCGTTTTGCAAATCTTCGCCTAAATCATTGAAATAATCACTATAACCTGCTACCCGAACAATCAAATCGCTGTATTTTTCAGGGTGTTTTTGAGCGTCTTTTAGTACATTTGAGCCAACTACATTGAATTGAATATGATGACCATCCATCCTAAAATAGCTACGAATCAGTGCGGTAAGCTTTGGAATACCTTCCTCTTCATCGAAAAAGTTGGGTGCAAATCGTTGATTTAAAAGGGTTCCACCAGTTTTGATATGATCAATTTTTCCTGCTGATTTTAAAACTGCTGTTGGACCATTTTTATCAGCTCCCTGAACCGGCGAAATGCCTTCTGATAAAGGCACACCTGCTTTTCGTCCATCGGGCATAGCACCTATTACACTACCAAAATAAACATGGCTGGTGGTAGGAAGCAGGTTAATTCGAAACTTACCTCCACGTGCTGTTGGTCTTCCATTAACAGCATTATAGAAAATATCAAAAATCATTGATAGATGCTCATCCGCATAATCATCATCATTACCATATTTCGGTGTATTGTATACAAGACTTTTTCTAAGTTCTTCATGACCTTCAAAATTTTTGTTAAGCGCCTCAAGCATTTCACTCATTGGAAGGGTTTTGTTGTCAAAAATATGATATTTAAGTGCTGTTAATGAGTCAGTTGTGCTGCCCAGTCCAACTCCCTGGATATAGCTTGTATTATACCTTGCACCACCTTCATTGTAATCTTTTGCATTTGTAATACAATCATCAATAATCAGTGAAAGGAACGGAGCCGGAAGGTTTTTTGCAAATAAACGCTCAATCACATTATTTCCTCTGATTTTCACATCAGCAAAGAAATTTAGCTGCTTTTTGTAGGCATTCATTAATTCTTCCATTGATTTAAACTCAGCAGCATTACCTGTTTTTAGTCCAATTTGTTTCTGAGTTCTCGGATCAAAGCCATTATTAAGTGTCAATTCAAGAATCTTATTCAGGTTAAAATAGCCAGTTAGGAAGTACGCTTCTGTACCAAAAGCACCGCTTTCAACACAGCCGCTGGCTCCCCCATTTCTTGCATCTTCAATAGACTTGCCTTGCCTTACTAATTCCTGGATAATGGTATCGGTATTAAAAATAGAAGGTTGTCCAAATCCTGTTTTGGTAATTTTTAATGTTCGGCTGATAAATTTATCTGGATTCTTCTTACTCAATTGAACCATTGAACTTGGTTGAAGCAATCTCATTTCTTCAATTACATCCAAAATGATATATGACATTTCATTTACAGCATTTGAGCCATCTTGTTTTAATCCTCCAACATTGATTAGCGCAAAATCAGTATAAGTGTTACTTTCTAAGGCGGTTACACCCATTTTAGGAGGTGCCGGGTGGTTGTTAAATTTCACCCAAAAAGCCTGAAGCAACTCAACAGCTTTTTCTTTTGTTAAGCTGCCATCTGCTAATCCTTTTTTATAGAAAGGGTAAAGATGTTGATCCAAACGACCAGGGTTAAAAGAATCCCATGGATTTAACTCTGTAATTACTGCAAGATGAACAAACCAATAATATTGTAATGCTTCATGGAAATTTTGAGGAGCATTTTCCGGCACATTTCTACAAACTCTGGCTATTTCTATAAGCTCTTTTTTTCGTCCTGAATTATTTTCCTGCTCTGCTAATAATTCTAGCTTAGCTGAATTTCTGTTTGCGTACATAATCATGGTATCTGCAGCAATTTCCATCGCTTTTAACTCTTCGCTTTTATCCAGTGCCAACGGATCATTAAAGAAGTCAATTTTTGCAAGACTTTGAGCAATATCTTGTTTAATATCTTTTAAACCTTTTTTATAGATCTTATCTCCTGCAACAGTGTGTCCTGGAGCTCGCTGTTCCTGGAATTCTGTAAAAACGCCTGCACTATATGCATTAAGCCATTCTTCAGTCATGGCTTTCATAATTTTATTGCGGTTGTTTTTTTCTTTCCAATAAGGAATAACTATGTTTTTATAGATTTCTTTGTCTTCATCACTTACTTTAAACGAAACCTTTTTGCGGTCGTTTAAGATTTCTAAATCCTGTAGGGAATGAAGACTGACTTCCGGATAAGTTGGTGTAGCTTTTGGTTTAGGACCTCTTTCGCCTACAATTAGCTCATTATCACCAATGTATAATTCTTTTTTCGACATTAAATGTTGGAAGGCAAGTGCCCTGCGAATTGGCACAGAAACTTCCATTGCTTTGTCACTTTTGTAAAATTCAGTGATTAAAACAGCTCTTTCAGTTGAAAGTCTGTTAATTGCTTTTAAGCTATTTTCGCGTAGTTGTTTTATTCTGTTGTTCATTTGTTTAAGATTTTTTAATTACACAGAGGTTCACAATGAAACACGGAGATGCACAGAGATGTTTTTCTCTGTGTAACTCTTTGTCCATTAATTTCCAATTTTTACATTAAAACCAATTGTTTCAAAACTTGCTTTTAAGTCCAATAAGTCTTCCTTTTGTAAAGATTTAGTATTACCCATTTTGTTTTCCATTTTCATTTTATCATACTTATGGCTGTGCATACTGTGATAGGGGAGCATGGTCATTTGGTTGATGTTTTTTAGTTTTCGTAAAAACAGGAGCATTTCTGCTATATTATTTTCGTCATTATTTACTCCGGGAATAACAGGAAAGCGAATGATTACTTTTTTGTTTCTTTTATCCAGGTTTACAAGGTTCTGCAGGATTTTTTTATTTGAAACGCCGGTGTATTTAATATGTGCTTTGTTATCCATGTGTTTTAAATCGAACAAAAAAAGCCTGGTTTTTTCAGTAACTTCACAAAAAACCTTATCATTGGCAAAACCTGTAGTATCAACAGCGGTGTGAATGTCTTCATCCTGACATTTTTCAAGCAGCTCAATTAAAAACTTATGTTGCATTAGAGGTTCGCCGCCTGAAAAAGTTACTCCGCCACCTGACTCCTCATAAAAAATCCGATCCTTCTCAATTTCTTTCATTACTTCGCTGGAAGTCATTACTTTACCAATGGTTTCATTTTGTTCGTACGAAATACCATCAAGAACACACTTTCTCATAGAACCTTCAGATTTAATGTGTTGACTTTCAGGGTTATGGCACCACCAGCATGACAGCGGACAGCCCTTAAAAAATACAGTTTGACGTATTCCGGGACCATCGTTTACCGAATACCTTTTAAAACTATATACAATGCCTTTTTGCATGGTATAATACTTTAAATTATTTATATAAAGAAAAAAAATAGAGGGAATAAATGTGTATTAGTAAACTAATGACTTATTTTGAATGTTTAGCAAATAAGACATTCGAAAAGATGCTTGTAGTAGCGGCTGTATATATTTCTGAATAGATTGCAATTATACATAATACAAAGCTATGAAATATTCAAATGGATACAATGACATTAATCAACAATAAAGGTTAAAGTTTACTGAATTATATAAATAGCATTAAGTCAGCGATTTATGCGACATGTTTAAAGCATAAATTGCAGAAAATAAAAATCTTCCTTACTTTCAACATCAATTTCAGATTTGTTGAGGATATTGTTGATATGAATAGTCGCCTACTAAAAAATGTATTTCTATTAATTCTGGTTACTTTATCTTTATCTGTCAATGCCCAGATAAAAAGCATTGGTGTACCCTATATCAGGAATTTTGAGCGCAGTCAATACGGTGCCGCTACACAGAATTGGGATATTGTACAAAACAAGGATGGAATACTTTATTTTGCAAATAATGATGGAGTTATGGAGTTTGATGGCACTAATTGGAGAGTTTATCCGGTTAGTAATTTCTCAATCCCAAGATGTTTACTTGTAGATAAGAATGGAACTGTTTGGGTTGGCGCTTATAATGAGTTCGGATATTTAAAAGATGATGAAAAAGGGGATTTAAAGTATCATTCTATTCGTGATTTAGTTCCAAAAGAGTATGAAAATTTCAGGGAAATATGGAATATTCATGAATCGGATGGAGGAATATACTTTAGTGCCTACGATGTTCTATTTTTTTATGATTTTGAAAAAGTTAGGGTAATCGAGGGCTATAATGATTACCATTTTAGTTTTTATGTGAATAACAGGCTGTTTATTCAAGAGAGAAAAGAAGGCCTTAAAGAATTAAGAGGAGAAAAGCTCTATTTGATAGAAGGAGGTGAAATGTTTAAAGGGGACATTGAAGTTTGGCAAATGATTCCCTTTTCAATAGATACCATATTAAT
Source organism: Bacteroidales bacterium (assembly GCA_050296515.1). Taxonomy (GTDB): domain Bacteria; phylum Bacteroidota; class Bacteroidia; order Bacteroidales; family NBLH01; genus NBLH01. The sequence continues at coordinate 25,936 of JBNKRJ010000133.1, read as the reverse complement.
AGCCACCCAACGTAATGGACTGTATTTATATGATGGATATAAAGTTCAAAAATATGATTTTAAACTAACCGATTATCTTATTGATAAACAGATATTCGCACTCAAAAAAATCCAGGATAGGTTTCTTGCATTTGGAACCATACAAGCCGGTCTTGTTATTACCGACCTAAAGGGAAACCTGATTCAGCATATTGATAAAACCAAAGGCTTGCAAAACAATACAATTTTAAGTTTATTCGAAGACAGGAATGGGCATATTTGGTTGGGGCTTGATAACGGAATTGATTTTATTGAAATAAATTCTCCTTTTACTTTTTTGAATGATGCATTGGGTATTGAAGGCACAGGATATACCGTCGAAATTTATAATGACAATTTATATCTTGGAACCAATCAGGGATTGTTTTTTAGAAAATGGAGTGATTTTAAAAAGGCAAAAATTGGAAAGAATAATTTCCAGACAGTTGAAAACACTTTTGGACAGGTCTGGAGTCTTCAAAATATGGACAATCGATTGTTTTGTGGACATAATACAGGGACTTTTATTGAAGAAAATGGTGTTTTTAAAAAAATTTCTGAAGAAAATGGTGGCTGGGTTCTAAAAAAATGGAAAAACAATGATAGTTTAATAATTGGAGGAACCTATTCAAATTTAACTAGGTACCTAAAAGACAAGAAAGGGAATTGGAATTTTGGAGGCGTCATACCGGGGTTTCATGAATCGTGCCGACTGGTTTTGATTGACTCTCTAAACAATATTTGGGTGAGCCACGGTTCAAAAGGAATTTATAAAATCAGACTTTCAAGTACCGTTGATAGTATTATTTCCTATAAATTATACAACTCAAAGAATGGTTTGCCGAATGATCTGGACAATTACTTGTTTGAGATTTACGGACAGATCATTGTTTGTACAGAGAATGGAGTTTATAAATACAACTATTCGACAGATAAGTTCGAAAAATCTGTTTTTTTTAATGAACTGTTTGGTGCAAATAGTCGAATATTTGATCCTAAACAGGATGATAATGGAAATATTTGGTGCTACAAGAACGGGTTTCCATCCATGTTTATAAAGAAAAACAATAAATGGAAGGAAGTCAATATACCTTTTAATAAATACGGGAATATTTTTGTAAATGATTTTGAGAACTCCTTAATAATTGACAGAACAAATATTTTATTTGGAACAGAGAAAGGCTTTATTCATTTTAATCCACTTTTGATTGATTCTTTAAGAACACCATTTAAAACATTAATTCGTGGCGTAAAACTAACAAAACCAACTGATTCATTATTGTTTAATGGAAATTACAGTCAAGCGGATGATGAAAGAAAAGAGCCAGTGATACCTTACAAAATGAATGCAATAAAGTTTGGTTTCACTGCCCCATTATACGAAAACCCTGAAAAAACAAAGTACAGATTTAAACTCGATGGTTTTGATAAGCAATGGTCGGATTGGAAAACAAATGCTTCTAAAGAATACACAAATTTGCCACCTGGTAGTTATATTTTTCAGGTGGAATCAAAAAGCATATATAATCAAATAGGAGAAAAAGCTTCCTATTCATTTACAATTCTTCCCCCATGGTTTAGAACATATTGGGCTTATATTGGATATTTTCTCATCTTAATTTTAGGTTTACTATATTTAATTAAAACTCTTGAAAAAAGATTCGATAGGGCTAAAGCAGAACTACAAAAGAAAGAAGAAGAAAAGCTAAAAAAGAAAGAAGAAGAGTTCGCCAGGGAAAATCTTCTTAATGAGCAAAAGATTATAAAGTTAAAAAACGAAAAGTTAGAGTCAGAGGTTTTGCAACGGAAAACAGAAACTGAAATGAAGAATAAAGAATTGGCTTCTGTTGCTATTCAAATTACCCATAAAAATGAGATTCTCGGTAACTTAAAAACAAAGATTGAAGTAATTTCGAAAAAAGTAAATACCCAGGCACAGCAGGAATTAAAGCAATTAATCAAAACAATTGATGAAGATTTGAAGCTGGATAAGGATTGGGATCAGTTTAAGAAACATTTTGAAGAAGTTCATGCAGATTTTTTCAAACGTTTAAGAACCAATTATGATGAATTAACTCCAAAGGATTTAAAAATGTGTGCTTATTTACGCATGAATTTATCTACAAAGGAAATTGCTCCTTTAATGAATATCTCCGTAAGAGGAGTAGAAATTAGCCGCTACAGACTCCGCAAAAAGCTTGGCCTTCATAAAGATGCAAATCTTATTGAGTTTATGTTGAATGTATAATAAGCTAAATAATGCTTAAGCTCATTCAATATCTAAATTAGACATAAGACGACAAAATTGTTCTTTCAAGGCTTTTTTGTGATTCTTTTTGCAAAAAAGTATCCCCAAAATCTTATTTTCTGATAACCTTATGCAAGTTTAAAACAAGCATTATTTAGCCACATTGTTTTGTGAATTCTATTCTACATAGTTAATAATCCAGAATGACCTAAAATAGTCAAATGTTGTATAACCAGAAAACAGCCTGATGTATTAATGATGTACTGTAAACGCTTGAAATTAGCTATTAGATGTATTGTTGCTGTAATTTATTCAATGTAATGATGTAATTGAGATGAGGTCGAAAAATTGATTGCTAATACGCCAGATTCTACCTTTGTACCATCCAAAAAAAAGCATAATTAAGACACAAGATTAACCTCAAAACTATTCATTATTTGAAACAAATAGTAATGAACTTAGAGAGTTTGCAATTAATTAACATTTAGTATTAACCTAACAAATTTATGGAGGTTTTATGAGAAAACTATTATTTATTCTGTTCATTAGTATTGGCATGATGCAGTATGTTAATGCACAGATGGTTACTGGTATAGTAATTGGGACAGATGATGATGGGGCACTTCCGGGTGTAACTGTCAGATTAAAAGGTTCATCATCAGTTGGTACAATAACTGATTTAGATGGAAAGTATACTTTAGAGGTGGCTGGTGACATGTATTTGCATACCACAGGTGGAGCCAACGGCTTTGCTTGGTTTCAAAGATTGATGCCTAAGCCATAAATTCTTAAGCTAAAAAACAATCTGATTAAATATAGTAATTTAGGTTAATGTTGGATAGTTACTTCCCTGCTATACTGCAGGGAAGTTTCCCCTACAAAATATATTTTATCATATGAGAAGGATATATACTTTTTTAATACTTCTGTCTTCTGTGTTATTTTGTTTATGGAATTGTTCCAATAATTCAGTTGCACAAAACGAACAAAAAGAAAGCGGCTACCAGCTTGTCTGGTCAGACGAATTTAATTACACTGGTTTACCTGACTCAGCGAAATGGAGTTTTGATACAGAAGGAAATGCCTGGGACTGGGGAAATAGAGAGTTACAACATTACACAGCACAACGAAAAGAAAATGCCTGGGTGGATGGTGAGCATTTGCGCATAAAAGCCATTAAAGAGCCCTGGGAAAAAAAAGAATATACATCGGCACGTTTAATTTCAAAAGATAAAGGTGACTGGTTGTACGGTAGATTTGAAATAAGGGCAAAGCTACCGTCAGGAAGAGGAACCTGGCCAGCTATTTGGATGTTACCAACAGATGCTGAATATGGAAATTGGCCAAAATCAGGAGAAATTGACATTATGGAACATGTTGGGTATGAACCTGATTCAGTTTATGCTACAGCACATACTGACGCTTATAATCACAGTATTGGCACACATAAAAATGGCAGGATTGCTTTATCTGACTGTGAATCAGCGTTTCATGCTTATATTTTAGAGTGGGAAAAGGATGAATACAGGGCTTATGTTGACTCCACCTTATACTTTACCTTCAAGAATGAAAACAAAACTTCAAAAGAGTGGCCTTTTGATAAACGTTTTCATTTAATTCTTAATGTTGCTGTTGGTGGATTTTGGGGAGGGCTGCATGGTATAGACACAACTGTTTTCCCACAAGAGATGCTTGTTGATTATGTAAGAGTTTATCAGAAAAAATAATATTTACAATGAAAATGTCAAAACTACTTTTTGCTCTTCTCCTATTACTTATTGCTAATAACAGTTTTACTCAAACTTACGAATTGGTTTGGTCTGATGAATTTGATTATACTGGTTTACCAAATTCCTCTAAGTGGGGATATGATGTTGGCGGCAATGGTTGGGGGAATAATGAGCTACAGTACTATACTTCAAACCGAACTGAAAATGCTCGTGTAGAAAATGGAAATTTGATTATAGAGGCAAGAAAGGAAAGTTATGGTGGCAATCAATACACCTCTGCCAGATTGATTACCAAAGGTAAAGGTGATTGGTTGTATGGTAAAATTGAGGTAAGAGCAAAGCTGCCAGGAGGTAAAGGTTCTTGGCCAGCCATTTGGATGTTACCCACAGATTGGGCTTATGGAGGATGGCCTGCAAGCGGGGAAATTGATATCATGGAACATGTAGGGTACGATCCTGGTATCGTGCATGGCTCTATCCACACCAATGCATATAATCACACACTCGGAACACAAAAAACTAGTAGTTTTTCTGTTTCCGATGCCGAAACTGCATTTCATGTTTATTCTCTAGAATGGACACCCGACAAAGTCATGGTTTTTGTAGATGATACAAAGTATTTTACCTTTTATGCCCAGGGTGACTATAAAAACTGGCCTTTTGATAAGCGCTTTCATTTATTGTTAAACATCGCAGTTGGTGGAAATTGGGGTGGTGCGCAGGGGGTTGATGATAATATTTTCCCAATAAAAATGGAAGTTGATTATGTAAGGGTTTATCAGGATTTAACGACTTCAGTTGATGAAATAGAGAATACTGCAAGTATAAAGCTTTCTCCAAATCCGGTAAAGGATAATGTTACAATAAGTTCTGAGAAAGAATTTAGCACCGTTGAAATTTTCTCTTTATCAGGGCAAAAGGTTTTTAGTTATTATGCAGATAGAGAAAAGAGAAAAGAAATCAATATTTCAAACCTAAAACCGGAAGTTTATTTTCTAATTGTCAAAAACAAAAAAAGTGATGTTTTAGGTCGGTTAAAATTATTGAAAAAATAGCACAACACCTTTCTGAAAGCATTATGATATAGGGGCCTCGATATTATTCTTCTGATTAATTGAAAAACTCGCTTTTAGGTGAGGAATAGGGCTTCTTTATCTGAAAATTTTAAAATTATCCAATGAAACTCTTCAACTATCTTTTATTCATAATAGTTTTTATTACCTCATGTACAAAAAACATTGGCAAAAACGAAATGGAGTTTCTTCATACCCTGGGGAAGGATATTTTAAATGATTCTGGTGAAAAAATTTACCTGAGAGGAGTTGGTCTCGGAAACTGGCTTTTGCCCGAAGGATATATGTGGAAATTTGGGAAAGGGGGTGATCGTCCTCGAAGGATAGAAAAAATTGTAGAAAGTATATTAGGTAAAGAAAAGTCAGAAAACTTTTGGAAGAAATTCAGAAAGGACTATATCACAGAAGCTGATATCCAGCGAATTAAAGATCTAGGGTTTAATTCAGTCAGGCCAGCTCTAAACTCACGATTATTTGTTACTGAAGGAAAAAATCCAGTGTTTATTGATGAAGGGTTTATTCTAATGGACAGTTTGGTTAGCTGGTGTAAAAAACACCAGGTATATGTAATTATTGATATGCACGGGGCCCCGGGTGGTCAAACAGGACAGAACATTGATGACAGCTCTAAAGATAAACCCGAATTATTTATGTTTGAGAAAAACCAGGATTTACTGATTGAATTTTGGCAAAAAATTGCAGAAAAGTATAAAAATGAACCTACGGTAGCTGCCTACAATCTTATTAATGAACCTTTGCCAGGGCGCACAGGTGCTGCCGAAAAATACAAGCACTTGCTGGTTCCTTTGTATGAGAGATTAATAAAAGAAATCAGAAAAATTGATCAAAAGCACATGATTACAGTTGAGGGCTACGATTGGTCAAACAATTGGTCACAATTCAGTAAGCCTTTAGATGATAACATTTTCTATAAATTTCATTATTATTGCTGGGACAGACCTGATAATTTAAACAGTATCGATTATTTTCTTAAAAAACGAGACACACTTAATACCCCTGTTTGGGTAGGTGAAACAGGAGAAAAAGGAAATACAATTTATTGGGCTACAGCACAATACTTTGAATCTAATAACATTGGCTTTTCATTCTGGCCCTGGAAAAAGATGGACACCCAGAATACTCCCTATTCAATCAAGAAACCTGAAAATTGGAATTTAATTGCTGAATATTCCTGTGGAGGTGAGAAGCCTGATACTTTAATAGCTGAAAAAGCACTGAATGAATTTCTTGAAAACATAAAGCTGGAGAACTGTGTGTTTTTTCAGGATGTAGTAAATGCTGTTTTTTGTAGGGTTCCTGGTAAGATAGAAGCAGAAAATTATGGACACTTAGGTTATAATAAATCCTATTTTGTAAAAGATACATCAGCGCGCTCACCTTATTACAGAAAATGGGGACCTGTTCAGATTGAAATAAATGATAGCACAAAAGAACAATACTGGTCAGAGCAATGGGTTGTATTAAATACGGATGAATGGCTTGATTACCAATTTGATGCAGAACAAGCAAAAGAGTATTTTGCAGAACTAAAAATCTATAGTGATTCTGTTGGCGAAGTCGCTGAGTTGATTATTAATGACAACAATGTAGCAGTTTCTCTGGATAATAAGGGGTGGAATGAGATAAAATTAGAAAATCAGCTATTAAAAATTAAAGGTAACAAGCTTAGAATAAAAGCCAAAAAACCAATAAAAATAGATTGGATATGCTTTGAATAGCAAACTATTATTTTCCAATCTCTTTAGCATAAGCTTTTGAAATACATGTTGTTATCGGTTGTAAAAAGTTTGACTCGGCAATCGTTTTTCTTTTGCGATTTTGATGCCACTTTTCTTGGCTGTTAAGGATTCATAAAAGCAAAACAAAAAGAACCAACCCATGAAGTTTAATGTAAAAAAATGAGTATTGGTGTAAATTTTTAGAATCAAAAACTTAAGATGATTTAAATATGAAATTAGTTTTTAACGGCATAATAATATTTTTAGGATTAATTCAATTAGTGACTTCTAATTCGTGTAGTCAAATAGGTCAGGCAAATAAAAAAAAACACAATACCGAATCAGTTGACTCATTAAAACAAACCAAGGATGCATTGATCAATGGGGTTGTCCGGGCTGTTTGTTATTCAGGTTTCAGAAGTGGACAGCATCCGGATAGAGGAAATGGTGCAAAAAATCCTTCTTATGATGAAGTACTGGAGGATTTGCAGATATTATCAAAGGACAATTACTTTCAACTGATAAGAGTCTACGATAGTGGCGAAAATTCAGAAACAGTATTAAAAGTTATCAAGGAGAACAACCTGAATATAAAAGTGATGCTTGGTATTTGGTTAGATGCAGAATTGAGCAATCATGAAACGTGTGCATGGCTTACAGAACCAATTCCAGATGATGTTTTGGCAGCCAACAAACTAAAAAACCTGAAAGAGATAGAGCGAGGCATTGAGTTGGCAAATCGCTATCCTGAAATAGTTATAGCTGTTAATGTTGGTAATGAGGCACTTGTAGAATGGAATGATCATAAAGTTGATCCTGACACGGTGATTTCTTATGTGAGAACTGTTAAAAGATCTGTAAAACAACAGGTTACTGTGGCGGATAATTATAAATGGTGGGCAGAACATGGAGACAAGCTTGCAAAAGAGGTTGATTTTTTAGCTGTTCATACCTATCCGGTTTGGGAAGGAAAAGACATTTACGAAGGCCTGTCCTACACCATAGAGAACTTGATGGAGATAAAAAGAACGATGCCTGAAAGTAAAATTGTAATTAGTGAAGCAGGTTGGGTAGATGTTGCATCTGAGTTTGGTGAAAGGGCAAGTGCAGAAAAACAACTTCGTTATTATAACGAGTTGATGGAGTGGGCAAAAGATAAAAATATTACCATCTTCTTTTTTGAAGCTTTTGATGAAGATTGGAAAGGAGATCCAGCTAATGCAATGGGTGCTGAAAAACATTGGGGACTCTTCTCAATAGACAGGAAGCCAAAAAAAGTATTACAAGGTCAATATCTTGATTTAAAGTAGATTAAATAAGTAAGTGTTTCTTTTACAATTATTACTGGCTTCTTACTCTGTTTTGACGAAATTTTTCTAATTTTGCTTGCTGTAAGTATTTTTAATTATGGATTATTAAATGTTATAAAAATTTATTTATTAAAGTGTTTTTTTTACAATAATTATTCTTAAAAGACAAGATTCGCAATTTAAAACTTAATTATATGTTACAAAATACAAACTCCTTTATTAGCCTCTACCTTATAATTATTTCTGTTTTGGTAATATCATGCAACGGAAATAATACAAATCAAAAAGAGGCTATTGTAGAAAAAAAAATTGACTCTTTAATCTCCTTGATGACACTGGAAGAGAAAATTGCAATGATTCATGCAAACTCTTCTTTCACTTCTGGAGGAGTTGAAAGATTGGGGATTCCTGAGTTAATAATGTCGGATGGTCCCCATGGTGTGAGGCCTGAGCATGGAAGAGACTGGGAGCTTGACAATGATGTTAATGATTCGGCGACATATTTACCAGTTGGAATTAATCTGGCAGCCACATGGAACCCTGAGTTAGGTTACGATTATGGTAAAGTGCTGGGCAGTGAAGCTAATTTCAGAGGCAAAGATGTAATATTAGGGCCAGGTGTAAATATTATCAGAAGCCCTTTGAATGGGAGAAATTTTGAATATTTAAGCGAGGATCCTTATTTAGCATCAAGAATGGCAGTAGGCTATATAAAAGGTGTTCAAGAGCAAGATGTTGCTGCCTGTGTTAAGCATTACATCGCTAATAATCAGGAACAATTCAGGTATTCTGTTAATGTTAAAATGAGCGACAGGGCACTGTATGAAATATACCTTCCGGCTTTTAAAGCAGCGGTTAAAGAGGCTAATGCATTCACTGTTATGGGAGCTTATAATCAGTTTAGAGGTCAGTTTTGTTCTCATAATGAATACCTTGTAAATACGGTTTTAAAAAACGATTGGGGTTTTAGTGGAGCTTTAATTAGCGACTGGAATGCAGTTAACGATACTAAAGAAGCATTACTTTATGGAACTGATATTGAAATGGGAACAGAGCTATCTATGTTTCCAAATCCTGATTATAATAAATTTCACCTGGCTGATTCCGCTCTTAGCCTTATAAAAAGTGGTGATGTAGATGAATCTTTTGTAGATGAAAAGGTACGTAGGGTCCTTAGAGTGATGTTTGCAATTAATAAATTTGGTAAAAGAAGTACTGGTAAATTTGGAACAGAAGAACATAAAAATACGGCTTTGAAAGTTGCAGAAGAAGGTATTGTTCTATTAAAAAATGAGAAGATTTTACCAATAAATACGACTAAAGTTAAAACAATTGCAATCATCGGCGAGAATGCAATTCGAAAACATGCTATGGGAGGAGGAAGTTCCCAGGTAAGGCCCAAATACGAAACTACATTCATGGATGGAGTCAATAAAACTTTGGGAACTATGGTAAAAATAGAATTTGCAAGAGGTTATAAAATTGATACTGTAAACACAGCAGTTCCTAAATTAATTAACGAAGCCATAACCATAGCAAAAAACGCAGATTTGACTATTATTGTAGGAGGTTGGGTTCATAATTGGACAGAAGAAGGAATTTGGGAAGAAAATGTTTTTGATGCCGAAGCTGTTGATAAGCCGGATTTAACAATGCCTTTTGGGCAAGATCTTTTAATAGAAGAGGTTACCAAAGTAAATCCAAATACTATTGTTGTTCTTTATGGTGGCGGACCTGTTGATATGACTAGCTGGATAGATAAGGTGAAAGGCATTATACAGGCATGGTATCCTGGAATGGAGGGAGGCACTGCTCTTGCAAGTATTATATGTGGAAAAGTAAATCCATCAGGAAAACTGCCAATGACATTTCCAAAGAAACTGGCAGACAGTCCGGCTCATAGTTTGGGCGAATTTCCTGGTGAAAATAACGAAGTAAATTATAATGAAGATATTTTTGTTGGTTACCGGTATTTTGATAGCTATAATGTTGAACCGCAGTTTAGTTTTGGACATGGATTATCTTATACAACATTTGAGTATAAAGATTTAAAAGCAACGGTAAATGGTGAAAATGCAAAACTAAGTTTTACAATAACCAATAGCGGGCAAAGAAGTGGTGCAGAAGTGGCACAAGTGTATGTTCATGATGAAGAAGCATCTGTAAAAAGACCTGAAAAGGAGTTAAAAGGATTTAAGAAAGTACTTCTGGCTCCTGGAGAATCTAAACTTGTTGAAATTGAGTTAGATAAAAATGCTTTTAGTTTTTACGATGATGTGAAAAAAGAATGGAAATTGGAGCCTGGAAAGTTTAAAATTAGTATAGGTAGTTCATCAACAGATTTAAGATTAACTTCCGAGATAGAAATTAATTAGGTATCTTTTATTCATAGTAAAGTAGTTTGAGGTTGCTATTGCTGCAACCTCTTTTTGTTTAGTAGATTATAGAAATCCGAGAATCAAATACAGAATAAAAGTAATACCTCCGCTAAACAGTGCATAAGGTAATTGGGTTTTTACATGATCGATGTGATCAGAGGCAGAGGCCATTGAGGCAATAATGGTAGTATCAGAAATAGGAGAGCAGTGATCTCCAAAAACGCCTCCACCAAGGGTTGCAGCAATGGCCAGTGAAAGATCTGCTGAAAGTGATTGTGCAAGAGGTACAGAAATAGACATCATAATGGCAAATGTACCCCATGATGTACCGGTGGAAAATGCTACAAATGAAGTGATTGCAAAAATAATAGCAGGCACTAATGAAGGAGTTAACCATTTTTTAGAAACTTCGGCAACGTAAACACCTGTTCCTAATTCTTTACATACGTTGCTTATTGCAAAAGCCATCATCATCAATAAGGCCAAAGGTAAAATTCCACTGATTCCGTCCAATGCCAAATCAATCATTTCTTTGGTGTGCATAATGTTCTGTATTCTGTAAATTATCATAGCGACAAAAATTGCTGAAAGTACAGCGTACAAAACTGCTGTAGAACCAGAACCATTTCCAATTGCAGCAAAAATCCTTGAAAATAGTTGACTTTCAGGCAATGTTGATCCCCACCCGGTTAGAATTAAGTAAAAAGGCATGGACAAAACCATCACAGCCATAGGAATGATCATATTTCTTGCTCTGACCTTTACATTCTCTACTTTTTCAATGCTGGTTATTTCATTTGAAACCATTGGTTTTGAGCCTTCATTAAGCAGTTTTCCGGTTTCCTGAACCCTTTTTTCTGCCAATTTCATTATTTTGAAGTCTTTGCCAAAAATAATCACCAAAAAGACCAGCAATATGGTAATCATCGGGTAAAAATTGAATGGAAATGCTGAATACAAAAGTTTGAAGGGATTTTCGAAGCCTTGAGTAATTAAAAGCCCCATGATGAATGCTCCCCATGCATTAAGCGGAATCAAAATGGAAGATGGTGCAGCAGTAGAATCAGCAATGTAAGCAAGTTTTTCGCGTGAAACTTTGTTTTTATCGAATAAAGGTCTGAAAATGGAGCCCACAGTTAATGCACTGATACTTGTTTCGATAAACAATAGCATACCGGTTATTGCAGCCAGCAATTGAATGATTACTTTGTTATTTATATTTTTTTTCGATTCAAAATAGCTTGTTAACCGATTGATTTTCTGTAAGAAACCCTCTACACCACCTGAACGTTGAATAAAAACAAGCAGCGCACCTACAAGTGTACAAAACATAAGAGTTTTAGTATTTCCTGCATCCAGAAAAACATTTACAAAGGTATTAATGGTTGCTACAGTACCTGTGATAGGATTAAAACCTGATATGATTAACCAACCCAGCCAGATACCAATTGTTAATGAGAGGTAGACCTGTTTGGTTCGAATGGCCAATGCAATAGCAACTAATGGTGGAAGCAGAGAAAGAATACCAAAAGACTCCATTATTTTTTAGCATCTAATATAAGCAGTATTTCTACTATAAAAAAAGCTGCCTGGTAGGGGCAGCTTTTAACATCTTTCTTGTGTGTGTATTTACGTGTGCATTTATAGATTCAAAAAAGGTATGAGAATATTCGCGCACCAGTTAAAAACACTATGAATAAAGTAACCAACTTTAATTTTCAATTACTTAAGCTTATCAGCATTTGCTTCTAAAAAACCTAAAACAAATACTGCCGGTGCATTCCAATTGATGCATGTTTCATTTGAAGCATAGCTTCCTTGTTTATCAACATAACTTTTAGCAGGAAGTGTATCGGTGTATTCTACGCCCCAACTAGTTTTTAAAATATCATCTTGTCTTGCCTGATTAGATCCGCCTACAATAAATCCGGGTATTGGTTCATCTATCCCATCTGCAGCAACTGATCTGTTATGAGGAAACATGGGCTGTTTGCAACCAAACCCTGTAAGAAAAGTGTATCCGGTAGCATTTTTTCCAAAAATATAATCCATCGTTTCTACTATACTATTTAAATACTTTTTATCACCTGAATATTTATAGGCGTAAGCAAAAATGATGGCTGAATTCTGGATATCACTATTTGAACCCCATTGAAAGTCATTTATCGGAATTCTATAAGGGATTGTCTCTAATTTGACTAGAAGCCCATTTGCTAAATCAAACAACTGTTGTTGAATTTTCTTCTTCAACTCCCGGCTCACTATCGAATCAGATAACAGAAGCGAAAAACTCCCAATATTTCCTTGAAAAGCTGACCAGCTATCACCGATTTGCATTTTTACATAGGGCTCATTACTAGTTAAATAGTCAAGGTAGATTTGTTTTTTTGTAGCCAAATAAAGTTCTGCTGCAGCCCACCAGAATTCTTCAGTAAAAGTACTATCACCATATTCGCCAGTTGAAACATCTTTAGGGTTTTTAAATACGATATTAGGATTTTCTTTTGCCCATTTCCATGCTCTTTCAGAAGCATTCAAGCATTTTTCAGAAAACTCGTTATTGTAATCCTTGTAAAGCCTCGACGCCTGGGCACTCATAGCAGCAAGATTTAAAGTTGAAGCAGTGGATTTACCAACAACAAAACGACTAACTGTGTCTTCTTCCGGCATGATAAAACCACCAAAACCTTTGTGTGTTAGTTTAAAATGTGATGCTCCATCAGGGGCTTGCATGGTTAATACCCAATCAAGTTCATATTTTACCTCGTCTAATAAATCAGAGAGTTCATTCCCGCTTTCAGGAATATTTGAGAAATTATCGGTTACAAAATTTGGATACATTTCGTAAAAATTCAACAATGTACCTACTGTAACTCCAGCATTTACTACATATTTGTTTGGATCACCGGCATCATACCAACCACCAGGTGAAGATATTGTTCCCTCACCTCTGTTTGCTGAAGGGTGAAAATAGCAAAGAGTATCAGGATGACCTGCTTTTCGTTTCCATTTGCCAGCATATTTTTCTTCTAAATCCATTGAGGCTCTTATGTAATAATAATTTTTGAGAGCCGATTTAAAAGCTTCTTTATACAGGTTTTCTTTTATCTCAAATTGACAACTTTTAAACTTTCCTATTTGCAGAAAATACCTGCCGTTCTCTGCAAGATCTGTAAAATCAGCAATTTTAACATTTTCTCCGGATTTGTCCCAGTATTTTGAGTCAGAAAGGCTTCCTTTAAAAACAGTCTTCCCATCAAGTGTTTTGATTTCAAAATCAGCAGCTTGCGATTCAATAATGATTGCTTTTTTCACTGCTTTGGGATAGTAGCCGAGCTGATTTACCCTGATAATGGTTTTTTCAGGTTCCTTACAAGAAAAGTTCATCGTAAACAATAGCACTATGACAAAAACTTGTTTCATCGCATTTAAGTTTAAATTAGTAAATGTTTAAAGAAACACCGGGTTTCAGTTTGGAACTGAAAAGTTCCGGTGATCTTTAAACAACCGCATTTTCTATCCCATAATTACCTCAACAGCGTGAGTTTTTTCATCGTTATAAATTGGTAGTGTTGTACCAATTAATTCATTTCCATCAACCTTTATTTTAACCACCCCTTTTGAAACTTTATTGGGGTTTTTTACATTAATTTCATAGATAGTTCCTCTAAACTTTCTTGTAATAGTAAATTCCTTCCAATCATTTGGAATACAAGGATTCACGCTTAGTCCATCGTATTCGGGTTTTATTCCTAAAATGTATTGAGTGATGGCGTAATAATTCCATGCAGCAGTTCCAGTTAGCCACGAGTTTTTAGCTTCTCCAGGTTTGTAAGCATCCTTTCCTGCAATCATTTGCGCATACACGTAAGGTTCAGTTTTATGCAAATCGCTGATTTCTTCCAAATATGACGGAGCAATTTTTTGGTAGTATTCAAATGCTTTATCTCCACGTCCCAAGACTGTCTCCCCAATCATAATCCAAGGGTTGTTGTGGCAAAATATCCCTGCATTTTCCTTATAACCAGCAGGATAGGTGGATATCTCACCATATTCGATGTAATATTTAGTAAATGCTGGATTATTCAACACAATACCATATTCACAATCCAGGCGTTCTTTTACTGAATCAAGCGCTTTTTCAACCATGCCCTCTTCAAGACCAATACCGGCCATGCTGCACCATCCGTTCGATTCAATAAATATTTTGCTTTCTTCGTTTTCGTTACTGCCAATTTTATTACCAAAGAAATCGTAAGCTCTTAAATACCATTCACCATCCCAACCAAACTCTTTTACAGCCTCAACCATTTTATCAACATGACTTTGGGCACGTAAAGCTTCTTCTTCTTTTCCAAGTTTATGGCAAAGTTCAATATAATCTCGTCCGTAAACTACAAACAAGCCTGCAATCATTAGCGACTCGGCTTTAGAGCCTTCCGTCTTATTCTCAGTAGTTTGGAACGATTCATTTGGATCATTTGAGAAACAATTCAGGTTCAGACAGTCATTCCAGTCGGCTCGACCGATTAATGGCAAGCCATGAGGACCTAAATGATTAATAACATGGTTAAATGACACGGTCAGATGATCGAAAAGTGTTTTTGCAACACTCATATCGTTGTCAAAAGGCACCATTTCGTCAAGAATGCTGAAATCACCTGTTTCTTTGATGTAACTCGTTGTTCCAAGAATCAACCACAACGGATCGTCATTAAAGCCGCCACCAATATCATTGTTTCCTCTTTTTGTAAGAGGCTGGTACTGATGATAGCAGCCGCCATCAGGAAATTGCGTGGAAGCAATATCGATGATTCTCTGCCTGGCACGTTCAGGAACCTGGTGAACAAAGCCGATTAAATCCTGGTTAGAATCCCTGAAACCCATTCCCCGGCCTATTCCACTTTCAAAAAATGATGCAGAGCGTGAAAAGTTAAAGGTAACCATGCATTGGTATTGGTTCCAGATATTAACCATTCTATCAAGTTTTTCGTCTCCCGAATCCACTTGATACACACTTAAAAGACAGTCCCAGTAGGTTCTAAGTTCTGCAAGTGCGTTATCCACTTTTTCAGTGGTATCAAATTTTGCTATAGTTTCTTTCGCTTTGGTTTTATTGATTATCCCTTTAGACTCCCATTTCTCATTTTCTTCATTTTCGATGTAGCCTAACACGAAAATAAAATCTTTTGATTCTCCGGGCTGTAGTTCAACCTCAATATAGTGTGATGCTACTGGTGACCAGCCATGCGCATGGCTCATTGCGGGTTTACCTTCGGTAACTACTTGTGGCTCATGAAATCCATTATACAAACCAAAGAAAGATTCCCTGTCGGTATCATACCCTAAAATGGGAGTATTAACAGAATAATAGCTAAAATGATTTCTTCTTTCTTTGTATTCTGTTTTATGGTAAATAACCGAATTTTCAATTTCTACCTCACCAGTTGAAAAATTGCGCTGAAAGTTTTCCATATCAGTGGCAGCATTCCATAGTGCCCATTCTATGAAGGAAAATAGTTTCAGCTTTTTTACCTGGGAACTTTCGTTGGTGAGAGTAAGTTTTTGTACTTCGGCATGAGTTTTAAGCGGCACAAAAAAGGTAACTTCTGCGCACACTTCGTTCTTAACCCCTTTAATTTTAGTATAGTTCATACCATGCCGACATTCGTAGCTTTCAAGCTGTGTTTTCACAGGTTTCCAACCAGGAGACCAGATGGTTTCTTCATCTTTGATATAGAAATACCTGCCACCATTATCCATTGGTACGTTGTTGTACCTGTACCTTGTAATTCTTCTGAATTTGGCATCTTTATAAAAGGAATATCCCCCTGCAGTATTTGATATTAGTGAGAAAAAGTCTTCATTCCCCAAATAATTAATCCAGGGCCAGGGTGTTTGAGGGTTTGTAATAACATATTCCCTGTTTATATCGTCAAAATATCCGTATTTCATGATTTAAAAATTATTTCAATTGTTTAAATTTTAGTTAATTAATTGATATTTATTCACTTCTCTTAAACTATTTATATGGAGTTCATGAGCTTGCTTCGCAAGGTTAAATATATTCTTTTTATAGCGATTATTCGCTTCGCTCATGAGATCACTTCGTTCAGTTAAATTTCTTTAAAAACCCCGAAGGGCTCAGCGTAATCTAATCCCTCTATGAGGGTCTCATTCATTTAGTTGTTACCATTTGCTCTTTTAGCCTTCGGTCTTCAAGTTCCTCGGTAATCTCATCCAGTTTGGTTTGAGTAAGCGGATAAATTGTCATTAAAATAGCTGCCAAAAAAGCAACCAATGCAGGTATCCAGCTCATTAGCATTTTAATTCCAGGGATAGCTCCTTCAATGGTGCTTGAGTCCATACCATTGTAATGGAAGGCAGCTAAAACGGCTCCAATAAGTGCTGCGGCCAATCCTCCGCCAAATTTAGTAACAAATGAACCTGCTGAATATACTAACCCAGTTGCCCTGCGGCCATTTTTATATTCAGAATAATCAGCAACATCGCCCAGCATAGCAAAAAATAAAGTGGGGAAAATTGCTGCACCAAATTCAGAAATAATACCAATGCTAAAAATGGCTCCAATGTCCTTTGGTCCGCAGAAAATGAAAAGCGCATTTACTCCTCCGGAGAATAATAAGGCATAAATAAATAATTTACGTTTTCCAAGCCATTTTCCTAAAGGTGCCGTAGCCATGGCTCCGGCTATAGAAGCCAGCATTAATCCTACAAGGAAAGAGGCCGCCAGTAATTGGTTATTCAGGTAGAGCGTGAAATAGTACATGACCATTCCCTGTTTAATGGAGTTGTAAATTGTCCACAACAATCCTACTACCAGCAACACAAGCCATGGTTTATTAGTAATTAAATCTTTTAAATCCTTTTTAAGGTTAGACTTTTGAGCCTTGGGTGGTGAAACACGTTCCCGGGTACTTGCAAATGTGATGAACATGAAAATTGCCAGAAACACAGAAAGCAGATAAATGGAATAGCCGTATCCTTTCTTCTGGTTGATAAGCATGATCTTATCGGTGGTTAGATTTTCCTCTCCTTCAATGATAAAAGTATAGTTGTTATTAGAGGCCATTGCAAAACTAACATAGGACGCAGGTTCATTTTTTTCGTTTTCAGGAGCTTTAACCCAGTACAGTTTGGCAATGCCATCTTTTGTTTTAATGTTAGCATTAGGCACATCTTGTGGAGATGAAACTGTTACCTCGTATTTAGTCTCATTAAGCTGATTGATATTGATAGTAGGCTCCACATCACCAAAATAAACAACCAGGAACAATAGTGCACCCTGCACAATCATACCTCCTGCAAAAGCTCCAACCATTCTAAACGAACCAATGCTGATGCGTTCTTTATTGTCGCCTGTCATTACAGCCATCAAGGCTCCGTAAGGGATATTGTTGGCAGTATAGATTAAGGTAAACAAAATGTAAGTAGTGTAAGCGTAAATAATTTTACCAGTGTAACTCAAGTCTGGGGTTGTAAAAAGTAAAGATAAAATGCCTGCCAGAGGAATGGCTGTCCAAAGTATCCAGGGACGAAATTTCCCGTATTTGGTATTGGTCCTGTCGCCAATAATCCCCATCACTACATCGCTAACACCATCACTAAAACGTGCAACTAACAATAAAATACCTGCTGCTGCTGCGGTGATCCCAAAAACATCAGTGTAAAAGAATAATAAAAAGGTCGAAACACCTCTCCATGCAATATTGGCGGCACCATCACCTAATGCATAACCAATTTTTTCTTTTAACGCCAATGGCTTTTTTTCTATACTGTCCATTTTTTCGAATATAATATCATTTAAGACAGGTTACTGTCTAGTTAATAAATGTTATAAGCAATATGAAAACTATCCCCTTAACTGCAAAATACAGTTCAAGATAAAAAACAGGTGGTAGTTTCAGCTCCTAAGGTTTAATAGGCAATTACCTTAAGATAAATACAATTTGTTAAAAGTATATTCTTACAAATTATACTTCATATTATAAGTTAAAACTAAAATCTTCTTTTTTGGTTGCTTCGTAAATATCCCTGCTAAACATAAATAATTGTGCAGGTTTGTGCGAAACATCTTTTTGTTTTTCATTTAATGCCACAACATAGCTTGCCTGTTGAGCTTTTTTTCTAAAATTTCGTTTGTCAATTTCTTTTCCTAAAATTACTTCATACAATTTTTGTAATTGAGTAAGCGTAAATTTAGGAGGTAACAATTCAAATGCGATTGGCTCTGTTTTTATTGTTCTCCTTAGAGCTTCAAGCCCCATACTCAAAATTTCATTATGGTCAAATGCAAGCTCTCCAACTTCGTTGATATCAAACCACCCAGCATGCTTTTCTGTATAAGGTACATGAACAGCATTTGTATTTATCAATGAGAAATAACCAACAGACACAACTCTTTGCTCAGGATTTCTTCCAAGGTGTTTTAACCATTGCTGGGCCCTTTCTTTTTTTAACCTGTCAGGCGAACCAAACACGTAAAATTGCTCAAGGTAAATATCTTTTAAGCCAGTAGTTTTTAGTAATACACGAGCCGCTGCATCATCAAGTGATTCATTCATTCTTATATGATGACCAACAAGAGAATGATCCCTGAAAATCAATTCTCCGTTTTCATCTTCGAGACATCGCTCAACTAATAGAACATTAAGTTTTTCAAAATCAAAACCAAATATGGCGCAATCCACTGATATATATGGGTTTGTGTTGTCTGCTAATTCTGCTTCAATTATTGGGTGTTGTTTTAACACACTGTTCGCATTCATTTTGCAAACATAAGAAGATTTATTTTTACTTCAAAATTTCAAGCTTTAAAAATAAGTGTTTTTATAACACTTTATTTTTTTGCTATGTTTTTAAGTGAATATTTAAAAAATGTTAAATTTTTATTTATTTAATAATGAGTTATTTAATTTTATTTTACTTGTTTACAATAAAAATTTATTGTTAAATTATTTTGTTTTTAACATTTCGTGAAATACATTTATTGCACTATAGGTGTTAAAAATACAATTAGTTTTGAACAGTGGAATGAAGTCTATTATATCTTTTCCTATATTTTGTTTTATAGATGTGTTGAAATGACACTTCGAAAATTGGATAGTTTATTTGATAAAATATGATGAAAAAGATACAATGAAGTAGCAATGTTGTATCAAGAGATTGTTGTGATGTAGCTATGATGTATAGAAAAGACATAGTAATACAGATGTTTACAGATATCTTTGTAGATATCATTGAGAAAGAAGATATTTTTAAAAAGTAAATACCTGCTACTATAAATTGTTTTGATTATGGTAGTAAGTTTTTTTCAATTAATTAACAATAAGTAGTATTAACCTAACAAAATTTATGGAGGTTTTATGAGAAAACTAATTTTGTTCTTATTTACATTTTGTTTGGGCATTGCAACAATGTCTGCACAAACTGTAACCGGAGTAGTAACCGGTGCTGACGACGGTCAACCGTTGCCAGGAGTAAATATTAAAGTAAAAGGTACTGATCAGGGTACCATTACTGACATGAACGGAGGCTATAGTATTGAAGTTTCCGGTGAGGAGGCAGTGCTGATATTTTCGTTTGTGGGCTTTATTACCCAAGAGCAGGCGGTGGATTCACAAACAAAAATTGATGTAGTTTTGGAAGTTGATTCCAAAGGCCTGGAAGAAGTAATTGTGGTTGGTTATGGCGTTAAAAAGAAAAGTCTGGTAACCGGGGCAATTTCATCAGTAAAGGGCGAAGAAATCAATAATTTATCAACTTCCAGGGTTGATCAAGCTCTGCAAGGGAAAACTGCTGGTGTGCAAATTCGTTCATCCTCTGGTTCGCCTGGGGCAGCAACTAAAATACGTATTCGTGGTACAAACTCAAATGGAAATTCAAATCCTTTGTTTATTGTAGATGGAATGAAGACTGGTGATATTAATAATATTGATCCAGGTGATATTGAATCTGTTGAAGTTTTAAAAGATGCAGCTTCGTCCGCTATTTATGGTACTGAGGGAGGAAATGGTGTTGTCATAATCACAACAAAGTCAGGAAAGTCAGGAAAAGGTGTCGTATCTTATGATTTTCAGTATGGGATTCAGAGTTTGAAAACGAAGTTAGAATTAATGGATGCTAATCAGTATTCACAATGGATGAACGAAACTGGAACCACTATTCAGGATCGATTTGGCGCAAGAACTGATTGGATTGATGAGGTATTTGAAAGTGCGCCAATGCAAAAGCATCATATTTCATTCTCCGGTGGGAGTGAAAAAACCGCTTATATGCTTTCTGGCTCTTATTTCACTCAGGATGGTATTGTTGGTGGAAGTGATGCAAATTATAATAGATTTACAACTAGGTTAAACCTTACAAGTAAAATAAATGAGTGGCTAGAGGTTGGAGGCAATGTAAGTTATGCTCATTCTAATCAAAAATATGTGGGAGAAGATGATGAATATCGTGGAATTGTCAATAATACCTTATTAATCGATCCATATACTCCAGTAACTTATTCAGGAACTCCAGCTCATGTTCAAAGTCTTATAAATGATGGAAATGTTATTATTAAAGATGAAAATGGGTTATATTTCGGACTAGCAGAAAATGCAACTGGAGAAATTGTTAATCCATTGGCTCTTTTATCTACCTATAATAATAGCATTAAGCAGGACAAACTTTTAGGAACAGGATACGTAACAATTAAACCAGCTAAGGGACTTTCTTTTACATCTAGGATTGGAATTGATTTAACATATCAGACACAACATTATTGGACACCTGTGTATTATTTTTCAGCAGAACAGGCAAATACACTATCATCAGTAGATGACATATTAAATAAATATTATACTGTTTTGTGGGAGAATTTTGCATCATATACGAAATCCTTTGGAAACCATAATTTAACAGCCTTAATTGGTTATTCAGCGCAGAAGTATCAAAATCCTAGTTATACATTACACTCAGCAGGAATGGTATCGGAGAATGATGATTACTCATATCACCAATTTTTGCCTGATGCTAATGACAATGTCAGTGGAAACATGGGGCTCAATACTATGGCATCATTTTATGGACGTCTTTCTTATAATTATGCTGATAAATATCTATTAGAAGGATCTATTCGCCGCGATGGAGCGAGTCAATTCCCTGAAGATAATAAATACGCTGTATTTCCTGCTGTTTCGGCTGGCTGGGTTGTAAGCAATGAAGACTTTTTCTCTTTCGATTTTATTGACTATACTAAAATTAGAGCTAGCTGGGGAGCAAATGGAAGTAGGGCAAATCTTCCAGGTAACGAAGATAAGGAGCTATGGAGATTCGATAATGTAAACTATCCTGACGCAAGCGATAATATTCAAAATGGAGCTGTTATACTTAAGTTAACCAACCCTGATTTGGTCTGGGAAAGAACTGAGATGTTTGATATTGGTGCAGATTTTAGATTTTTAAATAGCAAACTAACATTTTCTTTTGATTATTTTGATAAAAAAACAAAAGATTTAATTACTAGAGGTCAGGGACCATTATCTGTTGGAAACGATTATCCTTTTGTAAATGCAGGGACAGTAAGTAATAAAGGGCTTGATTTTGAGTTGGGATACCGCAATACAGAAGGAGAATTTAAATATGGAGTTACAGTAAACTTATCAACTCTTAAAAATGAGGTCACTGAATTAACTGTAGATGCTCCAGTTCCTGGAGATAATTTAAGAGGGTACAATTTGACATGGTTCGAAGAAGGCAAACCAATTTGGTATTTTAAAGGGTATGCTACAGATGGTATTTTTAGAGACGCTGCTGCAGCAAGTACTTATAATACGACTTACGGTACTAGTTTTCAAGCAGGAGATCCAATTGTTGTAGATGCAAACAAAGATGGTCAGATTACACCTTCTGATCAGACAATGATTGGAAGCCCACATCCTGACTTAATTTTTGGTGGTAATATTTTTCTTGAATACAAAGGTTTTGACTTTAATTTGTCTTTCCAAGGAACACAAGGAAATGATGTTTTCATGGGATGGTTCCGCACAGACAGAATTCGTTCAAACAAGCCAGCTTTCTTCTTTGAAGACAGATGGACTGCAGATAATCCTGATGCTAGCTTTTCAAGAGCCAATAATGAAAGTGATTATGTATACAGAAGCGATTTAATGGTTGCTGATGGTTCTTACCTAAGAATTAAACAAATTCAACTTGGCTATACTTTTCCATCAACTTTAATTTCAAAAGTTGGGTTGGGTTCACTTAGAGCATTTGTTTCACTTGATGATTACTTTACATTCACCAAGTATAAAGGGCTGGATCCTGAAGCAGGCAGTTCTAACGACGTAAGACAAGGTGTTGACAGGGGGTTATACCCAATTGCTCGCAAGGTTTTATTTGGACTTTCAGTTAAATTCTAAGTATAAAATATAAAAGTTATGAATAAATTAATATATATAACAAGTTTGCTATTAATGCTTATTCTGGCAAGTTGTAGCAAAGATTTTTTAGAGGTCGATCCTATTGGTTATCCTGCAAGTGAAAGTTTTTTGAAAACAAATCAAGAAGCTTATACTGCAATGATTGGTATTTATGATCAGATTCAATACAACTACTCTAATGGCAGTTGGGCAAGTGTATTTTTTATAAAAAACCTACCTGCAGATGATGTTCTTTGTGCTGGAGGATCTCCAACAGATCAGTCAGAATATCAGTATCTTGATGATTTTGCAATTGGTTCAGATAACAGCAAGATCCAGTTTATTTGGACTAATTTTTATAAGGTCATTAATTCATGTAATACTGTCATTCAAAGGATAAGTGAAAACTCAGATGCTACTAAAGAAATGTTACAAGTGGTTGCAGAAGCAAAAGCTATAAGGGCTTTTACCTATTTTGATTTAGTAACTTTATTTGGTGGAGTTCCGTTATTTACTGTAAATCCGGTTGATGCAAGTGAGTATAATAAACCCAGGGCGACTAAAGAAGAGGTTTATGCTCAAATTGAGATTGATTTGACTGATGCCATTACAGGATTGCCTTTGAAAAGTGTCTATTCTGATGGTGATAAATTCCGTTTTTCTAAAGGAGCTGCACAATCATTATTAGGAAAAGCCTTACTATACCAGAAAAAATATTCAGAAGCTGCCATAGTATTGGCTCAAGTTATTTCTAGCAATGAATATGATCTTGAACCTAATTTTGCCGACGCTTGGGCTGGGTCTCATGAGTTTGGAATCGAATCAGTTTATGAAATTTCCTATAGCTCTCAATTTGGATATGATTGGGGAACCTTTGGTAATTATTGGGGAGCAAATGGAGCATATAACAATATTGAATGTCAATTGGAAGGCCCCCGAGATGCTTATTTTGATGTTTCTGGTAGTAGTCTGGAAGTTTCAAATGGATGGGGATTTAATTTGCCAAGTGCTGAGATTGGAGACTTAATGTATGCAAGAGGTGAAACAAGTAGATTGGCAGGATCTCTTATTTCTGCGGCTGATTTTGAAGCTACCGGTGGCGAAATTGTAGATGGTACTGTTTATAATGTTCCTGAAGATCCAAATAATCCTAATTCTCATGATTATGAAGGGTATATGCGCTTGAAATACGTAACTAAACCTTCTGAAACAGGAACTTCAGGTGTAAATGAATTAAACTATGGCACAAACTGGAGAATAATTCGTTATGCCGATGTATTATTAATGGCTGCCGAAGCTTACAATAAGAGTGGGCAGGATGAGTTGGCACAGACAGAATTATTTAAGGTAAGAAAGCGTGCAGGGTTTACAGCTCCTGTAACTGAAACAGGTGTAGCTTTGTTTGATTTAATAGTTGAAGAGCGAGAAGTTGAGCTGGCATTTGAAGGTAGCCGTTATTGGGATTTAGTTCGCTGGGGCTTGGCATCCCAAGAATTAGGGAATATTGGGTTTAAAGCGAATAAACATGAACTATTTCCTATTCCATTGAATGAAATTATTGGTAATACAGCACTAACCGAAGCAGATCAAAACCCCGGCTACTAAAAATTGACATCAACAGGCTTTCCGAAAACCGAAAGCCTGTTTCTAATAACATAAGTTAGGTTGATTATAGTTGGAATGCTAAACTTACTCTCTCTTAATTAATGTTCATAATTAATTGCTTGTTAAATAGCAATTTAGGCTTTTATTTAAAGTTTAGCAGATGATTCGATAGTCCTGGCATGCCGGGACTATCTTTTGACTTTTAATCAATTAATAAAGATAAATTTAAGTTGTTGTTAATTGGATAGTGACAATCAGGGCAGTCTCAGGGGATGAGGACTGTCTTATTTTTATAATGGTATAGTTGTTTGTTTTGCTTTGATTGGTTTTGATATTTTGCAGTAAAATTAAAAATATAAAAGAGCGCAAAGCTCTGAAAATCAGCTTTTCACTCTTTTATTTTCACTTTTGGGTTATAATCAAAAACTATTTCTTATCCAACTGCCTCAACAACTCCTCGCAAGCCCTTTTTAATTGTTCATCCACGCCTTTTGCTTTGCAATCTGGTGAGTTGTCAATATCTATATCGGGTATGGCTGGGGCCTTTTCCATGTTTTTGTCATCAGCTTTTACAAACCATGCCCGGAAGGGCATTCTTACAAACGAACCATCAACTAAATCAACAGCACTGGTTGAAATCACAGCACCAAATGTTGGTTTTCCTACAAGAGTGCCAATTCCCAAATTTTTGTAGGCATGTGAGAAGATTTCTGCATTTGAGTAACTGTTTGAATTACAGAGTGCTATTGAGGGTTTATTCCATGCAAAAAAAGGTAACCTTTCAGAAAAAGGATAATAGTTTCTGTATTTTAAGTTATCCTTTAAAGTAGTTGTAGCACCTCGCGGAATGGTGTATGCATGTTGTTTTACATTTAATATGGCCATTAAATAGTCAGTAGTCCAACCACCGCCATTAAAGCGAACATCGATTACAATGGCTTCCTTGCCATGTCCTGCGGCTGTTAACTCACGCTCAAAGCGCTCAAAACTAGGCATATCCATTCCTCTTATATGAAGATACCCTAAGCGCCCGTTTGAATATGTATTAACCAATTTTCTCCTGTCTTTTACCCATTCATCATACAATTCGGCTCTTAAACTTCCTGTTGGTCTGATAGCTACTTCACGCTGTGCTCCTTGTTTATTTTTTACATTTAGCAGAACTTTTGTGTCTACCGCATTGTTTAATAAGGACCAGAAGCTAATTTTTGGAGTTACTTTTTCACCATTCACAGCCAAAATTACATCACCTTCATTTAGTTTGCTGGTTAATTTATCTGCAGGTGAATCAGGAACTGTTCTAACAACTTCAACACCCTCGGCAACTGGCTTAATTTCAATGCCCGGTAAACCAGTTTGTTCTGATTGGGTTTTTTCTCGGTCGCGTCCGTACAATCCCATATGGCTGGCATT
>JBNKRJ010000132.1:0-4403 GCA_050296515.1 Bacteroidales bacterium | reverse complement strand
ATGCAATGCCAGTTTGGCCATTTGCCGTAGGTAATTCTCATGGGTGGATTTTGCCCGGCCATTAATAATCAATTTACGCATAAATTCTTCTCCCATAGTTCGAAAACCTGGGACTCTTTGGCAAGCTTCCAAATAAAATGTACTTTTACTCATAATGTTTTTTTATTAAAATTATGAGTAGGTACTTGCAAAAATAGTACTGGGCTCAGGCTACCTCCCGAAAGGGAGGTTTAGTTCAACATTGCCTAAAACATCAGGCTGACTATCAGCTTGTTGAGAATGCAAAGCATAAAGAATCACCGCCAAATTAAAAATTTGGCTTCAAGATAAATGAAAATAGAAACAAAATTTTAAATTTGGCTACTTGCAGCTTGGAAGGGCTTTGGTTATCAACGCCCGCTGCTTAGGCTGGCGTTATGCAAAATTTGAATGACCTCATTCACTTATAAAGATTTGGTAATAAAAATTATAAAACGTAAAAGACAAATTATGAACCGATTTCTAACATTAATTTTTTCACTTTTTCTTGTCATTCAAATTTATGGGCAGGAGCAATTTTATTATTATAATGGACAAAAGAGATATCTAAAAATCTCAAAGGATAAAATATTTGTAAAATTTACAGGTGATACTACATATAGTAGGCGAAATCAATTTTCAAATCAAAGTTTAAAATTAGCGCCAATAACAAAAAAAAGTGAAGGCTTTTATAAAGATTTTGCAGTATATGATCTTGTTCAAGGTCTGGATGAAATAGAAGTCAAGCGAATATTAAAAGATTTGAGGAAACAAAGCAAAGACGCTTATGTAAACCATGCTTTTGAGAGTGAAGACGGTATAATACAGGGTTATACAGATAAGTTTGTTGTGAAACTTAAATCTTCGGTGTATTTTGATGACTTCAAAAAATTGTTGCAAGCGAACAATGTTAAGTTTGTTAAACAAGGTGAATACTCACCAAACCGTATTTTATTAGAAGTTAAAAATAAAAGTGGTAATGGACTTGATGCACTGGAAATGGCTAATAAATTTTATGAAACGGGAATGTTTGAATATTCTGAACCTGTTTGGAAACGGATTCTACAAAAAATGTGTGTAAACGATGAATTTTGGGCAGATCAATGGGGGTTAAATAATACAGGACAACACGATGGTACTATTGGAGCAGATATAAATGTATGTAATGCATGGACAATAACTAGAGGGAGTGATCAAATTATTGTTGCAGTTATAGATGAGGGTGTGGATTTAAATCATCCTGATCTTCAAGCAAATATAGTTGAAGGATTTGATGCGACTGGTCGAGGTAGCAATGGTGGGCCTGAAAATGATGATGCTCATGGTACAGCTTGTGCAGGAATAATAGCTGCCGTTCAGGATAATGGTATTGGTATAAGCGGAATTGCACCTCGTTGCAGAATTATGCCTGTGCGAATTGCTTTTGGAGATGCAAATGGGAATTGGGTAACAGATGATAATTGGATTGCAGATGCTATTGATTGGGCGGTTAATAATGGTGCTGATATTTTGAGTAATTCGTGGGGAGGTGGCACTCCA
Organism: Bacteroidales bacterium; assembly: GCA_050296515.1. GTDB lineage: Bacteria > Bacteroidota > Bacteroidia > Bacteroidales > NBLH01 > NBLH01. The sequence goes on along the minus strand of JBNKRJ010000132.1, from coordinate 2,846 downwards.
TCAAGTGAAATTGATGAGGCAATAAATAACGCTGTTATAAATGGCAGAAATGGGTTAGGATGTCCAGTATTATTTGCTGCAGGAAATAATAATAAGTCTGTTAATTATCCTGCCTATTTGGATAATGTTATTGCTGTCGGAGCTACAAACATGTGTAATGAAAGAAAAAGAAGTAGCAAAAATTCAGATGAAGTTAACTCAGGCGTTGCTACTGATCCTTCTGGAGTATCATGTGATGGTGAAAAATGGTGGGGAAGTAATTATGGTAATGCCCTTGATATAGCCGCTCCAGGTGTTCTTATACCGACAACTGATATAGAAGGGCCTGCAGGATATGATGAAAACAATAATAACAGTTCATATGGAGAGGACTATGCTGACCATTTCAATGGCACATCAAGTGCATGTCCTCATGCAGCAGGGACTATGGCCTTAATTTTATCAGTAAATCCATGTTTAACTCAGATAGAAGCACGAAATATCCTCGAAATTAGTTGTGACAAAATAAATACATCTGCATATTGTTATAAATATAATTCTGGTCATCCAAATGGTAGTTGGAACGAGAACGTAGGTTATGGGAAGATAAATGCCTTTAATGCAGTTAGATATGCTTTTAGTAGGATAATTACAAGAAATCCAGGTTCTACACTTTCAATTGATTCTTATGGAAGTTCTCAAAAATTATTTTTTAATGGAGGTTGTCAATGGCTTGCATCTGGTATTTATATGGGGAAGAAGCATACTATTACTAAAACATACAATTTTACTGAAACTTCAAACCCTTTAGTTATTGGGACAACAAACGGTTTATCTGGTGCTAATCCAAATGATGGCAATCCATATTTATCAATTGTTTCAACTTCAAATAATTCTGTTACAGTCCGTACATGGGTTTATGAGATTGAAAGTACAATTTCAGGACAAAATGTCGGTTGGATACCGTGTAAACCTTCCGATGTGGGAATTAATCTTACCATTTTGAGTAATGTTACTCCAAATCAGGATATCCCTTTAACAACGTATACGAGTTCAGCAAATATATACGCTGACAATAGAATAACTAATACAGGAAATGTTTCAATTGAAAGTGGTGCTAATGTTGTTTTTAAAGCTGGTAGAGAAATAGTTCTTAAACCCAATTTTCATGCTAAACCTGGCAGTACATTTAGTGCAAGTGTTCAAACAGATCCTGCTTTTGTCTGCACTCAATACCCTCAATTAAAAAGCAAAGTGATACAAACAGGTTACTTTGATGAATATCAGATTGAACAATTAGAAGCTTTGGATTCATTGGACAATGAAATGCTTACAATAAACAATAATAAGATACTAAGTGTTTATCCAAATCCTTTGCAAGAATCCGCTACAATAGAATATTGTATTACAAACAATAAAAATGTCACGATTCTTATATATGACATTAATGGCGTTGAATTGTTACGTTTAAAAAATAACGAACCACATTTGGCAGGTATCTACAAAATGCAATTCAATGGTTTTTCGTATCAGCCAGGAACGTATATAGTAAAATTGATCACTGATGACTATGAAGATATACAAAAAATAATAATAACTAAGTAAATGAAAATTAGAATTTATTTAATTTCCTTTTTATTGATTACATTGGCAGCTTGTAGTAAAGATAAGGGAACTCCTTCATGTTATGATCCGTCATTGCAACATGACAATCCTTGCCCCCAAGACTGTCCAGGTGTATGTGGTTGTGATGGTAAAACATACTGTAATGAATGTGAAGCTAATAAAAATGGGGTAAAAGTTGTTAGCAATAGTCCTTGTGAATAGATGTAATGAATGAAGAAGGAATTCTGGCGATAACACGTCGCTATAAAATAATTGCCGGTTCATAGGTGCTTCAAGGACAGTGGCACGCTTTGGCTGCGGAGCAGCCAGAAAAAGCATTACTCCGGCAATGGCAACTATTTATAGCGCAACGTTACCAAACATAATGAATAGAATAAGAAATCAATATAATAAAACTATAAAATGCTCATGGAGCGATACGAATAGAAACTAATTTGCTCCACAAAAGGAGATGATGAAAATTTAACGTTTTAGGTAAATTTTAATAATATGAAAAGACAATTTGCAGTGAATTTGGCGATATGTTTATTAGTTATAAGCTGTCAGGGTGGTACTGATAATAATAAGTTGCCTAAAGAACCTTCTGAAGACAATATTAAAGTAGAAAAAAATATTGTAATAAGAGGGGTGTTAAAAGATACGATAGGATTATACAGAATAAGTAATGTCGAGGCCAAAGAATTTGTTATTGAAATGAGTGAGTTATTATTTGATATGGAAAAGGCTATGAATAATAATGACACAAAGAATTTTTTTGAATTAATGGTAATAATGCGAAAGAGTCAAAGAAAACAAGGTGCAATTCAATCAAAACTTACTAAAGAAGAAAGAAAGTTATTTAATTTTTATACTCAGAATAGAGTGAACAAATTGGGTGCATTTGAAGACAGTTTAAGTAATAACTAAAACTCCCAATTTAATTTCAAATGGATAAAAATTTTTGTATGCTATTAACTTAGAATACATTTGGTAACAAAAGCTATGATCCAACAAGGCCAGCTTGGTTTTAGGTAGGTGCGTGGGTTTTGCAGCCTCGCCAAATCTGAGATTTGACGTTTGGGGTTTGAAATTTAAACGTAAAATCACAAATTTGGCTATTTGCTTAACTTGAAATTTTGTACATTTAAATCCTAGCTGGGCATAGGTGCGTCCTGAAGAGAATGTGCTAATTTAATTTAAAAGAAAGTTCATTGTCATGCTGTATAAAAGATGAAGGAGTCTACAAAATAGTGGATGGCCCT
>JBNKRJ010000131.1:0-10958 GCA_050296515.1 Bacteroidales bacterium | reverse complement strand
TTTGCCATAAATTTTTCTTTCAATCTTGCATCAATCCAATCAATCTGCTTTCAATCTTGTTGAAATACGCTCTTTTGTTGTTGAAATGAAAGTAAAATTGCATTAAATTAGACTTTTGATACAGCCCCTAATTACCAAGATATCATACTTGACCTGATCAGGAACATTAAAGTTTATTAAAAACCCCGGCCTCTTTCCTGTTAATTTAAAGTGACTTAAAATTTGAGCCTCCCAAACAGGGTTGAAATTTTCTAATGCTTTTAATTAGCAAATAATACTATCTTCAAAAAACATCCAACCTTAGGCCTTCGTCAAACTCAAGTCCATTGTATACAGTAGGAATACTTACTTGTCTTTGACAAGTAAGCCCTCTTTTGCTTAATTCATGACAAGAACAAATTTCATAGACTTTTTTAAGTAGACCTGGTCCTAATTCAGTACGAACTTTATAGGCTGCATCAACAACTAGTCGACCTATCTCCTCAATTTCTCCTGATATCGGAACACAACTCCTTTTGTCCATTTTTTGATTTTTGTGTTTACTTCAGGCCTTTGTGTCTTAGTGGCAATAACAAGCTTTAAATAAAAAAGCAACCAAAACCTGATTGCTTTCTTACTATATATTTTTCTTTTTATTATCAAGAATTCACAACCTCAACAGTTTCCTCAGTACTTTTTTTTGAGTGCTTAAAAAATCTTTTGTGGAAAATCAAAATACTTGCAACCCCAACTGTAATTGCCGAATCAGCAATATTAAATACCGGTCGGAAAAAAGTAAACGATTCACCACCCCAGATTGGGAACCAACCAGGAAAATGCCCTTCAATTAACGGGAAATAGAACATATCTACCACACACCCTTTAAAAGCTGGTGCATACCCTTCGAAATTAAGTTTCGAAACTCCGGCGTATTCCTGCCATCGTCCTAATTCTGCATTAAATGTTGTACCTGTGTCGAAAATAAGCCCATAAAGAGAGCTGTCAATAATATTTCCAATGGCTCCGGCCAAGATCAAGCCAAAGCTAATCAACAATCCTTTTGGGGAATTTTTCTTTGCCAAATCAACCAAATACCAAGAAATTCCAAAAACTGCAAATATTCTAAACAGAGTTAAAATAATCTTTCCGGCTTCACCACCAAATTTATAGCCAAAAGCCATTCCTGGGTTTTCAGTATAAAGCAAAAAACCCCAATCATCAAACATTGGAATCACATCATTCAGTTCGAGATTCGTCTTTATCCAAATCTTTAACGCCTGGTCAACAATAATAATTATTGCAACCAAGATTAATGGAAGCCGTAATTTAGGATTCATTTAATATCCTTCCTTTTTTATTTTTGATTCATTTTTGCATCAATGCTCAATGTTGCATGAGGCACTGCGCGTAATCGTTCCTTTGAGATTAATTTACCTGTTTCCCGACAAATTCCGTAAGTTTTATTCTGAATTCGAATCAATGCTGATTCAAGGTGTTGAATAAATTTTTCTTGTCGCTGTGCTAACCTTCCTGCCTGCTCTTTTGAATAAACAGCAGCTCCTTCTTCAAGCACTTTAAAAGTTGGAGAGGTATCATCGGTATCATTCTCATCACTATGATTAATTGCAGCCTTTAATAACTCATAGTCATGTCTGGCCTTGTCAAGCTTCTTAAGGATAATTTCCTTGAATTCAGCTAATTCTTCGTCTGTATATCTCTTCTTTTCTGCCATAATTGTTGGTCTTTGAATCGTAAAACAATACGTTTAAAAATATAACAACACCTTAAACTCTAACCCTCTGTCTTGCAACTAATTGAAAATATTTCATCCAACTTTTTCAATGTGAATTGTAGTTTGAATAGTATTGTCGATCTCCACAAATTTAGTGCCTGAATTGTCTGAAATTTCGCTTAATAAATTCAATTCTTCAGCCAATGTTTGCACTGCTATATAATCTTTATGCTTATTTATTGCGCTATTTATTTCTTCGTGCTCCTTAATGTTAAGTTTTATTTTATCTGTCACTTCAAGTCCTAACTCTTTCCTGAAGTTTTGAATACGATTGATAAACTCCCTGGCGATTCCTTCTTCACGTAAATCTTCGGTAACCGTAACATCTAATGCAACTGTTAATTTATTGTTCGAAGCAACAAGCCACCCAGGAATATCCTGTGAGCTTATTTCCACCTCATCCAACAAAATAACAACCTCTTGTCCATCAACAGTTAGTTTATATTCACCATCTTTTTCAATCTTTTTAATATCCTCCTGACTAAACTGATTCACCGTTGCAGCAATCTGTTTCATTAGTTTGCCATGCTTTTTACCAAGCACTTTAAAGTCAGGTTTGATATTCTTAACCAAAATTCCAGAATCCTCCGAAATGTATTCTATTTCCTTAACGTTAATTTCAGTCAAAATGATATCTTTTCCTGCCTCAACTTTTTGTTTATCTTCTTCACTTAACACAGGAATCATAATTTTAGCCAATGGCTGCCTTACTTTAAGGTTCTTTTGACGCCTTAATCCAAGCACCATGGAAGAAATCTGCTGGGCAATATTCATTCTTTCTTCAAGAGCTTTATCGATAGCTTTTTCATCATAACCAGGGAAATCAGCCAAATGAACAGACTCTGAGGTATCCTTCCCGGTAGCTGCATTTAAGTCCTTGAAAATCTGATCAGTATAGAACGGCGCTATAGGAGCTGCCAATCTTGTCACAGTCTCTAAACAGGTATATAAAGTCTGGTATGCTGCAATTTTATTTTCTGAATATTCACCACCCCAGAAACGTTTTCTGTTTAACCGCACGTACCAGTTGCTTAAATGGTCATTCACAAAGTCCTGAATAGCCCTACCTGCTTTTGTTGGGAAATACGTTGAGTAATATTCATCTACTTCTTTTACTAATGAGTTTAGCAACGAAATGATCCAACGGTCAATTTCTGGTCGTTTTTCCAAAAGAACCTCATCCTCGGCAAAAGTAAAACCATCCACATTTGCATAAAGTGAAAAGAATGAATAAGTATTATAAAGAGTTCCAAAAAACTTCCTTCTTACCTCATCAACTCCGCTAATATCAAATTTAAGGTTATCCCATGGCTGAGCATTGGTAATCATGTACCATCGAAGTGGGTCTGAACCGTATTTTTCAATCGTTTCAAATGGATCTACTGCATTACCTAATCGTTTGGACATTTTCTGCCCTTCTTTATCAAGCACTAAACCATTGGAAATGATATTCTTAAATGCTACAGAATCAAACAACATGGTAGCTATAGCATGTAAAGTATAAAACCATCCACGAGTTTGATCTACACCCTCTGCAATAAAATCTGCAGGATAAAAACGCTCAAACTTATCCTTGTTTTCAAACGGATAGTGCAGCTGAGCATAAGGCATTGCACCTGAATCAAACCAAACATCAATCAAATCAGCTTCGCGATACATTGGTTTTCCACTTTCAGAAACCAATATAACATCATCCACATTGGGTTTGTGCAAATCAAAAATGTTATAATTCTCTTCAGAGAAATCACCCACTTTAAAATCTGCAAGCGGATTCTTATCCATTACCCCAGCTTTCACGGCTTTTTCAGCTTCAGCCTTCAATTCTTCAACCGAACCAATGCAGATGCTTTCACTTCCATCTTCGGTTCTCCAAATTGGAAGTGGTGTACCCCAATATCTTGAACGCGAAAGGTTCCAGTCCTGAAGGTTTTCAAGCCAGCTTCCAAATCTTCCTGTTCCTGTTGCAGGAGGGTTCCAGTTAATCGTATCGTTCAACTCTTTCATCCTGTCTTTCATAGCTGTTGCTTTAATGAACCAGGAATCAAGCGGATAATACAACACAGGCTTATCTGTTCTCCAACAATGTGGGTAATTATGTTCGTGCTTTTCTATCTTAAAAGCCTTATTTTCTTTCTTTAACCAAACTGAAATATCAACATCCAGTGTTGGATCATTTTCAGTAAGCGTTTCATTATAGTCATTTTTAACAAAACGACCAGCAAACTCTCCGTAAAGTTCTTTATTAACATATTTCTGAACAAAATCAGCTGCTAAATCTTCAATTTTGAAGAATTTACCAGTCCTGTCAACCATTGGTTGACGTCTTTCATCTTTATCCAGAAGTATCAAAGGAACAATTCCGGCAGCTTTAGCAACACGATCATCATCAGCACCAAAAGTTGGGGCAATGTGTACAATACCAGTACCATCTTCAGTTGTAACATAATCTCCCGCAATTACTTTAAAAGCATTACCCATTGGCTGAACAAAAGGAATCAGTTGCTCATAAGAAATCCCAATAAGATCTTTCCCCTTGTACATTTCAAGTACTTTGTAAGGAACTTTTTTATCGCCAGGCTGGTAAGCATCAAAATCAAGTTCTGCTTGTTCTGGCTTGAAATAGCTACCAATCAAATCGTTAGCTAAAATAATTGTTGCAGGTTTTCCGGTATATGGATTATAAGTTGTTATCTTTAAATAAGTAATCTCCGGGCCCACTGCCAGGGCAGTATTTGAAGGTAATGTCCATGGAGTGGTGGTCCATGCTAAGAAAAACACCTCCTCATCTCCGGCAAAAAGGAATTTTGATTTATCATCTTTTACAACCTTAAACTGTGCAGTACAAGTGGTGTCTTTTACATCGCGGTAACATCCTGGCTGATTTAGCTCATGTGTGCTTAAACCTGTTCCTGCTGCTGGTGAATAAGGTTGAATGGTATATCCTTTATACAAAAGCCCTTTTTCATAGAACTTTTTAAGCAACCACCATAGTGTTTCAATATAGCGGTTATCGTAAGTAATATATGGATCCTCCATATCCACCCAATAACCCATTTTATTGGTGATATCTTCCCATAAATCGGTATATTTCATTACTTCTTTACGGCAAGCTTCGTTGTAGTCTTTTACTGATACTTTTTGCCCAATATCGTCTTTGGTAATACCCAGCATTTTTTCAACTCCAAGCTCAACTGGCAATCCGTGGGTATCCCAACCTGCTTTTCGCTCAACAAAAAATCCTTTTTGAGTTTTGTACCTGCAAAAAATATCTTTGATTGTTCTGGCCATAACATGGTGAATACCAGGCTGTCCGTTTGCCGAAGGCGGCCCTTCGTAAAAAACAAATGCAGGTTTTCCTTCCCTTGTAGAAAGACTTTTCTCAAAAGTCTTATTCTCCTCCCAAAAACTTAGAACCTCTTTATTTATCTGAGACAGGTCTAAAGTTTTGTATTCTTTGAATTTTTTACTCATTACTTTACTTTTGCATGCATTTTTAGAAAAGTTGTGCAAATATAAGGTATGCAAATTGAAATCCAAATATTTACTTAAAGATAAGTTTTGAATTATTTGAATTTGTGTGAGTTAAAGGTTTAACACATAAAACTAATTTTGTAAGAAATAGTTACTTTTCGCAAGTTTTATCATTTATGAAAAACTGCTTGTTAATGAAAAATTTGACAAAACCCTTTACCATCTTCCTAACAGCACTTCTATTATGGAGCTGTAGCATGAAATCGCAACCTGAAAACACAAGTGAGATTAATAATACAATAAATCAAAAAGAAATTACTGAACAGACCGAATATGTGAAATTTAGCCGAGATTCAATAAAAGCAAAACTTAAGTACAAAAAAGCTAATGGGATTCCTTTGGTGGTACATATTTTTGTTCCATTATGTGACAATGAAAACCAGGGGATTGTCCCTGTTGGTAAAAGTTTGGGAAATGGGAAAAAAAGAGGAAAAAATCAGACTTAGTGCAGGAAATGAAATGTTTAAAGTGTTCAAACGAGATCGAAAAGCAATGCAAAATATGTTTATGACAGGCTGGTGGGAAGAATAAATGGGTTTCCCAAAAGACTATGCCTAGCTAAAGGCCTTGCATCTAATTGTTACCCAGATTAACAAATTGGCCGAAAGTATCAGGAAAACATTTACTGCCGAGGGTAGCAATTCGCCTGCTGCAGCCCGCGATGTGTGCGAATATGTGAAACAGAACAAAGATAAGGTGCCAGGGATGAATGTAACAGCCAGTGAAATGGGCAGGTTTTTCAAAAAAGCAGGGAACAGGAAAAAAGAAGGAACTGGCAAATAGTTATTTCTAAACATTAAGAAAAAGGGCTAACATGTCCCTTTTTTTTATGATTAGTACCTCTGAATAACTCCAAAGTGGCTTTTAGTCACTTCTGAGTAGGGCTGCCACACTTTATAATTAGTTTTGGTCATTTTAAAATCTTCAAAGTCTATTCCTTCAACTGAAAATCGGGGTGTCCGGTTTGCCAGAGGGCAAATGAGATGATGTTTACAATATTTTGATCTCGCTTATTTTCAGCAAGGTTCAATCCATGCCCTCCTCCAAAATCTATTGAAAGTAATATAGGATTATCTGAAACATTAGCAGCCATTAATGCTGCTGCAAATTTTGAAGAATGCCATTCAGGAACCCTGGAATCATTTGCTCCAGCTTGCAAAAGAACCGCAGGGTATTTAGTATTATTTTTTATATGTTGGCAGGCATCCATTTTCAGCAGAGCCTGAAACTCTGAAGAATCGTTGACCGTCCCATATTCTTTAATTGTATTTTTCCCATTTGGACCGAATTCAGCTCTTAGCATGTTAATTTTTCCTGAAAAAATAATTGCAGCGCGAAACAAGTCCGGCCGTTCAGTTATTGAACGTGCAATTAGAATACCTCCGGCACTACTTCCTAAAATAGCTATTTTATCAGGATTAGTATACTTTTTTTCAACTAAATACTCTGCGCAGGCAATAAAATCTTTCCAGGTATTGGGTTTGGTTTGTTTAAAGCCACCTTTTTGCCAGGCTTCACCTTTTTCGCCACCTCCACGTACATGAGCTGTGGCAAATACACCACCTCTATCTAACCAATGCAACAACAGAGAGGAAAGATACGGTCTATGTGAGTATCCAAAGGCTCCATACCCGTTCATTAAAACAGGATTTTTGCCATTAAACTCGATTCCTTTTTTATAGACAATTGACAAAGGTACTTTTACTCCATCATGTGAAACCACTTCTATTTCTTCAATAACTGCATCTTCCAATTCAGGGTAATATGGTTTGGGGTAAAGATCTTCATGGATAAATGTGTTTTGGTCAGGGGCAAAACGATACCTACTCTTATTAATTGTCCAGCCTTCAATTTCAATCCACAATTCGTTTCTATCTGGTGATTTGGATGTAAGAATTATGTCTCCTGATTGTTTTGGAACCTTAATTTTTTGATTTTTCCCATTTTTAAGGTGATAAAGTTGGGCATCTACCCCGTTTTTGTTTTTTACATAATAAACTCCATTTTTAGTAATAGCAAAATCAGTAATAATATCTATTCCTTCTTCTACTAAAATCTCAGGGTTTTGGAAATCAGGATTTTCAAAACTCGTTTTGCATAATTTATAATTAGGTGAATTCAGTGCCGATAAAAAATAAAAATCCTTTCCATTAAAAGATAATTGAGTTACTTTATCCTCTTTTTTAAACAATGGAACCCACTCCGTAACACTTCCTTTTTTGTCAGTTTGAGTATAGTAATAATCTTGGAAAGTACTTGCTCCTCCAATTCGGCCAATTAAAATATTACCATAATATGGTTTATAGTCGACAATTGGAAAATCAGCTGGGTTACAATTTATTTTAGGATTGTTATTGGCAGAGAATACTGTATTTAATTTTTTAGGATCATCGCTAAGTTTATACAAAACCGAGCTTGCATTTAAAAGATAACCTTCAGAATTTTTGTTAATAACCGGGATGTGCAAATAATAGAACCCAGAATTGTCTTTTAACCACGAAACTCCTCCAAGATCAGAGGGCCAGCAATGGGAAATCACTTCTGACAAAGTTTTTTTTGTTTTAACTTCTAAAACAATCATTTCTGAGAATTCTTCATCGTTTTTTGTAAAACCAATCACTATTTTTGATGCATCCCAACTTGGCTGGATATAATTGATTATATATTTATTGTCTGAACCCTTATCATAGCTCATTGGATCAAAGAGCAGTTCTTCTGTTCCATGAAAGCCATTTCTATAATATAACTTATATATTCTTTCGTCAGCATCTTTTTTTAGGTAAAAATAATCATTACTATTAGTTACCACCAAATATCTTGTTTGTGAAATTTCTTCATTTATTTTTTTTTGTTTTGTTACGATGGATTTAAGGTTAGGTATTTTATTGAGTGCATCCAATGTTTTATCACTTTGTTTGTGTAACCATTTAAGAACCATTGTATCCTCAGTATTTTCCATAAACCGATAAGGGTCTTCAACCACTTTTCCGTAAAAAGTGTCTTTAACAATCTGGGGTGGGATTAAATTCTTAATAGGCTGTGAGTTAAGATTGCTAAGAGACATGAAGGTCGCTATATACAAAATTATAAATCTATAAAGTCTTTTCATTTTCAGGTATTCATTAAATATTTTTATAATAAAATTATTAATAGGTTTTCTATCATTGTCCAAATTTTGATTCATTATTTGCGATGAACATGAATTCATTAACCTATACAAATGCTAAAAATAGCTTACCAATTAGTATAAAGTATTCCAAAATCAAAATTCTCATAAATATTAGTAAAAATAGCTGATTATACAAATAATATTGTTAGTGCTGATTTTTTACTAGTGTCATGTCAAAGTGCACCAGCCAGGTGTTGTCACCTGGCTAATTACCAGTAATATCATACTTGACTTGACACTAGTCTGAATGTAACAACTTGCGTAGGAACAACGAAGTAAGTAAGATTTTGCTTTGTTCCTAGACCAAACACTTGCATGATCTTCAAACTAGAGCCAGTATTCAGTGAGTTGAAATCCTTTAAGTGTTTGATACGACCTAAAGGTAATTCTCCTAAATGAACAAAGGCACTTTTAAATTAGGAGCCATCGTCATTTGTGAAAATTGCGCTGTGATATATTCTTTACTCCTACCATATAATAGGTACATCACCTGTACCTCCTGTATCATTAGTGCCATAACTCCCACCTCGTATTTGGTTTAGTCTATTTAATTTTGCAACAGTGAATTTTTTCAAAGATAATTTTGTAGTTTTTTTTTCTTTCTTTTTTTTCATAATCCTAATTTTTGAAATTTTGTCGCAAAGTAATTATTTTATCTGTTTCCTTAAGACATTTTATTATTGAAATTTATAAATTTCAACGGCAAATAAATCCTGTAGTATATTCATTTCTAGTTAGTTAACTTTATTTCTTGAGTAGTGAAGATTTTCACAAACTAAACAAATGCTCCTCAATAAACTATTCCCTTTTCGTTTCATGTTTTTCAAGTTGTTTAATGAAGTACGAGGGATATAATCCTGTTTTATTATAAAAAGCAGTTGAAAACGATTGGGCTTTATTAAAGCCTACTTCTTCAGCAATAGCTTGGATTGTAAATGTTCTGAATTTAGGCTCATTTTTTAAGCGGTTAATGGCCAAATCTACTCTTAGGCTTTTTAAATAATTAGGAAAGTTTTTCTTTTTATGGTCATTTATAATCTTCGATAAGTAGCTGCTGTTAGTCTTTAGCTCTTTTGCAAGTTTATTTAAGGTATAACTACTTTCAGTAAAGCGCATTGTTTTTTCAAATTCGTTTAGTTTAATTAATACCGAATTAACCAAGTCATTGCCCAGATTTGCTAAGATATTTTCTGTTTCAATTTCTTCAGTTACGTATACTTTATTCTCAACAGTTTTATTTATCTCCTTTTCATTTAGCTGATCAATTAATTTATTAAACTTTTTTTTGAACTTTCGGTTCTTGATTATAAAAAATAAGACAGAAATAATTGATAGTAACAAAAAAAAGAAGAGAAAATACATTTTCGTTATCGATGAACTTCTGTCTTTATTTAGTTTAGCAATAGTTTCTTCTTTTGAGACAATTAATAGAGGGATATCATATTTTTTCGCAATATCTTTGCTTGCAATTGTTTTTGTAGCATAAAAAATACTATCAAACTTAATAAGTTGGTTGGTATAAAACAATTGGTTAATATAATCCTTACTTTGTTTGTAATAATTAATTATTGGAGGATATGCTTCTAAAAGTTCTTGCATAATAAAATTGTTATTGCAAAGAAAGGTGTCAACTCTAAAAAAATGCGCTAATGCAGATGCAGTATCACCGAGAGCTAAGTTTGATTTACCAAGATGCAAATAAGCAAAAGCAAGATTGTTTTTTAAGTTACTTATTTTTAGTGCTTTTGATATGGAGTCTATTGAGGCTTTATAACTTTTTGTATAAAATAAATTGATTCCGTATTGATTAAGAAGAGCTGCATGAATATCAATATATTTTTTATTTCGGGAAATTGTCAATCCTTTCTTTAGAACTATATCTGCTGAATCGTATTTCTGTGTACTAATATAGGTAATACCTAAAGCTAATAATCCATTAGCTAATAAAAAATCTTTATTAGGAATTTCCGATTCTTTCACGAAACTAACAAAATCTTTATAGATTTCCAACGCTTCTTCTTTTTCCCCTAACCTGTTCTTAATGGCTCCAATATTAGATTTTATTTTAGCGAGCAAAATATCATTCTTATTTTGTTTTGCAAAAAAATGGGCTTTAACATACTGCTCTATTGCCATCTGCAATTCTCCTAGATAGTAATAGATTCTCCCTTTACTAAAATATCCCAGAGCAGGAAACTGCTTATTTCCTTTAAGGGTTTTGGTGATAATAATAACACTATCGGCATATTTAAGACCGGCTTTATATTCACTTATTATAGAGAAGTAATAGTATGCATCGGCTATTTTCAAAATATCCTTGTCTTTTTTAGCTTTTTCAAGGTAGACATTGGCATAAATTAGATCTTTAACAGAATCAACAAAACTTTTCTCAAAATTTTTTTTAAGCTCATCAAAGGATAGATTTCTTATAGAATCAACATTGTATTGTGCATCCAGGCTTTTAACAACAACCAATTGCAGCAATAC
>JBNKRJ010000130.1:0-50811 GCA_050296515.1 Bacteroidales bacterium | reverse complement strand
TAGTTTTGCTATAAATTTTTCTTTCAATCTTGCATCAATCCAATCAATCTGCTTTCAATCTTGTTGAAATACGCTCTTTTGTTGTTGAAATGAAAGTAAAATTGCATTGAATTAGACTTTTGATACAGCCCCAATTACCAGAAATATCATACTTGCCCTGACACTAGAAACCTGCCGGTATTTCTCAAATTTCTAAGTTCTTCAACGTAACTCTCCCATTTGACAATTTCTCAAATTATCATTAAGTAGATGAAAATAACCTAATTATAAAGAACTTTTCTTCTTAATAGGTGATCAGATTAAAACGCAGGAGTTAATGACTTACCAGCCGAAACAGAAGAGATGGATTGAGAAATAAAACCAATCATTCGTTTTATTTCATCACCTGAAGTACCAATTTTGGCAAGATGCTCTATACCCATATCTTTTTGGGCTTTTTCAAAATTAGCCTGATTCCCAAGCCCAAACAAAACAGAAGTAAATGAGAAGGCACTTTTCTCTTCCATTTTCAGCTTAGAAATTATGTTTTTCACCTTGCCCGGAGGATTCTGGGATGAATTATCTTCACCATCAGTAATCACAAACAACAACGTTTTGGTTTCAACGCCAGAATTTTCCAGATTTTCACGATAATCCAAAGCGTTTGTTAAACCTGTAAAAACAGCATCGTAAAGTGATGTCCATCCTCCAAGGTTTTTCGAAAAATCCATAACCGGAACAGAAGTAACTGGTCTAAAACCACTTGACACCCTAACTCTTTTGTCAAACTCAACTATCGACACAAATAACTTATCAGCCACATGCGATTTTTGCATGCTCTCGGTAAAATCGTTAAACGCAGCATTCAATTCTTTCACATAGGTTGATACCGAATAGGAAGTATCCACCACAAAAACAGCATTGATTGTTTCATCGACTTCAATCTCCTCAGGATTAAAGTTGGCAAAATCAAGATTAAAATCGAGATCTGCATAGTTTGAATATTTTATGCCTTTCATAATTTCTAATTTTTATAATTAAACTTAACAAGCTTTATAATAAGCTATAACTTAGAACTAGAATTCATTGCCAATTTCTAATTTCTAATTTCTAATTTCTCATTACTAGTATTAGTAAACCTCACCCCCATCTGCCGTGCCCTTTCATATATAGGATCGGCAAGTGTTTCAAAACCAGTCACATTTGACATTGCATCATCCAAAACAATAAACTTAGCAGCCAAATCCGGAGATTCATCCAATACTTGCTTTAAGCTATTTGCCACACAATGTGATTTTGCTTCTCCAGCCAAATAAACGTTCTGATAAGTTTCCAATGTTTTAATTAAACCCTGGTTTAACTGTGTCTCAGGGCGCTCGGGATCAGGAACTTGCGCACGAAAAGCTCCAAAATGCTCCGTAAACGGGAAAGTTCCTTTGGCAACTGTCTGGTAAAACTTTCCTCGTATTGTCCAGTCAACTATGGCATCCATCAATGGCTGATAAATAGCCGCTCCGGTTGAACCAATCAAACAATGAGGTGGCCAAATCAAATGCGGGTATTCACCCTGTGCTTCCAGTTCTTTCAAATATGCCAATGCCCTTTTTGGATCAAATCGTGCAGCCCATTTTCCTTCTTCAACCTCTTTATAGGTAACTTGAGTAAAAGGAGCCGGGAAATTTCCATCCTTGTCCATCCAAAACGAAGGATGCGAAATATCATTGGGCTGATGCGAATCGATGGTGACACCAATAAAATCAATCTCTTCTTTATTGGATTTAATCCAGTTGGCAAGTCGTTCCATATCCTTTTCAGCCCCTGCAACATACAATGCGCCATTTGGCGAACAGAAATCATTCTGCGGATCGATAATTAATAATGCATTCTTTTTCATACTCTTAATTTTTAATTTTTAGTTCTATTGATTATATTTCAAAGTTAAATCCCTTCAAACTTAACTGCTCATACTTCTTTTTATCAAATCTGTAAAAGGTAGCTGCTTTATGAGCCACACCTTGTTGTTTTTCATCCAATTCAATCAGTAATCCCATTTTCTGGATTTTCTTTCTAAAGTTTCTTTTATCAAGTGATGTTTCCAGAATTACTTCGTAAAGGTGTTGTAAATCGGTAAACGTAAATTTTTCCGGAAGCAACTCAAATCCAATAGGTTGATATCTAATCTTCCCTTTTAAACGATAAAGTGCCATTCGAAGGATTTTTTCATGATCAAAAGCCAGTGTTGGTATATCATGAATAGAAAACCATTTCGCTTTTTTAGCATCATCACCTGCAACGGGCTCATATTCTTTGAGAGAAACCAGCGCATAGTAGGCTACTGAAATTACCCTGCCTCTCGGATCCCGATCAACATCACTGAAGGTATATAATTGCTCAATGAAAATATTTTGCAGTCCGGCTTCTTCAAACAATTCTCGTTTTGCGCCTTCTTCAGTAGTTTCGTCCATATTTACAAAACCACCAGGGAAAGCCCATTTGCCCTTGTAAGGTTCAATTCCCCGTTGAATCAGCAATACTTTTAAATCAGTGTCATCAAAACCAAATATCACACAGTCTGTTGTTAAGGCAGGCCTCGGATACTCGTAGCAATATTTTTTTTCTTTTTCCATAACATCATTGTGTTTTACATACACAAAGATAAATCATTAAAACTTAGCAAACAAGTTTTATTGTGTTTTTTCTACACAATAAAATAACAGCAGCAGCTACTTGATTAATTTTCAATAAATTACAAAGTGTTAAAAAAACACAAAAAAGAATAATTCACCTATTTAAAATCCAATAAATATCATTTTTTAACTCTACATATTTTCTTAATTTTGAACTTCTTAAATTTCAACTAAAAACAGAGAATAAGATATGTACGGTAAACTACAAGATTTTTTAAAAAAGGAGTTAGAGTCCATTGAACAAGCAGGACTTTACAAAAACGAACGCATCATTACCTCTCCACAAGGTGCTGAAATAAAGTTAAATACAGGACAAGAAGTACTTAATTTTTGTGCCAACAACTATTTGGGATTATCATCACACCCAAAAGTGATTGAGGCTTCTAAAAAAGCACTTGATTCTCATGGTTATGGAATGTCTTCAGTAAGATTTATTTGTGGTACCCAGGATATTCACAAAGAGCTGGAGAAGAAAATTGCTGACTTTTTTGGTATGGAAGATACCATTCTTTATGCTGCGGCATTTGATGCAAATGGTGGGGTTTTTGAACCAATTTTTGATAAGGAGGATGCAATTATCTCAGATGAATTAAATCATGCATCAATTATTGATGGGGTAAGACTTTCTAAAGCTCACCGATACAGATACAAGCATGCAAACATGGAAGACCTTGAAAATCAGCTCAAACTGGCTCAAGCGCAGCGATTCAGAATCATTGTAACTGATGGTGTTTTTTCAATGGATGGAGACATTGCCAAACTAGACCAAATATGCGATTTGGCCGAAAAATACGAAGCCCTTGTAATGGTTGACGACAGCCACGCCTCTGGTTTTATAGGCAAAACCGGTCGTGGAACACACGAATACCACAACGTAATGAAACGAGTGGATATTATCACAAGTACCTTAGGAAAGGCTTTAGGAGGAGCTCTTGGCGGCTTTACAACAGGTAAAAAAGAAATTATTGATATGTTACGTCAGCGTTCTCGTCCATATTTATTCTCAAATTCATTATCTCCTGCAATCATAGGTGCTGCAAATCAAGTTTTTGACATGCTCGATGAATCTACTGAATTACGAGATAAGTTGATGGAAAATGCAACCTATTTCAAAGAAAAAATGAGTTCAGCTGGCTTTGTTTTAAAACCATCAGATTCTGCTATTGTTGCATTGATGCTATTTAATGCCAAACTTTCACAGAATTTTGCAGCTAAATTACTTGAAGAAGGAATTTATGTAATTGGATTCTATTATCCGGTAGTTGCCAAAGGACAAGCAAGAATCCGTATCCAGTTATCAGCAGCACATGAAAGAGAACATTTGGATAAAGCAATTAATGCCTTCATAAAAATTGGAAAAGAATTTGGCATTCCAGGTAAAACCAAAGAAGAAATTATTGAGATGTTTGGAGAATAATTTCTGAAAACTAATTCCAAAAAGAAAATTATACTGCCTTCTGAAAATTCAGGAGGCTTCTTTATTTTCAATATGCAACTTAGAGCTATGTCTAATAGTCTATTTTTATAGAAATCGCTTTACAAAACAAACTTTAACCATTAAAATTTCTAATTTAATATCCTTTAATATCAAATTACCATAAAACCATCAAAACAACTGAACCTTTTAGGCAATTATACGTATAACAATTACGATAATTCAACAAATTAAATATTTTCAATTTGCTCCTATTAAACAAAAATACTATGTATCGACTAGCCAAATTTTTCAAATATGTGATATTGCTATGTATGTTCTTTCCTATACAGCAAGTTTTTTCACAAACAGCACAAGTTGAAGCAGATAAAGAAGTTTGTTCCACCACAACAACAATTAATGCAGTTACCCCAAACGGAGTGTGGTCTACATCGGGCGGAGCAACGATAGTTTCGCCATCATCGTCAAGTTCAGCTGTTAACAATCTGGATCAGGGAGTCAATACATTCACTTATACTGTAAACGGATATACACCTGCGAATCTTATTGTAACTAATAATACAATTATTGCAAGTGCCAGTGAACAATCCCCAGACCCTTGCACAAATACTGCAACAATTAATGGGAGCAGCACTCCGGCAATGCCATCCGGGCAATGGTCATTGGCTTTTGAAAACGAAGATATCATAATAGATAATACTGCATCAAACTCTACCATTGCAAGCAATTTGCCTTTTGGAACAACAACACTGGCATGGACAGTATCAAATGGCTCATGTAGTGACACTTATGAGTTTGACATTACAAAAGACCTGCCAGTCAATAGTTTAGGAACAGACAAAAGTGGCTGTACGAACACCTTTTATATTGGAGCTTCAACACCTCCCTCTGGGGGTAGTGGCTTATGGACGAATTTACCTGGCTCAAATGTAGTTTTTGACAATTTAACAAACCCAAGTGTGCAAATTACGGCCCAACCAGGAACCTCAAACATACGCTGGTCGATAACTTATAACACTTGTACATCTACTAAAGATTTTATTATTGCCAATAATTTGCCTGTTCCAAATGCTGGTCCCGATGTTTCTATTTGTATAGACAATATTACCTTATCAGCAAGTGCATTACAACCTGGTGAATCGGGTAAATGGTCAGTAATTGGCGCACAAAATGAGATTTTTTCAAATACAGCCGATCCTGCATCAGCAGTTAGCAGCATAAAGCAGGGAACTACCACTTTTGAATGGACGGTAACGAATGCATTTTGCAGTGCAACTGATTTAATGCAAGTTACCAACAATAGACCAGATGTAGACGCAGGTACAGACAATGTAATTTGTACCAGCAGTTACACGCTGAATGCTAACAATCCGATGCCTTACACAGGAACCTGGACATCAGCTCCACCTGTAACTTTCAACAATGCAAATCAGTATAATGCAACAATCTCTGGACTGGAGAACAATACCTATGAATTAATCTGGACCGTGAATAATGGCTATTGTCCCGCTGCAGATACTGTAATCATAACAAGTGATTTCGTAACCATTTCAGCAGGCACTGATCAGACCGATTGCAGCAGTTCATTTACCCTTACCGGAACCGACATTCCATCCGGCGGATCGGGCTACTGGACAAAAACCTTTGGAAATGGACTTATTACCAACTCATTAGCTGCGACTACAACAGTAACGAATATTGGAGAAATCAGCAGGTTTAGATGGACTATCATATCTGATGGTTGCACTTATAATGATGAAATTCAGCTGAGTAACCAACTACCCAGTCAGGCGACTACAAATCCGGATAAAGCGGTTTGTTCAGCTACCACAACAATCATGGCATCGCCACCTGTTGATCAAAATGAAGCAGGTGAATGGAGTGTTGTAAATGGAGGAAACGCAAAAATAACATCATCAAACCTATTCCAAACAAGTGTAACAAATCTTGATCCAGGAGAAAATACTTTTAAATGGACCATTTATAATCAAAATTGCTCAACTGAAGACTTAATTATAGTTACCAACAATGCAATTACCACCAATGCTGGCGACAATGATACAATTTGCGCTACATCAACAAACCTGAATGCGACATTAACAGGTGGTACAGGGTATTGGACCAGCACAAATGGGTCTGTTATTTTTACTGATAGTACTGCTCCTAATACAGCAGTGTCAAATTTAAAATTCGGCGAAAATTCATTTACCTGGAAAAGAAACGATCTGGGTTGTTCTGCATCCGATCAGGTAATCATTACTAACAACCTCCCTAATAATGTTTATGCTGGTGATAATCAAACTGTTTGTAATAATCAGACCGAGTTAAATGCAAACAATCCTACACATGGGACAGGTAACTGGACAGTTATTACAGGAAATGCAAATATTGCAAATGCTAATTTGTATCAGACTGAAGTAACCAACTTACAATTTGGTTCGAACATTTTCAGATGGAAAGTCAACTATAATGGATGCTCTGATTCTTCAGATATTGAAGTTACCAATCAAAGCATTGTAATCGATGCCGGCTCACCTCAAACTATATGTAATACTACTTCAACTGCACTTGCAGGCACACAACCAACGGGCAATCAGTCAGGAAATTGGACAGTCTTAGGAGGTAATGGTGTATTTACCAATCAAACACTTTATAATACAAATGTTGACGGTTTACTTATTGGAATTAACACATTTCGTTGGACTTTAGCTGATGGTGTCTGCTCAAATTCAGCAGAAGTGATTATTACAAATGATACCCCTGATGCAGCACAGGTAGGTGATGATCAAATTATTTGTACAAATCAGACAATAATTAATGCAACAAATATTCAAAATGGAGTTGGAAGATGGTCCGTTTCTTCAGGAAGTGGTGTGCTTGAAAACTCACTAAATAATAGCACAAATGTTAGTTCTATCAATTTAGGAGAAAATATTTTTACATGGACTGTTACAAAAAACGATTGTTCAAGATCGGCAGATATTATCATAACTAACAACTCAGTCATTGCAGATATTGTATCCTCTGAAAGTTCAATTTGTAACTCAAACCACAGCACTACAATTGAAGCAGTTGACCCTAGTTTAATTGGAGCTACAGGGCTATGGTCTAAAATATCTGCAGGATCGGGAATAATTGAAACTCCAAGCAATTATGAGACAATCATCTCAAACATGGCAAATGGAGAAAATAGGTTTAGATGGACTGTTCAAAGCGCATACTGCTCTGATTTTAAAGAGACTACAATCACCAACGACTACTACACCGCAACAGCATCCCCTCAAGGAGAATCGTCTGTTTGTGAAAATTATATTAGCATCATAGGAAACTCAGCCCCTCCTACAGGCATTGGTATGTGGACAGCAAACCATCAATTGGTTGTGTTTGATAATTCCACTAGTGGGAACACTTATGCAAGAGAATTACCAATTGGTGTAACCAACATTACCTGGACAATAGAAAACAATGGATGCTCTGCTTCTGCTAATTTTGATGTTGCGAATAATTCAATAACTGTTTCAGCAGGTGAAGACATTGTTGGGTGCAATGAAGCGCAGGCATTAAATGCAGATCCTTTGGATGGAGGACAAACCGGCTATTGGACAGCAAATAACATAGATGTAACATTTGATAATTCAAGTAGCCCCACAACTACCGCAAGGAACATTCAAAAAGGGGAAAATCTATTAACATGGAGTATCACAGAAAATGGTTGTTATGCTACAGACTACATGCTTTTAACAAATAATTCATTTACTGTTACAGTAGGTGCTGATAAAACAATTTGTGGCACAAGCCAAATTCTGCAAGGAAGCAATCCTCTCGCAACAGGAACTGGTTACTGGTCAGTCATTCAAGGTGATGGGAAAATAGAAAACACAGGTGCCTACACTACCACAGTTACAGATTTACCAAACGGAAGTAACATTTTTAGGTGGACTGTAATTAGAAATTCATGTACTGCAAGTGATGATGTATCGATTACGAATGACCTATACCAAGCATCAGCAAGCGCCCCTTCAGCAGTTTGCATCGATGAAGTAGATGTCGTAGCGCAGACATTGCCAGCAGGCTCAGGTGCTACTGGTATATGGACCACACTTTATGGTGGAGGTGTGTTTGACAATGCAAATAATTACGAAACAACAGTCAGAGGTCTTTCAAGCGGTTTAAACAGATTTAGGTGGACTGTTACAAAAGGGTCTTGTACAAGTGAGCAGAATGTAGAGGTAATGGATAATAAGGTTGTTGTTTCTGCAGGTACAGATAAAGCTATTTGTGAGAATTATAGTGAATTATTTGCGTCTGCTCTTGGAATTGATGAAACGGGATTATGGACGAGCAACAACCCAAACATAACAATCTCCACTCCAGCGAATTCATATACTACTGTTTCAAATTTAGAGCGAGGAATTAATGAATTCACCTGGACAGTAAATAGCAAAGGATGTATTGGAAATAATACAGTAACAATTACAAATAACGATTTTGACACTTATGCAGGATCTGATCAAGTTATTACAGTAGACAATACAACAATAACGGCAGAGCTGCCTTTAGGAGCTTCAGGAACCTGGATGACGTTTACAGGAATTGGAGTATTTACAAATAATCACAGCCCAACTACAACAGTTACTAACATTAACTATGGATATAACACTTATAGATGGACTGTAGACTGGAATGGATGTTCTTCAAGTGACGATGTAGTTGTGCTTTATAATGTGGCTTTAGCTAATGCAGGAGATGATCAAAACTCCTGCAATAATTATGCAACACTGAATGCAAATGATCCAGGATTAGGGACAGGAGTATGGAGTGTTGAAAGTGGTACTGGAACTTTTACGAACCCAAATCAACATAATACATTGGTAACAAATGTATCAAGGGGAATAAATGCATATAGGTGGACAGTCACAGCTTTTGACGTTACTGTTTATGATAATGTTACAATTACAAATAATTCATTTGACATATTAGCCGGTGAAGATATTCAAACTTGTGAGAATTCAGCTGGACTTAATGCCGAAAACCCAGGAAGCGGTACTGGAAAATGGAGTATTATCATGGGTGGTGGTAATTTCTCAGACAATTACCAATATGATGCGACAGTAAATGATGTATCAGTGGGAACGAATAAATATATTTGGTCAGTTTCCAGAAATGGTTGCAATGCAAAGGATACAGTTGTAGTTACTCATTATCAACCTGCAACAGTTGCTAATGCAGGTATAGATAAAGAGATGTGCGATGAAAGTGAATTAATTTTGACTGCAAACCAAGCTATTGATGGAATTGGAACCTGGGCAACCGATAATAATGCAGTGACAATTGATAACCCTAATAATTATTCGACAATTGCAAGAAATTTACCAGAGGGTCAAACCACGTTTTACTGGACAATAAACAATGAACACTGTCAGTCTCAAGATGAAGTCATAGTCTCAGCATGGGTTACTGCTGAGATAACAGGCAACCCAGACTCTATTGATTTGGGCACTGGAGATGATGCACAGTTTACAATTACAACTTCAGGAAGTGTTGAGAGCTATCAGTGGCAAAAAGATGAAACAGACCTTCTGAATGGAGGAAAAATCAGTGGTGCAAACGATTCCAATCTTTACATTTCAAGCATAACACAAGATGATGCAGGATACTATAAATGTATTATAAATGGTTATTGCAATCAGCTGGAAAGTTATGCGGCTTCATTAACTGTTTTTGCAACAAGTATAGAAAATATAAGCCAAAATAAAATCAAACTTTACCCTAACCCTTCAAATGGAATTGTGAATTTTGATTTTGGAGAAAATACCAACAAGGTTGAATCTTTGGGGATTTATCACATAAGTGGTAAGAAAATATTCGAAAAAACGAATTTAAATGCTAAGGAAATAATTGATCTAAGCAACCATGAAGACGGTTCTTATATTGTAATCATTAACTTGGGGAATAAGCTATTACAAAGTAAGCTTATCATCAGGAAATAGGTAATTAATGGAGAAAACCCGCTTCCAACCTAAAAAGCTACAAACTAAGTTAAGTTTGTAGCTTTTTTGTGATTAATTTGGACTGGCTCAAAAACTCCACTTCAACCTTAAAAATGCGTATGTTGCATTTAAACGATTGTTTTCTAAAGTTATTGGATCTTTCATTTCTCCACTAAATGTTTGTACTACAACTGATGCAAATAAGTTATCGGTAAACGAATAATCAAATGTTGGGCCTATGAAATAACCCTTTATTTTCGGATAATACATACAAGAAACTGTCCCCATCAAAAGGGGTGTTATTTGATAGCTTGCCTGCCCGAAAACGTTATATTCCGTGAATGATAAAGTTTTTACGGATAATGGCTGATAATAATATTCATAAAAATTGCTGATGCCGCCTTCAGGAATATCAGAATACAAAAATTCAAACATCAAATTAAAAGAGTTTGGGAACGTATAACCTGTAGATACTGAGCCAATAAACTGGCCTGTTGTATCGCTCATATTATCCTTTGGGTGTAAATAAGTAAATTCACCTTTAAAATCCAAACTTTTAATAGCACCTGACCATCCACCTCCTATAGCATACTCCTTAGAATTTAATATTCCAGCAATAGTTTGGAAATCGTAATTCCACTTATTAAATCGCCAAAGTGCAGCTACAGTGATATCTTCATTTTTATCAATTTTTGCCGCCAATTCAACAGATGAAACCATGCCAGTATAATACTCAAGCCTAACTGCGTCACTACCAGGTCGCTCAACATAATCAAAATCAAAGAATGAGTATGCATTGAAAATATCATTTGGGTTCCAGGCAAATGTTTTACCCCAGTTTATTCGCTGCCGACCAACTGTTGCACTAAATTTATCGGTCTGGTACTGAAAATAAAGTCGATCAATGTTTGTGTTTAAAATTACAGATTGCTCACTGATTACATTCCAGTTCAGGTCCATAATTCCAAGCTCTGAAGCGCCAATAAACTCGCCATAATCAGGAATAAGTTTAAGACTTTCGCCTGTAAAAACCCGGTTTCTGACACCCATTTTAAAAGTTAGTTTATTTGTCAGGTACCAATCAAAATTGAGCCTGTTGTGAATGAGGTTATCATTTATCCACACCCCATGAATATCTTCAAATTGAACAGATTGCATGTTTGAGATATATCCTCCCAGCTCATATTTTTCAGGTTCTTCTTGAGCATTTACTTGTATTGAATAAATACAAAGTACTACTGCCAAAACTTTGTTTATCTTTGTTAACATTATCCTAATAATTAAATTGTTAGTTGCAACTCAAGTTTGTCTTATGCAATATTTAATCACAAACCAAATTAGTTAATTAGGGAATATGTAAATTTGCTAATTCTGTTTCCATTTTTTTCCAGAATTGATTCTTATGTTCAATAATATCAACAAGTTCAACATAAATAAATATTATTCCTTAATTTGTTTTTGAATATGTTTTTTGTTTATCAACCTCATTGTAACAAAGAATAAAACTTTTCACTTTTGTCATCAATTCATTTTGAACAATAGTCGAATTAGCACCAGGGTATAAACCAATAATTACTCCTTGATTAATAATTAGTTCAGGATTTTCACGTTTTGGAGCATCAATAAAGCTGAAGAGAGCAAAAACCATAATCAAAACCATTACAGCCTGAATCATCTGATAATATTTTAGAACTCTATCAAAAATATTTGGTTTGTTTTTCATGGCTTTTTAAAATCCTTCAGTTTAAGAAATTTACACTGTTAAATTAATGACCAAAAAATTTTGCAGCAAGTACACCAAAAATCCAAGAACTGATAAAGATGATTACAATAATTAGTAGTAGCATGTTGTTAGAAATTAAATATTTGAAACAATAACTTAGAAAATTTATAATAGGATAAATAAACAGCTAATCAAACTAGTTTTTTCTTTCGTCTGAAATTACTTTCCCATCCTCAACAGTAATTACACGTCGTGCTTTTTTCACTACTCTTGCATCATGGGTAGAGAATATGAACGTGATATTCTCTTCCTTGTTTAATTTCTCCATAATGTCAAGCAAGTTTTCTGTTGAAGTTGAATCAAGGTTTGCAGTAGGCTCATCGGCTAAGACAAATTTTGGTTTCGAAGCTAATGCTCTTGCAACGGCAACTCTTTGTTGCTGACCACCTGATAATCGTGAAGGGCGGCTATCGGTTCTATCACCCAGTCCAACAGCTTCAAGCAATTCAAGCGTTCTTTCGGTTCTTTCTTTTGCAGATACACCCTGCATTTGCATTATAAATTCAACGTTTTCTTTAGCAGTTAAAACAGGGATCAAATTGTAAGATTGAAAGACAAAACCAATGTTGTGTAGCCTAAAATCAATCAATTTGGAACCTTTTAGTTGACTAATTTCTGTCCCTCCAATAATGATATTTCCAGAAGTTGGATTATCAAGTCCACCAACCATATTCAGCAATGTTGTTTTACCAGATCCTGAAGGTCCAACAATAGCAGCAAACTCGCCTTGTTCAAAATCAAGATTAATTCCACGAACTGCATGCACTTTTACTTCAGAATCGTTGTATATTTTATTTACGTCTTTTATTTCGATTACTTTCATGACTTTATATATTTTGAGTAGATAATATTTATTACTGGTTTGACTTATTCAGTTCGTAAAGCTTCTGCCGGATTCAGTTTCAATGCCTTTCTTGCCGGCCATATAGAAGCAATTACACCAGTAAGAATAACTAAAACAGTGATATCAACATAGTTACGAAATGTTAGAACCGGGTATATGATTGAAGAAAAACCGAAAGCTTCAAGTCCTTCACTCCACATAGCAAGGTTAATACCTGTTTGCCTAAAAATTGCTATCAATATGGCACTAATACCCATTCCTATTAAAGCCCCTGTTAATGTAAGCAATACGGATTCTATCATTATCATGCTAAAAACACGAAACTTGTTCATGCCAATTGCCATTAGCATCCCTAACTCCTTGGCCCTTTCCAGCACAGCCATTAACATTGTATTAATAATTCCAAAGGCAAGAGCAAATAAGATAATTCCAACATAAATAAAATCCATAATGTTCATCATATCACTCATGTAGGCAACATCGGGAGCAACCTGCTTCCAGGACATAACACTTTGTTCGGGAAATAATTCCTTAAGTTTTTCTGAAACAACTGTTGCAGTTTCATTATCAGTACAAATAATAGCCACTTCATGAATAAAATCTTTTCCAAAACCTGTTTCTTTCTTTAATGATTCTTCCAAAACGAAAGCATTCATAGCATCAAAAGCACTATTGCTTGTTCGATAAATCCCAGTGACCCTATAAGCTATTGGAACCATATTCCCTGCAGTATCGGTCATTGTTATGGTAACTTTTGCCCTTAACCGGTAAAATAAAAATTGATCTATCAAAATCGATTTATATTTCCCCAGCTCTTCTTCAGTGAGAACAGAAGAAAGCGCCTTAACAAATTGTTTCTCAGTTCTGTACCTTTTTGATTTTAAAGTATCAATTTTTCCGACAACTTCTTTAGGTACTTCAAGTGAATCAAGCACATTATACTTATTTTTATCAATTTGGTAGTTAACTAATTTTAAATTTTCAGCAGCTTTACTTCCAATTATGATTGATCTCAACTTTGACTGATTTTCAAAATAACTACCTTCTATAATATAATCTGGTAGTCTTGAGATTTTCTTTTCTTCTTCAAGGTTAATTCCCTTGATTATCATTCCCGTAGCATCTCTATCAGAACGTACGCCTGCAAAAACTTTAAAGCGAGTGGTAAAGTCAACAACTCCACTAAGGGTATCTAAAACATTTTCTATTTTATCATAATCCTGAATGGAGTATTTTAACTCCTCATTATTCATATAGTCGGGATTATGTATCTGAACATGAGAGATTTCATTATAAATACTTGCATCAATTCGTTGTTCTATCCATCCTGTCATTACTCCAACAGAGAGAGTCCCGCCAATCAACCCAAGAATAACGGCAATAATTACTACAAGGCTTCGAACCCTGTTTCGCCATATATTTTTCCATGAAATGGACCAAATCATTCTTTTCATTTCTTCAATTTTTAAAGTTATATTAGCCCCTCAAGGCTTCCACTTCTTTAAGTTTCAAAACTTTTCGTAAAGGATATATACAGGAAAGCATTACCATAAGCGCCACAATTGCACCCTGCCAGAATATATAATTATCAATCCAGGCTAGTGGCATTACGGGTTCCATACCATAACCTTCATAAGCTTTTGCCATTTCACCTGTAAATCGATACGGATACTCATGACCAAGATACAATATTGGTAAACTAATTAGAGTTCCGGTTACTACTCCAATTACTCCCATGAAAAACATTTCAATGATCAGTACAATTGCTAACTTTGTTCGTTGCATGCCAATTGAAACCAAAACACCAAACTCACGATACCTTTCATGAATCATCATTAGCACTGTACCAAATATTCCGAAAAAGATAATAAAGTAAAGAAGTCCAAGCATTAACTTTCCACTTTGGTTATCGCTTTGAATTTGTTGATAAAGCACTTTGTTGAATTCTGTCCAGTTCTGTACCTTCAGTTTATCATTTTTTAGCAAGTTGGTTATTTCACCCTGCATTTTCATCATATTCTCATCGCTGTTATCATCCAGATTAATTGCAATAGAGGTAGCCTGATTACTTAGATTAAATAAAGGCTGAGCATCGTTTAAAGACATATAAATCAGCTTATTGTCTAAGTCTGGTATGGGTAATTTTATAATCCCTATAACCTGAAAAAGACCTGCAGCCGATGCACCATGGTATCCAACACTCGTTAAAACAAGTGTATCACCAATTTCAACTTTAAGATACTTTGATAGACGATCTGAAACTAAAACACCTTTGTCCCCAGGTTCTAGTTTATTCCCCTCAAAGGCAGTTATCTGTTTAATTATCGGCAAGTATTTTTGCGATTGCGCATCATCCATACCTAAATCCAATTCTATTCCAGACTCTAATGCATAGGAATTATTAACGCAATTATCCAACTTACTCAAAATCTCTTCAGGTAAATTCGCTTTTTTCTTTAGCTCATCAATTTTCTCAGGGGTAAAACGCCATTTCACCAACCGGGTGTTTGGTTTAGACAACATTGATTCACGCCGGGGATCTACACCAAGAACCATAACCCCTTTTGTCTGAGTTCCAAATGAAGCCAAGGCACCAGATTCAACCCTGGGTACAACCGCTTTCACTCCTTTGAGGTTATCAAGAGATTTTAGTAATTCTTCATTGTATTCAAATGTATTATCGATCCCTGGATCATCCTCGTAATCAATATTTTGTATCTGAATAAAACCCATGTATGTTTCAATGGCATTTTTTATCATATTGTCATAAGTTCCCAATTGCATGGAACGCATAAGCAAGGCGAAAAACACTGCAAACAAAATTGATGCTGATGTAATAGCTGTTCGTTTGCGATTTCGCCAGAGATTACGCCATGCTATTTTTATATATTCTTTCATAATAAGAAGTATTTATGAGTACTTGGAGTACTTAGAGTATTTATGAGTTAATAAGTAGAGTTCGTGTAAGCTGATTTCAGTAACTTTATGCACTCATAAATACTGTAGGCACACTTAAGTACTTCTTCTGTTATCTGATTCGTTTCATATTTTGCTGAGAGAAAAAAGATTCCTGAATTGGTATATCAAATTCAACGTTTATCATTTCAACAATTGTTTTTTTACCAGGCTCATCTTCAGGTATAATCTCAATTGTAGTAGGAAGTAATCTTCCTCCAATTTTTTTCACATTTTTACCTAGTTCAGATTTTACTTTGTAGCCATCTTCATCGTAGTAAACCGTTTTTAGTTGAAGGTATTCATCTTTGCTTACCCATTTTATCACTTTCCCCCATACTACTTTTGCGGTAGCCTTTGGAGTCATTTCAATTTTATAGCAATCGTACCCTTCTATATTTTCAGAACCTATAATTTTGTGTGTATAATCATTTACCATAGATGATTCTTTCAGGATATCATCATTGGTGTAATCCGAGCCCATCCAGCCTTGCGACATCATTGAAGGGGGCAGTTTAATCATTCGGCTAATGGTTGGATTCCAACTCCAAAGCTCATTTTTCCTTTTCAAAAATGTCTGACCTTTTTCTTTTGCAGGATAAGTAACCAGTGTTAATGAATAATCGTACCCCTTTCCCCACATCTTAAACTTAAGCGTCCGTTTCCAGGTAGGTCGAACAATTGTCATCGACATTTCTCCTTTGCTAGAGGTTCCTCTTTCCTTATCATGTGCTTTTTTAATAATTTCGGTAGCATTTTGTGCATTTAAGGATGCTGTAATAAAAAAAACTACCAAAACAAGTGCAATTGTTTTCATCTCTAATTTTTTTAAACATTTAATTTCTCAGTGTAATATTCTATTATTTTCTTTTCAAAATCATCAATTGGGTATATATCCGGCATTGAAACATATTGTATTATAGCTCCTTTCATCAAAGCAGTAAACAACAATATTTCACCTCGAACATCTTTTACTCCGCAACGTTGAAATAAATCATAAATAAGCTTTCCATAATTAGCAGCTACATCACCGAAGTCATGTTCAATCAGCTTCATTACATCAGGTTGTAGCACCAGTGCGGAATAAAGCTTCCAATAATTTATGTTTTCTTTTACAATATGAATATTTTTCCTAATGAAAAAGAAAAACTCATCTTTGGTTAGAACACCATCGTGATTTGGATCAAAGTACTGGTAAATTTTATCAGAAGCACCTTTTATTATTTCTTTAAGTAAAGCCTCTTTGCTTTCAAAATAGTTATATAATAACCCTTTAGATATTTCAGCTTTTTTAGCTATCATACTGACGGAGGCCCCCTGGAAAGTTTTTTCAGCAAATACTTCAATTGCTGCTTCCATAATAAGGCTCTTTTTCTCAGCCCTTATTTGTTCATATTGTTCAATTGTTCGTGGCATAATTATTTTTGACTGAACGTTTGGTCAAAGTTAAAATGAAGAAAAATAATTTCAAAATATTTTTAGCATTATTTTCATAAAAAAAAAGCCGCTGCTCACAAACACCTGATTTACTGAAATTTACAAACGTAGATATTTTGAATACAAATTGTTTTTAATTTGGTAATACCTGACAACAATAAATAAGTATAGTTTTTTATAACATT
Source organism: Bacteroidales bacterium (assembly GCA_050296515.1). GTDB lineage: Bacteria > Bacteroidota > Bacteroidia > Bacteroidales > NBLH01 > NBLH01. The sequence continues at coordinate 33,516 of JBNKRJ010000130.1, read as the reverse complement.
TTTAATAAACATACTAGCTTTGCAAAACAAATTTCAGTTTTGGCCGTTTTTTTGTAAAAGTTAAATTTGTAATTACTTTAAGATGAAGTTAAAAATAGCACCAATCATATTGTTAATTGTTATTACAATTCTTTTCACCTTAGAACTTACGGCACAGCCAACAGCAGGTTTTCAGGCGGGTATTAATGTAGCAAGCTTAATTGGACATAAAAACTATGATGAAAATAAGCCTCGCATTGCTTTAACCGCAAATTTATTAGTAGATGTTCCTCTAAGTAGAGCAGGATTTATCTCACTTGAATCAGGGATTGGTATTTCGCAACAAGGAATGAGACACAAAAAGATTGAGGAAAGCCTAGCCACCAAAACAACCACAGAAATAAAAAATAAGCTAGATTACCTTGTTATCCCACTATATCTAAAAGAGAATTTTCAAAATGCATATACAAAAATTGGGGTTTACGGAGGCTATTTACTCAGTGTGAAATCTGATTATTCGAAAACGGTAGAACAAGCCGGGGTATTAGGCGCAACAGAAACAGGATCGAATGAAGATTTTATCGCAAATGCAAATGTTTACGATTATGGAATAACATTCGGTTTTGGTTTTATAAATTATCTTAACCAGGGAAGAAGAAGTTTCCACAAAAGAAGGAAAAGAAGAGTAGTACCTGTATTGCAGGTCGATTTTAAATACAACATAGGCTTGGCCCCAATTGATGGAGCAGGCAATACTCCTGACATGGATTTTAAAAACAGGGTTTTTATGATTGGCTTAACTATTTCATCAGTGCCAAACAAATAATATGAAAAGTTGGACAATTAAAATATTTGCAATAATTAGTATTATACTTGCACATAATATTCTTTTTGGGCAATACAAATATGGGATTCAAGGGGGAATGGGTGTTAGTGACTTTATTGGCAAGGATTATTTGTATGAAACAGACGCAAAAAAAGGAATTACTGCAAGCTTCTTTTATGAATATGAAATCAATTTAACATTAAGCTTTGCTTTTGAATTAGGATACGAACAAAAAGGAGCATTCTATAAACACATTCCAAGAGAGGCAACTGAATTGGTTGTAGACACAAGAACTGGTTATATGAGCTCACCTATCATGATCAAAGCATATTTTGGTAGAAAGGCAGAATTTTATATTTATGCAGGGTTAGCAGGTTCTCGCCTAATCAATGAATCTGTTTCTCATTCAGTAACTGAATATGGTTGGGGAGTAACTGATGTATACTATAATTACAAACTGAATAAGTGGGATGCTTCGGTAATTGCAGGTTTTGGATTTAATGTGTACGATATAATTTTGGATATTCGATACCATCATGGAATCGTAAACATTTATGAAGGCACAAACTCTCCCAATGTGCGTAATCATTTTCTGAGTGCAACCATAGGATATACCCTATTTAAAAGAAAAGTAAACAAGTGTTTCAACAGCAGATAAAATTCAGCTCTGATTTTCTGATTTCCTAAACCAAATATTTTTTATTCGCTTACCAAGCACCTGATTTGGCATTTTTTGCATAACAGGGTTGAAAGCCTTTGAGCCCACTATTACTTTCTCACCAATTTCATATTTTACAGCCTCTTCATTAGTCACCACCACCTTTATTATATTATTACCTATCAATACATTAACAATAAAAATGCAATCAGATTTTTGAATACTCAATATCTCACCTATAAACTGAAATTTTGCACTGAAGCTCTCATGCGTAAAAATCTGCTGAGGATGTCCACTATTAATAACCTTTCCTTCATCAATAACATAAACTTTATCTGAAAGCTTAAAAATTTCAGCTAAATCATGGCTAATTAAAATAATTGTCATCCCCAACTCTCTATTAATTCTTAAAATTTCATCCTGAAGTTCGTTACGCATTTCAATATCAAGAGCAGCTAGAGGTTCATCCAATAGCAGAATCGAAGGATCTTTAACCAATGCCCTTGCAAGAGCTACACGCTGCTGCTGTCCTCCTGATAAATTCTGTGGTTTCCGATCTTTCAGGCCATATAAAGCCATCATTTTAAGCAAGCGATCGACTTTTGAGGCATTTTTTTCTGCATACAACAGGTTCTGTTTCACTGTCATATTCGGAAACAATGCATAATCCTGAAAAACAAACCCCGTGGAACGCTGCTGTGGTTTTAAATTAATCTTTCCAGAAGAATTGTACCATTCAACATTGTCAACGATTAAACTGCCACTCTTAGGTTCTAATAACCCTGCGACTAATTTAAACAAAGTAGTTTTCCCGGCACCAGATTTACCAAAAAGAGTGACTATCTCGCCTTTTCCAGCAGACAGGTCAATAGCTAATTCCATTTCTCCATGAGCCGTGAATAGCCTTTTCTGTAATGAAAGCTCAATAAACATAATTTTTCTTTCATTACTAAAGTATTAAAAATACAGAAGATTGAAAGATTTAATACTATGAATAAGGTGAAAAAAACAATAATATTTCTTAATCTTTAGGCTATCTAAAACTTAACTAATCTCCCAGTTTATTTTCAGCATATTCCTTAGGAGAAATACCATAAAAGCTTTTAAAAGTGGTTGAAAAATGAGACGGATTTGAAAACCCCACTGCATAAGCTATTTCGCTCACATTTACTTTTTTATTAGATAAAAGATACGCAGCTTGTTTCATTCTGATGTTTTTAATAAAATCTCTTGCAGACTGGTTCGTTAACTCTTTTAGTTTTCGATGCATATGCACTCTGCTTAACCCTATCCCATCTGCCAGTGTTTCAACATTTAAAGATGAATCAGATATGTTCTCTTTAATTATCGTCATCACCTTTTGAATCAAAATTTCATCGTGTGATTTTAATTCAACATTAGCAATATTAGTAATTTCCTGAGATTCAGATAATTTTTTAATCAGTCGTTTCCTGTTTCCTATTAAGTTAGCTACGATTTTTTTTAACAGATTAGTATTAAAAGGTTTTGTAAGGTACATATCAGCTCCGGTTTCAATACCTTCGGCTTTATCTTCTTCTTTTGATAATGCGGTTAATAATACAACAGGAATGTGACTGGTGGTAATGGTTCCTTTAACCTTTTTACAAAAGCTAATACCATCCATTTCAGGCATTAAAATATCACTAATTATTAAGTCTGGTTTATAATTTTTTAAAGCCTCCCAGGCTTCCTTTCCATTTGAAAACAACTCAACCTCATATTCATCTATAAGCTGTGAAGCTAAATATAGCCTGATATCTTCCTCATCATCAACAATCATTAACTTTAGTTCTTTATCATTCTTTTTACTTTTAACAGGAATCTTTTCAGAAACTACATTATAACTCTTGTTAATACTATTTATTGGAACCGGCAGAATATTTTCTTCAATAATCAAATCGTCTTTCGGCAGATGTTCATTCCCTAATGGAAGTAGTACCACAAATTTACTCCCCCTGCAATCATTTCGGTTTTCTGCATAAATGTGTCCCTTATGTTTCTTTACCATCGACATGGCCAAATGAAGGCCTATCCCCGCTCCAGTATTGAACCTGGTCTCCTTACTATCAATTTGGTAGAATCTTTTAAAGACATTTTCTATCTCACTTTCTTTTATGCCAATTCCAGTATCTTTTACAATGATTTCAGCATATTTATTTTTCTCCTTCTTACCAAGCTTTCTTATCACATTTGAAATTTCAACTTCAATTTGTCCATTTGTTTGTGTAAACTTAAAAGCATTAGACAAAAGATTAAAGATAACTTTTTCAAAATTAAGAGGATCAATCCACACATTGATATTTTCGTCTTTAGAATTAATATTAAACTGAATTGATTTATCAATGGCTAAAAGTTTATATGATTCAGATACATCTTTTATAAACTGGGTAATATTTACTTTTTGGTATTTAAACAACAATTGGTTTTTATCATGCTTTCTTACATCCAACAGCTGGTTTATTAACCTGAAAATCCTGCTTGCATTTTTGTACATTATTTGATATAGTTTCTTCGAAGAAGGATCTTCATTTTTTTTCATTAGTTTTTCAAGGGGATCTAATATCAACGAAAGAGGCGTTTTTATTTCGTGAGATATATTTATAAAGAATTGCATTTTCATTTCATTTAGCCGCTCAGCCTGATGATGCCTAATCCGACCTTTGAAGAATAAAAAGAGCCAATAAAGCAACAGTATTCCAATTAATGACCAGGCTATAATTGCAACAGTACTACTATACCATGGAGGGTGGATAATTATAGTCAAAACTCTTGTTGGTGAAACTTTTCCACCATCCACTCCACGTACCTTAAATTTATAATGTCCTGGATCAAGGTTGGTATAAGTAGCTCTATTATTTACAGCACCTGCAGTTTTCCAGGTTTTGTCAAGTCCCTCCATCAAATACTCATAGTCAACTCTAGCCCGGTTGGCAAATTCCATTGTAGTAAAAACAATAGAAAAAGCATTGTCTTTTGATGAAAGCTGTATGGTATCTGCTACAAGAATTGATTTTTTTAAAACAATGTACTTACCTGATTTATATCCTATTTCAACTGATTCATCGAACAAGATAAAATCTGTAAGTATAATATCCTTCATGGCCTCAAGTGGTTCTTCTTTTTTATTTACTATTTCTGTAATTCCATTAATTCCTCCAAAATAAATTTCGTTTGAAATACCTTTACAAGATGCTTTTCTTGAGAACTCATTGGCCTGTATTCCATCGAAATCGTAGTAGCTGATTATCAGCCCATTTCTTGGATTTAGTTTCGCAAGTCCATTATGAGTACTCACCCAGATCTGGTTGTATTCATCTTCCTCAATGGCACAAATTACATTGCTTGGCAAACCATTCTGGACTTGATATAATTTTGCACGCTCTCTTTGTTGGTTTAGCATTACTAACCCATTATCAGTACCAATCCATAAGTTGCCTTTACTATCGGGCTTTAAACAATGTACTACATCATTTGGCAAAAATCCATCAGCGGCTAAAAAGTGGGTTGCTTTTCCCTTATCGGGCTCAAACATTGTTAACCCACCAAAAGTTGCTATCCAAAACCGATTCTTATTTTCGATATAAATATCATTAACCCAATCGTTTAACAAACTATAATTATTTGAAGGTTCATTAAACTCTCTGTAAAACCTATTTGTTTTATAATCATATCTTACAACACCATTCCCCATTGTCCCTAACCATAAGGTGTCGCTCTCTCCATTAGCAATGCAACTTACTTTATCGTTTGGCAGACTATAATTATCATCAAACTTGTTTTGATATACTTTAAATTCTTTGCTTTTTTTATTAAGCCTTACTAAACCATTCAAGAAAGTTCCAATCCATAAATAACCGTCACCTGAATCATTTATTGAAAGAATATTATTTCCCGAATAGCCTCCTTTTAAATCTTCTAGAAGAATATGATCAAGTTTTTTACCTTCCCGGCTTAACTGGTAAACACCATCTCCATCGGTTCCGGCCCAAATATACTTTTCATCTGAAGCAATCGACATTATGCAACTGGAGCCAATACTCTGATTTCCAAAAGGTTTATATCCATAATGCTTAAACATTTCTTTCGATTCCGGAAGTAAAAAAAGCCCTTTTTGAAATATACCCAACCAAATGTTTCCAGAGTTATCTTCAATAATTGAATGAATTTTGCTTTTTGAAAAATCAAAAGGTGTGGTATTTGGTACAAATTCTTCGAGCTCACCTGATTGATTATTTAAAATACGTAAACCTTTACCATCTGTACCCACCCAAAGCCTTTTTTTTGAGTCGAACAAAAGACTTTTTACTTGTAGAAAGTGTTCATTTGTTTTTTCTGATTTTACTTTTTCTATTGTATCAGTTTTTTTGCTTAATTTATACAAACCGTTTTTTAATGTTCCGATGTATATATTATGTAGATCATCTTCACAAATACTTGATATATATAATAGTGAAGGCTGTCCGGAGTTATCAACAACAGGATAGTTTCTAACTTCTCCTGAACTGGGGTTATAGGAACTAAGTCCAGAATTTTCAGATGAAATCCATAAAATTCCATCCTTATCTTCAAAAATATAATCGTGATATACTCCTGAGATTAATTCATTTAAGCGTTCCGGAAAAATTGGCGTTTTAGTTTCGTCTTCAATGTAAAAAACCCCCTTTCCTGATGAAGATAACCAAACTGTTCCTGTTTTTGTTAATTCAAAATGAGCAATATTTGGATAAACTCTTATTCCCGAAGAATAAAATTCAATATCGGTGAATGTATCATCACTATAATTATATTTTTGGATTCCATAGTTGTATCCAACCCATAAGTTTCCATCTTTATCTTCGCCGCAAACTTTTACAAAATTGCTTTTTAACGATTTAGGATTATTTTCCTGATGAACATATTTTTTAAATCGTTGTCCATCAAACCTGTTTAGACCATCTTCTGTAGCTACCCAAATAAAACCATACCTATCTTGGTAAACATGGTTAACCAGACTGTTTGAAAGACCATTATTGTAATTAAAGAGTTGATTTGTTTGAGAAGCACTTTGATTAGAACAGACAATCAGAAAAAAGAATAATACATACCGCCACATAAAATCGCCAGTCATTTTTATCTTAGTTAACAAAATAATAGCTAAAGTTTATTTTATCCAACACTTTTCTCTGGTATAAGTTAATTTGTAACGAGTAAAACAGGATTTGTAACCAGCACAAAAACATTGTAACCAGCACAAAAGTTCCTGAAACCACCATGAAATAGGCTTTTAGAAACATCCTTTAGTTTTGCAATATATAAAAAATCGTGGTTATATGAATTTGCGCCGCACATAAGATTTTAATCATTTGTTGCGGCCATTTTTATTTTTCGATAAACCATGGAATGGTTAATATTTAAATAAAAACCAGCGAATAGTGCAAATTCCCTGGTTAATTCAACTTAAAAACACCAATTTTTAAATTAAACGCTACAAAATTATGGAATTTATTAGGAACAAATACCCTTCACAGGGTAAAAAACGCGGAATATCCTATTTAAAGCAGCATTTTCGTATGCTTTTTATAATATTCTGTATGTTTTCTTTAGCAAGTGCTGCCTATGCACAAAGTACGATGTTAAGAGGAAAAGTAACCGATGCCAGCACTGGTGAGCCATTGATTGGAGTAAACATTATTGTAAAAGGTACAGTTAATGGAACAATTACTGATATGGACGGAGACTATTCCATTAACTTGCAGAATGAAGGTGCAACTCTCGTTTTTAGTTCAGTTGGTTATGAATCAATGGAAGTAGTTTCAACAGGAGCTGTTTTAGATGTACAGTTAATTGTTAAATCTGAAGGATTAGACGAAGTTGTTGTTGTCGGATACGGAACATCAAAAGCAAGAGACTTAACCGGATCTGTTTCCTCAGTAAGAGCTGATGATTTGGAAGATCAACCCTTTTCTTCAATTGACCAGGCACTACAAGGTAAAGTTTCAGGGGTCACAATTTCACAAAACTCAGGTGCTCCCGGTGGTGGTATTTCAGTGAGAGTACGTGGAATTACATCATTGACCGGAAGTAATGAGCCACTTTATGTTGTTGATGGAGTGCCATTAGATGGGGGCTCTAACAATGAGAGTTTTTCATTTAACATATTTGGTGGTGAAAATGGACAAAATAGAGTAAGTGCACTTTCCTCAATTAACCCTTCAGATATTGTTTCCATTGAAGTTCTTAAAGATGCCTCAGCTACTGCAATTTATGGTTCAAGGGCTTCAAATGGGGTTATCTTAATAACAACAAAAAGTGGAGGGCAAGGTAAGTCAATGATTAGTTATGATGGATATTATGGAATCCAAGAGTTATCAAAGTACATTGAGGTAATGGATTTGCCACAATACGCACAGTATTTAAACGAAATAAACATTGTAAACGGAGTTACTCCAAATCCAGCTTTCTTAAGGCCAGAATTATTAGGTCCCGGAACTGACTGGCAAAAAGAGATTTTCAGACAGGCTCCAATACAAAGCCACCAGCTATCTATTTCCGGAGGAAATGAGAAAACATCAGTGTATACCTCACTAAATTATTTCGATCAACAAGGTATCCTTATCAACACCAATTATAAGAGGTTTGCATTAAGATTAAACCTTGAACATAAGGTAAACGACTGGTTTAAAATTGGCAATAACCTGACTGCAAGTAATGGAAAAGAAAAAATTGCCTACAACGATTCAGAAGATGGCGTAATTATGGGGGCTTTACGCCAATCACCTGGCGTACCTGTCAAATATTCTGATGGAAGCTGGGGAGGACCAACTGATGGTCAGGGAAGTGAAGAAGGATACAATCCTGTAGCATGGTCTAATATCCGTTCTTCAAATCTTGAGCGAAATAAAGTCTTAGGAAACCTATATGCAGATATAACTTTTCTAAAGGATTTTAATTTAAGAAGTGAAATAGGTTATGACTTTAACTTTAACAAAATGTCAAGTTTCTACCCTTCTTTTAAAATAGGTGAAAGAGGAAAAGAAACTGGCGATTCTTATAAAGCCAACGATCATAGTTTTTACTGGATACTTAAAAACTACTTGACTTACAGCAAAGATATTGGCTCTCATTCATTTACAGGAATGGTTGGGCATGAAGCTCAACACTCAACATGGGAACGAGTAGTAGCCAGCAGAGGAGGATTTTTAATGAACGAATTAACCGCCCTTTCAATAGGTGATGCTGATTTAGCTGGTGCTAATAGCATGCAAAATCGGTGGGCTATGCAATCAGTTTTTGCCAGACTTAATTATTCTTTTAATAATCGTTACTTATTAACTGCAACATTAAGAGGTGATGCATCTTCAAATTTTGGAGAAAATAACAAATGGGGTTATTTCCCATCATTTTCGGCAGGATGGGTTATGAGTGAAGAGTCTTTCATGGAGTCTATTTCCGGTGTGCTAGACTGGGTAAAGCTGCGTGCAGGATATGGTGAAGTAGGGAATCAAAATATCCCAGCATATAGCTATGGTCAGGTATTAAGTGCAATTAACACTGTTTATGGACCAGCCTTTCTACCTGGTAATATTGCCAACCCTGATGTTAAATGGGAAGCTACTACTTCAACAAATGTTGGGCTAGAACTGGGTTTTCTTGATAGCAGAATACGACTGGATGCTGATTTTTACATCAAAAAGTCAAAAGACTTCCTTTACCAACAACCATTGCCAGCCTATTATGGGAGTGGTCCAGATGGAAACGAATTCAGAGCGCCATGGGTAAACTTAGGTGAAATGACCAACCAGGGTGTGGATATTAGCTTAAACACCATTAACTTTAAAAATGCGGGTGGATTTAACTGGACTACGAATATTGTATTTTCAATGTACAAAAATGAATTGACTGAATTGGCCGATGAAAATTCAACCATCAACCAAATCATTCAGTTTAACCAAACTGTTACTCAAACTTCTATTGGAAATCCTGTTGGACTGTTCTACGGTTTTGTGACTGATGGAATTTTTCAAAGCGTTGAGGAAATACAAAACTCACCAACACAAGGTCCAATTAATGAAAACAATGGCGTTTGGGAAGGAGATTTTAAATTCAAGGATATTAATGAAGATGGCAAAATTACAGATGAAGACAGAACAATAATTGGTAACCCTCATCCTGATTTCACTTTTAGCCTGAGCAATCAATTTTCTTACAAAAACTTTGATTTAAACATTTCACTGTATGGCTCTTATGGCAACGACATCCTCAACTGGACAAGAAAAGTAACTGAAGGTATGACAGATCCTTATGGTAATCAATCAGTAAAAGTGGCAAACAGATATAGAGACGGAAATACTAATACAGACATACCACGCTATGTTCCAGGAGATCCTAATAATAATGCCAGGGTATCTGACAGATTTGTTGAAGATGGTTCTTTTCTACGTATTCAAAACGTAACACTAGGTTATACCTTACCTACATCACTACTTGAAAAAAACAAGGTTATTTCTAATTTGAGAGCCTATTTCACAGTACAGAACCTTTATACCTTTACGAATTATACCGGGTATGACCCTGATATTGGTAGCCATAGCAGCAATGCTTTATTATCTGGAGTTGATAACGGACGTTATCCAGTTCCCCGAACATATATGTTAGGTTTAAAAATTGATTTTTAAAAACATACTCAAAAAATATAACAATGAAACATCCATGATTAATTTTAATCACACACGAGCATGATTATTAGCAGAAACTATCTGATAGCATGTGAGTTGAGTTTAGTGGATGTTCCATATGACCATATAAAATAATTAAAAAATAAACAGATGAAACAATATAAAATATTAGCAGCAGTATTGTTTTTGATCTTCTTTTCGGCTTGTTCGAAAGATTTCATAGAAATTACACCGGAAGATCAAATTACTATAGATAACTACTACAATAACGATGAACAAATGCTCACAGGTGGTGCGGCATTGTACAACAGACCATGGTTCTACTTTAACGAAAAATTTGTACTATGCATGGATGTTTATGCCGGAAATGCAAACGGTGATTATGTAGACATTGCACAATTTAATAAATTTGCTGTTTACTCAGCCAATCAGTTTTCTTCAGAAGGTTATAAATCACTTTATTCGGTTGTTGCTTATGCAAACAGTCTGCTAGATATTGTAGTCAACAAGGCAGGTGAAGGAGTGAGTGATGAAGCAAAAGCCTGGTCTAGAGGAGAAGGATTATTTATGAGAGCAGTTGCCTATTACTTTTTAGTAAGAACTTGGGGGCCAGTACCTATTCTTGAAGATATAAATACTTATGGAACAGATGTTCCAGTATATAGAAACAGGGTTGAAGATGTATATACATTTATTGAAAGAGATCTGAAATCTGCGGCAGATTTACTACCTGAACAATGGTCAGATGCCAATGCAGGAAGGGCAACAAAAGGTGCTGCCAATGGTATGCTTGCAGAAATGTATTTAACCAGGAAGGATTATGCAAATGCCCGTGTTTATGCTGAAAAAGTAATAAATAGTGGATTATACTCTTTAATGCCAAGTTATGGTGATATTTTTCACCCAAAAAATAATAATTGTGTCGAATCAATCTTTGAATTACAGTGGGTAGCCCCACCTTCTGATAACTGGTATGTTACTAACACGCATCAGGCTTATCTTGCTGCAGCCGGGAAACTGACAGGCACAGGTGATGGCTGGGGAACATTTATCCCAAGCAATGATTTAATTGCAGAGTATGAAGCTGGGGATTTAAGAAAATATTATACCATCATGGAACAAGGTAATTTCTATCCTGATTTAGTAACTAAAGATGGAGGATTTACTGTTGAAAATGCATTGACCAATAATTATGCAGGATTCAGAAAATATATTGTTGGTTCAGCCGAAGAGTGGCCATCCATAAAGTTCATGACTTCAGATATTAACACACACATTTTAAGATATGCTGAAGTGCTTTTGATTCGTGCCGAAGCTATTTTAGGTAATTCAGCTTCTACTACCGATGCAACTGCTCTTGCTGATATTAATGATGTTAGGGAAAGAGCAGGGCTATCAGCACTAACTTCAATTACACTGGATGATATTCTGCATGAAAGAAGAATGGAACTGGTATTAGAAAGTGCCGACAGATGGTTTGATTTAGCACGTATAGACAGGTCTAAAGCGAATGAAATACTTTCGAACACAGATCGTGGATTTTTGGTTGACAGGAATGATCCTAACAGTGGAACAGGTGGTGGAACCTATATAACACCACAGGAAAGTGATTATTTGTTGCCACTACCTCAATCAGAAATAGATCAAAACCCTCTATTATTAGAAGATCCGGTACCTTATGAATTTAATAAATAAAAGAAGAGAAATGAAAAAGTTTATAAGTTATAATATATTAGTAGCTATTTTGCTTGGGCTTGTTGTTATGTCCTCATGTAAAAAAGAGGAAACCTATAACCCACAAATAGCAGCACTGACCTCAACAAATGAAAATGTTACTCTTGCATCGCAAGGATATCCTGATGATTTAATTATTGCTGAGGGAGTCGAACTAAATGAAATAAAAAATGTTTGTTTCATAGCTGGTGAGGATACTGTAGATGTAGTTTTTAATCCTGTTTTAAATTCTTCTGTAGCAGTCATGTTTAATGTTCCTTTTGATGAAACCAAGGGCAGTAAATTAGGGGCACAAGAAATTGTATTTACAAATAAAGACGGGAAAAGCGTAACGCAGCCATTTGAAATTCTTCAGCCAGCGGCGATAATTTCAGGTTTTAATCCTGAAAGACCAAAGGCAGGTGAGTCAACTGTTATTAAAGGCAAATGGTTTCAGAATTTGCTAAGTGTAACTTTTGCAGGTGCCCCAGTTAAATATGAGCAGCTGTCTTCGTCCGAAATATATATTGAAATACCAAAAGGTGCAGTTCCTTCTGAAGTTGTAGTAACTACAACCGTAGGAAGCGTATCAGAGAATCTTGATGTTGATTTAGGGTACAATGTTTATTTATATGATGATTTCGATGGTGGTGGAATGTTAGCAAACGATTGGTGGACCAACGGAGACTTAGCTGATGTACCTGTTACTTTCAGTGATGTAGATGGAATAGATGGCAACTATATTGAAGTTACATGGAGTGGTTCAACCACAAATGGCTGGGGTAACTGCGAACCAGCAGCAGTTTCAAATATAGGAATCGTAGAGACAAATCCTGCAGATGTTCTGCTTGTATTCGATGTTTATTGTGTATCAGCTGAAGGAGCAACTGTTGAAATTCAAATCGATGATGGAAGCGGTGCTAACTGGGCATTATCAGCTAATCAGTTTTCTGCTGATCAGGTTGGTTCATGGTCAACAATAGAATTAAGTACAGCTGACTTTAAACGAAATTATGGGGGAGGTGAAGCTACTGGTGATATGGATCTTCAGGGAATACTTAAAATAAAAATAGGCATTCCTCAATGGACAGGTGTATCACCAACAAAAGTTAGAATTGATAATATGAGGTTTCACGCATATTACTAGTTGGTTCGGTTAAGCGAAACTTGCCCTTTTTAAGGGCAAGCTTTTTTCATTTAAATTTTTCAAAATAAATTTTCAATTATGAGTCAACATCGGGTTTTATTTTTAACAAGTCTGGTTTTTCTTATCTTCTCCTCTTTTTGCTGTAATTCGAAAGAAGAGCCAGAACCTGAGCTTCGTGCCCCACTGGCTTTGAATGCATCAGATATAAAAGAGGGGGCGTTTACGGCAAACTGGACAAATGTAATTGGTGCTGAGAGTTTTTTGCTTGATGTTTCAAAAAACTCAGAATTCACATCTTATGTTGAAGGCTTCCAATCCAAAAATATTCAGGGAACTGTAGCAAATGTTACTGGTTTGGCCTCTGCAACTCAATATTACTACAGAGTGAGGGCGAAAAGCGGAAATTCCGAATCTGCTAATTCAAATATTGTAAAACTAACAACCGAAATCCCCGGTGATGTTAGCTTAAAAGATGCAGCTAAAGATTTTTACGTTGGAATGATAGTTCAGTCAAACAGAATGACTGGGGCCCATGATGAAATATTCCAGAGGGAGTTTAGTAGTCTTACTGCGGAGTATGAAATGAAAATGAATATTACTTACCCATCTGAAGGAGGTTATAACTGGACTGCTCCGGATGCAATTGTAAATTATGCCGTTGCAAATGGATTTAACATGCATGGTCATGCTCTTATATGGCACAATTCAACCCCTGACTGGGTAGAGAATTTTTCAGGAACGGATGCTGAATTTGAAACAATGGTGGAAAACTACATCAAAACTACAGTTACACGATATAAAGGCAAAGTAAAATCATGGGACGTTGTAAACGAAGCCTTTACTGATGGCTCAGGGACTTTAAGAAACTCTGTTTTTTTACAACGATTAGGTAATGATTACCTTGCTAAATGTTTTACCTGGGCTAGAGAAGCTGATCCCGATGTTTTGCTCTTCTACAATGATTACAATATGTGTAATGACCAAACGAAAAGAGAGGCTGTGTTTACAATGGTTGATGATTTTATAAGTAGAGGAATACCAATTGATGGTGTGGGATTTCAAATGCACATTTCGTACAATGGGCCAGGCAAAGAAGAAATTACATCAGCTACGAACGAGATAGTTAATCGCAATCTTTTAGTTCATTTTGCTGAGCTGGATATCAGGGCAAACCCAAACAATGACCTTACAAGCCTTTCTGAAGCCAGGGCATTAGAGTTAAAGGAGAAATACAAAGAAATAGCGCAGATTTACTCTGCAATTCCTGCAGCAAATAAATATTCTTTAACTTTATGGGGTTTGAAAGATAATGAATCATGGCTTCTTAATCATTATGGTCATGCCGACTGGCCATTGCTTTATGACTCAAATTCAAATGAAAAGGATGCCTATTTTGGTTTTCTTGAAGGATTATTGGTAAACTAAGCCTCTAAATAACTCATTAAATTTATGATATAAATGAAACCAGCCCCGATGCATCGGGGCGGTTCCATCTGGCAACTTGAAATAGTAAAAAAATAAACAGATGAAAGTAGCAAAACATATTCTTGTACTATTATTTTTTCTTAGTTTGATTATGGGAATAAAATGTAACCACCAAAAAGAAATTCCTGCTTACAAAGACGAATCAAAAACGATTGAAGTTCGGGTCAATGATTTAATATCCAGAATGACACTTGAAGAAAAAGCTTCACAATTAATGTACGAATCCCCTTCCATTGAGCGTTTGGATATTCCGGCCTATAATTGGTGGAACGAGTGCTTACACGGAGTTGGAAGAGCAGGGTTAGCAACTGTTTTCCCCCAGGGAATTGCAATGGCTGCTACATTTGACACCACACTCATTCAACAAATGGGGGTTGTTGTATCCGATGAGGCCAGGGCAAAACACCACGATGCAGTTCGAAGGGGCAAAAGAGGCATATACCAGGGACTCAATTTCTGGACACCCAATATTAATATTTTCAGGGATCCAAGATGGGGACGAGGAATGGAAACTTATGGAGAAGATCCTTATCTGACAGGTGAAATTGCCAAGGCGTATATCAAGGGCCTTCAGGGGACCGATTCAAATTATTTTAAGGTTATGGCTACAGTTAAGCACTTTGTTGTACATAGCGGGCCTGAATCTACAAGGCATTCTTTTAATGCAATTGTTAGCGACCGTGATTATTACGACACTTACCTCCCTCATTTTAAAAAAGTTATACAAGAAGCAAATGTGCATGCTGTAATGTGCGCCTATAACAGGTTCGATGGAGAGGCTTGCTGTGGAAGTGGGGCGCTGCTAAATGATATGTTACGCAACGAGTGGGGTTTTAAAGGACACGTAGTTTCTGATTGTTGGGCACTGGTTGATTTCTATAAAGGCCATTTTGTTTCGAAAGATGCCAAAGAGGCAAGTGCATTAGCCTTATTATCAGGAACAGATTTAAACTGTGGTGATGTTTATCATAGCATAAAAGAAGCTATAAAGGCAAACTTAATTGATGAAAGCGATGTTGATATTGCCCTTAGAAGATTGCTAACTGCCCGTTTCCAATTAGGTTTATTTGATTCGGAAGACAAACAACCCTATACTCAGATACCTTATTCGGTAGTAGGTTCTGAAAAGCATGCTGAATTGGCTCGTAAAACTGCTCAAAAATCAATGGTTCTTTTAAAGAACGAGAACAACCTTCTTCCGTTAAACGAAGACATTAAGACCCTTGCTGTAATTGGCCCTAACGCAAATGATCCTGAAGTTTTACTGGGCAATTATAATGGGTTTCCTAAAAATCCAATAACCCCGTTACAAGGCATCATTGAAAAAGCAGGTCAAAAAACTGAAATATTATATGCCAGAGGATGTGACTTAGCTGAAGGCTTACCTCACATGGCGGTTATCCCTTCAAAGAATTTATATATTGATAAAGAAAAAACTCAAGCAGGCTTACATGCAGAGTTCTTTAACAATACAAGTTTCGAAGGTAAACCTGAAAAAGAGGTTGTACACAACAACATTGATTTTAACTGGTGGGAAGAAGCTCCGATTCCTGAAGTAAATGATGACAACTTCGGCATCAGGTGGACTGGATATATTGTTCCCGAAAAAAGCGGAGAATATTATTTAGGAGCTGAAGGAGCAAATGGGTTTAAAATCTTCCTTGATGACGAGAAGATCATTGACCATTATGATCAGCATACTTGCGTAAAAAAATACAAAAAAGTAAACTTGAAAGGTGGCCAATCATATCATGTTAAAATTGAGTTTATTAATAAAGAACGAGCTGCAATTATGCGGTTAATCTGGGCCCCACCTACAGAAAACCTTATGGATAAAGCAATTGCAATTACAAAAAAAGCTGATGCTGTTGTGCTTTTTATGGGTTTATCACCCAGACTTGAGGGGGAAGAAATGGATGTAGAAGTCGAAGGCTTTCATGGAGGAGATCGCGAACGTCTTTCTTTACCTAAAACTCAGCTAGAATTGATGAAGAAGCTTCGGAAGTTAAATAAACCCATGGTTTTGGTTCTGTTAAATGGTAGTGCAGTTGCTATCAACTGGGAAAATGACAATATACCGGCAATTTTAGAAGCCTGGTACCCTGGACAGGAAGCTGGTCGTGCAATTGCTGATATTTTATTTGGGGATTATAATCCTTCCGGGAGATTGCCTGTTACTTTTTATAAATCAGTAAAAGACCTTCCCCCATTTGATGATTACAATATGGATGGCAGAACTTACAGGTATTTTAAAGGAGATGCTTTATTCGAATTTGGCTTTGGTCTAAGTTATACTCAATTCGATTACACGAATATTCAATTAAATAAATCTTTAATAAATAAGGATGAAAAAGTAACTCTTACTGTCACTCTTACAAATTCCGGAAATTATGATGGTGAAGAAGCTGTTCAACTTTATATAAAACAACTGAAAAGTAAAGTAAGAAGACCGATTAAAGATCTTAGAGGAATTAAAAGAGTATTTCTAAAAAAAGGTGAATCAGAACAGGTATCTTTCATTATCGATTCAAAGATATTGAGCTACATTGATAAATCAAAAAAAGATTTTGTTGAACCAGGCGATTATGAAATTATGGTTGGGGGTAGTTCTGCTGATTCAAGACTAATAAAAACAACACTTACTGTTGTTGAATAAACACCTTTCCCAGGAGTAGGTGCCCTGACCATTTTTATTTGAGCCAAAAAGCCGATAAACAATTAATTGAGAATCAACCTGTAACATAAAAGAATTGCAAACAGGTTTAATACCGATTTTACTTTCAAAATAGTCCAATTCCGGCAAAGCCTCATTCGACTATTTTCAAGTAGCATCGGCATTTACCATTGCAATTTATATTTTGCCTTTGGACTAAAAAATAAATGCAATTGGTATAAAAGCCTGGCATTACTGCCAGACCTTTAATTCTTATACAGGCTAGAGACCTTATTTTAACACGTGACTAATATATTTTTATTTCCGAAAGTATGCTACCTACACCCTGATCAAAATAAAAATACATATGATTTCCCGTTTTAAAATTATATACATACATATCCCCACTAATATCATCAGGGGTGCCATATTTTTCAATAACGTCATTCATTTTAGCTACTCCAACTTCAATTCCTTTATCAGTAACTCCCTTAAATGGGTATTTTATACTGATACTTTGAATTTTATAGCTAAAACCAAATAATTTCTTTCTTAAATAAATTAGCAACCCATCTTCAATAGAATACACTTTTGTAAAATGAGGCCCCTCATGACGTTTATGAAAACGAACAGTTTTATCATAACGACTAAATATTTGTAATTGTCTTTTCTTTAATTTTTGACCAGTTTTAATATTTCCAATTCCAGCACTGTTAATTATTCGAGATGTATCTTTTGGTTGTGCTACTATTGAAATTGATAACGCTATGATAACTATTGTTATAAAAATACTTTTCATTTTCCTAATCTAAATTTTCTCTTTTGATCCACAAAATATCCCATTCCAAATGGAAGCTTAATCCAATGGCCGTATGTTTTCCCGTTAATACTTGTCGGTGTTGGTGCCTTATATAAAGATTCATATAAATCATATTCAGATCTAGCTCCATAACCCAAGCCAAGTGAAAATTCTCTTTCATATGGTACTATAATACCATGTTGCTCATCTTGAGATGGGATTTGTCCACTTCCACTGTCAAAATAAAATTTAGAATGAGCAAGCTCGTGAAATAGGGTGATAATTGGTGGAAGTCTATTTGTTTTTGTAGAAATGTTATAAACATCTCCAACAGTGCCTAATTCAGGATTCCAAATCAGATTTCCTTTATTATGTCCCAGCCTCCTATCATCAGGCATAAATCCCCCGTTCAGGCCACTATATTGATTAATATTTAATTTTACATCACTGTTGTTGGCAATGTCACTTACCATTGTTTTGAATTTGCCACCAGCTTCACCTAATTTATCATTCAAGGTGTTCAGAGAGTTAATGACATTATCAGCAAAATTATTCCCAATGCCTTTCATTCCAACCTCGTATTTAAGATACTTAGTGACAGTTTTATATTTTACGTTACCTTTTTTATCAGTCTTTACCTCACCTTTTCTATCACCGCGTTTGTATCTCTTTTCTTCTTGAGTTTGGTAACCTATATAAATATCTTCCCCATTTGGATCTATTAAACGAATTGGATTATTAGCAACGTAATTATAAGGAGAAAGTGAATAATATTTTTCAGAAAGTGGATCAATCACATGCCACCTCCCTAAAGTGGCATCATAAAACCTCGCCCCATAATCATACCAATCCAACCCCAAATCGTCCTGCAACTCTTTTCCATTGTAAAGGTATTTATTCAGCGAAGTTTGTAAAGGGTTTTGATAAGACATCCCTTCCATTTGCATGCCGAAAGGATAGTAATGTGATTCCTGCATTACCTCTGCCGTTCCTGCATTGTCTTTGACCACTACCCTAGTATTCCCAAGATGGTCCTTAATAAAGTATTCTGAATCATAATTGCTTCCATTTGGTACTAACCGTCCTTCATCGGTCATTATAAATTTCATCGTACTTGTTCCGCTGTATACGAAGTTACCAATATAATTGGTTTCGTCAAAAGATCCTTTTGATGCATTGTAAACTTTTTGTCTTAGTTTTATTCCGGCCGCATCGTAAAGATATTCAATATAACTGCCATCCGGGTATTAAAAATAAGCCCAGCACACTAGGCATTGAGCTTCTTAATTTATAATGTTCCCAATAACCCATCAAGGGCTTTTTTATTATGCTACGCATTGTTCGCAGTTGAAACTTAGCCGAAGGCGTTCTCACGAAGCAAAGCGAGTAAACTGCTGGCATTTTAGGTCCAGGTTGCAAACCTGAACCATAGGAAAAGACCTCACATACTGGCACCATCTGGGGTTATGAAAGAGATGAAGTAAAACCCTCGATTGAAGTGATTATTAAAATTGCTGATGCCCTGAACGTTTCAATTGATTACCTGGTGGGCAAAACTTCTTTTAAACTAGACAAGGAAGTTTTAAAACGTATACAGGATGTTTCTGCTTTGCCGGAAGAAGCTAAAAAACAAGTATTTATGGTTATGGATGCATTAATCCGTGATTTTAAGGCCAAACAGGCTTATGCACAATAAAAAAGTCTGGAAAACACCAAGCTCTTTATATTATACTGGCCAGAGGCCTTTATTTAATTCAAACAAAGCCAGGAGGCTTTGCTTAACTCCGTTCTTTTATTCAGCCCCTTCGCTTATCGGGGGAAATTTATCTTAATTCAGGTAATATTTTTCGATTAGGTACTTTCTTTATAGCCCTTTCTCGCATTAACTCATACTTACCATCTTTTAACCAAAATGGGATAAGGTATTTACCTTCTATTAACCATTTGGCAGGTTGTTGATAGATAAGTTCTATTCCTGCAGATAAAGGAATATACATTTCCAGCATATTAAAATTCTCATTATTGGAGATGTGAAAAATGGTATCGGACAATAGATTTAAATAGCTTATTGCAATTTTATCTATCTCTTTTGCATTCACATAAACAAAACCATTGTTATCACTTGTAGTAACAATTGAGTCATTAATAATAACTTTAGCTTTACTAATTGGCAAAGAGTCCTTTTCGGTAGTCCTTAAAATTATTTTTTTATTTTTAATTGTATCTACAAAATGCTTCTTAATGATAGGCTTTTCTTTCTCAGGCAATAGAATATCCAGAGATAACGTATCATTATGGATTTTCCAGCTACCGCTAACGATTCCTTTACCCGCTACATACTCATTTATATAATATCTAAACGTATAATCCTTATTGAGCTTAATCTGAAAACAATGGAAAACGTCTCTGCATCCACCGTAAACCCCTTCAAATTTCATATCTATTTGAGAGTAAACAGATAATGAACTTGCAATCAATGCAATGTAAATTAAAATCTTTGTCATATTTTTAATGTACTGTTGTTCTTACTCCATTAATCGGCACCCTAATAGCCATCCTGAAGGCTCTGGTTTGCCCTGTAATTTGGTTTATATTATTCCCCATAAGAACATGATTACCCCCTTGTTGATAGGATCTAAAGTCAACAGGGGTTAATTACTAGTTAGTAATTGCCTGCATCAACAGTTACTGATTCAATATTGAAGTAAGTGCTATCATTTTCATAACACAGACTGCTAATAATTCTCATACTATTCAATATACTTCCAATTTCTATGTTGCAAAAGTCTTTTTCTTCAATTTGCCAACCTACTAAGTTAAATAATTCGCTATAGGATCTATCTGTATTCTTTTTCTTTTCTAGAAGATAATTAAACTCTTCAATTTTATTCTGGTATTCATCATATCTGCATATTAAAAATTCTTCGTTTTCAATATTTAAAACATAGAAACTTGACCTGCTTTTATTATGGAGTTCAATTATAAAAAGCTTATTAGTATTAAAAGCAATTGAGGAGTCTGAAATTGATTTCAGTAACAACTTTCTTCTTTGTAATTTGTTCACTACATCTTCTTTTAAACTATTAAATTCTAAGTTGTTGCCATAATTAACATGTACTGGTGAAGAATATTTTTCCACTAAAAGAGTATCGTTGACACTACATTTTTCAATTCGTAGTAATGTATTATTCATCCAGGATTCACTAGATACTCTTTCCATAGGGAATTTGACATTTGCATTGCAACCAATAAATAGGATAGTAAGGATAAAAAATCTATTTCTTTTCATGCATATAAATTAATAAATGAGTCTTAGCCTCTGGGTTTTTCAGGAATTTTCTTATGCTCCCGTATAAACCATAAGAGATGTATTTATTGTAAGCAAATCTTTTTCTAGTGACACCAAGAAGGTTGTTTCGATCGTGAGTGGAGAAAGTTTTATTGTAAACGGCATAATCTGATTTATTTTCTAAATTATATCCCCAAATAGTTTTATTACCTGATTTATATTCATAATAATTAGCATTCTTACCATGAACAAAATATCCTCCATAATAAGCTCGTGGTTCCATTCCAAGGTCTCGTCTAACTATGTTTTCATTTTCAACTGCTAATACCTCATTTGGATCTAAATCGGTCATTTCACCATTAATTTTTGTGCTAGTACCTTCTCTATCGTCTAAAAAGTGGGTAAGCTCATGAGCTAGTGTAGTTTGTCCATTTGTTTTGATTTCCTGTTGATTAAATCCTCCCTCGCCCCCAGAAAGTACTCCATTCGAATTCATTGCATCAAAAAATAAAACTTTTATACCGTCTCCACCTTTCATAACTTGATTTTTAAAATCTTTCATTGCATCACTATTTCCCTCAGCTATTACAAATTTATTTTTACTACCAATAGCATCCATAACTAACTCATATCCCTTGTTACTTTTAGCAGCAAGCAAAGCAAGCTGAAACCTAACTTGTTGATCATATTCTTTTGAACCAATAATTGATATTGTCCTTCCATCTGGATCAATAGCAGTTATCGGCATATTTGCAACATAACAGTAAGGGCTAATATCATTATATTTCTCTGCCATTGGATCCACACTATGCCACCTGCCCAAAGTCGCGTCATAGAACCTCGCCCCATAATCATACCAATCCAATCCCAAATCATCTTGTATTTCTTTTCCGTTATATAAAAACTTATTAACTGATTCTTGCAGAGGGTTTTGGTAAGACATCCCTTCGAGCAGCATTCCGAAGGGATAATAATGGCTTTCCTGCATTACTTCGCCTGTGCCTTTGTTTTCTTTAATATAGGTTATAAACCAGCGTATTAGTTTCATTTGCCAATTTTGGAGTCTAATATAGTTGGTATTTACTCATTATCATCATCTTACAGGCTTTTAATTGTATTATTTTCAGCTAATATTATAACTCCCATAATTAATAAAAGCCCAGTTACCTGAGCTTAAATATTTAACACTAAGGAATAACACTTATAGTTATTTCTTAGGATTACCTTTGGATTTAGTAGTAGGGTTCAATTTTTCACCATCACCTTTAACAGTCCTTCCAGTAGGTGGTTTAGGCGCTGGCTTTTTAGGCTTCTTGTTGTCACTCATCTTTCAATAATTTTAATTTATAATCAATAATACTATCTATGCGATTATTTAGTTGAGCATTATTTTCTTGTTGGAGCATATTTGTTTTAGGTGTATTAAAAGCATTAATACCATATGGTATACAAGTTATTGCAATAGCTATAATAGAATAGAATAAAAATTGCTTAGCTTTAAACAACCTAAAAGATCGATTATCATTAATTTTTGTATTAATATCTCCTTTCTTTATAAACTCCGAAATCAAATTATCTTTAAATTCATTTTCAGCTTGAGCTGGTTTATCGTGATACTCCTTTAATTCAATATCGTATTTATGTAATTCTTCAAGCAAAGGTATCTCTTTATAATCATAGCCTTTAGCAAACTTGTTAAATGAATAAATTAAATAATATATTGAAATTGCAACCAGAATAGTACTCGTTAAACTGAAAATAACAAACACCCAAGTAACAAAAACATTCGTAAAATTGTAATTTGAAATTAAAAATACGATTGCAGCAATTAAAGCAGATAATACTCCCATCGGAATACTAACAGCATTATTCAAAACCTCTCTTCGTTCGTTTTCACGATCATAATAATATTTATAAAACTCCAGCCTATCTACTAACTGATCTTCCATAATTACTTTATAGGTTTTACTAATTAAACAAAATTAATACATAGCTGTAAACAACGTTATTTATTTCCCGAAGTTTTATCAATAATTTATCAACCAAGTCTGTTTGAGGTTTAGCATAATTTTATCCTAATTCCCGTATTAAAATAAAGCCCAGCACACAATGTACTGAGCTTCTTATTTTATAACTTGTCCCAATTGCCCATCAAGGGCTTTGTGGGGTTGGAATGTTGCTTTAACCAAACAAATTCTATTTCGCCATATATCCCTCGTTCTGAAAGCTATAGACTATTTCTTTATTGATTGTTTTTATTTTTCCACTATCATCATCCAAATAGGTTCCTTTTGTAGAGAAATTAATATCATAATATTCTAAATTACTATCTATAAACCTTATGTCATATTTGTATCCCCACTTTTTCTCGTTAGCAGCACCCTTATTATCCATAGCAGCATCTTTTATCTCTAGAACATTATTTATTTCCTTTCTATTTATTGCATAAAGCAACAAGTTTTCAACTGTATAACCTTGATTGGTATATCCCATAAAAAATAATATCCCATATCTATCCTTACCTATTTGTTTTAACTCAAATCTAGGAATTTGTCCCCAGCTTCCAAGTCTAGCAAATAAATTTCTAAAACTTAGAATCCACTTATTCTCGTTTTTCTCAAAGACTATTATTTCAAGATATGGTGCACTGGAGTGAAAGTTAAAGTCTTTGGGTTTATTCTCTGTTAATAAAATTAGCCAAGTATTATTGTCAAATATTATTGAATCTAAAAAAACATTATTTGAAAAAATAGTATCATTTTCAGAAATCAATAGATTATTTAAAATTTCTCTATCTTTTGTGAACCAATAATATTGGTTTATTTTATTTTTAGAATCAAGGTAGACATTATTCATAACAGTATCGCTTTGGGGATTATAAAAACTAACAACATTTTTATTCTCCTTAACAATTTTAACACTGTCATTTTTTAATAATCCAACTGAATCGATATTAGCAATTTTATCATTTTGTTCATTTTCAACTGTGTTATCACAGGAATAAATCAAAATTAAAAACAGGTAAATGAATTTTATTTTCATAATTAAAAGGTTGAATATGAATGGCTAACTGTTGTCACAGTTCCTTCTGGCACTGATACTGGAGTTGATGGTTCTTGAACTCCATCTGAATTGGATTTATTATAGTATCTATTATTGTAAATTCTTCTTACATGCGAACCAATTTCGGACTTTGTGACTTTTCCATCGTTATTATGACCATTGAATCTATTATTGGAATATGCGCTACTTCCTTCCTGATATACAACTGAATTGTTACTTTTCCCGACTGAAACAGGATAATGAACAGCCATATATGCATCTTCTAGAGTGCTCATCTTCCCACTAAAACTGCTTAAATATTTGTCAACAAATTTTAATTGTTCCGATGCTGTCATTTTCGACAGTTTTGATGTAGTTGTTCCTAAACCTTTAGCTGTTGATTTTGTAAACTGAATTAAACCTGTTGCGCCAATTGGGCTTTTTATACTTGGGCTAAATGTTCCAATTGTTTCAACATACATAACAGTCATTAAATAATCAGCTTTAACACCTAATTTTTTTGCTAGTTAAGAAATTGTTCGTCTAAATTTTGGGGAAACTTTTGTCCCGTATGCAACATTTAGCACTTTTTGTCTTTTTTTGGGCTTAGAGATTTTTTTCGCCTTTGGATCATCTTCATCTGGTCCTTCTCCATTTTTATCAATGAACCTAATTGGGTTATTTATAGCATAAGCATATGGACTTTGGAAATTATATTTTTCAGCTTTTGGATCAAGTGAATGAAACATAGCAAGATAACTATCATAAAACCTCGCCCCATAATCATAAAGATTAAGCCCTAGATCATTTTGTAGCTCTTTTCCGTTATATAAATATTTATTGACTGCTTCTTGAAGTGGATTCTGATACGACATCCCTTCCATCTGCATCCCAAATGGATAGTAATGGCTTTCCTGCATTACTTCTGCCGTTCCGTTGTTATCTTTGACCACTACCCTTGTATTGCCGAGATGGTCCTTAATAAAGTATTCTGAATCATAATTGCTTCCATTTGGTACTAACCGTCCTTCATCGGTCATTATAAATTTCATCGTACTTGTTCCGCTGTATACAAAGTTACCAATATAATTGGTTTCGTCAAAAGATCCTTTTGATGCATTGTAAACTTTTTGTCTTAGTTTTATTCCGGCCGCATCGTAAAGATATTCAATATAACTGCCATCCGGGAGATCTATTTTTTGTGGCAAATTCAGGCTGTTGTACAAGATATTGCCTATTCCTTTATTGGAGTCTTTTACCAGGTTTCCATTATTATCGTAGCGGTATTCGTGGGTGCCGGGATCGGTCTCCGATACGGGGCTTTGCATGCCAGTTTCTTTAAAACCAGCATCTTTGGCACGTGGGTCGCTGGCCAAATCGTTTACTTTTATTAGCTGGTTGCCACTATAAGCATAATCTAAATTATCAATCTCGCCAAATACCTTATCTTCAAAAGTGCCCTGGCGGGTTAAGGTGAGTATATTTCCATTGTTGTCGTAAGTCAGGTCCTCATTGTACATTTCACCAGTTGTGCCTGTGTAATTTGCTGTGGCAAGTCGGTTAAGCGCATCGTAACTAAAATTATAGGTTCTTTGGGTTGTCAGTTTTGAACTGTTCCATGCCATATTTGAGATATTGCCATTAAATTGAGGATGGGCCCCATTAGTATAGCCCAAATTAAGCTTAAACAGCATTTGGCCATTTTTATCCTTATTGTCCATTTTAGTCATCCAGCCACGGATATTGTATGCATATGTTGTATTAATCAAATAATTGCTACCAGAGGTATTATCGACTTTTTTGCTTTCCAATTGGCCAAGCTCGTTGTAGTTGTTTTTGGAAACGCTTTTAAAAGTGCCACTGTTATTTAAATTCATTTTTGTTTCGATAAGCCTTCCTGTATGGTCGTAAACAAAATGTTTGGCAATGGTGGTGGTTTGTCCGTTAACTGTATGTTCCTGCCTGGTATCGATAATTTTGCCAACAAAATCGTAAGTATTGTAAATAACGTCTGTACCATTTAAATGATTGGTAGCATATGTTTTTACTACCCTGAATTTATTGTCGTAATAATTAGCGGTAGCCAGCCATTTTTTTGCACCATCGGTGTAATAGGTTTTGGTATAGGTAATCAGTCCCCTTACGGTAGTGTTTGTTGGTGCTGGAAAACCAGAAGGTAAGCCATCGTATTTATCATAAAAAGTTTCGCTTTGGATATCGAGGGTTTTGCTATCGAGAAAATTAAAATCGGTATCGGCATCAATTTCCGCTTTTATCGCGGCAATATCCCTATTATCAATATAAATGGCTGTTGTTTTTGGCCTGTTAAACTCGTCATATTTGGTGGCCATCCATTGTTTTTTTATAGCGCCATTCACTTTATTGTTCCGCATGTTCCCATCCTGGCTAAGTACCAGCCTGTCCCGTTTATCGTAAATCATATAGATTGCATCGGCACCGGGGATTTTCTTCTCTACCATTCGCTTACGCTCGTCGTAGCGGTAATAGTAGCAAAGTTTATCATCCTGTGGCCCTGTAGCCTTTGGGGGCACCACGCAGCGCAACAGGCCAAGGTTGTCATAGATATAATAGGTGCGCAGTCCGCCGGGTGCTTCACTCATCACCACTTGTCCCTGCAAGTTTTTATATTCTTTGCTTTCGTGCTTATTTTCATCTACAACCGAACTGACATAAAGCGTTCCGGCTGTATAGGTGTTGTCGTACTTGAAAGACGAGGCATTGGCTGCATTGCCAGTAACTTTCCATTTTTTTACATCGCCTGCTTTATTGGTTGCATATTTAAATTCTATTTCGTGGTCTTGTCCCAATTGCCAGTCTTTGCCTGGCGCGCCCTGCATTAGTAGGCGGTTCAGCGGAGAGGCTTCAAAATCGGTAATGGCTGTAAATTTACGGTCTTCACCAGGGAACAATGAACTGTAAAAAGCAGTATTCCTGGCTTTTGCCGTAGCCGTATTAATATACCCGCCATTGTTTAAAGTTGCAAATGGCATATATTTAACCTTTTCCCGTCCAAAATTATCATAGTCGATTATCTGAACAATGTCTTTTTTCTTTGGACTTGCCTCCTTTGAAACAATTTGCATAGGGCGGCCAAGTCCGTCGAAATACTGGTAAGTGATGAGGCATTGTTCTTCTGGGGCAATGTTGCTGCCTTCTATTTGAGGTGTTGTTGTTTTTATATAATTCTGGTTAAAATCACCAATATCCGAAACATAATAGCTTAAAGATTTGGAATGCCCTGTGGCGTCGGTGACAGTTGCAGCATATGTTCCGTTTTTTGTCACCTTCAGGTTTGGGCTCTTTGTTCCATTATTCCACGAATACTGGTAACCCCCTGAACCATATTTTGCACTAACTGAGAGGTTGGGCCTGGTGTAGTTTATGCTCAGTTTCATATTTACATATATATATTGGCCGATTGCGTGGAACTACAACCATTTGCGTCAGTGCCAGTTACTGTATAAGTTATTGGTGCCGAAGGGGTTCCCACAGGCAGGGGGTTTAGTGTAGAACCGCCTGGTGACCAAACATAGCGCGAAGCACCAGATGCAGTAAGGCTTAAATTGGTACCATAATCTACGTTGAAGCCGGGGCTGGCCGATATGCTAATAGAGGGCAATGGGTTTACGGTAATGGTAGCATAGCCGGAATTAGCTTCCGAACATAGACCGCTCTTTATCACAGCCCTAAACCATGTTGTCTGGCTAAGGGCGCCTGATGTATAAGTAAGCGTTGTTTTTGGAATATCGGTCCAACTTTTTCCATTATTGACTGAACTCTGCCATTTTTTCACTGTGCCGGTATGTCCGGTAACCTTAAGTGTGCCACTATTGGAACCCGTGCAAATGTTTTTTGTACCCGAAACTGTCCCTCCTACGCTGGGCGGGGATTAAACTCAGGCAGACCTTCAAAAAAGCCTAATCCTAATTGCTTTGTACTTTCAACTACTTCTACAGAAGATAAAGAATTTTTCTACTGGTTACTTTTTGGACTCTGGCAATCAAAAGCTTTTCATTCATACTTGCGTGGTTCAGTTATCCCTTTTATAATTATAAAAGAATTGCAAAAGATCATTATCCAGGCATCAGATAAAGCTCAAGCTAACCACGCCAAATTCAACAAAGCTATTTCTTCTCTTAAACAGCTTGACTTATTAGAAAAAGCATATCAAAAAATCTACAATTAATTAAACAAGCAAGGCAACTAGTTTTTTATAAGTATTGTAGTTGAATTCTAACACTGCCAAGCTATATTCGATTCCATCAGTTTTCCTTTGGCAGGTGCGTCTTAAAGGTTCATTCCGTCGTGCTTGCTTATTAATTGACAATATTTTTATATTCACATTACGAGTTTGCAGAATATCAAAAATGCCATTAATTTATTAATGGCATTTTAGGGCTGTAATGTATTGATTAATAATTCATTTAGCCTATTTTTTTACTATTCTAACAGAGTAATCTTTTTTTCCTGTTTCAAAAATAAATAGATATATTCCATCTCTAAATTGACTTAAATCAATCATCTCTACAGATTGTAAATTCTTTTTCTCTAACAGTTGTTTACCTGAAAGATTTACAACCTTCACATTAGATGCGGTACTATTCAAAAATTCGATCTTTACTACTCCATTAGTTGGATTAGGGTAAATACTTATTCCAACATCTTTTAGTTGTTCAACACCTGTTATATTTGCATTAACAGTAACATCAATGCTACAAGCTGAACTATTGCCAGCATTATCATATAACATCCATAAAATTGTAGTCGTTCCAATTGGAAGTTGTGCACCCTCTAAACTTTCTAAGTTATTAAAATCATTGCTTAAATTTGCAACATTGCAATTGTCAGAAATAGTTGGGTCTAATTCACTTCCAGAAACCTCATAATAATCTTCGTTCACGTCAAGATTAAATGTCTGACTTTCATTACATTCAATTGTAGGATAAGTCATATCCTCAATAATCACATTTTGAGTTTGGGTACTGATGTTTCCATTACTATCATCATAGGTCCAGGTAATAACTGTAGTACCTTGTTCAGTAATAGGAAAACTTGCAGTTGTAATACCAGTAATTGTTCCAGTGCAATTATCTGTAGCAGTTGGTGGATTTGGCGCTAAAACCTCACACTCTCCGGACAAATCAGGCAAGATTTCAATATCAGGAATAGGTTCAGATACATCCTCAATAATCACATTTTGAGTTTGGGTACTAATATTTCCATTACCATCATCATAGGTCCAAGTTATAACTGTAGTTCCTTGCTCAGTAATAGGGAAACTTGTAGTTGTCATGCCAGTAATTATTCCAGTACAATTATCTGTTGCGGTTGGTGAATTTGGTGCTAATACTTTACATTCCCCAGATAGGTCAGGCAAAATTTCGATGTTTGGAATAGGTTCAGATACATCCTCAATAATCACATTTTGAGTTTGGGTACTAATATTTCCATTACCATCATCATAGGTCCAAGTTATAACTGTAGCTCCTTGTTCAACAATTGGGAAAGAAGTGGTGGTGGTTCCTTCTATGACATCAGTACAATTAATTGTTGCGGTAGGTGAAGTTGGTGCTGTAACAAGACACTCTCCAGTTAACTCTGGCAAATTATTAACATTTGGTACAGGGTTAATTCTTAGTAATGCTGGTTCACTATTGATTGAACTAAACTCATTACTTACAACACACCTGAACTGGTAATTATTCATGTCAATTGTTAAGGCTGTGATATTTAACGTAGCAGTTGTAACATTGCTATATACTCCAGTATTACTTAAGTCGTTGAACGTATTTCCATTGTCAACACTTAGCTGCCATTGAAAATTATCAGCATATTCCGCAACAATAGAATATGAAATATTTATTCCTGAACACAACCCAGTAAGATTATTTGGTTGATTTATAATTATTGGTTCCGCAGGTCCATAAATATAAGAGGCACCATTCGCAGAATGATTAAATGCACCAATTACTAAATAGCTATTACCATCACCTTTTATATTTCCTGCTTTACTAATTGAATAACCAAAAAAATCACCATTTGTTTCACCTGTGAAAGTTCTATCTGATTTATTGTCCATGTTTGTCCCTCCATAGTAAAGACAAACATAACCAGCATCGTTATTAAAATCACCTCCTCCAATAATTACATCATCATAGCCATCTTTATTGATATCTCCAGCTGAGGAAACTGACATTCCCAAATTATTGGCAACTGTCTCTCCTGTAATTGTTAAATCAGCTGTAACATCCATATTTGTTGCACCATAATAAATATAGGCACGCCCTGTATTATTTAAATAGCCCATAGCTCCAATAATTACATCATCATAGCCGTCATTATTTACATCGCCTGCAGTGGATACTGAACAGCCAAACTGATTTGAATTCCCTTCTCCTTCCATTATAACATCTGCAGTATTATCCATGCTTGCACTACCATAATAAATATAGGCACGACCGATGAGACTAGTATTGATAGAATACTGATTTGCACCAATAATCACATCATCGTAGCCATCATTATTTACATCTCCTGCAGTAGATACAGATCTACCAAAATAATGATAAGTACCCTCTCCTGTCATTACTACATCTACAACGTTATCCATATTTTCACTACCATAAAAAATGTATGCTCTGCCTGTTCTGTCTGAATGGAAATATGCTCCAATAATCACATCATCATAACCATCATTATTAACATCTCCTGCAGTAGATACTGAAGCTCCAAAGTAATCATTACTTTCTCCTGAGGTAAGGGTTATGTCTGGAATATTATCCATGTTCGCACCACCAAAATAAATATAGGCCTTCCCTTCTGTTATAGCACCCACAATAATATCATCATAGCCATCATTGTTTACATCACCAGCAGATGATACAGAACTACCAAACTCATTATAAGTTCCTGATCCTGTCATGGTAACATCTGCTATATTATCCATCTCTGGCCCTCCATAATATACATAGACTCTTCCTGTATAGTTAGCGTAGGATTTGGCTCCTACAACCACATCATCATAGCCATCATTATTAACATCTCCTGCAGTAGATACTGACCAGCCAAAATAATTATTAGTGGGTTCACCCATCAAAGTTACACTGGGAATATCACTAAGCTCTCCCCCTCCATAAAAAACATATGCATTACCTTTATAATTTAAATAATAACCTGAAGCTCCAATAATTATATCACTAAATCCATCGTTATTTATATCACCGCCACCGGAAACTGAACAACCAAAAGAGATATCCCCCGTCATGGATATATCAGGAGTATTATCCATGCTTAATCCTCCAAGATAAATGTTTGAATACCCAACGGCCCCTACAATAATATCGTCATAGCCATCATTATTGACATCACCAATCGATGAAACAGACCGACCAAATTCATTTGATGTTCCACTTCCTGTCATTGTAACGTCTATGACATTATTCATATTAGGACCTCCATAATACAAATAAGCACGCCCTGTATTATTTGTATATTTATAAGCTCCTACAATTACATCGCTATAACCATCATTATTGACATCTCCCGCAGAAGATACCGACCAACCAAAATAATTGTTTATACCTTCACCTTGTAGTGTTACATCGGCGATATTATCCATATTGGTCCCACCATAAAAAATATAGGCACTTCCTGTATTATTCGTATTATAAATTGCACCAACAATTACATCATCATAACCATCGTTATTGACATCTCCAGCATTAGCCACAGAATGCCCAAATTTATCCCCATAGCTATTCCCTGACAGAGACACATCTGCAATATCATCCATACTAGCTCCACCAAAGTATATATAAGCATTCCCCTTTCCTGAACTACCTTTGGCACCAATGACTATATCATCAAAACCATCGTTATTAACATCTCCTGCAGTAGAAACAGAACAACCAAAATTCAATATTTGACTTGTTATTGTCAAGTCGGCAACATTATCCATATTTGTACCTCCAAAGAAAATATCGGCCTGTCCAATTTCATCTGAATTTCTTGTTCTTACTGCTATTACATCATCAAAACCATCATTATTTACATCTCCTGCTGATGATACTGTAATATAAGAGTTTGAGACACCCCCTTCCCACGTTATTATAACATCAGGTGTTTGATCGAAGTTTTGTCCCCCAAAAAAAATATAAACACGATTTCTAAGTCCATTACCATCAATACTAGCACCAATAATTACATCGTCAAAACCATCATTATTTACATCTCCAGCATTTGCAACAGATTGTCCAAACTGCGAGCCTCCTACACTATTATCTTCTTCAAGTTTCAAATCGTAGCTTCCATCATTTAAATTTTCAGTCGAGTTAAAGGATAACCTTTCAGAATTTTTGTTTTTCTTTAGATAAAGCATGTATTCTTTAGCTTTAACACCATAGAAGTTTTGCTCAAAAATCTCAAGCTCTGTTTGATTGAACCATTCTATTTGCTGAATTTTATTAAACTCATTTAATAAATCTGGGTTAATTTTCCCTCGAACAGCCAATTGTCTTAATTCCAGCCTCTTTAACTCGCTGTTTTTTACTGCTTTGCACATTTCTTCAACAGATTGCAGTTTAACTGGATCTATACCGCCAATAGCTTTGACTTGGATTAAGAATATAAGTAGGAATATACCTATAGGCGTTAGTGATAATTTTTTCATAAGGTGTTTTTTTTATGATTAAATGAAGTCAATAATCTTTAACTTTTTCATATTTTATTTGCGCATAAAAATATAACTTTGTCATTAAACCGACAAACCTTTTAGGTATATATCTAGCATCTAAAGTAAATGAGCTTTATCATTTAAACGTGAAATGTTTTCCTCGCTAACAAATCAGTACCTGCATAAAATTAAATAGCTAAAAAAACGATAATTCTACAAATCCCTCCCCAAAAAAAGCAATGAATCCGCCCAGAAAAATTGGCAATACGCCTTCTGATAAATTTTTCAGACCAAAACCCCCGTTTTTTTCGTCAGGCCTTGTACGATGTCGCTTTCTTTTTTCTTTTTTTTTGGTTTTTTCTTTTTTCTTTTGGTTATAATGGTTTGAGCTTGCTCAGCCAATCCTTGCTTTCCTTATATACTAAGCCGCCTTTATAATTTGGAACTTGTTTGAAATGATTTTTTCAATATCAGGCTCATATTGATCGAAGTCTCGACAGAAGTTGTTTATCCATTCCTTGAAATCTTCATATTTTTCTATATAGATATTCTTTAGTT
>JBNKRJ010000129.1:0-124137 GCA_050296515.1 Bacteroidales bacterium | reverse complement strand
AAATGAAGGTCGACTTTATTCAGAAATTGAAAAACAAAGTTAAATTTCACACAATAGTAATTATAAGTTGCTGATTATCACAGTTTATTTTTGATAATGCTAATACAAGTACCTGTTATTCGGGAATCTATAAAACATGGGGAAATGTCAATCATTTTATAGTGTAATCATCTCGAAGAGGCAAATGGTGGCACCTTATTTTTAGATGAAATTGGCGAACTTTCCCTCCCAATTCAGATTAAATTACTTCGTGTTTTGCAGGAAGGTAAATTTTATCGACTTGGCTCAACTAAAAATATTAAGGTAAATGTTCGAATAATAGCTGCCACCAACAAAAACTTATTCGATGAAATTAAGAAAGGCAACTTTAGAAAAGATCTGTTTTTCAGACTGAATATCAATTCAATACGTATTCCTTCTTTAAGAGAAATAAGTGATGATATTAAAGTTTTGTCAAACTATTTTTTCGAAAAATATAAAGAACGCTACGGTAAAAAAATTGATAAAATATCTGCTTCTACCTTACAATGCTTAAAGTCACATCCATTTCCCGGAAATATTCGTGAATTGATGAATATTATCAACAGTGCCATTATAGTTGAATCAAGTAACAAACTGAGGCGAAGTTAATTACCCCACTACTTTTTGGAAAACACCAAACACAGCTCTGAAATTATGGACGGCTATGCTCCTAAAAAAATGTGGAAAATTGAAAAAGAGCATATTCAAAAGGTGCTTAAATACACATAATAATAGAACGAAAGCTGCCAATATTTTGGGAATTTCAAGGGTAAACCTGATTGCGAAGATTAAAAAGTACGAATTGGTTTAACCTATTTCACACTTTTAAACATTTCCAGACAATAATTGCATCAACTCTTTTCGTTTTCTGGTTGAAACAGGAACCTCCAGGCCATTTTTCAAAGTCAATTTAAAAGCATTTGTTTTATCTATTAAACTTATATAGTCTATGTTCACAAGATAAGATTGATGCGTACGAAAAAAATTATTTTTCGCCAGTTGATGTTCATATTCCTTAATTGGCATTGAGACAACAACCTCCTGACCATCAAACAAATAAAATATTGTTCTACTATTATTACTTTTACAAAAAACAATGTCTCTTACCTTTACAATATGATAGGCAAATGTTGTTGGCAATATAATTTTTTCCATAGTTAAGAAATTTATACCGCAAACTTAATTGGCATTTTACCAGATCGATACAGAAATTTGAAGAAGCGACTTTTTTTCTTGAATTCGCTACAGATTATCAAGAATCTGCATAACAGTTTGTTTTCGTCTTGTAGACACAGGAATTTCAGTTTTGTCATCCAAAATAATGAAACCACCATCTGTTTTGTCAAGTTTTTCAATAAAGTTAATATTTACCAGGAAGGATTGATGAGGCCTGCAAAAGTTAAATTCTTCTAATAATTCGGCATATTCTTTTATGCTACGCGAAACCATAATGTTCTTTTTATCACGAATGTGGAAAACGGTATAACTATTGTCGCTTTTGCAGTATCTAATATCAGAAAGGTTCACCAGGAAAACACTATCTGATGTTCTTAGTACAATTTTTTTATCAGGGGTTTGCTTTTCGTAATGCTCGAAAAAATTATCAAACTGCATCTTCGTCTTTTCAGTATCAAAATGCTCAATTGCTTTTTCAACAGCAAGACAAAACTCAGCCTCGTTAACAGGTTTAAGAATATAATCTAAAGCACTAAATTTTATAGCCTTAAGGGCAAATTCGTTAAAAGCGGTAACAAAAATCACCTTAAAATTATAGGGTTTTACCTTTTGTAAAATATGAAAGCCTGTTCCGCCTTTTATTTCAATATCCAACAAAACTAACTGGGGATTTTTCTTTTGTATCAGCTCTATTCCACTTTCTACAGAGTCGGCCTCGCCAACAACCTCAATATCTACAAAGTTGTCGAGTAACAACCTCTTGTTTACTTCCCTTAAATCAGCCTCATCATCAATTATTATTGTTCTAATCATTTGCCTTATTCAAAAATTGGTAAATACACCTCAACCAGGGTACCCTGTCTGCCCTGCAAAGATAAATCTTCAATTTTTGGCGATGGAAGATTTTTAAATTTCTGGCCAATTATTTTCATTCTTTGGTCAAAAATTGTCAGTGCCATTGACTTGTGCTCTTTTTTTGTCTCATTTTTTGAATTGTTGATACCAATTCCATTATCAATCACCTGAACCTGTAAAAAGTCTTTTTTATCGGTAAAAGAAACTGTTAGAACACCACCCTCATCCTTTTCTTTTAATCCATGTTTTATTGCATTCTCAACAAAAGGCTGAATTAACATAGGAGGCATTTTAATAAACTCTGTTTCAAGCTCTTCATCAAACTTTATTTCATAATCAAATGCATCTTTCATACGCATCTTCTCCAGCTCAATATAGTTTTTCAGGGTTTCAATTTCCTCTTCTAGGCTAATACTTTCTTGCGTAGAATTAGTTAATATTGAGCGTGTTAGCGAGGAGAAATTAGCCAGGTAACCAGCTGCTTTTTTCCCTTCGTTTTTATAAAGAAAATTCTGAATACTTGCCAACGCATTAAAGATAAAATGAGGGTTCATTTGCGAACGGAAAAGACGTTGTTTTAACTGCTCCTGTTCTGCCTTTATTTTTCTACGCCGCATTATCAACAAAAAAATCACAAACCCTGCGGCCACTGCAATAGCAATAATTGCAGCAATTGCAAATTTTATACGTTGGCTTTTCAATTCATTTTCAGTGGAAAGTTGCTTAATTTCTGTTTCTTTTTTCTCGGTTTGGTATTTGGTTTCCAAATCAGAAACAATTGTCTGTTTTTCAGAGTTAAACAAAGAGTCGCTTAATTGATGAAATTTTTTGTAATACTCCAATGCTCCATAGACATCCCCTTTTTTTTCTAAAATGAGTGAATGCTGCTCAAGCAGGTTCATCTTATCTTTTCCTAAATTGCAAAAGTATGCTTTCTCTATCCCTATCGTATTGTAGTGCAATGCAGAATCGAGCCTGTTTATTTTTTCATAAAGGTTTGCCAAATAAGTATATTCCTCCACAATACCCATACAGTCATCAATTTCAACTGAAAGACGTAAAACATCTTTATGCATTGCAATAGCCTGCGCATAATCGCCCTTTTCGAAATATATCTCAGCCAAATTACCTTTTCCAACAGCAATGCCCCTTTTCCAACCTGCTTCTTCTGAAAATTCTATCACTTTTTTATAACAATAAAAACTGCTGTCATTATTATTATTTTCATTATAGTAATGCCCTAGTTGATTATAAGCAATTGCTTTAGCTGATGGTGAAATATTCATGTTTTTTCTTAGTTCAATTAACATCAACTGAATATATTTAGCTTCCATCTTATAATCCTCCATAACTTTATAGATGGTGGCAATATTGGCATAGATATTAATTAACCTTGGGTGGTTAATTTTTTCACGTATTTTTAAAGATTTAAGCTGATGCTCCAATGCTTTGTCAAATTCAGCTAAATCTTTGTAAACTAAACCTATGTTTTCGTAACTATTTGAAATAGAATTACTATCATTCAACTCTCTATAAATTACCAGTGTTTTCTCAAAGAATTCTAGTGCTAACTGGTTTTCCCCTCTTAAGCAATTTGATACACCCCACTTATTGTAACATTCAGCTTTATAGTACAAATCATCTTCATCATTGGCCACTTTTAGCATTTCGTTAATCACAGAATCGTATGCTATCCAGTTTCCATCATATTCAAAACAATTGGCAAGTTCTATAAGTCCACTTTTTAGCGAACCCACACTGCGCTCTTTTTTTGCATTGTTAATCAATAATTGAAGGCTATCAATCTGTGCCTGTCTGGATTGCTGGCCATAAAAAACAAACGAAAAGCAAAGGAAAATAAGGATGAAAGGATATTTAATCCAGATTTTTGTACTCATATAGGATAAACATTAAGAATAAGCCGACAAAAGTAAGTTATTCAATCTTTACTCCATAAATTTTTGATAACTCTACAGGCCTTTTCACTAAAAAACTTCAAAATTTACATCCTACGTTGTTTAAAATAGGCAAAAAATTTAACCAAAGCTTACAATTTGCAAATTCCTATAAAATCCACACGAATTCAAGCTAATAATTATACGGATTCAAATTGACTTCAATTTGCAAACACTCCTCATCTACTTTTGTTTCAGATAATCACCAAAATTTGAAAAAAATGAAAATCTTACAAACAAAACAGCTTCTGGTTTTAGCCATTGCATTATTAACAATAAATGCGGCAAATGCTCAAAAATACAAAAAGTACTACCAAAAATCTGGTAAACTGGTTCAAAACATCACTGGAAATTCCAAAGGTACCAGTGTTACCTATTGGGATGACTATGGTTACAAAGAAGTGAAAATTGAAAAAACTGTGACCAAAATGTTCGGAATTACTTCTGAAGACGAAAAAACTTCGTTAATGATTGGTTCTAAGTTATATACATGGTCCGAAAAAGAAGATAAAGTAACAAAAATGACAAATGATATTGCACAAACCTGGGAACAGGGCAATTACACTGCAGAGCAGGTAGGCGCCATGAGCGAAGCCACACTTAAGCAACTGGGTTATAAAAAAACCGGCACCGAAGTGCTTTTAGGCAAATCTTGTGATGTTTGGGAAGGCATTGGGAAATCGTGGGCATGGAAAAACCTGAACCTGAAAGCAGTGGTAAAAATGATGGGAGTTTCAATTACCTATGAACCTGTTTCGCTTGATTTAGATAGCAGTGTTCCATCAAATGTTTTTGACCTGCCGGTAGGAAAAGAAGTAGTTAACGCCGAAGATCAAATTCCTGATGATGGAAGTGAAGATTCCAAAAACGCAAAAAAATTAATGAAAAGCCTGTTTGGAAACGATTAAAACACAAAACCTAAATTTATAAACAACTTAATAAGAAGAAAATGAAACTAAAATTATTTTTAACGGCATTTTTAAGCCTGACAATAATGATGGTTAATGCCCAAATCACAGACCCAAAAGAAGAAGTAAAGCAACAGGGCACAAATAATGTAAACAATGCCATTGAAGAAGGTGTTGGTGCAGGCTTTAATAAAGTAAAAGAAGGAATTGGTGGCCTTTTTAAGAAAAAAAAGAAAAACAAACAGCAAAACGCTGACACAAACTCAAACAACAACACGCAACAATCTGATGATAAGGTAACTAACACACAGGAAAACATTAATCAGCAAAACAAAGAAATAAAAGAAGAAGCTCCTAAAATGAATGTTCAATGGGCAAAATTTGATTTTGTACCTGGCGATGAAGTTATTTTTGAAGATGGGCCTTCGATAATGGAAGAAAATGGCGAATTTCCAAGTAGATGGGATTTAATTAAAGGCCAGGTAGAAATTGCCAATGTAAACGGAGAAAATATAATTATGCTAATTGATGGAAACCCTAAAATAATCCCCTACTTAAAAAATTCAAAGGAAGATTACCTGCCTGAGGTTTTTACGGTAGAATTCGACATGTACCGCCCGGGCGGAGGAAACCGGTTCCAGCTATATTTGAATGATGAAAAAAACCAACACGCTAACAATAACCAGGAAATTGAAATAAACTTCAACAGAATTTCAACACCTGATGGCAATTACGTTGAGCACCCGGATATTGATTTTTCAATGAACGAAAAAGGTAGATGGATACACGTATCGCTTGCCTTTACCAAAGGTAAATTAAAAATATACATGGATGATACCCGATTAATCAACATCCCAAGGTACGAAAAGAACCCTTCAGGAATTACCATTGGCGCCTACTTTGCTGATTTGGGTGACAATAAAGCGTTTTATCTCAAAAACGTCCGCATTGCCAAAGGCGGTGTAAAGTACTACGACAGGGTAATGAGTGATGGTAAAATTATCTGTAACGGTATCCGTTTTGATGTGGGCAAAGCAACCTTAAAACCAGAAAGTATGGGCCCAATTAACAAAATATTTGAATTAATGCAAAAACAGCCCGAACTAAAATTCAGCGTTGAAGGACATACCGACAGCGATGGTGATGAGGCTAATAACCTGCAACTTTCCGAAGCCAGGGCAAAAACAGTTATGGAGCAGTTAATTACTATGGGCATTGCAAAAGAAAGGCTTGCTTACAAAGGTTTTGGTGAAAAATCTCCATTAGGAGAAAATAACACACCCGAAGGAAAAGCGAATAACCGAAGAGTGGAATTTGTCAAATTTTAAAAACAAACTGCTGATAATAAAATGTAAAATGTGAAGACTTAAATGCACATAACATTTGTTGTATTTAAGCTCTTCTTTTTTCCGAAACCCAAATTTTAATTTTTAGTCTAATAAACAACTATGCACCGATTATTATTTACAATACTATTATCCGGTCTTTTTTATTGTAGCCATTCACAAACCAACAAAAAAGACAGTTTGGAATTTTCTGAATACCTCCACAACCAACTAGAATACAAACAAATACGACTGTCATGCCAACTACTTGACTCCATCTCTTCGGCAGAGTTTTATTGTACAAAAATGAATTTCCCAATGGGGGATGGCGGTTACATACCAACCTCCTATCATCTTATAAAAACAAAATCTGGTTTCAGACCGGTATTTTCAACAGAAGAACTGATTACCAGCCCTGAATTTCTTGCATCCCTCAACAACAATTTTAACCTAAAAGATGAAAATAGCGCCCTTAAATTTCAGGAACTACTTGATATTGTTGACAGCAGGAACAACCTGAATTCTGACAGGGCCTTCTTTAACAGAAAAAACACCTGGTATTTCATTCGTGATAAGTTTTTTGATGATTACGATGTCTTCATCATCGAAACAAATGATAAAGGAGAAGTTACATCCATTTCTTTTAGAAAAGATAAAAATATTGTTGAAACCACGGATAATGTGATAAAATCAAACAGCCACCGTGCCGAATGGGGTTATAAAGTCCCAACTGTTTCAGCAAAAGATAGTGCTTATCTTCGCTCCTATTTTGATGAACAAACCAACTTTCATTTTGAGTTTAGCAAAATAGAATCACGTTTAGTAGAGAAAATATGCAACGCTAACTTTTACATTGCAAAATTAGTGTTTACTCAAGAAAATTGCTCAAGTGCCACAGGCTTTAACCTTGTAAAAACCCAGGATACAATAATGCATGCTAACAACAACCGTGAATTATTGGAAAAACCTGAATTTATGAAATCGCTCAGACCCAATCTTATCATTAAGTCAAGAGAAGATGCAATGACTTTTGAAGAAGCTCTTGATGTGCTTGTACCTATAGGAACGTTTGACACTGAAGATAAAGCTCTTCTTCAACTTGATGGTAAATGGTATTTTGTTCGCAGCGAATCATTTGGCGACAAGGCAGCTTTTGTGATCGAAACCGATGCAAAGGGACATATAAAATCATTCAACTACACCAGTAAAGCCATGAAAATCAATTAAATACAGCTTAAGTTTAAAAAAATAGTTTCAAAGGTTTTAAATTAGCTCATAACACATCTTAAAAAAATATAGTATGATAAAAAAAATAGTTTGTTTTAGCTTGCTTGTCTTTTTTATTGCAAGCTCTTGCTCTACTACAAAAAAAGTGGCAAGTATTCCGGCAGGTATTGAATTTGTAGAGGTTAAAAATTACAAAGATTTTGCGGTAATTAATCTTCCTGTATCAGGCAATGGCTTTACGAAAATGATGAATGTTACAAAAAGAAACGATGCGAATGAAGTGGTTCCTTCAGTTTATTATGAACATGCACCTTTATCAGTTTGGTCAAGTTTTTATGATACTGAAGGTTCTCTGGACATTCAGTTTGAAAAAATAAAAGAAAAACTTTTAAAATGGGAGATTAAAGAAAACTCGACAGTTGTATTAAAAAAGAAAACGATTAACAAAAAGAAGGTCGCTTTGATTGAAATAACAACCCCTAAAAAAGGTGGGGTTGTTGGTCTGGTTTACGGGTACCTTGTTGCACATAACAATAAAGCCTCACTTTTTTTGCAAATGAATGTAATTGTAAGCCCATCGAATATGACTAAATACAAAAACACTTTAGACGAAACGTTACAATACATTGTTAAAACCGTTGAGTTTAGATAATATTAAATATCAGATTCAAGTACAGACGCCGAGCGTACACATCAAACTATCAAACACTTACACGGCTCGTCTGGATAATTAATTTTGTAAAACTAAAGTAGTTATAAGATTTTCCTGGAACACGTAAAAACAAGATTGATAATCTTTGTTTTTGCGTGTTTTGCTTCAATAATTGAATTCACATCAAAAGTTGATTAGTTAATAATTCAACAAAAAACAACTCACCTAATTCTTTAAAACAATACACCCTTTCAGCAAAACGTAGTCATCAAAACCTGCGCATCTGCCATTTATTTTAATTGATTCTCCTTGTTTTAAAGGGTATTTTAGCTGCTTTGATGCACTATTTAATATACATTTTACTCCATTCAGATTTTTACTGTCCATTAAAATGATAATGCTTTCCTGGTATTTGTTTTTATACTGCTGAGCTATTTTACCAACTACAGTGAGGTATTTGCCAGCAAACTTTTTATTTCCGGAATTTACGTTTGAAGCATATTCATTGGCAAGTTTTCCGGCATCAATTTCATAACCCAGTCCCATGTTTTGAGATGCACATGAGGCTGACAGGCCAATCAGTAAAAGAGCAATTAACCTTGTAAGAAAAATATTTTGTTTGTTATTTTTGTTCATCTCGTCTCTTTTGTAAAGTAGAATGAACAAAAATAGCAGAAATTATTAAAACCTTATTTTAACAGCTTCAGGAATCATTTCTCTTATCTTGTCCATTTCGGTATCAGGTATCACATTATCTCTTAAATTAAGATTATCTAGAGAGTTTAATGAACCAAATTCCTTAGAAATACTTGCAATTTGATTCCTTTGCAAGTTAAGCTCTTTAAGGCTTTGCAAGCTTTTAATACCCTCCGAGATTGACGAGATCTTATTTTCAGAAAGATCTAATTTCTGTAATTTAATCAATTGATATACCGTAGGTGGAATTTTCTTTATCTGATTCTTTGACAATATCATTTCCTCAATTTTTTGCAATTTGCTTATTGAAGAAGAAATTTCAGTAATCATATTGTCTGATAAATTTAGCACCACTAAATTAGGTAGTTTGCCAAGTGCAGAAGGTATTGATTTCAGCTTATTAGATGAAAGATTGAACTCCCGCAAGTTTTTCAATTTACTAATTACCGATGGCAAGTCTGTAAGTTTATTCATTGAAACGTCAAGAATTTGCAAGTCCTGTAAATCACCAATCTCATTTGGTAATCTTTGTAATCCTGTATTCCTGAGGTTAACCTGCTGTAAACGACGCAAATAGCCAATTCCAGAAGGTAAATTCTTTAATGTTTGTTGCTGCTCTTCATTCAGCTGATTTTGCAAATAAAGCATCTTTAATGAACGAAGACTTGAAATGGTTGCTGGAAGCGATACCATACTATTATTTGATAAATCAAGGTATGACAATGAACTCAGCATGCTTATCTGACTGGGCAACTGCTGAATCTTATTATATCTTAAATCACATATTTTCAGGTTTAATAAACGTCCGAATGAATTTGGTAATGATTTTAGTTTGTTTTCAGACAAATCAAGACTCTGCAGGTTTTTCAATTCCCCAAAAGACTCTGGCAATACTTCCAGCTTGTTTTCCCATAATGTAATATCCCTTATGTTTCTCAGCTCACCGATTGTTTCAGGAATCTCAGTTAAGTTATTACCACCTAATGCCAGATTTTGAAGAAAAACCAAATCACCAATTTCCCTGGGAAGAGAAGTTAGATTATTACTCTCAACATCAAGCATAATCAGATTCACCAAACTACCAATTTCACCAGGCAATTTATCAATCTTATTACTACCCACATTAAGATATTGTAAGTGAGAAAGTAACTCAATATCAGCGGGTATTGTAGTTATATTGTTTTTCCACAAATCCAGAATTTGCAAATTATGCAACTGTAAAACTTCCATAGGAAACTCATCCAACTGCATATCGCTTAAATTAAGCTTGTATACTTTTTCGGGAGATTTTAATGCTTCATCCAAAGATAAAAATTCATCGGCTGATACTAATTCATCTTCGTCGAGCAACCGATCTTGTGCAATTGTGATGTTTGTAAAAAGAAAAAATGC
The DNA here is from genome assembly GCA_050296515.1 of Bacteroidales bacterium. Taxonomy (GTDB): domain Bacteria; phylum Bacteroidota; class Bacteroidia; order Bacteroidales; family NBLH01; genus NBLH01. The sequence goes on along the minus strand of JBNKRJ010000129.1, from coordinate 113,930 downwards.
AATCAGAATTAAAAATAATCGTTCCATGATTCAAAAATTTGTTAAATGTATTAATTCACGCACATTTTCGTGCAAAAAATCAGCCATTTAGAACCAATTTTGACGAATTGCAAAATAAAATGGATAAATTCATCATTTTACGCAAATCAAAGTTTACAAATATTAAAGTGCCATTTATAATCCAAATAAGAGTATAAATACAAAACAAACAACACACTCATTTACAAAATGTTAAAAAATAAAATTTCAATTAATCGCACAAAATAACAAGTCAGGAGTTTCATTATTTAATGTAGATTATTAACTTTGTTAAATTCAAGGGTTAAGAATACCATTGCCCAATTTAGACCAATATCAAAAATATAAACTACAAGTTATGAAATGCATTGTAATAGATGATGATAATGTTTCGAGATTACTGATTGAAAAATACGTTAATAAAACTGAGTTTTTGGAGTTTACAGGAGCGTATAACAGTGCTGTTGAAGCATTGAACGGAATGCAAACTGACAATGATGTTGATTTGATTTTTCTTGATATAGAAATGCCTGAAATGAGTGGGGTTGAATTTATAAAAACGCTAAAAAACCTTCCTCAGGTAATTGTTATTTCAGCAAAAGACAAATATGCCCTTGAAGCTATTGAATATGATGTTACAGATTATTTATTAAAACCAATATCTTATACCCGGTTCTTTAAGGCTGTTGAAAAAGCGCACGGCAAGCATAAAGAAATTCAGGAGCAAATGACCGGTAAGGATGGAATTTTTATTAAAAGTAGTTCATCCTCATTAGTCCGCCTCAAATACGAAGAAATTTTATGGGTGGAAGCACTTGAAAACTATGTGATTATCAACACATTTGCAAATAAATACACCATTCACTTTACAATGAAAGCAATCATTAATAAGCTTCCGTTAAAAATGTTTGCACGAGTGCATCGTTCTTACATTGTGAACTTAGCAAAAATTGAAATGATTGAAGATAATGCAATTATTATGAAAATAAAAGGTGAAACCAAGAGTATTCCAATTGCAAAATCTTACAAGGAAGATTTAATGAACAGTATAAATATTATGACGAAATAAATTTATTGTAGAGACGCACGGCCATGTGTCTCTACAATAATTTCAAACAAAAATATCCTCTCTTACTTCTGGAAACCCTTTGATAGTTTTTGCTTCTTTATAAAGTCTTTCAATAGCACTTCTTCCCTTTTCACCCAAATCAAGCGAATAATCATTTACGTATAAATCAACATGTTTTTGCATGATTCCTTCATTCATCTCCTGTGCATATTTTTTCATAAATACAAGCGATGAAGCTGGATTTTCAAAAGCGTACTCCAAACTTTTTCGAACCAATCTGTTTATTTTTTGCTGAGTTTCAATTGGCAATCTTCTATTTACGACAATGCCGCCCAAAGGAATTGGCATTTTTGTTTTTTCTTCCCAGAATTCACCTAAATCAATAATTTTTCTCAGACCTTTTTTCTCATAGGTGAACCGGTTTTCATGAATAATAAGGCCCGCATCTGCTTCGCCAGATAAAACCACCTCTTCGATATCTGAAAACAAGTATTCCTTTTTGTAAAGTGCCTTAGGGTAAGCAATCGACAATAAAAAGTTTGCAGTAGTATACTTTCCGGGGATGGCTATATTTAAATCCTCAACCTCATCGGGGTAAATTTTATGTTTACTAATAAGCAAAGGGCCATTATTATTTCCTAAAGCACTGCCAGAATCCAGTAATTTATAATTATCAGCCACATAGGCATAGGCATGATAACTTAACTTTGTGATATCAATTTCACCTTTAAAAGCTTCGTTGTTTAGCTCTTCTACATCTGCCAATAACAAATCAAACTTAAGTCCTTCGGTATCTATTTTATTATGCACAAGGGCATCAAAAATAAAAGTATCGTTTGGGCAGGTAGAAAATCCTAGTGTTAGTTTCATATTCTGTCATTAGTTATATAATCTTATTCTCTTTTAATTCAGTTTACTAAGTAATTCAGACAAAAATAAACTCAAATTATCCAGTGCAAGTGGAATGTCCCATCCATCTTTATTTCTTGGTTCTACATAGTTTGAAATGGCTCTAACCTGGATAACATCTACATTTTCAAGCCTACAAACATAAAAACAGGCTGCTCCTTCCATCGTTTCAATATCAGCCTTATATTTCTCTTTCAAAAAATCAATAGATTCCTGCTTTCCATGAGCCGTATTTGAAGATATTCCTGCCACCTTCTTAACCTCATTAAGTATCTTACTATCAAGACGTTTAGTAATTAATTGGCCTCCACGAAACGGATATTCATCCTGATTGGCAAAACCCAATTCAAACAGTGTTTTAAAACGCGTCGTTCCTTCAATACCTAAGTCTGCAAATTCTTCCTGAACCACGTTTACCACTTCTCCTATTTCAATTTCTTTATTGAAACTGCCTGCAATACCAGCATTTATAACTAAGTCATATTTTTTTGCACTTAAAGCTTTGCTTAAATGATAAGTTGTAAAAACTAAACCAACACCTGTTATTAATACATCAAGCTTATGACTATTATAATCCAGACTGGTAAAATTCGTCCAATCATCTTTAAGATAATTTAGCTTTTTTAAGAAAGGTTTAATTTCTAGCTTTGTAGCGACAACTATTAGTAAGTTCATTATAAATAAGTCTATAGCTTTATTCTTGACATAGTGAGCTAAAGAACAATTTAGCTTTTACTTTGTTAAAACAAATATATCTGAATAAAATAAAAAGCCTAATATTTGTGACAAATCCTACTATTAAGGATTTTCAATAAAAAAATTATAATATATGATGAAGATAATAAATAATGGCCTCGAAGTTAGAAAAAATGGTGGATATTTAAAGACGGAGGAATACAACGATGAAAAGACCGAAAAGTTAGCTGAGCACTATAAAGCTACGCTTTCATTAATTGGAGAAGATCCCAAGAGGGAAGGTTTATTGAAAACTCCTGAAAGAGTTGCTAAATCAATTCAATTTTTAACACATGGGTATAGTACCAATCCAGAGGAGATCCTTCAAAGCGCCATGTTTAAGGAGGAATACCGTCAGATGGTTCTTGTCAAGGATATAGAACTTTACTCCCTTTGTGAACATCACATGCTGCCCTTCTTTGGAAAAGCTCATGTCGCATACATCCCAAATGGATACATTACCGGATTAAGTAAAGTCGCCAGGGTTGTTGAAGCCTTTTCAAGAAGACTACAGGTGCAGGAAAGGTTAACAACTCAAATCAGAGATTGCATTCAAAATACACTTAATCCTTTAGGAGTTGCTGTTGTTATTGAAGCCCAACATATGTGTATGCAAATGCGAGGGGTACAAAAACAGAATTCTGTTACTTCAACATCTGCATTTACTGGTGCCTTTTTGCGAAAAGCGACAAGAGAAGAATTTATTCATTTGATTGGACATAAATTACATTAAAATACCGATTGCTCTATCTAATTTGTATGATCAAAACCAGACATTCAGGTGCTAAGTATTCTGCTATTGTTGGAATTGGAGAAAGTTTGCGGCTAAGAGCCGCTAAAGAAAAAAGAGAATATCTTTTATTGAACAGAGGAATCAATGCTGTCGAGAATATTGATATAAAAGAGCTGGTAAAGGATATTGATTTTAATTCAAATGATATACAGGTTTATCCTCCTGCTGTTGGTAGGAAAAGTCTGAGAGATGCCATTAGCAAGGCTTTTTTCCACAATGCAGCCAATACTGAGCAAATTCATATTACAAATGGCGGGGTTAGTGCGCTGGATTTAATTTTCAAAACCATTGATATAGAAGAGGTTGTACTTCCATCTTTGTATTGGGGAGCATACTTGAATGTGCTTAAGATTAATAAAACAACATATAGTTTTTACGAAGACCTGAAGTCATTAAATCAGAATCAAGACAAACTTAAGGGGAAAGCTGTCTTAATTTGTGATCCCAATAATCCATCGGGTGCAAAATATGATGATGATGTACTTTTAGAAACAATAGAAAAGTTAAATAAAGAAGGGATTGTTACAATAATGGATAGTCCTTACAGAAAATTATTTCTTGATTGGGATACCGATGTTTTTCACAAAGAACTATCTGATTATGAAAACGTTATCATCTCGGAGAGTTTTAGCAAATCAATTGGCTTAAGTGGTCAGCGCCTTGGATTTGTTTACTGCAAAAACGAGGAGTTTATAAACGAATTAAAAACAAATCTCTTATTTGCCACTAACGGAATTAACAATTTTGCCCAAATATTAGTTGAAAAAATATTAACTGAGGAAAAAGGAATCGAAGCTGCAAAAAGATTCAGAAAAGTTACTGTTTCTGAAATTTCAAAAAATATAGATTATTTAATTGAGAACAACATACTGGCAACCGATTTTTATAAAAATGGGAAACCTCTGGGTATTTTTGTTATTGTCAATAAAAATCATGAACAGTTGCTCGAATATCAAATAGGAAGTGTTCCTTTGAATTATTTCACACAATCGCCTGAACAAGAAGCGGCTAAATATTCCAGAATATGTGTTTCGGTACCAAACGAGAAATTTAGACGATTTTTTGACAAAATGATATAAAAAAAGCGGGCACCTTTAGCTATAAGAGCCCGCATATACTTATAATATTATTTCAATATTTATTCTACAATCCAGGTATTTCCTGCATTCATTAAATCTTCCATGCACTTAATTTTCGAATTTGCCTGAACCTCTCTAATCTGATTTTCAACACGTTCTTCATAAGTTGGTGCATCTACATCCCTAATAACTCCCAGTGCTACAGGGAATTCAGGACTTCTCATATTTACCAATGCAAGGTGCAAGGTTGGATCGGGATCATGTGCATTATGAACAAGAATATCATCTTCGGTAATTCCATTCTTACCAATCTCAGCAACTCTTAATTTAAGGCCCACCAAAATGATACCTTTATCCCTGTTCTTACCAAAGATCAATGGTTTGCCGTGTTCAACAATAATCTGACGATCTTCACGGTGCTCTCTGTCAGAAATATAATTAAAAGCACCATCATTGAAAATTACACAGTTTTGCAGGATTTCAACCAATGAAGCTCCTTTGTGTTTATCAGCAGCTTTCAATAATTCAATGTTAAGCTTTACATTGTTATCAATACCACGTGCAAAGAACTTTCCTTGTGCACCAATTGTTAATTCACCTGGGTGAAAAGGAGCCTCAACTGTTCCAAAAGGAGAAGTTTTGGTCATTTTACCAAATTCTGAAGTCGGAGAATACTGTCCCTTTGTCAAACCATAGATTTGGTTGTTGAACAATATGATATTGATATCAAGGTTTCTCCTGATTTCATGAATAAAATGGTTACCACCAATGGCTAAAGCATCACCATCACCTGTAATCTGCCAAACACTTAATTTAGGATTAGCGGTTTTAACACCCGAGGCAATTGCTCCGGCACGTCCATGAATTCCATGAAACCCATAAGTGTTCATGTAATATGGAAATCTTGAAGAACATCCAATTCCTGAGATTACTGCATAATCTTCTTTATTGTGATCCAACTCAGCCATTGCTTTTTGAATAGCATTTATAATGGCAATATCACCACAACCAGCACACCATCTGATTTCCTGGTCACTCTTAAAATCCTGCGGATTATATTTTTTTATAGTTTCTTCCATGACTACAATTCATTTATAACTATATCAATCATATCTTTAAGCTCAGCTACAGTAAATGGCAGCCCCTGTATCTTATTGTACTGCACATAATCCAATTCAGGGAACTTACTGCGTAAATAGCTAGCAAACTGACCAGCATTTAATTCACAAACCAGTCTTTTCTTGTACTTTCTTAATATTTCACCAGTATTTTTAGGCAACGGGTTGATGTAATTAAAATGAGCAACAGCCACTTTTTTACCAGAAGCTCTTACTTCTTCCATTGCAGTAATAATATGTCCAAAAGTACCACCCCAGCTAACTACCAAAACATCTGCATCTTTATCACCAAACACCTCTTGTTCAGGAATATAATCTGCAACTTTTTGAACTTTAGCCTCACGCTTAACCACCATGTACTCATGGTTTTCTGGCACATAAGAAACAGTTCCCGTAATATCCATTTTTTCAAGGCCACCAATTCTGTGTTCCAAACCTTTAGTTCCAGGAATAGCCCACTCCCTTGCCAGCTTTTCGGCATCTCTTGCATATGCCATGTAATCTTCAGTTCCTTCTTTTGCAATTGGAGCTGTAATCTCTGGCAATTCACTCATTAAAGGTATTTTCCATGGCTCTGATCCGTTTGCCAAGAAACCATCAGTAAGTAAAATTACAGGAGTCATATGCTCCAAAGCAATTTTAGCAGCTCTGTAAGCATACTTAAAACAGTTAGATGGAGAGCTTGCAGCTATTACAACTACCGGGCTTTCACCATTTCTTCCGTATAAAGCCTGCAATAAATCAGATTGCTCGGTTTTAGTAGGTAAACCTGTAGATGGTCCTCCTCGCTGAACATTAACAATAACAATAGGTAATTCGGTAATAACTGCTAAACCAATTGCCTCACTTTTAAGCGCTAAACCAGGACCTGAAGTGGTTGTCACTGCTAATGAACCAGCAAAACTAGCTCCCAGTGCAGTACAAATACCTGCAATTTCATCCTCTGCCTGAAAAGCTTTTACCCCTAAATCTTTCCTTGCAGATAATTCCTGTAAAATCTCAGTTGCAGGAGTAATAGGGTACGAGCCAATGAAAAGTTCCAGTTTTGCCTTTTCAGCTGCGGCAATTAATCCCCATGCTGTTGCCACATTACCACTCATATTTCGGTACTTACCCGATTTGATTTTGGCTGGTTGAACCCGAAACGACCGAAGCGCTTCAATTGTATTGGCAAAATTAAACCCAGCTCGCAATACCTGTTTATTTGCTTCAACAATTTCAGGAACTTTTTTAAATTTCTTTTCGAAAAACTCCTCAGTGTATTTTAGTGGTCTGTTAAAAATCCAATACACCATTCCAAGAGCAAACATGTTTTTGCTCCTCATCATACTTTTTTTATCAAGACCCGAATCTTTCAATGTTTCCATTGTAAGTTGCGAAATCGGAGCCTCAATCACATGAAAATCACCTACCTTATTTTTAATTAGGGGATTTTCATCATAACCAGCTTTCACCAGGTTCTTTTCTGTAAACGAGTCAACGTCTACAATAATAGTTCCTCCTGTTTTAACCCACTTGTAGTTCGCTTTAAGGGCTGCAGGGTTCATAGCAACTAACACATCACAGTAATCACCTGGGGTATGAATTTCTTTTTTCCCAAAATGTAGCTGGTATCCCGAAACACCGCCAACAGTACCTTGTGGGGCCCTTATTTCTGCAGGGTAATCAGGAAAAGTAGCTATGTCGTTACCTAAAAAGGCTGAAGTATCCGAGAACTGAGTTCCCGTAAGCTGCATTCCATCTCCTGAATCACCAGAAAACCGTATTACAACTTCTTCTACTTCCTGTACAACTTTTTCGCTCATTATATGTATGTAATTAAAAGTTCATTTCAACGCAAAGTTAGATATTCTAGTTGAATATCAGTCGATAAGACTAACCAAAATTTTACTGACCTTTGTCATGTACAAAAATGATATTTTGCACTTTCTTGTTTAGAATTAATTTAAATAAGAAAATTAGGTCAATTTCTTTAATTTTGCAGTTTGTAATTAGGACAATAAATGAGGGCTCAATTTGAAATTTTATGCAAATTATAAAAAAAATGAGAATTACACTAAATAATAGGATTGAAGATATCGACAAAGATCAAATTACAATGGAAGATCTGTTGAAATACAAAAACTTCACTTTTCACCTTTTAGTTACCAAAATAAATCATCAATTAATTAAGAAAAACGAAAGGGTAAATGCATATATTAAGGATGGTGATGATGTCCAGGTTTTGCACATGATTAGTGGTGGATAGTATTTGCTTAAACAAAGATTAGTTATACCTTTGTCAAAACAACATAAATGGACAAAGAATTACTAAACAACGCATTAAAAGCCATTGCAAAAAACAAATTTTTGCTTACCGGGGCATTGTTTTTTATTTGGATTGCGTTGTTTGATCAATACAGTTGGTACGACAGAAACGGATTAAAGAACAAAAGAGATATGCTGATTAATGAAAAAGCATATTATATTGATAAAATTGCTCAAGATTCAGCAAGTTTGGAAGAATTAAGAACCAATAACGAAAACCTTGAGAAATTTGCAAGAGAAAACTTTCTTATGAAAAAAGAAAACGAAGAAGTTTTTGTTATTGTAGAAAGTGAAGATGAAGAACCTAAACGATAACCTTCGTTTTATTAGTAGTCTCTTTTGAGACAAGAATCACTCCTAAAATACTTAAAACGCCTCCAACAATCTCATAAAAAGCAGGTTGCAAATGAAGAAATGCCCATGCACTTAACAATGCAAATATTCCCTTTGTACTAATTGTAATTGAGGTTTTAAATGCTTTAATGTATTTAAACGACATATATGCAAATATAATGGTAATAAATACCTCCAAAAAAGATCCAATAGCAAGGTAACCCATTGATTTAAAGGATGCAATCTTAATATCACTAAAAACAGAAATTAAAGCTGAAAATGCCAGTAACAATATAATTGCTCTTACCAGCGAAAGTACACCAGCATCAAGCTTTTGAGAGTTTTTGCGGGCAATTATTGCTGCCACAGCGAATAAAAAAGAAGCTAATATAACATACTGACTCCCAGGTATAAATATCTCTGAAAGAGAGCTATAACCTTTATAATTTAATGTAGAGATTCCTCCAATTGCAAGTACAATTCCTGCCAGTTGGATCTTATTAAAAGATTCTTTAAGTAGTAAGTATCCTAAAACTGTTACAAATACAGGTCCGATATTGCCAATAAAGGAAACAACACCGGGGTTTTCCATTATCAAAATTGCATAATAGAACAAACCTGAGGCCACAGCTTCTAAAACCGCAATTGCTATTAATGGCTTATCAATTGTTTTTATTAAATTCTTTTTTGAAAGAGCTCCTTTTTGAGAAATAACCAGGTAAATAAGATTCCATGTCGTTCCAAAAACAAACCACCAAAAGCCAAACTGAAAGAAATCAACCTCTTGAAATGAGAGTTTACTGAAAATAAATGAATTAGCTAAAGCTACAGCAGCAATCCCAGCATAAAAAAATCCTTTAAGTTCGGCCTTATCAATAGTTGACATACATCTTTTTATTAAGTAGGAACAAATGCTAAAAAATGATTGCAAAGGAATAAAAAAGAACTTAATTGCAGAATTTTAGTTAAAAAGAGTGAAAAAAATCACCATTTTTGACGGTTTTGTAAGAAATTTGCATAGAATTCGTTCACCAATCATTTTGTCTTCTAAACAAAACCATCTAAAAAAGTAAAAGTTAACAAAGACATAATATTAACGTTAACCATATAATCTTTCAATATTATATTTTAACAGATTTTTAAATATTCATTGAAGTAATTTCATAATTCACTAATTGACTACTAAATTGAGGGATTTAAAAAAATTCAACGCTAAATTAAATGTATGAAAATTAAATTATTAAAATATTTTGCCCTGATTTTTATTGCAGCAGCTATTTTGGAAAATACCCGGGCTCAAGAAAAACTATCGGCTGTTAATCTTGATACTTGCAAAGTATATTCTTCGCTTGAGGAAGCACTGCAAACACCCAATGATGTATACGTACTTGATTTAAGTGGAGAAAGAGTGACTGAGTTACCTGGGAGTGTGGGTCAACTTAAAAATCTTCGACGATTAAACCTTGCAAATAATTTCATTTCGAATTTACCCAAAGAACTATTTTCGCTAAAGAGTCTGCAGGAGTTAAGTTTAGAAGAAAATAAAATAGATAAACTTCCTGCAGAAATAGGATTGTTATTAAACTTAACAAAATTAAACCTTACTAGAACAAAAGTTCCTGAGATTCCAAAGGAATTGGCTAAACTTTCATTGCTTAAGTTTTTAGATTTATCCTGGAATGATTTAAACGAAATTCAATTGGAACCCGTTTTTCAACTAAAAAACCTTCAGGATCTTAATTTACAAAGAAATCAGATATCTGTATTAACTCCTGATATACAAAATCTTAAAGAATTAAAATACCTAAATTTAAACTTTAATCCAATTAAATTACTACCAGAAGAGATTGGTAAACTGACTGCACTTATTGAACTTGATTTAGGCAAAAACAGTGAACTTAGAACTCTTCCTGAAAATTTTAAGAATCTTACAAATCTTGAGTACCTGAATCTAGAATCTGTTCCGCTTTCTTCAATAGAAAAAGCGAAACTTCCAAAACTGGACCCAGAATCAATTGAGTTCTAAATAGAAGTCGTTAAAAAGAGTGTTCAATTTGTAAACATTCAAAGACTAATTGAATAATATATTTATCATCGTTATGTGATGGTTCAATTTTTGTGTAATTAACCATTTGGGAGTAAATTAATAAAATAAACTAATGATCGTAAAAAAAGCTTAAATACTGAAACAAAAAAGATTGAATTACGTATACTAAAATTGCAAAGGGGAAATTTAATAGAAAAAAACTGACAATTATGAAACGAAATATTGATTTCGTCAAATGTTTTTTTCGTTTTTTATCAACACCTGAAAACAATTACACCTTAATATACAGATACTTAAATATAAAAAGTTGTTAATAACTATAAAAATTGTTTGTCAAAAAAGATAGGCTATTGACTCGAAGTGAGTTTTGGCATATCTTTGCAATCATTATAATCCTGAGAATATGAGACAGTTAAAAATTACAAAGTCAATTACAAACAGAGAAAGTGCTTCATTGGATAAGTATCTACAAGAGATCGGTCGATATGAGTTGATCTCGGTAGAAGAAGAGGTGGAGTTGGCTCAAAGAATTAGAAAAGGTGATCAGGAAGCAATTGAAAAATTAACTCAGGCAAACTTAAGGTTTGTGGTTTCAGTTGCAAAACAGTATCAAAACCAGGGATTAACACTTCCTGACTTGATCAACGAAGGAAATCTTGGTTTAATTAAAGCAGCAGAGAAATTTGACGAAACAAGAGGATTTAAATTTATATCCTATGCAGTATGGTGGATTCGTCAATCAATTATGCAGGCAATTAATGAACAATCAAGAATTGTAAGACTACCTTTAAACCAGGTAAGCTCTTTGAGTAAATACAACAAAGCTGTTGCTGAATTTGAGCAGCAACATCAAAGACGCCCAACTGCTGATGAATTATCAAAGCTACTGGATCTTCCAAAAGAAAAAGTAATGGATACTATGAGAGTATCTGGAAGACATGTATCTGTTGATGCTCCATTTGCTGAAGGTGAAGACAACAGTTTATTAGATGTGTTGGAAAATGCAGACTCTCCAATTGCAGATAAAGGTTTAATTAATGAATCGTTAAGCAAAGAGATTGAAAGAGCATTTTCAACATTAACCGAACGCGAAAGATTAATATTGAAACTTTCTTTTGGAATCGGAATGCCCGAAATGTCGCTTGAAGAAATTGGCGAAAAATTTGGGTTAACGCGTGAGCGCGTAAGACAAATTAGAGAAAAAGCTATTCGCAGACTTCGAAATACTTCAAGAAGTAATCTGCTAAAGAGCTACTTAGGATAACAAATGATAATCAGGGCTGATAGAATTTCAGTCCTGTTTTATTTAAATCTAAAACAACTCCATTTGAAATTTAAGGACCTTAATTTACACCCTGATGTTTTCGAGGGAATCTCGGCAATGGGTTTTAAAGAAACTACACCGATTCAGGAAAATGCAATCCCAGCAGCCCTTGAAAATAAAGATATCATTGCATGTGCGCAAACCGGAACCGGTAAAACAGCCGCGTATTTAATTCCTGTTCTGCACAAACTGTCCACAACTCCCAGTCAAACAATTGATACACTTGTTCTTGTTCCAACCAGGGAGCTTGCTCTACAAATAGATCAACAACTACAAGGGTTTAGTTATTTTTTAGATGTATCATCTGTTGCAATATATGGTGGTGGTGATGCTGATACCTGGACGGTGCAAAAAAATGCTATAGTTAAAGGAGCAAATATTTTAATTGCAACACCAGGTCGGTTAATTGCCCATTTGAATTTTGGATATGTAAAATTTGACGGCCTAAAGCATCTGATTCTTGACGAAGCTGACCGTATGCTTGACATGGGTTTTTATGACGATATCATGAAAATTGTAAGCTACTTACCTAAAAAAAGGCAAACATTAATGTTTTCAGCTACTATGCCTGATAAAATACGGACAATGGCAAAAAAAACATTAAAAGATCCTGAAGAGATAAATCTTGCCATTTCAAAACCTGCTGAGAATATTCTACAGATTGCTTATTTAACTTATGATGAAAATAAAGTTCAACTAATTAAATCACTTGTTGAAGGAAAAGAGCTGAACAGCATTTTAATATTCTCTGCAACAAAAAAGAATGTAAAAAAAATAACCGCAACACTTAAAGACTTAAACTTTATTGCCACCGAGATTCATTCCGATTTAGAACAATCGGAAAGAGAGCAGGTACTTTTAGATTATAGAAACAGAAAAAGCCAGGTTTTGGTTGCAACTGATATTGTTTCACGAGGAATTGATATTACGGGAATTGACCTTGTGATTAATTTTGATGTTCCAGGTGATGCAGAAGATTATGTTCACAGGGTTGGAAGAACAGCCAGGGCAAAATCATCGGGAGTGGCTATTACCTTTATTAATGAGCAGGATCAGGAAAAATTCCAAAAGATTGAAGAACTAATTGATATGCAATTAGTTAAACTGCCAACTCCAAGTAATATTGGTTATAGTCCTGAATATGCCCCCAGAAAGAAAAAGTCATTTAAACGAAAATTTCTTAAGCATAAAAAAAGACCTGCTAAAAAATAGCAGGTTGAAATTAAGAGTTCTCTTTTCTTAAATTTCCTGTTGTGGTTTGAACGCTTTTAACAAAATTTGAAATTAGTTCATCTGATTCTTTCATTGCAGATTCAATATTTTTAATATTTTCAAAAAGCTTTACTCTATAAATGATTTTCAAACAAATCAAAGTTTCTCTCAATTCCTTTAAAATAATCTTTACTTTATGAATAAAGTCTTTTCTCGATTCTGCACTTTGAGCTTCTCCATAATTTAAAGTTGGAGAAGTGCCACTTCTTACAAGTTGACCGGATAAATGCTTGCCTGCTTTTGAATTTGGAATATTATACAAAGCCATTATGGAATTCAGTTTTACAATATTCCATAATGGCTTTGTATATGCCGATTGACTGGCAGTTTTGGTTTGAGAGCTTGCGAAGCAAACCAAATACTAACAGCGGTTCGGTATATCTACAATTTCAATTATTCTTACAAGTCAAATTGATTTATGGAATTACAAGCTTGATTTATAAATCAATACTTCAGATTTGATTGAAGAATAATGAATACTGATTTATGATTAACAAATTTCTAGAAACTACATATTTCAAAAATCATCAATCACTAATCAATATTCATCATTCAAATTATACTTTTTGGCTAGACAGCAGCACTCGCCACTTCCATTTTTCTGTCTACTTTCTTAATCAAACCTTGAAGAACTTTACCAGGCCCAACTTCTGTAAACAAAGTTGCTCCATCTGCAATCATGTTTTCTACTGTCTGTGTCCATCTTACCGGAGCTGTTAGCTGGGCTACCAAATTTTCTTTAATTTGAGCAGGATCAGTAACCGCTGTAGCATTTACATTTTGATAAATTGGACAAATCGGTTTCTTTACTTCTGTTGCTTCAATAGCGGCAGCCAATTCGGCTCTGGCAGGCTCCATCAACGGTGAGTGAAAAGCACCACCAACAGGTAATTTCAATGCTCTTTTTGCTCCTTTCTCTGTTAAAGCAGCACATGCTTTGTCAATACCTTCAAATGAGCCAGAAATCACTAGCTGTCCAGGGCAATTATAGTTTGCTGCAACAACAACCTCATCAATACTGTTGCAAACCTCTTCTACGATGTTATCTTCCAAGCCAACAATTGCAGCCATGGTACTTGGCTCTGCTTCACAAGCTTTTTGCATAGCCATTGCTCTTTTTGAAACTAAAACAAGGCCATCTTCGAAAGACAAGGCTCCACTTGCAACCAATGCTGAAAACTCTCCAAGTGAGTGACCAGCAACCATTTCGGGTTTAAAATCATCGCCAAGTGTTTTTGCAAGAATTACAGAGTGCAGAAAAATTGCAGGTTGAGTTACTTTAGTCTGTCTTAGATCCTCATCTGTTCCATCAAACATCAAGTCGGTAATTCTGAAACCTAAAATTTCATTTGCTTTTTCAAATAATTCTTTAGCTATCGGAGAATTCTCGTAAAGATCCTTCCCCATTCCAACAAATTGGGCACCCTGTCCCGGGAAAACATAAGCTTTCATGTGTTTTAATTTTAATTAAATTACGAACAATAAGCCACTTATAATATTGAAGTAACTAGATTTCTTCAAAGTCCCTCTATGAGGGTTTCATTTTTTTAATTCAAAAATTTCGGCAAAGATAAGTAATTGGGTAAATGCTGCAAATGCTTAATCTATACATTTAAATATTCGCATATCACTGTAAATAAAATTGCGAAGTTTCAGCAAAAGCATATTTTTGTAATATGGAGAAACAAATAATTAGAATTTTAAATCTTGAGATACTGGAGCCTGGAACATTTATAAGCAATACAATAATGGCTACAGCTTGTTTTATCTTTTTTTTAAACCTGAAAAAAGTCTCTGTAACAAGATTCGACAAATATTTGTCTAATTACTTCCTGTACATGGCTTTATCAGGGCTAACAGGAGCATTTGCCCATAGCTTTTATCTTTATACCGGAAAATTTCTCCACGTTATTACCTGGATTATTACTGGTATTGCTATTTATTACATTGAATATGGATTATCATCAAACCTAAAACAAAAGGACAGGTTTCTTAATTTTGCAAAAATTCAATTAATCGTTTTTATCATCTTAATTACACTTCTGCAGGATTTTATAGTTACTAAATTTAACATCACAATAGGATTACTAGGAATTGTGATACCAATATTACTTTACAGGGTATTCAAATACAACGAAAAACATTACCTGCTAAGTGTTTTAGGAATTTCTATAGCCATTGTTCCTGCTTTGCTACACCATTTACGATTTAGATTTGCCGGGATATTCAACATGAACGACCTTAGCCATTTCATACTGATATTCAGCCAGTTACTCCTTTTCTTGGGACTACGGATTGGCATAACAACAACTGAAAAAATCTATGCGGAAGCAAAAGCTTAGCTCAAGCAGTTCTTCTCTTTTGTTTTGATTGATTTTTCAATAAGTTTTCGACATTGGGCTGCACAATTAATTCAAAAGTATCAAGATTTAGTGCACACAAATTCCCCATTTTACTAACTTCGTAGAGTTTATGCTTTTTTACATAATTTACACCGTTGTCCAATCCGATTACTTTTGCGCGAGTTTGCACCCTGCTCTGAATTAAATTGAAAGCTTGCGGTTGGTGAGCATGAATTATTCTTTTAATACCTCCAAAATCAGTTTCATCCTCACGCATTCGCCTCCAAAGCATTGCCTTTTTATCTTTTAAAGGATTCACAGCAGCAAAGTTGAAACCTCCATGCACCAGGTAAAAGTCATGTAATTCATAATAATAAGGCAGGGATTCTATAAAATCAAGATGCTTTTTTCTTACCTTTCCGTCCTTTAGTAAGTCAGAACTTTTTCGGCAAAGCCACCTCAAAAGCATAGAATCTTTTCTTTTTGAGGCATTTAGCAACTCATCTTCGTGATTGCCACGCAAAGGAAACACTTTATAACCACGCTTTATTAGCTTAAGAATGTAATTCAGGGTATCTTTACTTCTTGGTCCTTTATGAATGTAATCCCCCAGTAAGAAAAGTTGATCGTACTGTGTCAGTTCAATTTTGTTTTCCAGTAACGAGCGAAAAGTCTTATAACAGCCATGAATATCTCCAACTGCAAACCTTCTTCCGCTAAAGGTGAAAGGAACCTTATTCTCTTGATAATACTTTTTCAACAATGTTGCCTATTACTTTTCATAATCAACAGCTGTCACCTTTTCTGCATATTCCGAAATTAATGCAAGAACTTTTTTATGCTCTGGATGCACTCTATAATCATCTAATGCATTAAACGTATCAAACTTAGAAATTAGTACAATATCAGATGCTCTTTCTGACTCAAGAACATTAAGCCCTACTTCATAAAATTTAATTTCTGAAATTAATGCTGGTAAAGCTTCTAAAGCATTTCTAACTTCAATTGCCTTTTCCTGTCTCTCTTCCTTGCCAGAGAAAGGCTTAAGCTTAATCATTACTATATGATGTATCATTTTTTGTTTTTTTCTATATTTGATTTAGATACTCTATTTTTGCAAAAATAAAAATTTATTGTTAAGCCCATGTTAATTGTTGGAATTGCAGGAGGAACTGGCTCTGGAAAAACGACTGTAGTCAGAAAGATAGTTGAAAACCTGCCAAAAGGAGAAGTAGCAGTGCTTTCACAAGATTCTTACTATCGTGATAATAGTCATTTACCCCTTGAAGAAAGACAAGAGATTAATTTCGACCATCCGCAAGCACTTGAATTTGAACTACTTGTAAAACATTTAAAAAAACTTAAAAAAGGTGAAAGTATTGAAGAACCAATTTATTCATACTTAACCTGTACCCGATCAGAGGAAACTATTACAGTTCACCCAAGAGAGGTTATTATAGTGGAAGGTATTTTAATCTTTACCAATCCGGAGCTTCGTAAACTGCTTGATATCAAAATATTTGTGTATGCAGATGCTGATGATAGACTTGAAAGAGTGATAAAAAGAGACATTATTGAGCGTGGACGTTCGGTGGATAAGGTTTTGGAAAGGTATCAAAAATCAGTGAAACCCATGCACTTACAATTTATTGAACCTTCAATGAGATATGCTGATTTAATTATACCTGAAGGTGGGCATAATAAAGTTGGTATTGATGTTCTTTGCTCAATAATAGAAAAGAATCTTCTGCCTCAAAAGAACTGACTTTTATGCTAACAGATATTAAAAAAAATAATATTCTTTTTCTTGATATTGAGACAGTTCCGGCAAATTCATCCTATTCAGAACTCTCTGATAAAATGAAGGAGTTGTGGACAAAGAAAATGGAATATACTTCTCAAAAAGAAGAGCTTGGAGCTGAAGAATTGTATGAAAGAGCCGGGATTTATGCAGAGTTTGGCAAAATAGTCTGTATTTCAGTCGGTTTTTTTTACAATAAGACTGGCAAAACTAAATTTAGGATAAAGTCCTTTGCAGGAGACAACGAAAAAAAACTGATCAAAGGATTTAACGACCTTCTTGATCAGGCCTTTTATACAACAGACCATTATTTGTGTGGACACAACGGCAAAGAATTTGACTTCCCTTACATTGCCAGACGTTCCTTAATCAATGGACTCAAACTTCCGGGTTTACTCGATATTGCAGGCAAAAAACCATGGGAAATTAAACACCTTGATACCATGGAGTTATGGAAGTTTGGAGACTATAAACATTACACATCAATTGCTTTACTTACAGAAATTTTCAACATTCCAACTCCAAAAGATGATATTGATGGTAGTGATGTAGGACGTGTTTATTGGGAAGAAAAAAATCTTCCCAGAATTGTTGAATACTGTCAAAAAGATGTACTTGCAGTAGCTCAATTGTATCTTCGATACAAAGGAGAAAAACTAATTGATAAAGAGGATGTTGAGATTGTAGAATAGTATTATTAGACATTGGTCAGTGGTCATGAAAACCATGAATCTAATGTCTATTAGAATTGACTACTGACCTTTCTTAAAATCCTTCTCAATTTGCTTTTTAGGCGTAATTACATCCAATTCATCGTAATATTCTGCTCGGTCAATCATTTCTCCTATTAAAATGCTGACAAATACCCACCAAAAAATATTTGAAATGTCAAATAACCAAAACAATAAAGGAAAAGAAATAATCATATCTAAGCGCCATGCAGATAAAAGCATCCTGGTTCTTTTATTGTTCTTTCTAAAATAAAGTTTCCGATAAAAATATAATCCAACCTTAATTAAGGCAACAAAAGTAAATGCAATATAACTTTCAAAAAATAATGAAGTGAACAAGAAAAAACTTAAGAATACATGAGCACTATGCATTTCGATTGGTGTGGGCTGAATAGCCAACTGGTAAACTTTATCAACTGAAAACAGTGCAATAATCCCACTAATCACAGCTGCCCAGGCAATTACCTCATTCTGATAAAATAATAAATGAATGGAAGACATACCCCAAAAAGCTCCAAAAAAGAAGATTTCTCTGCTTAACCATGAATTTTTAAGGTTTAACACAGCACGCCAGGCTCTAAGTTTTTTACCTAAATGAAACAAACTCAACAACATACCAACAACGCCTGCACCAACAAAAGAATAAGGTTCTGGCTGAACTTTATTTAAAACAGAAGCCGTAAAACCTGATACCAACAAAGCTGCCAACAATGTAAAAATTGCCAAAGGCCATTCATGGGCAAAAGTAATCTTTGATTTCACTTCCTTTTTCATAATATCCATTCCATAATCAGGATAATGCCCTTGCTTATGAATTGGTTTATCACCTCCGGGCTTAATGATTTGAATGGAAGGTTGAATTCCCATATCAGTAAACCCGGGAATATTTGAATGGTCAATATCTTCAGGTTTATCAATAAAATCAAGTGCTCCTGTAGGGCACAAATTTGCACAAGCAGGTTTTAGTCCTTCGCTAATTCGTGGGTTGCAAAAAGTACACTTCTCAACTATTTTCTTTGTTTCGTTAAACTTAGGTGCATCGTAAGGACATGCCCAGGTACAATATTTACAACCAATACATTTATCTGCAAAATGCAGTACAGCTCCTGTAGAAAAATCTTTAGAATAAGCCAAAGCCGGGCAGTTTTTTAAACAGGGAGGATCATCGCAATGATTACATGCTAAAGAATAATGAAAAAGTGGAATGTCCGGATGTCCTGTTGGATTAAAAGAATAAATCTCTCTCCAGATAGTATCAGGAAGTGTCTGATTTTCAATTGTACATGCAACTACACAGGCATGACAACCAACGCACTTGTTCAAATTAAATAAAAAGCTCTTTCTGCTCATTCTTTAACCTCCCATGGCACATATCCTTTTGTATAGCCAATATAATCCTCTGGCAGCATTGGAACAATCAATGCAACTAATTCACCTAAGTCTTTCTGAAAAGCATTAGAAACAAAAATGCTTTTTTCTAATTCGTTCACTTTAATAATAAACTTAATTTGCGTCCCATCTTTTACACCATTGTAAACATATTCTTCCTTTAGCTCCTTCAAAGGAAATTTCTTTAAAAAGTTTATAATTTTATGTTTTTCGTTTTCAGAGAGGTTGTGTTCGGTTTTAATAGGTTCTCCAACAATCATGTAATTATTTGAAACTATCGATTGATTTGTCACAATGGTAGTATGATTAGCTCTTCCAAAATAATAATTGATTATTTCAATTCTATAATTCATTTCATTAGTGTTTTTATTCTGAGCACTGCAAAAACCTGCACTCAATGCAATCAAAATTATTAGTGACTTAAATATCCTCATCTTCACCTATTTATTAAATTTTCTCTATTTCGACCATGATATCATGAAAAGCAGTTCCATGTCCAATATCTGTTTCCCTTCCTTTTGATAAAAAGTTCGTTGAACCACCCTGCTGTATCCACCAACCATTGCTTATGGCAACACAGTTTTTCTTAATCCCCGAATTAAACCTGGCTTTCAGCTTAAAATAGCCATTATCGTTGCACACTTTCACCATTTCATCATTAGTAATTCCTCGTTTTTGAGCCTCTGTAGGATGAATTTCAACAAACGGTTCGGCACCAAATAACTTAATGACATTCAGGTTGTTAAACTGGGAATGGATTCTATTTTTAGTATTCGGACTTAAAAAATGCAATGGAAACGTTGTTGCCTTCCCATCTTCAACCGGTGGAACATATGCTGGCAATGGATTTATATCCCATTTTTCCTTTGCTCTTTCTGAATAAAGTTCAATTTTACCCGATGGAGTATTAAATTTCATATCGACAAAGGCAATTTCTTCGTAACTGGCGGCCAGCATTGGCCCCTCCTTCAGTTTTTCGTAATCTAACTCAGGAAATTGCCTTACTTTTTCCTTCAAAAATTCTTCAATCGCATCATTTGTAGGCTCCGGAAGATATTTTTCTATTTCATCTTCGCTAAAACCCAGTTCTTTTGCCAAATAATAATAAATTTCTGTTTCGGGTTTTACATCACCAGCAGGTTCAACAACCTTTGGCTTATACTGAACATAAGGATTCCAGTAGGAACCAATGATATCCGACTGTTCAAACATATTTTTTGCAGGTAACACCACATCTGCTTCCATTGCTGTATCAGTCAAAAACTGATCTACTACCACCCTAAATTCCAGCTTCCTGAAAGCTTTCAGAACTGTATTTGTATCAGGATTTTGCGCTATCGGATTGCCTCTTTCCACCCAAACCATTTTTAACTCAGGATCTTTTATGTTGAGCATATCTTCACCCAGTTTTGCCATCGAAATCTCCCTGCGAAAGATTCCGTCAGGTTTTTCGGGAGGATAATAACTCATTGGTTCTTTTACGCTATCAAAAACATAGGATTGCAGGTTAGCATAATGCCAACAGGCTCCCTTTTTACCAATATTGCCGGTAATTACCGAAAGAGCCAAAATACAACGGATGGTTTGTCCACCGTTTGAGAACCGCTGCATGCCGTACCCCGGAATAATGGTCATTGGTTTTGTATTGGCAATTAAAGCTGCCAGTTCATGAATAAGTATTTCATCAACATCTGTAATAGCTGCTAATTCCCTGATTGAATACTTTTTCAGCGATTCTGCAAACTCCTCAAATCCTGAAACATGTTTTTCTACAAAATCATTATCATATTGCTGATTATCAATCAAGACCTTAGCTATTGCCAGTGCTAGTGCACCATCAGTTCCTGGCCTGGGTTGAATATACAAATCTGCTTTTTCAGATGTCTGCGTTCTACGTGGGTCAATCACCACCACCTTCGCCCCCTTTTCAATGGCTTTGTCCACAGGAATCATCTGCTGAATGTTTGTTTCTGCAGCATTTTTACCCCAAAAAATAATGAGTTTGGCATTTTCCAAATCCCAGGGTGCGTTGTGTTTATTATCACCAAGAGTAAGATGCGTAGCTTCAAGACCAGCCGGCCAACAAAGATTTCCGTACATGGTGGTAGCGCCGCCAATCATTTTCCAGAAACTGCTGCTAAAACCATTTACCAGGCCAGACATTCCACTGGCCGCATAAAACAAGATGCTATGATGCCCAAAGCTTTCCTGAAAATGCTTGATCCTTTTTGCTAATAATTCAAAAGTAGTCTTCCAGTCAGCTTTCTCAAACTTTCCCGTTTTTTGATTTTTTATTAACGGAGTTAAAATGCGGTCTTCTGAATTTGCTCGCTCAACGTATGCAAGACCTTTCAAACAAATTCCTTCTGGTGTTGCTAAATTGCCCGGATGAGGATCAATATTAACAACCTTGTTATCTTTTACATGCACTTTAAAGCTGCATGTGCTGTAACAATTTCTTGGACAAGCAGTTGAATGAACAGACATAATTTTAGTTTATTATTCAAAATTATAATAATTCTGCGTAATAATTAATTGTTGCTGTAGAGCCCGACTTTCATTTGCTTTTCAAAATTCGTCTAACTTAATAGTTTTATTTACTTTAGATCAGGAATCATTTAATCGACTAAAATGAAAAAAATTGCAATATTCCCTGGATCTTTTGATCCTTTCACTATTGGCCATGAAGCTATTGTTAAGCGTGCCATTCCTTTGTTTGATAAAATTATTGTGGCCATCGGCTATAATTCAGCAAAACAAGGCTTTTTCCCTTTAGACAAAAGAGAAGCATGGATTAAAGCCATTTTCAAAGATTATCCAACAGTAGTAGTTGATCGCTACGAAGGTTTAACAGCAGATTACTGCTTAAAAGTCAAAGCAAAATACATACTCAGGGGGCTTAGAACTGCAGCAGATTTTGAATACGAAAGAGCTATAGGACAGATGAACAAGATGTTAAATCATGACATTGAAACTGTTTTTATGCTTACCAAACCAGAACATTCACCAATTAGCTCAACAATTGTAAGAGAAGTGATTAGGCATGGAGGCGATGCCAGTCAATTTGTGCCGAAAGAGATTGATTTGAAAAGCTAGTTAGGAATAGTTTTTGAAATAAAACACGTCAGAACTCTGATATTCACCTATTATGCGTCGTAATTTTCAAATTATCCTAACACTTAGCCTTGTTGTTATTTTGTTAATTGGTTTTGTAACTTTCACTTTTTTGGCAAAAAAGTTTATCAACGATGAAATTATTGAGCAGGCAAAAAATGATAACAAAGTTATTGGCGAACAGCTTATTACATTATTGGCTCAATCAGGATTAAAAGACAAATCTCATGAGACAGACAGCACCCTTCAGCATATTTGTGATGAAATTATGCTTCCAAACGGAGGATTTATTTGCGCTATAAATCCTGAAGGAAACATGGTGGCGGCCCCGGGTCTAAAACCTGGAACAACTATGGCCTTCCCTCCTACTCTACAAACCTTTGAAGAACCAGCAGCAGATATCCTGCCTACAAGTTTAAAGAAAGATGAACCTTTCCAGGGATATGCCCATTTCAAGAAAGAAGGAAGAAAAGATGTAGTTGCTTCTGTACCTTTAAATGATGAAGTAAGGTTATTTGTGCATCAAAACAGTGATATTATTAAACAGAGAGCGACCGAATATGTACAGCCATTATTAATTATTGGACTAATAATAACAGCTATAGCAGGACTTTTTACCTACATTGCCACAAGTCGTATTATAAATAGGTACGAGAGCAAAATAGAGGTGCAAAATGCTGAATTAAAAGATGCGTTGCATGAGATTAAACTACATCAAAATCAGATTGTTGCAAAAAATGAAGAACTAAAAGTACAACATGATCAAATAGCACAGAAAAACCAGGAAATTAACGATAGTATTCGTTATGCCAAACGCATACAAACGGCCACACTTCCGAGGTCAATAATTGACAACTCAATAGTTGTTGAACACTTTATTTTATTCAAACCCAGAGATATTGTCAGTGGCGATTTTTACTGGTATCACGATGTTAAAGATTATTTAATTATTGCTGCTGTTGATTGTACAGGGCATGGTGTTCCTGGAGCATTTATGAGTATGATTGGAATCACTTTTCTAAACGAAATTGTTGTTGAAAAGCAGATATTTGATGCCGGAGAAATACTTGACCGCATGCGCAAAAGTGTGATTCATGCATTGGGGCAGGAAAGCAATCTGAAAGGTTCTTCTGATGGAATGGACATGGCACTTTGTGTAATTGAGAAGAATAGTCGCAATATTCAGTTTGCTGGAGCGTTTAATCCTATGATTTGCATAAGAAATGGCAATTTAATGGAGTATAGTGCCGACCGGATGCCTGTTGGAATTCATGGAAAAATGAAAGAACATTTTTCCACGCAAACTGCGCAACTTGAAAATGGTGATGCAATTTACTTATTTACTGATGGTTATGCAGATCAGTTTGGAGGCACAAAGAATAGAAAGTTTTTAAATAGAAACTTTAGGAATTTACTTATTGAAATAAATGATCTGCCAATGAAAGAACAAAAGGAGGTTCTGACCGAAACTCTCGAAAGCTGGCAGGGCAATATTCCGCAGGTTGATGACATACTGGTAATTGGGTTAAAAATAAACTGATAATCAAATGGTTAAATCATTATTTACAATACTAATTGTTTCACTTACAACAGCTTTAGCAGCACAACAAGTTATCATAAAAGGAAATGCAAAATCGTATGCTGGTGATACACTGGTTTGGAGTTGCTACGAGGATCAAATTACCTTTGAAGAAAAAGATCTGGCAAAGTGTAAAGTTTCGCAAAATGGTGATTTTGAATTTAATATAGCCCTTGATGAAACAGTTTTAAGTTTCATTCACTTAAATGTATTTAAAGGAATTCTATTTATTGAACCAAGTAAAACTTATGAAATTGTCCTTCCTAAAAAAGTAAACAAACTGCCTGAAGATGAATTAAATCCATTTTTTGAAGAAACTGAATTTTATGTTCGTACGCTGAATTCAAATGAAACTGAGCTTAATTATTTAGTTAAAAGTTTTGATAAAGAATTTGATAACTATTTATCATACTACTTTCAACAATTTAAAGGAAAACTGGATAAACTAATTGCCGACAGCATTATTGATGCAATTGAAAAAAAGTTGCCTAATACAAACAACCAATTCTTTAACGATTATAAAAAATACAATTATGCTTCGTTAAGATTAATGGCCTATGAGCGAAATAAAGACACTCTGATTGAAAATTATTTTTATGAGAAACCGATTTTGTATCAGAACCCCGCTTACATGGACATGTTTAATCAACTGTTTACCAATTATTTGTCATATTTCTCAAAAACAAAGGAAGGAAAGCCTGTCCCCTATTTTTTAATAAAGCTGAAAAGCCTTGAAAAGATAAAAAGTGCAATGGATTCTGTCCAGGTTCTTTCAAATGATACCTTACAGGAAATGATTATTAGCAAGTCGTTATTTGATAATTTTTACAAGGATGATTTTCCAAAAGAATCCATTATTTTTATGATGGACTCAATAAGAATAAACGCTGGCACTCCCCAAAACCGAATTATCGCCAAAAACATTTACGATAGAATCACAAATTTACTAATCGGGTATATTGCTCCAGACTTTCAGCTCCCTGATTTAAAAGGACAATTAAGATCACTATCACAATTCAGAAATAAATTTGTTTACCTGAACTTTGTCAATCCCAAAAGCTATACTTGTTTGCAAGAGCTGGAAGTGATGAAAACAATGTATGAAAGGAAATACGAACTTTTTGAAATGGTAAGCGTTTGTGTTTGTGATAATATCAAGGAAATGAAAGAGTTAGTTGAAAAAAATAATTACAACTGGACTTTCCTTTATTATGCTAAAAATAATAAGCTTTTGAAAAACTATAATGTAAAAGTTTATCCAACATACTATTTGATTAACCCCGAAAGCAGGCTTGCAATGTCACCGGCATTTCCACCTACGGAACCCAGCTTTGAGGCCAGGTATTTTGATATCTTAAAAGCCTGGAAAATAGAACTGGAAAGACGAAAAGCACAAGAAAAAGGTAAAGGTACCAATAAATAATTTCTTTCTTTGTCAGGATTCAGCCACTTGTATAAACAGTGGTTTCAGGCTTTCATAGGTTTGATTTAATATTGATTTTATATCAGCTTTGGCAATCCATTTTACCTCAGTAATATCCTCCTCAGTTTGCGGTATTAATACTTCGTGTCCTTCATATTTCATTCTATACCAACAGGTTACTTTAAAAACATACTTGCCTTTAAATTGGTAAGTATGATAAGTTCTATTGGTTTTTGAAACAATTGATAAACCCGTAATACCACATTCTTCCTCAACTTCGCGAAGTGCTGCTACTCTTTTACCTTCACCTTTTTCAATTTTTCCTTTTGGTAAATCCCATAACCCATAGCGCTTAATAATCAATAATTCATTTTGGGGGTTAAGCACAATTCCTCCTGCAGCTTTAACTATTGAGTATTTGCTTTTTAAATGCTTGAACATCTTTTTAGGCTCATCGCAATGCACTGTTAAACCATTAATTGATAAATCAATTAAAAAAAGATTGTAGGCATTATCAAATGACTTTTTATTTTTGCAAAATAAAATCTGGTCTTGCTTTTTATCTGCAAGTTCATTTTTTGCGCGGATTGTAATTACCCGACTATCAAAATATACTTTATACATAAAAAATGGAAAATACGGAACAACTCGTAGCTCAAAAGCTTCTACAAATTAATGCAATTAAACTTAACCCTGCAAGTCCTTTTACCTGGGCTTCGGGCTGGAAATCACCAATTTATTGCGATAATAGAAAAACATTGTCGTTTCCTGAAGTTCGGGATGTTATAAAAAAGGAATTTGCAAGGGTAATCAAAGAAAAATACCCTACTGTTGAAGTAATTGCAGGTGTTGCTACTGGAGCTATTGCTCATGGTGCTTTGGTTGCCGATTTAATGGGTTTACCTTTTATTTATATTCGTTCTTCTTCAAAAGGCCATGGGCTCGAAAATTTAATTGAAGGTGTTTTAGAGCCTGGCCAAAATGTAGTTGTTGTTGAAGATTTGGTTTCTACCGGCGGAAGCAGCATAAAAGCAGTAAATGCAATTCGCGAAAAGGAGGCAAATGTTTTGGGCATGGTTGCGATTTTTTCTTATGGTTTTGAAATTGCATCAAGCAACTTTAAAGATGCTAAATGTGAACTAACCACACTCTCAAACTATAATGCTTTACTAGAAATTGCCTTAAAAACAAACTATATCAAACAAGAAGAACTAGAAACCTTGAATAATTGGAGGCAAAATCCAGGAGAATGGTCTAAATAACAATACTTTTATACAATGTTTTTAAGAACGGTTTAATTTAATTATATTTAAAGTTCAAGGAAACTATTTTAAGTCGTTCTTAATACCAATTAATAATCTCAAGATGAGGATATTAAAAATAGTCTCACACAGCATTTTCTTGTTGCTAGGAGTAAGTTTGCTATTCAAAACAATGTATAGCACACAACTAGTTAATTTACTTAGCTTTATCCTTTTCAGCTATACAATTTTGATATTGAGCCTCTCCGCACTTAAAGAGGCTATTTTAATTGCATTTCCCAGGCACTTTGGAATGCTTACCGTGTTTGCTTTTCTTTTCTATTTATTATTGATTAAAAAGTTTGAGTTGTTTAACCAGGCAGACTTAGTACAACACCTTACAATAATGTCGGTTATTTTAACCTGCTATTTTTTGATTTCATCTGTAATTGGTATTCATTTTAGCCTAAAATTCAGAAAAATAAAAACAAGCTCATTTAGAAACCGATATTGGTTAAATTATGTGATTTTCATGATGTTAATTGGTGCATCTTTCTTTTTCTGGTATGTTATATTAAAAATGGAAGGAACAAAAGCGACTTTCTATTCTTTAGCAATACTTCTGGCACTTTATCCACACTTAAACAGAAACCAAATAAGAACCTTTAGTATTAGCTTAAACACGCTTTCTGAAAAGCTAAATCTACCAATTTCTTTTAACCAAATTGGTAAACTTGCAAAAGTTAAAAACTTTGTTTTTTCAAAAGACAAATTCATTGAATCTGGTGATTATAGAATGGTTGATGCAGATTATCGCTCAACAGTAAGGGTAATTACAGTGCTTCAGCTTTGCCTTCAGCTTTCTGATGACTGGAATAAAAAATACAAGAAACTTTTTGTTCAGGATGAGTTTGAAAAAAAAGAAGTTAAGTATGAAACAGTAGAGCAAAAAGAAGATGGAATTACTGTGATTGATGATGGAGCTGTAATGTATCATTTTGGAAATTATTCCTACGTGAAAGGGAAAATAAAAAGGGATAATAAAGCCAACCTGTTTTTGCTAAAAAATGAGATTCCAATAGCTAAATTTACAGTTAATGAGAAAATAGAGGACGAAAAAGCTGAGTTTATCAATCAGTTGGACTATTTTGGTAATACCATTTTGTTTAATCAGGGAGCCAAAGAAGATCTTGGCAGAGATTATGACATTGTTTTTGACAGGGTTTATTCAGGTTTAAACAATGCCAAAAGATTGGATTTATTAAATGAGTTGAATAAAAAAGCACCCACTGCATTTTTTTCAACTAAAGATCCTGGAAAAACTCCAAATGATTTAAGTTTTTATATCACTACAAAATCGGATGTGAAGAAAAATGAGAAACTGGTCGTTTGTGGTGCTAATAGTCTGCTACAATTACCAAAGTTGATAGGTCATGTAAAAAAAGTGCACACCTTTATCAGGTATGCACTTTACACATCAATGACGATTCAGCTTTTGTTATTAGTTTTTGCCTTGTTTAGTTTTAAAAATCTTCTGCTGGTTCTTTCAGTCAACCTTATTTTTGCAATATTATCAGAAATAGTGCTAAAAAGATTTTCTAAGAAACTTTATTGGCCTGACCAACCAGCTAATATTGCCCACAACCACCAGGCGGCATAAGCTTTCATGTTAGCATTAAGTGCATCAGAATGAGCTGAATAACAATCATACCAATCAATGTTTTCCTGATGAGCATTGCGCCATTCAGAAGCCCAATTTCCACGACCACCTCCATCTAAATTGTAAGAACAATTGTCGTCCAAATCTTTTAAGCCATTGTAGGTGCCATAATTTGATTGATTTGCTTCACCATCCCTAAAATAGTTTCCATCCGGGTCATAACTCTCGATATCAAAAAAGTCGAAAAGTACTCGTTCATTATCAAGACAGTGCTGCCTGATTTTCTTATTAGCCTCAAAAGTCCATTCGTTTTCAGTACTTCCTGCATTAGTGTGTCCTGTCATAAAGGCAAATGTTACCGGAACAGTTCTAGTTCCATCCTTTATCTTAGTTCCGTCTACACCATATTGCGATATCAAGGCTTCCATATTGGTAAGATATTTATCAATATCATGACCATAAATATTACACCATGACCACATTACAACATTCACTTCAGCATTTGCGGCAGCATTCAGGTATTCCCTGATGGCAGGAGCCCAGGTTTCTTCATATCCAAGATCATCAACAGTTGTAAAATTATCATCTAAATCAAGAGTCCCTTCTGCAGCTCCGTCTCGCCAATCATAAATATCACCTTTACTTCCTGCTAAATTTGACAGGTCTAAATCTCGCAAAGCTTCCATACCAGTTATTAATTGACTTCCATGAGAAGTATGATCATCTGCAATATGTAGCTTGTTTTTTGCTGTATCAATCCAGTTTACAGGAATAGTTCCTAAGTTAATACAATTATGATCGATAATTAAAAGCGCCTGCTCACCTGAAACAATTGGATCTGTTCCATTTCCATCATCATCTTTTTTACAGGAAACTATGGTTAAAACTACAACTAAAACATTAAAAAGGTTAAAAGTTTCGTCTTCATAATTCATGATTTTTGGTTAAAAATGAATTTCAATTGTGTTAAACAGCAGGTGATTGTTTAATTAATTTTAACTATTGCTACTTTTACAGGTAATCTAAAAAAGTTACATTTGCAAATAGCTTATGAAAGAAGACTTTTCTGAGATAAAAGATATTGCATTGATGCACCAGAAAATTGTTAAGAAGTTATCTCAATATCAAAATGGGGTTGCTGCTGATACAATGAATAAAATGGGGCTGAATTATGCAATTAATTATGGTTTATCACTACTTCAGATAGATAGTATTGCAAATGCGATAAAAAAAGACGTAGATTTAGCTCTTTTCTTATGGAAGCAAGAGGAAAGAGAATCTAAATTACTGTCTTTAAGGCTTTTGAAAGACTTTCAACTAAATATTGAGCAGATAAATGAAATTATTACTGGTATAACAAATGTTGAACTAGCAGAGCAGGCTGTATTTCAACTTTTTACAAAGCAAAACAACACACATAAGCTGGCTTTAGAACTTATTGCAAACAACAAATTTGCTCAGCTTGCAGGTTTTCTTTTAATTGCAAGATTAGCAATGGTTGAGAAGGAACCGGATAATTCTGTTTTTGACAGTTTTCTAAAGGAAATATTTGAAAATCTGCCAAAAGAAAATGCAATTTATTTGTGGAGAGGAATGGCCCGGGCATTTTTAAAAATAGGCATGCGTAGCAACGAATTAAAAAATAAGGTAAAAGAAATAATTAAAACAATAAATAAGACAAATCCTGAACTTTCAAACTATTTGAATCAGGAAGTAAATTACTTTTTAATCGAAAACAACTAAAAACAATTTAATATGAAAATAGGAAATTCATCAAACCCTGCGTTAGGAAAAAACACTTTAACAAGGGTGTATAATTCAGCAGCAGCTGATGCAGGTCAAATGACAATTAGTGGCACTGTAAACAAAATGATTATTTCACTTTTATTGGTGGTAATAGGTGCTTATTTTAGCTGGAACCAGGTACTTGCCGGAGGAGGTACAACTTTATTGTATGCAGGAGCCATTGGCGGTTTTGTTGTTGCCATGGTTACTATTTTTAAAGCAGAATGGGCAGGATATACTACACCGGTTTATGCAATTCTTGAAGGCTTGTTTCTTGGTGGTATTTCGGCCTATTTTAATCAAATGTTGCCAGGTATTGTATTTCAGGCAGTAGCATTAACATTTGGTGTTGCATTTACCATGCTGTTCACTTACAGAACTGGGTTAATAAAAGCATCAGGAAAATTTAAAAGAGGTATAATTGCAGCTACTGGTGGAGTTGCTATATTTTACCTTGTTAGTATCATTGGAAGTTTTTTTGGTGGCGGCATCAATTTATTTCAAATGGGTCTATTAGGAGTTGGAATTCAATTAGTTATAGTAGTTATTGCTGCATTGAATTTAATTCTTGATTTTGACAGAATTGAAACTATGAGTAAACAAGGAGCACCTAAGGTTATGGAATGGTATGGAGCTTTTGGCCTAATGATAACACTTGTTTGGCTGTATCTGGAAATCCTTAAGCTTTTAGCAATACTTTCGGGAAGAGATTAATTATATAAAAAGCCGGAAAAATCCGGCTTTACTTTGTTATAAACATTTGACTCCAAAGAACTTTGATAACCATAAATTAATAGATTTAGATTTTTAAGTTAAACCTGCCTTTTTACAACAACACGCAAACTCTAATAAAACAAGCCATTAGTGTCAAGTCAAGTATGATATTTCTGGTAATTAGCCAGGTAACAACACCTGGCTGGTGCACTTGTCTGGTGTTGCCACCTTACAAATTAGCCTTGACAAGCCACCAGGACAAAAAAAACGTCACCAACCAAATATCTTAATATGTTACTATAATCAGATTTAGCTGATTTTTAACATAAATTTGCTCAATTGAAAAACATAATTTTGTTTACGGAAAGATTTGAATAAAAAGATATTATGGAAACACTGGAAAAATACTTTGAAAAGTTTAGGGAGAATATTGTCGGAATAAATGCAGCTTTTAAATCACCATACGGAATTCAAAAAATAATTTATGCTGATTGGATTGCAAGTGGCAGACTTTATGGCCCTATTGAAGATAAGCTTAAAAATCTTTTTGGTCCCTTAGTTGGAAATACACACTCCGAAGCAAGTGAAACCGGTGTTTCTATGACTTTAGCCTATCATTTGGCACATAAAATTATTAAAGAGCATGTGAATGCTACAAATGACGATATTATTATTACTGCAGGCTCAGGAATGACAGGAGTAGTGAACAAATTTCAACGAATTTTAGGACTTAAAGTGCCAGAACAGGCAAAGGTGATGTGCAAAATGGAAGAAATTCCAACTGAAGATAAGCCAGTGGTATTTATTACCCACCTTGAACATCACTCAAACCAAACATCGTGGCTTGAAACCATTGCAGAAGTAGTTGTAATTGAGCCTGATGAAAATTTACTGGTAGTTCCTGATAATCTTAGAAAAATTATTGGAAAATACGAAAACAGGAAGCTTAAAATCGGCTCATTTTCAGCATGTTCGAATGTCACAGGTATTATGCCACAGGTGCACGAATTGGCCAAAATAATGCACAAACATGGAGGTTATTGCTTTGTTGATTACGCTGCCTCGGCACCCTATGTAGATATTAACATGCACCCAGAAGATCCAATGGAGAGATTGGATGCCATTTATTTTTCTCCTCACAAAGCTCTTGGTGGACCTGGTAGCTCCGGCGTGCTAATTTTCAACAAAGAGCTTTATCACAACTATTCTCCTGATCATCCTGGAGGTGGGACTGTTACCTGGACAAACAGATGGGGTGAATTTGACTATGTAAGTGATATTGAGGCAAAAGAAGATGGTGGTACTCCGTCCTTTTTACAAACAATACGTGCAGCTCTTACTCTAAAGCTGAAAGAAGACATGGGAACTTCAAACATCAGAGAACGTGAAGAAGAACTTATGGAAATTATTTTTGAGCGTTTTGAAAAAATACCCGGTCTTCATATCCTTTCCGGAGAACATAAAGACAGGATCGGGGTTGTTTCATTTTATGTAGATGCAGTTCATCACAACCTTATTGTGAAATTACTAAACGACAGGTTTGGCATACAAGTTCGTGGAGGTTGCTCATGTGCAGGTACTTACGGGCATTTCCTTTTGAATGTAGATATTGATACATCGCACAAAATTACTGCACAAATTAACTCAGGAGATTTAACATTAAAACCTGGGTGGGTACGGCTATCTATCCATCCTACTATGACTAATGATGAAATAGAAATCATTTGTGATGCAGTAGAAAGAACTGTCACCAATGTGAGAAAATGGGGGGAAGAGTACTATTTTGACAAACAAGTAGGCGAATTTTTCCACAAAAAATTCCACAGAAAAGAAGAAAAGGATTTCAAACCCTGGTTTGAGTTTGATTATTCATACAAAAGGTTTGATAACTAATAAATTAGCTTGTACAATACAAGCAATTGGCGCGAGCGTAAACTCGTGCCTTTTTTTACCCAACCACCTCACCTAACAGCGTTGCTGAAGAACATTCATTTACCTTAACCACCACATAATCACCAATTTGATGATTACCTTTATCAAACACAATTACTTTATTTTGTGAATTACGGCCAAATAATCGATCGTCCGATTTTTTTGAAGTTCCTTCAATTAAAACTTCAAAGGTTTTTCCAACATCACGCTGATTACTCTCCAATGAAAGCCTGTTTTGGAGCTCAATAATTTCTGACAAACGGCGGCTTTTCACCTCATCAGGCACATCATCTTCAAACTTTCTGGCAGCAAACGTATTAGGTCGCTCTGAATACTTAAACATGTAAGAATAATCGTAACCCACCCATTCCATAATTGAAAGTGTATCCTTATGATCTTCCTCCGTTTCGGTACAAAAGCCTGCAATAAAATCTGAAGAAACAGCACAATCAGGAATTATTCTTTTTATAGCGCTTATTCGGTCCATGTACCACTCCCTGGTATATCCGCGTTTCATTTTTTCCAGAATTCTGGTACTACCGGATTGTACTGGAAGGTGAATATAATTGCAGATGTTATTGTACTTTGCAATAGTGTGTAACACCTCATCTGTCATATCTTGTGGATAAGATGTAGAGAAACGTACTCGAAGCCGAGGACTTAATTGAGCAGTCATTTCAAGCAGTTGGGCAAAATTGACTTCGCCTTTGTTCCAGTTATATTTATCAACGTTCTGACCTAAGAGGGTAACTTCTTTATACCCCATATCAATCAATTCCTGAACCTCGCGAAGAATTGTTTTTGGCTCACGGCTTCTCTCTCTCCCTCTTGTAAATGGGACTACACAGTATGCACACATGTTATCACATCCGCGCATGATTGAAACAAATGATGAAACGCCATTCTTATCAAGCCTAACAGGGCTTATTTCAGCATATGTTTCTTCCCTTGAAAGCAACACATTAATTGCTTTTTGACCACCTTCAGCTTCTTCAACCAGTTTAGGTAGTTCACGATAAGCATCGGGCCCAACAACAATGTCAACCAATTTTTCTTCCTCAAGCAATTTTTCTTTTAAACGCTCAGCCATGCAGCCAATAATACCAACCAAAAGACCTTTGTTTTTCTTTTTCAGGTGTTTAAATTCATTTAACCTGTTGAAAACTCTTTGTTCTGCATTATCCCTAATAGAGCAGGTATTTACCAATATTAGATCTGCATCTTTATAATTATCAGATAATCCAAAGCCTTGCTTGTTTAAAATAGATACAACAACTTCACTATCAGCAACATTCATCTGACAACCATAGGTCTCGATATACATTTTAGAACGACCGTTTCTAAACTGTTCTTTGTCAAATGGCTTCGCATGCTCTAATCTTTCTGCTCTAATATTAATCATAATTCCTTCTTTATTAAGGGAGTCTCAATTTTGTGACATAGTAATTGTGGCTGCAAAATTAGTCGATAATATTAAATAATAAAAGACGGGTTCATCTTTTATTAGATTTTTAATAAAAATTTAATGATTTCAGCGCCTGAATTTTAGCAAAACTTTTAGGATTATAGGAAAGTTCTTTATTTTTTTCGCAAATTTGTAATGATACCGAAGTTAGTTATTAGAAATTAGAACTTGGGGACATTGGTCAAAGTTCTGATTTCCAAGTTCTTTTTCCTAAAAAACTTCAAAAAGACAATTAAAGTCAGTTATTGTAGAAGTCTTTACTAAAAGAATAAAATTATGTCAGGACACAGTAAATGGTCAACCATTAAAAGAAAAAAAGGTGCGGCAGACGCCAAACGATCAAAGATTTTTTCAAGAATATCAAAAGAAATCACAATTGCAGTAAAAGAAGGAGGAGGGACCGATCCGGACATGAACCCCAGATTGCGTCTGGCCATTCAAAATGCCAAAGGTGTAAATATGCCCAAAGATAACATTCAGCGGGCAATTTCAAAAGCCGAGTCCGGAGGTGAAAATTATCAGGAGGTTACTTTTGAAGGAACCGGTACCGGCGGTGTTGCAATTTTTGTTGAATGCCTGACCGACAACAATCAAAGAACAGTGGCAAGTGTCCGTTCTATATTTAATAAAAGAGGTGGTCACCTGGGAAAGAATGGGTCACTCAGCTTTTTGTTTGACAGAAAAGGTATTTTTAATATTCCACTAAGTAGTCAGAATATTGAAGAACTTGAGTTAGAACTGATTGATGCAGGATTGGAAGAAGTAGAGGAAGCAGAAGATCATTTAATTGTTTACACTGCCCTTGAAGATTTTGGTAATATGCAGAAAAAGCTGGAAGAACTAAACATTGAGCCAGAAAGCTCTGAATTGCAGCGCATTCCAAACACAAGGAAAACTGTAGATGTTGAAACAGCCAAAAAGGCACTTAAGCTAATAGAAATGCTTGAAGATGATGACGATGTTCAAAATGTTTTTCACGATTTGGAAATGACTGATGAACTAGAAGAAGCTTTGGCTGAGTAATGTAATTCAAAACTTAACTTATGGTAATCTATCCCCCAAACCCCATTCCACTTGTTGGCAAATGCCTGTTTTTTGCCGGAAGTATTGAGCAAAACACCGCTTCAAAGTGGCAAGACTTTTTAATTGACAATATTGAACATCAATACATTAATATTTTAAACCCAAGAAGAAAAGACTGGAACAGCACATGGAAAGAAGATATTAATAACCCTAATTTTTACGATCAGGTGAATTGGGAACTAAATGGGTTAGAAAGAGCTGATTTGATCGTGATGTACTTTGATCCTCAAACAAAATCACCAATATCATTACTTGAATTGGGATTGTACGCTAACTCTGGTAAAATGGTGGTTTGTTGCCCAAATGGATACTGGAAAAAAGGAAATGTCGACATTATTTGTTCCAAATATAATATTCCACAAATCGGTAACCTCACTGAATTAGTTAGTTATTTAAAAAATAAATTCCTGTAGAACATTGTTATTATTATCAGGGATTTACGCTCAAAGTTATTTCAGCAACCTCATTAATTATTTGTTAAAAATGAACATTTTTCTTGGATAAAAGAATAAAATTTCTACTTTTACAACCAAATAAAACGAAATTGAAATTCAACTTCAACATATCGCTTTCAATTTTCAACAGAGAGGCAACCATATCTTTTCTGCCATCTTGTATAGACACTACCACATCTATTATTACACGCACAATTACAACCCCGTAGGGGGTGTTATTTGTCATATTATCCGCAAGGGAATTTATTCCCACATTTACTTGAAAATCAAGCAGTTTTTATTATTCTTTATTTATCATAGAAAACTAATAAAATGAAAGTTTTAAAATTTGGAGGAACTTCCGTTGCAAATTCCGATAATATACGCAAGGTAATTGATATTGTGAAAAATAAGCAAGAACAGGTTGTAATAGTCGTTTCGGCACTGGGAGGAATAACAAACACCATCACACAATGTGCCGAACTGGCTTCAAGACGTAATCCTGAATACCAAATTCTAATAGCAGAAATAGAATCGAAACATATTGAAGCAGCCAGGGACCTTATTACCAATGGCAAATTGCGCGAAGTAAATAACATTGTAAAAGAATTGATAAAAGAATTAAACGACATTTGCCATGGCGTTTATTTGCTGCAGGAAATATCGCCCAAGACTAAAGACTATTTGTTAGGATTTGGCGAAAGAATGTCAGCACTTATTATTTCAGAAGCCTTTAACTCTCTAAATATCAACACAAAGCATATTGATGCCAGGGAACTAATTGTTACTGACGAAAACTACGGAAATGCAAATGTTGATTTTGATGCAAGTTATGATCAAATAAATGAAAAATTGCAGGGAATATCTGATAACATTGTAGTTAACGGATTTATTGCCACCTCTAAATTCAGAAATCAAACTACACTTGGCAGAGGTGGCTCTGATTACACTGCTGCAATTTTAGCAAATGCACTAAATGCCAACATTTTAGAAATATGGACAGACGTAAGCGGTGTTATGACTGCTGATCCGAATTTGGTTTCAAGTGCTTATCCGCTAAAGCAATTATCTTACGAAGAAGCGATGGAACTTTCACATTTTGGGGCAAAAGTAATCTATCCTCCAACTATTCAACCTGTTTTGCAAAAGGGTATTCCCGTTCTAATTAAGAACACCTTTAAACCAAATGAAGAAGGAACTCTTATTTGTAAAGAAACAAAAAAATCAAGCAACCCGGTAAAAGGATTATCACACATCAACCAAGCTGCCCTGCTTACTTTAACAGGAAGCGGCATGGTTGGGACAACAGGAACATTGTCACGTTTATTTTCGACTCTTTATGCAAATAAAATAAACATCATGTTTGTTACCCTGGCATCATCGGAACACACTGTTACTGTAGGCATTGATTCTAAAGACATTACACTTGCCCTTGATGCTCTTAATGTTGAGTTTGCTTCTGAAATGAAATTAGGTAAAATCAATGATATTTTAATAGAAGATGAACTTTCGATTGTTGCACTTGTTGGTGATAACATGAAAGAATCTGTAGGATTGAGTGGCAAAACGTTTCACTCTTTAGGTACAAATGGTATTAATGTGAGGGCAATAGCACAGGGCTCTACCGAAAGAAACATTTCTATTGTTATAAAACGAGGAGATGTAAAAAAGGCACTGAATGTGTTGCATGAAAGCTTCTTTTTATCGGAGGTAAAAAAAATGCACTTGTTTATTGTTGGAGTTGGTAATGTGGGACAAAAGCTTTTGCAACAGGTTGAAGAACAGAAAGAATATCTTAAAAATGAATTTAAGTTGGAGATAAGAGTTGCTGCACTGGCCAATAGTCGAAAAATG
This sequence comes from Bacteroidales bacterium, assembly GCA_050296515.1. Classification (GTDB taxonomy): domain Bacteria; phylum Bacteroidota; class Bacteroidia; order Bacteroidales; family NBLH01; genus NBLH01. Next base: position 76,379 of record JBNKRJ010000129.1, on the reverse strand, counting down.
TTGTTTAATCATGAATATGTTGGCGACTGGTATGATGAACTAATGGAAAAAGGCGAAACGACAGATATGAGAAAGTTCATTTCAAAAATAAGAGACCTGAACATGCGCAACAGTGTTTTTGTAGATAATACCGCAAATGGAGAAATTGCCAAAGTTTATGCAGATGTATTAGACGAAAGCATTTCAGTTGTTGCCTCAAATAAAATTGCTGCGTCATCAGCCTATAGTAACTATAAGTACTTAAATGAGTTAGCCACTAAACGAAACATTAAGTACTTGTACGAAACCAATGTAGCGGCAGGGTTGCCAGTAATAAGGACCATCCGTTCGATGATAAAAAGTGGAGATAAAATTCATAAAATAGAAGCCGTTCTTTCCGGAAGCCTTAATTTTATTTTCAATAATTTTAATGATGAAAATTCATTTGCAAAGACTGTTGAAATGGCCATGGAAGAAGGTTATACTGAACCGGATCCACGTATTGATTTAAGTGGAACTGACGTTATGCGAAAAATACTAATTCTGGCAAGGGAATCAGGTTGTGCACTTGAATTTGAGGAGATTTCAAATGAAAGTTTTATTCCCCAGGAATTGTTTGAAAAAGAAAGTACTGAGGAATTTTTAAAAGCTCTTCGAGAAAACAGCGAACACTTTGAAGGAATAAGAAAAAAAGCTGAGTCAGAGGGGAAAAAGCTTCGGTTTACAGCTGTTTATGAGAAAGGTAAGGCTAAAGTAGGTTTACAAAGTGTAGGCAAGGAATCTCCTTATTATCAATTAGATGGTAAAGACAATATAGTGCTTATCTATTCGAAAAGGTATAATGAACAACCATTGATTGTGAAAGGAGCCGGTGCTGGTGCCGAAGTTACCGCCTCAGGTGTTTTTGCTGATATTATGTCAATTGCCAATGAGTAAGAAATACTTATAAATACTTAAAGTGCCTTGAATACTTACAAATTAAACCAAACGTCTATTAGTACGACAAACAAATTTGTTCAATTTATAAGTACTCATAAATATTTTAGGCACTCATAAATACTGTAAAATATGTACCTTAATCAAGAAATAAACGAACTACAAATAAGTGAAAAGAAAATGCTGTTGGAAGAAATAAAAGTTTTTGCCCCTGCAACTGTTGCCAATGTTGGGTGTGCTTTTGATATACTTGGTTTTGCCCTTGAGAATATTGGCGATGAAATGATTTTTAGAAAAACTATTCAGCCAGGTGTTAGGATTATCTCCAAAGGGCTGGGCAGCCTTCCAACAGAACCGGAAAAAAATGTTGCGGGAGTAGTTGCTTTAGAAATGCTAAAAAAGGAAGATGGCAGCTTTGGTGTTGAAATCGAAATTAATAAACTAATAAACCCTGGAAGTGGAATTGGTTCAAGCGCTGCCAGTGCCTCAGGAGCAGCTTTTGGTTTAAATGAACTTTTTGGAAGAAATTACAGCATTCATGAACTAATTCATTTTGCAATGCAAGGCGAAGCTCTGGCTTCAGGTGCCATGCATGCCGATAATGTGGCGCCAGCCATTACCGGAGAATTTTCATTAATCAGGGGCTATAACCCATTGGATTTAATCATAATTGAAGCACCTAGGGACTTATATTGTACAATCATTCATCCTCAAATTGAAATAAAAACTAAGGAGGCACGGGAAATGCTTCCAAAACAAGTCAATTTAAAAGACGCTGTGATTCAATGGGGAAATGTAGCCGGTTTAATTGCTGGCCTGCATCAATCTGATTATGAACTAATTGGCCGTTCTTTAAAAGATATTATTATTGAACCACAAAGAGCAAAACTTATCCCTGGCTTTTATGAACTAAAGCAAGCTGCCCTCGATTCAGGAGCAATGGGATGCAGTATCTCTGGATCTGGTCCATCAGTTTTCGCATTATCAGAAGGAAAAGCAAGGGCCGAAGCTGTTTACAACGCTTTTAATAAAGTCTATAGAAACAAAGGCATTGACTATAATTTATTCGTTTCAAAAATAGGAAAACAAGGCTCAAGGCTAATCAAAGAATAAATAAACTTTCAACTTTACACTTTTTACTTTCAACTGTCATGAAATACATCAGCACCAACCACAAAGTAAATGAAACAAGCTTCAAAGAAGCTGTAATTAAAGGGCTTGCAAAAGACGGAGGATTGTTTTACCCAACAGAAATTCCTACGTTGCCAAAAACTTTCTTTGAAAATTTCAAAGATTATAAGCTTGATAAGCTTGGTTATGAATTGATGAAGCATTATGCCAAGGGGAGTATTGAAGATGATTGCCTTCGAAAATTAATGAAAGAAGCTCTGAATTTTGAAATTCCTTTAGTTGAGGTTGAAGAAAACATTTATTCTTTGGAACTTTTTCATGGACCAACACTTGCTTTCAAAGACGTTGGTGCAAGAGTAACGGCCAGATTTATGAGCACTTTTTCACCTGATGAAAAAATAACCATTCTGGTCGCCACTTCGGGAGATACAGGCAGCGCTGTTGCAAATGGGTTTTTAGGACTTGAAAATGTAGATGTGGTGGTACTTTACCCGAAGGGAATGGTTAGCAACATTCAGGAAAAGCAATTTAATACACTAGGTCAAAATATTACTGCACTTGAAATCAATGGAACTTTTGACGATTGCCAAAGACTTGTAAAAGAAGCGTTTAATGATTCAGATTTACGTTCGGAAATAAATATCAGCTCGGCTAATTCAATAAGCATCGCTCGTTTTTTACCACAAATGGTGTATTATTTTTATGCTTTTGCTCAGTTAGCAAAAATTGACAAACCAGTTGTATTTTCGGTCCCCAGCGGAAACTATGGAAACCTGACTGCCGGATTATTTGGCAAACAAATGGGACTGCCCATTGATAAATTTATCGCCTCTGCTAATATTAACGATGTGGTACCTGAATATCTTTCAAAAGGAAAGTTTACCCCTCGCCCATCAGAAACAACTATTTCAAATGCAATGGATGTGGGTAACCCAAGTAATTTTGCCCGCATTTTGGAAATGTATGATCATGATTGGGAAGCAATTAAACAAGATATTGTGGGCTATAGTTTTACAGATAAACAAACAAAACAATGCATGGAAGATGTTTATAAAAAAACGGATTATGTGCTTGATCCGCATGGAGCTGTAGCTTATTTAGGCCTAAGAGAATATCAGAAAGAAAATGATGTGATTGGAATTTTTTTGGAAACTGCGCACCCTGCAAAGTTTTTAGAAACGGTTGAAAGTACCCTTGATAAAAAAATTGAAATTCCAGAAAATTTGCAAGTTACACTTGATAAAGAAAAACTTTCGATTGAAATGGGAAAGGATTATGAGGGATTTAGGGAGTTTTTGCTGAAGAAATAGTTATTGCAACAACATGCTAAGCATCTTAAAGATGCTAAGCATGTCTCTCCATTAAATAACCAAACTACACTAACTAAATATCATGTACTTTTAAGAAGATAAAACCTACCACATTTACAACAGAAGCAACGAGAAAGTTTTCTTCAATGCTGACAACCACCTTTACTTCTTAACGAAAGTTATACTAAGCCAGTATGGAATATTGTAAATTGAGATTTTAAAATGGCTTTGTATATGCCAATCGACTAGCGGTTTGCAAACTTGTAAAGCAAACCAATTACTAACAGTGGTTCGGTATAAAACAAAAAGACCACAAAAGTGGGACTAATGAAGAACTTAACAGAACAGGAAAAAATTAAGCTCTTTAATTCATAAATCAGGCAGGGCGAGATAAAATCAGCCCTGTTTTTTTATACAATTGTGAGCAAAATCCTTAACATTAGTTGGAAATGGTAAATGAATAATTCAACGTACCTTTTTTCATTTTTTCTAATGTCTTTTTGTATTCGGCCAGGTTTTTATGTTTTTCTTTTTCAGCAAGCATTATTGATTTGGTTTCAAGCTCTATTGCTTTTTGTTTGTTGCCCATAAAGTATTCTAAGTGCGCATAAGTATCTGTATAAAAATGGTTGCCTGGGCTTAGTTCTACCGAAGATTTTGACCATTCGAGTGCTTTTTTAACAAGTTTTTTGTTGTTATTATGTTTTGATACTACCTGCCAGGACATTGAATTACACATTGCGGTTATATAGTATTCAAAATCATCTATGTACGGAGCATTTTCACTATGAATGTCATAATATTTTTTTAATTGCCCCGAATAATTCTTAGGCTGGGGCATAATTTCTTTAAAGAAAATATCAAAATCGTCAAATGGCTGTTCCCCCAACATTAATAAATAGTCATAATAATGAAATATTATATGCAACCTTTGTTCTTTTTTCAGTATTAAATTTTTAAATGTGGCCTTTACTATTTCAGGAAAATCTCTTTTAGTCCCTTCTTGTTTAAGTATATTTTCAATTTCAATAAAATGATTGTTATTATACTGTGTGTATCCGTATTGAATTAACTTTGTTTCTATCTGAAACCTGGAAAGGTATAAACAAAAATCATAGTATTCTTTTGCTGTTTCAGGATATTTGCTTTTACCTGTTATATCTCCAAAAAATGGATAAGATATAAAGTGGAAGGCTAATTTTGCAAAATCAATGTCTATTGTTTCATCATTTTTATGCTTTTCAATTAGTAAAGATAAGCCTTTAAGTATTTCGGCAGAGTTTATTGCCGGCCAATAGAAATTAATTGCCGTGTTATCTTTTTTGTTGTCATTAGTATTATTTTCTGTAATTTCAAACAAATCATCATCATGTTGCTTTTTCTTTATGGCTTTTTTAACAAACTGGTTGTCCCAATATTTGCCTAGTTCTAAAAAATCTTTAGCTGTTAAAGTCCCATTGTCACATTTTTTTTTGAATTTGTTTAGGGCATCTACTGCTAAAATATTCCTCGACAATTTTTTATCAAGCGATCTGTATTTATAACTATAATCCTTAGCGCTAATATTTTCCTTATAAATTACATCTAAATCACTATTTAAGGCAATAACCTCATTAACGTTTTCCGATTTATACTTTTTTAGCGTTTTTATGTCCTCCGGCTTGGCCAGATACAAAACATATCTGTCAAAGTAGTAATCAGATAAATAATCTAACGATGAGTTTTTATGTACTTCAGCTGCAATATCTTCAAAGTAGTATTTTGCATTATTATCCAACAATGTATTAAAAATCAAAAGTATTTTAGAATCGTTTTGTTTCAGTATTGTAATCGCTTTTTCCAGACTTTCTATCTTAGGATATTCAACATCATAACCTCTTGGAGATACTGTAGCAACAGGTTTATATACAAATTTTGGGTCGTTAAACTTTTTACAGGCTGCTTTTTCAACCTCAAAAGGCATATTCCAGCTTTGTACAGAGTCAGAAGCTGTTCTTTTCACATATTTAGCAGGCGGGTTATTAACTGAAAAAAAACCTCGATTAACAATTAATTCTCCTGTTGTTTCTATTCGTGCAAATACCAGACTATTATATGGTTTTCGCGAAAGATGCCGATAACCAAAATATACATTTGCAGCATTAGACGACAACTTAAACTTATCAACATAAAACTTATCCTGTTTGTATACAATTTCAATTTCGTCGGTATGCGGAATCTTAAAACTAAATCCTTCATCTTCGGGATTGGTGTTAAATAACCGGGTTTCAAAAATTAAATTTAAATAATTAAACGTATTGCTTTCTTTAATTTTGTAGCCAATATAAATATCCTCCTCATCCAAAACCACTCTTTCCCTAATGTAGTGAACAGTGATACTATCCAATTTTTTCCTGCCCGGGCTTTCAATTACTTTAAACCCTTCCTGTTCCAGCTCCGGACTCTTAAACACTACAAATTCGCCCTTTTTGTCTTGATATTTAGCATAACTACCATGTTCAACAAATATTTTATACGTATTCTTTTTACTCAAATGTATTTGTGCACCGCCAGTAACAGGCGAACCATAATAAATAGTTTTGTTTTGGGCACTAATAGTTAAAATTGAACTTAGGCAAATTAAAAATGCCAGTTGTTTTTTTATTACGATCATTATTTTAAAAGATTATGAAATTGTTTACACCAAACGCAAATTGACTTTCTTCATTTACCCCACCCCTGAAGGAAGTGAAAATAATCAATTTGCTCCCAATATGGGACGGGGCAAACAAATTGATTTTTCGCTTCGCTCAAGAAGGTAAACGTTTTCAAAACGAACTGATTGTTTTGGTATAAACTATCTAACATTCGATTATTTTAAAAGCTTTTACTCCTATTATTTATAAAAATTCTTCCTAAATGCATGAAATTCATTCTGTTTACGGATAACCCTGCGCCAAAAAGATATAATAAATCCCATTCCGTAGCCATAAAGCTGGACAAAAGCGGCAGGAATGGCTGTTAAAGCAACCATCAGGCTTTTGGCTTTGATAATTGCATCAAAAAAAAGAAGAATGATGTAAAAAGCTACCGGGGCTAAAAAGAACCATTGAAAAACTGAGAAAACTAACAAAAACAAAGTCCCGATAAAAAAGGCTGCTGGCATTGCATGCACTAATTTTAAAGAACCCGGATGACGCTTTTCCAGGTTTATCCTGGCAATACCCGAATTATAAACCTGTTTAAAAAACTTTTTAAAATCAGTCCTACGCTTATGATAAACAAAAGCCTCTTTTATTAGTTGAGTTTTGAAACCATTATCCAGAATTTTCAGGCTCATATCCACATCTTCGCCAAAACGCATGTTCGAAAAGCCCCCAGTTTTCTCATAAACTTCCCTCGAATAGCCCATGTTAAAGCTTCTGGGCTTGAACTGCTCCATTTTTTCATTTCCGCCCCGGATTCCTCCTGTGGTGAAAAAAGAAGTCATAGTATAACTTATGGCTTTTTGAATAGTGGTAAAACTTTCGTGGGCAGCATCAGGCCCACCGTAAGCATCTGTATATTTTTCTGTTAGAGCTTTATCAGCAACTTTAAAATAACTTTCAGGGATAATGCAATCAGAATCAAAAAAAACAAAATAATCGTGTTTAGCTTTCTCCATGCCATAATTCCTGGCCATGGCAGGCCCGCCATTTTCTTTAAAGTAATATGATATATCTAGCTTTGCACGATAATTCTCAACTATCATATCACATTTTTCAACAGAGCCATCTTCTACAATTACCACTTCAAACTCACCACTTTTTTGTTTTGTTAAACTTTCAAGCAATTCTTCTACTTCATCAGGGCGATTATAGACTGGGATTATGATGCTAAATTTCATTAGATAGTTAAAAGTTTAAAGTAGAAAGTTTATAAAGTGGTAATTTAAAATTTAGAATCTATCATTTATAATTTTCGATTAGCATTTCAGCCACTTTCTTGTCAATAGGGAAAGTAATTTCATCCACATTTAGTTCATTCACTGATACCCACCTAAAGGATTGAGCCTCGTTCACCAATTCTTCAAAGTCAAACCTTTTTGTGGTTGTTTTAAACCGTATTGGCTCTTTAAACTTTGCCTTGTAATAAATACTCATTACCTGAAACTCTTTTTTAAACATAGCTTGCTGAAAAAAGTCGGTGGTATAAAAATGCTCTAATACCTCCAACTCCTGACCAAATTCTTCTATCGATTCCCGTTTCAACGTGTCAACGGTTCCTTCGCCAAACTCCATTCCTCCACCAGGAAATTTAGTCATCTTGGTTTTATGATGATATTCATCGCTCACCAAAACCTCATTATTTCCATTAAAGATAATTGCATAAACCCGCACGGTGAATCTATTTATCTCAGACATACTCATATTCAATCTTTTTTCAATCTCTATTAATCTCAACCAATCTCGCTTTCAACAAACTCCCAAATCTTATCTTTCTCGTCCCTATCAAACCAGTTAATCTCTTTATCCCGATTAAACCAAGACAATTGCCGCTTTGCATAACGCCTTGAATTTCTTTTAATTAGATCAATTGCTTTATCCAAATCATATTCTCCTTTGAAATGAGCAAACAACTCTTTATAACCTACTGTATTTAAAGAATTTAAATGTTTAAATGGATAGAATTCCTTTGCCTCCTCAATTAAGCCTTGTTCAACCATTAAATCTACTCGTTTTTCGATTCTTTCGTAGAGTTTTTCGCGATCCATGGTCAAACCAATTTTCAGAATATCAAAATCGCGCTCTTTTTTTATCGACTTTCTGAAAGAAGTGTAGGTTTTACCAGTCATCATACAAATTTCAAGTCCTTTTAAAATTCGCTTTGGATTTCGCAAATCAACAACATCATAATATTCAGGATCAAGCTTTTTCAACTCAAAACGCAAGCTTTCAATCCCTTCTTCCTGATATTTTTTTTCCAAGCTGGACCTAATTTCCTGATCGATCTCAGGCAAGTCATCAATCCCCCTGCAAACCGCATCAACATACATTCCAGAGCCACCTACCATCAAAACTTCATCCCGTCTTTGAAAAAGGTCCTTGAGTAAATCTATAGCAGCAAATTCAAAAGTACTTGCATTATAATAATCGTGAATAGACAAATGAGCAATAAAATGATGTTTTGCGGTTGCCAGCTCTTCATCACTTGGCACAGCAGTTCCGATTTTTAGCTCTTTGTAAAATTGCCTTGAGTCTGCAGAAATTATCTCAGTGTCAAGTTTTCGAGCTAAAAAAACTCCCAAATCTGTTTTCCCAATCCCTGTTGGTCCGATAATTACAATAAGCGTCTTCCTCTTTTTCACAAATGACTAATGTCTATTGACCAATTTCTAATATTCTAATTTCCAAGTTCCGACAAAAACTTCATTGTATCCACATTATCAGCATAATCCCATAGCTGTGGTTGCTGTGCCTGACCAAAAGCTACACTTCCTTCAATTGTTCCGTCTTTGGCAACCACGCATTGTATATTTTCTTTATCTATTGCAAGTCGTTCTTTAACTGTTTCTATAGAAGAATAATACTCAAAGTAAATCACTGAAATTGGAGAAGCCATCCCAATATCTTCCTTCAAAATAGCAAATCCATTCTCCCAAAAAGGAACTTTATTCATCATATAAATAGACTTGTTGTAAGTATAATTGTTGGCGTATTTATTATGATCAACAAAGTGTTTATATTTAAACAAAACCTTAAAAACTTTTTGGATATCATAACCTTCGGGCAAATAAAGCTTTGATACATTTCTACATCCCAACCCAAAATACATCATTATATCATCCGCCAGTGAATTCAACTCATCCTCAGACTCTTCTCCAGTTAATACAGCTACAGAGTTTCGGTTTTTTCGAATAATATTCGGATACTTACCAAAGTAATACTCGAAATATTTTGAAGTATTATCGCTTCCTGTTGCAATAATTGCATCAAAATCTTTTAGATTTTCTTTTTCAAGCCTAATCAGGTCCTCAAATTCAGAATTAAATGAAATCAAAAGATCTATAATTCCCCTCAAAAGTTTGTCATCTTTTGATGACATCTTAATAACCAACTCGTATCCGGAAATTAGAACACACAAAAAATCATGAAACCCAACCAATGGAATATTCCCGGCGGTAACCACTCCCACTCTTTTTTTTTCTGTACTTTCAATGCCCTGGTATCTTTTAAGCCATGCATCAAAATTCTCTTTTTTTAAATTATCAGCAAGTGCATTTAAGGAATACTTAATATGCTCTTCGGTAAACCATTCGTTAGAATACGAAGCCTCCATGAATTTACTTAATTCTTTATCAGCTCCTTCATTTTGGAGCATTTTACTAATTTCTTCTCCAAGTGCTACAAAAGCATTTATTCTGTCTTCAAGTAACATATTCGTTAAAATTTTGCACAAATGTCGAATTAATCATTTCAAAACGCAAATTTCTTGATGTTTTAATTATTAATAGTTAATTTTGTTGGTCAAATTTTTAAATCAATTAAATCAAGTAATTATGTCAATTAAAATTGGTATTAACGGATTTGGAAGAATCGGAAGATTTGTTTTCCGTCAATCAATCCTTAAAGGAACTATTCAGGTTGTTGCTATTAACGATCTTATCGATGTAGATTACATGGCTTATATGCTTAAGTACGATTCTACTCATGGTCAATTTAATGGAACAGTTGAAGTAAAAGACGGAAAATTAGTTGTAAATGGCAACGAAATCCGTGTTACTGCTGAGAGAAATCCAGCTGACATTAATTGGGGTGCAGTAGGTGCTGAATATGTTGTTGAATCAACTGGTCTTTTCTTAACTAAAGAAAAAGCACAAGGACACATTGACGCTGGCGCCAAAAAAGTTGTAATGTCTGCCCCTTCTAAAGACGACACTCCTATGTTTGTAATGGGCGTAAACAACAAAGAGTACAAAAACGATATGGTATTTGTTTCAAATGCATCTTGTACGACCAACTGTTTAGCTCCTGTTGCAAAAGTTCTTCATGACAATTTTGGTATTGCTGAAGGTTTAATGACTACCGTTCATGCTACAACTGCTACTCAAAAGACAGTTGATGGCCCATCAATGAAAGACTGGAGAGGTGGACGTGGTGCTGCTCAAAACATTATTCCTTCTTCGACTGGTGCTGCTAAGGCTGTTGGAAAAGTTATTCCTTCGTTAAACGGAAAATTAACAGGTATGTCTTTCCGCATTCCTACTGCAAATGTTTCTGTTGTTGACTTAACTGTTCGCTTAGAAAAAGGAACTTCTTATGCTGAGGTTTGTGCTGCAATGAAAAAAGCATCTGAAGGCGAATTAAAAGGAATTCTTGGATATACTGAAGATGCTGTTGTTTCTACAGACTTCAATGGAGACACTAGAACTTCAATTTTTGATGCAAATGCAGGAATTCAACTTTCAGATACTTTTGTAAAAGTTGTTTCTTGGTACGATAACGAAATGGGTTATTCTACAAAAGTTTGTGAATTAATTGAATACATGGACTCTGTAAAATAATTTAATAGATTGATTCAGATATAAAAAATCCTACTCTTTGAGTAGGATTTTTTATTATATCCCCTGTGACTTCCTGCTTATCACATTCTACTATTTTTAAATCTTTTCAATCATTTTATCAATTTCCTCCTTAAATGCCAATGAATTTTTATAATCAGATTCATCAGCAAATTGGTTATTTAGCTTCTCCAACTGATTAAAATACTCCTCTTTTACTGCAATATCTTCCTTGATATCCTCTAATTTATAGGTGTCAGTCATTGCCGTAGATAGACTCTGTGCATCATCATCCAGGCTTTTAAGCCTTTCGGTATGCTCTTGTAGATTATCAGCTCTTTCTCCCTGCTTTTCAGCCATTCTAAGCTTTTCTTTCGTTTTCTTATATTCGTCTTCTAGTTTTTGAAATAGCTGAAGCTTTGACTCCCTCAATTTTATCTGGTTCATGTAGCCAGCTACAATATTATCACACTTTTCAACCATTTCAGGCTCTACTTCACTAGAATACTTTGTTTTAATATTTTCATATTCCGCAAGAGCTGTTTCAGCATACTGCTTCCTATAATAAGTCAGATTTGAATTTGGGAAAAAAGCACTGTAAACATCAATAATAGCATCAGCAGCCCATTGATTAATGTCTTCAATCTCCTTGGTTGCCAGTCTTTTATCATGCTTTGCCTTTTGCAAAGCCAATTCAATTCGTTCTTCTAATGAAGGTTCTTTATCCTTTTTCTTAAATATGTTCCACCCCATTTTTTAATCCTTTAATTTTGTTTGTTATAGTTTTTGGTTTGGTAACTAAATTACTAAAAAATTGACCAATGCAATTTAGCTTTTGATGACCTTAGTCCATATGTTTGATAAAAAATAAACATCAATTGGTTAACAGTTATAAACCTTCTATAACTAAAACTACAATGAAGTTAAAAAAATGATTGGACTCCAACAAACTTATTTAGTCTCTATATTTATTAGAAAAATCAACCCTCATTATTCATATAACCCTGTTTTTCAATTACTTTTAAAAAACTTTTTGAAAAAGCAACATTATCCTTTTTTGTATACCTTTTATCGGTGAAAATTTGAGCAAGATTTTCGGTTTTATTGATTTCAATTAGTTCTTTTGTTAAATCAGAGGTATCTTTTTCAGCATAAATCCGATCAATAGAGGCTTCATCAAAATCGTTATATTTTTCATAATGAACAATTCCTTCCATCGGCAAACGATCGGTCAAACCTGGTTCTTCATCCGGATAGCCAACAACTAGCGTAGTGACAGGAACTACATCTTTAGGCAAATCTAGGATTTTAATAATCGAATCGGCCATGTAGGTGGTTGTTCCCAAATAACATATTCCTAAACCATAATCTTCAGCTGCAACTGCCACATTTTGGGCTACCAGCAAAGCATCAATAGAAGCAGTATAAAAAGATAAGAAATTATCATATCCAGGCTCAGCATTTCTTTGCCTGCACCATTTATTAAACCGGTTAAAATCTGCACAAAATGTCATCACAACAGGGGCCTGTTTTACCATATCCTGTTTAAAATGAGCCCCCCATAACTCTTCCTTAATGCGTTCATCTGTAGTAACAACAATGCTATAAACCTGCATATTTCCAGTGGTAGACGCCCTGCTTCCTGCTTCTAAAACTTTATCAAGCACCTTTTTAGCAATGGCATCAGTCTTGTACTTACGAATCGATTTATGATTTAAAATTGTTTCTAACATTGTATTTTGTTTTTGTGATTATTGCATGGCAAAGTAAAGAGAAAATTGACAAAATCTTTAAAGTTTGCTATTTTTTGTTAAATAAAGATAATTAGCGTATAATATTTGTTTCTTATACAATAAAATATGCATAATTTAGGTTTTTATTAAAATAGATTATATTTGTAATGTTTTCAGGTTATTTATTTAATTGTAGAATTATGAAAAAGAAAGTTTATCTTGTTTTAGTTGTTTTAAGTTTGGCGGCTTTTATGAGCTCGTGCAGAGGATTTAGAAGCGCTCCTCCGTGCCCGGCATACTCCATGGTTGAGTTACCAGCTAACCAAACAGCAAACTAAAGATAAAACCACACCCTATTTTCCAGTCTGTTTTGAGTATGAAGTGTAAAGGAGTAATTCTACTTTTAATACTTTCATTATCAATTAGTGCCCGTGTATTTTCACAAGGTGAAATTGATGACGAAAAGAAGATTTTTTTTCGTGATGAGCGTTCATGGGCCTTTTTCATAAAAAACAATGGCATTGGTGGTAACTTCCGAAAAGGAGTTAGAATAAATGCTTTTAGAAAACGTATTTGGGAAATTGACATGCATTATGTAAAACATGCCAAAGAAATTAAAATCTCAAATACCATCTCTAATTTAAATCAATATGTATTTGGTAAAGTAAATTTTGCCTGGGATACACGTGCAGGAATTGGTTTTCAGCATCAACTTTTTAGAAAATTTGATAAAACAGGAGTAGAAATTAGATATTTCTATGATGCAGGGGCAACTTTATTACTCTTAAAACCAATTTATTATGAAGTTTTTTTAGGGAATAATTTAACAGATGATCAAAAATTCAATCTTGATTCGTCTCAGTACATATTAGGTCGCTCTTCATTCTTTAAAGGAATAAGTGAAACGACAGCAGATCCTGGAGTATTTGCTAAAGCCGGACTAAGTTTTGAATACAGTAAACACGATACAAGACTTCAGGCTCTTGAACTAGGGGCTATGGCCTCGGTTTATCTGAATGAGTTTCAAATTATGTGGGATCACAAAACTCGCTATTTATTTTCCATATTTATAAGTTTCAGATGGGGTAAAATAATCAGAGGAGGCAGAATGGAAGGCGTTGAAATGGAAGGAGATCCAGATTTCTAAGCAGTTGTCCTGCTCCTAAAAGCTTATTGTTAATAAAACTTTTTTAAGCCGTCAATTGAAACTTTGAAATTTTCTCAAAATGCAACCCCAAATAACCTTTTTTAATTACAAAATTTAACACTTCATTAAGGTTTTTTAACCATTGCTTAACTGGCTAAGTTTTTCGCATTCCGTAATTTTGAATCGTGAACTTAAAGCGAAAATCATGGTAAAAATTGTTCGTTTTTTCTGCATTATTGGCATTGTAGCCCTCTTGGGTCTTTTTATTGGTTTCACAGAATTTGAACACGAAAAAAAACCAATAAAAATAACTGAAGCAGAAGTAATTGATGAGGCAGAAGATATAAACTTTGATAACGAAATTGATGAACCTAAAGCTGATGTCAAATTATTAATTTTCGACTTATTCTAATAAGTGTAAGATGTAATTATCTGTTTCAGATTATTAATGTTTTCCGAAAGCTCTTCAAACAACAATTTAATATCTGTAAATGAATTATTTAGCTGATCAATAGACACTGCTAGTTTTTTATTCTCATCTAAATTATCATTGCCTGCATTCTCAATCAAGTCAAAATTACTCAAAACTTCTTCGATATTGTTGTTATTCTTGCTAACACCTTTAGTAAGTATATCAACTGCCCTATTTGCCTCCAAAATATCTTGCTGAATTAACTTGATATACTCTGCAATTTTTTGTGCAGAATCATTTGTGGAAGCTGCAAGTTTTCTTATTTCATCTGCAACTATTGCAAAACTACGTCCATGTACTCCTGCTCGCGCTGCTTCAATAGAAGCATTTAATGACAATAAGTTTGTTTTAGCTGATATATCCTCTATAATGCCTGTTATTTCACTAATCTTGTCAGACTTCCCAACTAAAGAACTCATTATCTGGGTAAAATTATCCACCTGTTCTAAAGTAGAATTGAACTGTTCTGCCGAATTGTGAACTATTGATTTCCCCCTTTTTACTGAGTCAATTATTTGTTCTGATAAGTCAATGATTAGTTTACTAATTGAAGTTACATGAGCAATTGCCCCCTGAATGGCACCCACAGATACTGCATTGCTCTCTGTTGATAATCCTGTATGCTCAACCTTGTTTAGTGAAATATCAGCAAGTTCATAAATTTTCCGTATCTCTGAGAACAAATTTCGAATGCTTAACACAGCTGAATTTAACCCACTAATAATCAACCCAATACTGTCGTCACTTTCAATTTGAATTTCTTCCGAAATATCTTTGTTTTTTAATGCAGTAGCCTGAACTGAAATTTTATTCAACTGTTTAATCAGGATTACTTTAACAAAAAAATAACTTACCACTCCAACAGTTATTCCTGCCATTATGCATCCAATAAAAAAGTATACAAATGCCCCTTCTTTCCAAATCACAAAAAAATTGGCATAGACAGGAAAAACAAACCCCATTAAAACCCCAAATGAGATCATATAAATGCGGAGTCTTTTAAGTATACTTCTATTTTTCATTCTAATGTTAAGTTACTTATTTACCAGAAAAAAAACAGAACTTATTTATAAATTCGATATTAAACCGTAACAAAGCACTTATTCGTGCTTAGAAGAGAATCTAAAACCAAATTATAATTAGTGAATTATTTAAAGTTAATCGATAAAGAAAAGAAAATCAAACGATTATTCGATTTCTCTTTAAGAAGTACATATTCAAATAAATCTCTAAAACATACTCCAATTATATGTCTGATTACAGCACACCTTGTTTGATCAGATCAATCTAAAACTATACAAAGCCATTATGGAATATTGTAAAACGGAATTCCACAATGGCTCTGTATATGCTAATCGAACGGCAGTTTTGGTTTGCTTCGCAAGCTCCCAAACCAAATACTAACAGCGGTTCGGTATAATTATTAAGAGTTATTCTCATTCTTGCTGTAGAACAATTAAGTTGCTCCATAAATCCATCGATGTGCGTAATTAATCAAATTCCAAAAAAAATAAGATTATCGTAAACAAAGGCCCAAATTATTTTATTATCTTTGAGTATATAACTTAAAATCATCTAAATTCAATCGGATTATGGAAAATAGCTTCTTAAAAGTAAAAAATTACCTCCTTGAACTGGAATACACTATTGTTAACGAAGACGAAAATGATGGCATTTTTGTCATAGAAAGAGAAGATGAAGGCATCAATAACCTGATCCTTTATTGTGACGATCCTATCTTAATTATACAACAATTCATTTTTGAGGTAAAAAATGATGATGTAAACGTTTATAAAAGCCTGTTGATGAAAAACCAGGATATTATCCATGGTGCATTTACCCTTGATGAAAGTGGCAAAAAAGTACTTTTCAGAGACACATTACAACTTGAAAACCTTGATATTAATGAAATTGAAGGTTCGTTAAATTCCTTGGCACTTCTTTTAAGCGAATACTCCAGCAAAATAATTGAGTTTGGTAAATAGTTAATTGACAAAACTTTAACCTTGTTAAAACGTTAAGTTTTTAGAATCGTTACAGATAGCTTTTCTTAAAATCTTATACAAGAGAACTTATAAACTCTTACTAATTCAATTAATATAAAGACTTATGAGCCATTATTTTAAAACTAATGGCTCTTTTTGTTATTGGACTTATTACTTACTTTTGTTGGCAGTAGAGAACCTGACAAACCAAATATTTCAAAGTTGATTAAAAACTACCTGAATGAAAAAGATTATCCGAAGAATCTTGTACTTCTTAAATGTAGGAGTATGGCAAGTTCAAACTAAAGATTTGAAATCTTATAACCGATTTGCTGTCAATGTAATACGGGTTATCATACTTTCTTTTAAAGGATTTAAAAAAGATGAATGTCCCATTCGTTCATCAGCACTTACTTATTTCACAATGCTTTCAATTGTTCCGGTTATTGCCGTTGCATTTGCCATTGCTAAAGGATTTGGTCTTGAACAGGTACTTGAAGAAGAAATAACAAAAGCACTGGCAGCCCAAAAAGAAGTTATGACTTACTTGCTTGAATTTTCAAAAAAAATGTTGACTTCTACAAAAAGCGGATTACTAGCGGTGATTGGTGTTGGCTTTTTACTTTACAGTGTGTTAAGATTATTTCAACATATTGAAAACGCTGTAAACGCTATTTGGGGGGTTGAAAGGGCCAGAACATATTTGAGAAAATTCACGGATTATCTTTCGATAATAATAATTGCTCCTATCCTGATGATTGCATCAAGTGCGGCTACCGTCTATATTAATGCCATTTTGAAGGATCTTTCAAAAGATACCATTTTTGAGATGATTTCGCCGTTTTTACTTTCTTCGATGAAATTACTACCCTTTGTGATCATGTGGTTACTTTTTACATTTTTGTACATGATTATGCCAAATACAAAGGTGCCATTTAAAAGAGCCTTTGTTGCTGGTATTGTAGCAGGAACAGTTTTCCAACTCATTCAAATTTATTATATCGACCTACAATTTGCATTTTCAAGATACAATGCTGTATATGGTAGTTTTGCAGCATTGCCTTTATTCCTTATCTGGGTGCAATTTAGCTGGTTGGTTTTCTTGTTTGGTGCAGAAGTTTCTTCAGCCCTGGCCAATATCCGTTCCTATGGATATAAGATTGAATACAAGGAGCTTAGTAATAAAAAGAAAAGACTTTTAAGTCTGCTTGTATTGAAAAAAATCACCAACCGTTTTGAAAAAGGTGAAACAGCACCAGGAATAGAACAACTGGCAGATGAACTGAAACTCCCCAGCCAGTATATTGAGAGAATAGCTGAAAGTTTGGTAAAAGCTAAATTAGTAAATGAAGTAATAAATGCAACCAAAAAAGAAAATGGCTTTCAGCCTGCCAAAGACATTGCCAAACAAAGTTTCGCAGAGGTTATTGAAAAACTTGATGTTTTGGGGGACAACAGGTTAAATATTAGAAGTGGTGAAGACTTTGAAAAACTAAACAAACAACTTGTTGAGTATTCAAAATTGGTTAACGATAATTATTCAGAATTATTGATTAAAAACATTTAAAAAAATGATTAAAGAGTTAGTAAGGTTCAACAGGAGTTACGGGAGGTTTTATCAAAATGAAAATATTAGTAGTGAATTTCTTACAGAATTAGTTGATTTAGCAAGATTATCGCCTTCAGCAAAGAATATACAAGCACACAAATTTATTTTAACAAATGAAGCAGAGAAAAATGCAAAAGTATTTTCAACACTTTCATGGGCTGGTTATTTGCCAGATTGGATCGGTCCGGAAGAAGGCGAGCGCCCATCTGCCTACATTACCATTTTAGCAGATAAATCTATCTCTAGTGATTTTAACAAAGATTTTCTTTACACCAACTCAGGAATTATTTCCCAATCCATTTTACTTGGAGCTGCAGAAAAAGGAATTGGTGGATGTATTTTTGCTTCCATTCAGCGGAAAAAACTGGCAGAAATCTTTAAACTGCCTGATCATCTTGAAATTATGTTAGTAATTGCACTTGGAAAACCTAAAGAGGTTGTTATTATTGATGAACTGAAAAACAATGATATCAAGTATTGGCGAGATGATGAACTAAGGCATCATGTACCAAAAAGAAATCTAAATGACTTGATTTTATAATAAAGCAACCATCTTCCATACACTTTTGTCTCCTTTCTTTTTTATTTAGGCTATGCTAGATTCACTAACCATTACCATCTTATTAATTGTTCTCACTGCTCTTATTGGAGCTTTTACCAGTAGGGTAAAAAGAGATAAATGTTTGTATGATTTTAACAATGATCCGGTAACACTTGAAAAAATAACCGGAAAAGTAACAGCAAAGGGCATTCTAAAAGTAGAAAGCACTGGTTTGGAATTTATTTATCCAGTTGAAAAAATCAACCCGGAAAATAATTTTTTGCAAACCAGTTTTCTTTTTTACAAATATGAGTACCCACAAATACAGGCACTTATACGCTTTCAGGATGAGCTAAGTGATGACGGGAAGAAAAAAAGGGATCATGATTTAAGAAGAGTTTACAAGCCGTCTATATTGAGGCGAACCCGAAGAAGGATGCAAAATATTTTCAAAACTTTGAGTGATTCGCTAAAAGAAGTTGGAAACGCATTGCTTTCGCATTTCCAGAAAGGAGGCTCTGGTGCTGCCATTTTTAAATCGCAGGATAAATATTTAAAACAAATTAACCAAAATCTTGTAGAATCTGTTGGTTCTTCGTATGACAAGTTATTAGAAAAATATATAGGTCATAAAATTGTTTTTGATATGATTAAGGGCGAAAAAGTAACACAGTATTCTGGCATCTTAAAAGATTATACTGCCAAATATCTTGAAATACTTGATGTCCATTACGCAGTTGAAGATAAAGAAGTCAGACTTGCTGATATCATTGTACCCCAAACATTGGGAATTGTTCGTCATTTAGGTGAAAAACAGCACGAAAGCAAGTTAAAATCGTTAAAGAACCTAACAAAATGGATAAAACCAGATACTAATTGGTAGGTTTTAACATTTTTAAACATTAAATTTACAATAATTGAAAATTAATGTGCAACCATTCAATTAATACCAGGGTCATATAGTCAGGAACGCCATGATAAGTGAAGATTTATTAATTGAAAAGTGTAGAAATAATGATCGGGCAGCTCAAAAACTACTTTACGACACCTATGCACCAATTATGCTGGGTATTTGTTTAAGATATGTTTACGAACGCTCCGAAGCTGAAGATATTCTGCAGGAAGGCTTTCTGAAAATATTTACTAAAATAGGTGAATTTGAGGGAAGAGGTTCCTTTGAGGGCTGGATGAAAAGAGTCTTTGTGAATACAGCAATTACTCATTACCATAAAAACTCGAAACACAATAAATATCATTATGATATTGATGATGTGCAGATTTCTAAGAGCGAAAAACCCGCTTATGGTGAATCTGAGTTTACAAGGGAGGAATTGTTTAATATAATTCATAGTTTGCCAGAAGGTTACAAATTAGTTTTTAACCTCTACGCACTTGAAGGATATAAACACAAAGAAATTGCAGAAATGCTTAAAATAGATATAAATACCTCGAAATCACAATATTCGAGAGCCAAAAAACTAATACGTAAAAAACTAGAAACACTCGGACAGATTACTATGAGTAGTGACGAAGAAGAAAATGAAGAAATAAGGGCAGAAAATTCTGAATAGGACCCTAAAATATAAATAGATTGATAAGGTTAATTTAATGAAAAAAGAATATTCAAATATTGAAGACTTATTCAAGAATGCGTTTGATGGTTACCAGGTAGAGCCAACACCTTCTGCATGGAAAGGCATCAATGGAAAATTGAATTTGAAACAATTTCTATCTCCTGGTTTTAAGCATTTTAATGTTTATTACCTATCAGCCATTATAGGAATAGCCACTGCTATAGGAATGTTATTTTCGAGTAACGAACAACTAAAAACAACTGAAACAAAACTTACCAATCCAAATAAAACAGAGATATTTATTGAAAATAAAATTGATACTGAAAAGGACAAGACTAAAAGCAGTGTTAATACTGATGCATTAAACAAAAAGGAAACAAGAATTCTGCAACGGGTTGAAAAACAAAAATCAACAAAAGTAATTGAAAGTAGCAGAGTTTCTGAAGTTATTCCAATTACACAAAACCAGAAGCTTGAAAAGATTTCGGATGGTACAACTGATTCTATGTCAGAGCTAAGTAAAATTGCAGTTTTACCACCACAACCACTTTTCAAACTTAGTGATAAAAAAGGATGCGCTCCATTCAAAATAAAGCTGGATAACTTTACTGAGCTGGCACAAAGTTATGAATGGTCGTTTGGCGATGGCAGCAAATCAAAGGATAAAGCACCAACATATACTTACAGATATCCGGGTGTTTATACTATTAAGTTGAAAGCGACTGGTTTAGGCGGTGTAGCTTATTCGGTAATCGACTCAATAGTTGTTTTCGAAAGCGTAGAAAATAAGGTATCACGTTCATTTGAAAGTGAGTTAACAGAAGGGGAGCTTTTTGCAATGTCGGTAAAAACAAATCAAAAAGCTGATTACGAGTGGAATTTTGGGGATGGTACATATTCAAATCTTAAAAACCCTACTCATACTTATGAAAAAGAAGGCCGTTATTCAGTAAGTTTAATAACCCTTACTGACAACAACTGTTATGATTCTGTAAAAGTTTTTGATGCAATTGTTGTAAAATCTAATAAAAAAGTTGTTTTCCCAAATGCTTTCTGTCCTAATCAAAATGGTCCTTCAGAAGGCAAGTACGATGAAAATGATTTAAACAATGATATTTTCCACCCTGTTGTTAAAGGTCAGCTGGCAGAATACAATTTAAAGATATTTGCTAAAACAGGGCTTTTAGTTTTTGAATCGAATGATGTAAAAACTGGCTGGGATGGTTACTATCAAAACAGGCTGGTATCTTCCGGAGTTTACCCTTACATTGTAACTGTAAGATTTGAAGGTAATGATAAACCTATTCAGAAAAGAGGAGATTTAACAATCATACATAAAAAATAGTCCAATCATTATTAAATCCGAAGGCTGCAGTACTATTTGCTGCGGCCTTTTTTTATCTTCTTGAGCGAAAAAAATCAATCAGTAAATTGGAACACTCATTTTCCATTACACCTGATACTACCAGAGTTTTTGGATGAAGAATTGCTGCATTTAAGCTTTTATATCCACGTTTAGCATCAGAAGCTCCGTATACAATTTTACCAATTTGGGTCCAGTAAGAAGCTCCACCACACATCACACATGGTTCCAGGGTAACATACAAAACACAGTCATTCAGATATTTACCCCCCAAATAATCTGTTGCAGCAGTAAATGCCTGCATTTCTGCATGAGCAGTAGGATCGTTTAAAGTTTCTGTTAAATTATGCCCACGGGCAATTATCCTTTGTTTTGAAACAATCACTGCTCCAATTGGAACTTCACCCGCATCCAAAGCTTTATGAGCTTCTTTCAAAGCTTCTTTCATAAAAAATTCGTCTGATAATAAATCTGTCACCTTTCTGAAATTTGAATTACTGTTTCAATAAATAATGTGAAACCCGAAACAGAGGTAACAAAACTAATTGTTTAAAACCAAATTCTCACAACAAGATAAAAGTCATTTTTCAACAAGTTTCTAGATGCCTGGTTAAGTGAAACATACATACTTTAAATAAATCACTTATTTTTTATATTTTCGCAGCTTTAATAAACATGAATTTTAAGTAGATCGAGATATGTACAGAACACATAATTGCGGAGAATTAACATTAACCAACCAAAGTAACAAAGTAACATTAAGTGGCTGGGTGCAAAAAGCAAGGAACCTTGGAGGTATGACCTTTGTTGATGTAAGAGACAGGTATGGAGTTACCCAGCTTGTTTTTGACATGGACAGAAATAAAGAGCTTTGCGAAAAAGCGAGAAAACTTGGACGTGAATTTGTAATCCAGGCAGAAGGTTCTGTAACTGAAAGAAGCAACAAAAATAAAAATATCCCTACTGGAGAAATTGAAATTATTGTTGATAAGCTTGAAATTCTTAGCAAATCAGAAGTGCCTCCATTCACGATTGAAGATGAAACTGATGGTGGTGAAGAAATAAGAATGCAATACAGGTATTTGGATATCCGTAGAAACCCTGTACGAAATGCATTGAAGTTACGTCATGATTTTGCTAAAGAGGTCCGCAATTATCTTGATAGTCAGAATTTTATTGAAACTGAAACACCAGTTTTGATTAAGTCAACTCCGGAAGGAGCACGCGATTTTGTAGTTCCTTCAAGATTAAATCAAGGACAGTTTTATGCTTTGCCTCAATCACCACAGGTATTTAAGCAATTGTTGATGGTTTCCGGACTTGACAGGTATTTCCAAATTGTAAAATGCTTTCGAGATGAAGACTTCAGGGCAGATCGTCAACCAGAGTTTACACAAATTGACTGTGAAATGTCCTTTGTTGAGCAAAGTGATGTAATTGAAGTATTTGAAGGACTGGCAAAACATCTTTTTAAGACCCTGAAAAATGTTGAGTTTGAAGGCAGCTTCCCTCAAATGACCTACGAAGAAGCTATGAATACCTATGGTAGCGACAAACCTGACATTCGTTTTGGTATGAAAATTCATAACTTAAACAATGTTACTAAAGGAAAAGGCTTTAAAGTTTTTGATGATGCTGAATATGTTGGAGGAATTTGTGTTGAGGGATGTGCAAACTACTCAAGAAAACAGACGGATGCTTTAATTGATTTTGTAAAAAAACCACAAATTGGAGCCAAAGGACTTGTTTTTGCAAAATATAACGAAGATGGAAGCTTTAAATCTTCTGTAGATAAATTTTATAGCCCTGAGGATTTAAAAGAATGGGCCAATGAATTTGATGCAAAACCCGGCGATTTAATATTGGTTATTTCTGGAGAAAAAGGGAATAGCTTAAATGCGTTAAATGAGCTTAGACTAGAGATGGGCAACCAGCTTGGTTTAAGGAAATCAAACGAATTTGCTCCTCTTTGGGTGGTAGATTTTCCACTTTTAGAATGGGATGAAGAAAGTAAACGTTATCATGCTATGCATCACCCATTTACATCACCAAAGAAAGAAGATTACGAATTAATAGATACTGAACCTGGAAAAGTTAGAGCAAATGCTTATGATTTCGTAATAAATGGTGTTGAAATTGGAGGTGGCTCAATAAGAATTCATGACCAGGAATTACAGAAGAAAATGTTTAAACTACTTGGATTTACTGAAGAAGAAGCGAAGATACAATTTGGATTCTTAATGGATGCGTTTAAATATGGTGCGCCTCCACACGGAGGAGTTGCTTTTGGATTGGATAGATGGGTAGCAATGTTTCATGGTTCCGATTCCATTAGGGACGTGATTGCCTTTCCAAAAAACAATGCTGGCAGGGACGTGATGATTGATGCACCAGCTCCTGTTGATAGCTCATTATTAAACGATTTGGGCCTGCAATTAAAATCGAAAAAGTAAGTTTTTGGAATTCGGGGTAAACTAGTGTCGTGTCGAGGCTAATTTGTCAGGTGACAACACCTGACAAGTGCACCAGCCAGGTGTTGTCACCTGGCTAATTGCCAGAAATATCAAATTTGACTTAACACTAGTGACTGAATTTAATTTGCATTTGTTAACTTCGTTCTAAGGAAGGAATAAAATTGATGGTTAATATTTTGTCATCCTTAAATAATCAGGCTTGTAAAGAGCTTATATTTATTTAGTTAAGGAGATTTAATTTACTTTATAATGAAGACAGAAATAGCAAAGATTAAGGTAATATATGATGCTGTTCGTAAAATACTTAAATTCACAGAAGGAATAAAAAGTGCCAAGGAACTAAAAAAGCATACAATGGCTTGGGATGCTGTAAAAATGAACCTCGTAGTTATTTATGAAACCTATCTGAAACTTGGAAACAAAGTTAAAGAAAAATTTGATTCAATACCCTGGCATGAAATTGAAGTTTACAAACCCCGAATTGAAAATCAATACATTGGATTTGATGCTGATGAAATCTGGAAAGTGATACAAGAAAGAATGCCCGAATTTAAAGCTCAACTGAAAGAAATTGTAAAAAATTAAAACCGTATCTTTAAGAAAAGTGTTGGAGTAAAAGGTACTGCTTCGAAATAAATACTTGCCGAGCTCGTTTCAGTTAGTGGAACTTTCTCAAAATTAGAAATTTTTTGGTTTTGAGTATCCAACACATTAAGAATTGAAACCCCAAATTCTGACCCAAAATATTTTGTTTTCAAACGATAAGTTCCCGAAATATCTAACCTGCTGTATGGAATTCTGGTGTCAGAGATAAGCTGAGCATAAGGAGTTTCAAGAAAACCAGAACCGAATACATAATTTGCTGATAAATAAATCGGATCGAAATTAAAAATTGATGCAAGCTTAATTTCATGACGCTGATCTTGTGGTGCAAACAAATAATCATCTGTTTTCATGTATTGAAAATGCTCCAGCGATTTGCTCCAGGTGTATGAAAGCCATAAAGTATGCCCACTAAAGTTATATTTTGTATAAAAGTCGAAACCATAGCTATAAGCATCACCCTCAAAAATACCATTGTCAAAAAACTGCTTCAAACCTTGCTGTCCATTTCCTGAATTTTGACCTTGACTAAGATTAAATCTAAAATACCTGGTTAATCCCAATGTTGTTTTATAAAAACCATCTAGACTGACAAAAAAATCATTCTTCCCATATGAGATACCTCCTACAAAATGATTCGAATTTAAAACCGGCGTTTTTTCATTATCAGCTATTATCCAATTATAGCTATAATTGCCATATTCATCTATAATTGAAGCTTTTACCAGGAATTGTTTATAAATCCCCCAGGCTAAATTATATTTAAAACTTTTGCCAATATTATGCGAAAATGATAAACGAGGCTCTACAAATGTTTCATTTAGATAAGGAAGATAGCTTGTTCTTACACCAATCTTTATCTGCTTGTTTTTGAGACTAATAACATCCTTCACATTCACAGTGTAATAAGTTTCACTTTCCTTATTAAGTAAAGTTTGGATTGAGGAACTATCTTCTTCAAATCCGGTAGTGTTATTTATAAGCTGCGCACCAAGTTCTAAAGAATGGTTCTTCTTGAACCGGTAAACACTTTGTAGTTTTACTTTTTTTTCTTTAATACTGTTTGTGGTCTTTCGATCAAACTCATTTACCAAAAGGTTTGTAATGGTAGTATATGCCTCGTATTTATTGGTATAGTCAGAATTAAGTTCAGAAAAAGCTGTAAGCATACTAATATTTAAAGAGCTACCCACTTTTCTCTCATAAAAAGCAGCAGCTCCGGTTTGCTGATTTTCTTCTATTCTTGTTTTTACGACATCTCTTAGTTTACTTATACGAACTTTATTAAGCGAATAACTAAACTCATCTCCCCCATTTAAAACACTTATATAAAATAGGTTATTATCATCTTTAAAAGTATATTTTGCATTTAAATCTCTAAATGAATAATCAGGATAAATAGTTACATCTGAAATATTTTCGTTTCTGCTTGAATCTCTGATTGGCAAAGGATTATATCCATCATTATAGAGGTTGTAATAGGTTTGTCGGTAAGCAACTTGTAATGCAGATTTCTTTAATATCGGAACTTCAACCAGGCTGTTTAAAGTCAAGTTGTTTACTCCCACTTCTAAATGAGGAGTTTGAGTATTCCCATCTTTCCCTGATATTTCAACAATTCCACCTACACAGTCTCCATATGAAACATCATATCCGGCCTTTCTCAGCTGTATATTTTTGGTTATTAATGGGTTAATTGCACTAATATTATCATTAAAATTCTTCAATCCAAACACTGTAAACCCATCAAACACAACCCTGCTTTGACCTGCATAAGCACCCCAAATTAGCAAATCGCTACTTTGCTCACCTGAAGCAAGAACACCCGGCTGAAGCCTTAATAAATTAAAAACAGAATTATCGCTACTTCCGGGAAGGTATTTTGTTACTTTATGATTTAACTTAATGGTTGCTGGTTCATTTTCAGTACTTGAAAAATCTTCAATAAGCTGCTCCCTAATTTCAATTTCTTCAAGTTGTTGTTCTGAGGGAGTTAAAAAGATACTGATATTTTTGTGAGCTCGGTAAAAAATAGTGTCCTTAATTAAATAGCCAAGATGTGAAATCTGGATCCGGAAAACACTGTCATCTGTTGTACTAAATAAAAAATTACCATTGTAATCGCTAATGATTCCTTTCGAATTGACAAGAATATTTGAAAAAGGAAGTACCTCATTGGTTTTAGCCTCCATAATCCTTCCAGAAATTCGATAAACTTTGGGCTTTGGTTTCTCAACTATCTCCATTTCCTTTGGAAAAATAACGTAAACACCCGAAGTATTTTGATAATCAAAAGGTAAACCTTTAAACAGGTATTTCAGTGCCAAATCAATACTTGAGAAAGTTTTAGAAACGCTAACTGAATATTTTGAAAGTTCTTTATCGTTAAAAGAAAAATCAACATCATAATTATCCCTTATCTCAAGCAAAACAGCATTAAGGCCCTTTTTTGATGCATTTATCCTGATCTCTTGAGAGTATACCAGTATATGGAAAACAATCCCAACAAATAGAAGAAATAATCGCTTCAGATTCAATTTTCTCAATTTTAGTTATTAAGTCTATCTGACTTAATAAAACATTAAAAGTTTATCCAGAATTTATTGAACAAGCAGCTAGTTTAGAATAGTTGTAATGGACTTTATTTGTTCAAGCCCCTTTGGAATTCTATTGTCCTCTTTTATAATCTTTTTAGGTTCTTTAGATGACTTTGTAATAAAATTATCCTCACCTTGCTGATGAAATAATGAAGTACCATATTTTTTTATATCATACCCTAAATTGGCTTCGTATAATTTTAAATATTTTGTAAAAGTGACATGAGCATTTGATACCGCAATTAACATTCCTCTGTACCCATCTAAACAAGCTAGTTGTAATATAAAGGTATTAAAAAAATCAAAAACTGATTTAAAAATTGCAATTGCAGGACTTGACTTTCTTTTTCCTTTATACTGAATAGCAAAAAGTTCTGAGTACATATCTCTTTTTATTGCAAAATCTGAAATAGTAAGATAGCTATAATGCAAAAGATGCCCTTTCAATGTTTTTATTCTAACATTCTCTGTATCAATAGATTCATGAACCAGTTTTTGATTAAAAGAAGTTTGTTTTTTGTTGTAAAGCCTTGTAACATACTCTTTCCCCCAACCCGAATAATTTATCCGTTTTTCTCTATAGAAGTTTACTCGTCTCCATTTATATATTACGTCTTTTTGTAAAGTCACTTTTTTTATTGATTCCAATAATTCTTTATCAATAACTTCATCAGCATCAATTGAAAGAATCCAGTCATTTTTTGCCAACTCAGCTGCTTTGTTTTTTGCTTCTCCAAAACCAGAAAATCCTGTCTGATAAATTTCAACATTCTTAAATCTTTTACACATTTCCAGTGTTCTATCCGTAGAACCTGTATCCAGAACAATTACCTCTGAAAACTCCTGTAAGCTCTTTAGCGTAAGACTAATAGTAGCTTCTGCATTCTTTGTTATTAATACTGCCGATATATTTTTCATAAACTATTTCCGATTTTAGTATCACCAACTCTTGCAGCTACATAATTGATGTGAATTGAGGTATTAGCAATTCCTGTTGAATCATTTTCTGTATTTCAAAAAAGTCGGTTTTCTTCTTAGGTTCAGCGACATTATTATCCTTTCCAGGTTCATAGTTTAAACCAAGTATAAATATAAACGCAAGAAGAAGAAAAATATTAAGCCTGGTTTCCATTATAATTCTTTTTATACCGAACCGCTGTTAGTAATTGGTTGGCTTCACAAGCTTGCAAACAAAAACTGCCAGTCGATCGGCATATACAAAGCCATTTTTAAATTTTAATTTACAATATTTCAAACAGGCTTAGTACAATTTTATAATAATGCAAACACTAAATCGAAGTAAGATATTAAATCAGAAATGAAGAAATTTTCGAACGTTTTTTATATAAATTTAACATTTTAATTGATAAAATATTAATATGGAGATATAGAATAAAATCTAAACTTATTATTTTACAACTCTGTATATGCTTTTTGAAACGGGTTTAAATGTAATACCATAAGGTTTTCCAATATTTTCGTTAAGAACACTATCCAACGAACTACCTCTTATAAAGGTGAATACGCTAACTATGTCTAAATCTTCCTTGCCTTCAATTGTCACGTCATATTGCCTTTCAATCTCCTCCAAAACAACCTTTATTGAAACTTGCGTAAATGTAAATTTGTTTCTAATCCAGGATATTGAATTTTGATTGATAATTTCATCTTGTGCTTTGCCCAATTTTTTGTTTTTATTTGTTACTGTGTATTCATTCCTGGATAGAATAACTGGTTCATTATTTTTCTTCTCTACTTTCACTTTCCCAGTGATACAATAAACCCTGTAATCATTATCCCTCGCAAAAATATTAAAGCTGGTTCCCAAAACACTGGTAGTTCCATTCTCGGAAACAACTGAAAATTTGTCACCTTTAGTTACTTCAAAAAATGCTTCTCCATTAAAATCCAGTTTTCTACTATATTTCCACCAATAAGGGTGATAAGATAGCTGAGAGTTAGCGTTTAAAGTTACTTTTGAACCATCGGGCAAAGTTACAGCAGTATGTTGTCCATTGGGGCAATACACATTAATAGAGTAATATCTCAAAAATGAAAAGATGCCTAAACCAACTATCAAAACAGCGGCAGCACCATAACTAATTATTTTTCTGAAATTAACTTTAATAACCTTTGCCTGTTTTGTTTCATCAAGCTTAGCATCCAATTCCGACCACACTTCGCTCTTACTCTTTGAGTATTGAATCTGAGTTTTTGCATAAAACTCCTTCTCAAAATCTGTATGGTTAAAATTATCTTTCATCAATCAACTCCTAAACTATACTTTCCTATAAAAACATCCATAAAAAACTTCTCAACCTTTGGACTCCTCTTTTTTCTATAAATTCGCCCATTTCTACTTTTAGCTGTGTAATTGCTTTACTCATTCTTTTCTCAACCGCTTTAATGCTAATATTCAGTCGGTCAGCTATTTCACTGTATTTTAGTTCATCATTTCTGCTCATCAAAAATACAATTCTTTGCTTTTCTGAAATATTTGAAAGTGCTTTTTCGTATTTTACTTTGAGCTCATCAAACAGCAATTCGTCTTCTGGAGAATAATCAACCTGGTTTGCATTTATTGTTTTCTGGAATTTCAGTTCAACCTGCTGTCTTCTGTATTTGCTTATGAAAATATCACTTGAGATTTTATAGAGTAAGCCAATCGCGTTTTTGGTATCTGTTATTAATTGTTTTTCCCAGATTTTTAAGAAAGCTTCCTGTGCAATATCGGTTGCAAGTTCCTCATCACCACATTTATAGTAAATATAGTTTCGGATGGTATCGAAATGCTTTTCAAACAGCACTTTAAAACTTTCTTTTGTCAACTTCTGGTAGTTTTATTGTAAAGATATACAAAAAACTGGTCTTTATAAGTGCACCTCTCCGATACTTAAGAGAGGTGCGAAAAATAAATCAGCCCAAACTAAATGTTAGTTATTTTGATATTGATTTCTTATTCTGTGCCTTTTTCCTAAAGTTATCTGTCTTTCCTCACCGTCCTTTGTTATGGTTGCAATATCATCGCAAGTTCCATCACCAAAATCTAACGTGGCAATAACTTCATCGTTTCTTTCCACTACTACAATACCTGATACAATATACCTGCAATCGCCCAGTCTAATCAATGGCTCAATAATGGTTCTGGAAAAAGTATATCCTTCTGAGCTTACAGAGCTTACATAGCCTGTTATTTCAAATTTATCATCTGAATGATCAAAGAAAGTGGAGTATCCTTCAACCATTTTTCTAACTTTCTCAGCATGACGTTCAATATAGGTCCCATCAGTAAATGTTAAAACCAAATCGCCAACAACATAAAAGGTAATGCCTTCTTCATCACTTGCATTAAAGGTAATAGTCCTGGTTCCTGCAATATTTACAGAATCTACATAAAAGTCATTAAAAGTAACAACTCTAGTTGCACCATCGGTTCTTGGAGGTGCTGAAACAACAATAACAATGCTTCCACTTATTACAGTTCCATTGTTTAATACAGTTTCATCACCGTAATCTAAAGTAATTGTTTTTGGAAAATCACCATTTGTTGTTTCAATAATTACAGCAGGAGGTACACCTAAACGATATCTTGCCCAAAATGGGTGTTGTTCAGTACTCTTAAGTCCTGAATTGGCATCATTAATTGATTCAGTACTACTAGTAAATAAATCAATTTCATAATCTGCTGATTCAGTAACAGTCTCTGCAACAGCATCATTCGAAATAATAGCTTCTTCTTCAGAACTAATCAAACTTGAAGTTTCTTCTTTATTACAAGAAAAGAAAACAAATGTTGATAAGGCTAATAAACTTAAAATTAATTTTTTCATGATTTTGTAATTTAATGTTTAATAATTTTCGCTTTTTACTTACTAACCGAACTAACATTAAATCACCCTACCTTTTTTTCATGAAATTTTTTGTTTATTAAAAAAAAGAAGTCATTTACCACTAAATCAACCACTTATACAAATAAAAAAGGCTAAAGTTTTTTCTTTAGCCTTCAGATTTTACGACTTTATTGAACTATTAATAATAATTCTTCCCTATCAAATAGTTTTTTACGTAATCTTCAACACCTTCTTCTAAAGTATGAAACTCCTTTGTATATCCAATCTTTCTAAGTTTCTCCATTTTTGCTTCAGTAAAATACTGATATTTATCGCGAATATCTTCAGGAGTATCCACAAAGCTAATGTTTTCATCAATACCCATTGCTTTGAATGTATTTCTTGTCAAATCAAGAAATGTTCTTGCTTTTCCTGTACCAAGATTATAAATTCCAGAGTCTTTTCTATGATTCATGAAAAACATTAGAATGTCTACAACATCTTTCACATAAACAAAATCACGAATTTGTTCACCATCCCTATATTCTGGATTGTGTGAGCGGAACAACTTCATGCCTCCAGTAGCCTTTATCTGGTTAAAAGCATGAAATATCACCGAAGCCATTCTTCCTTTGTGAAACTCATTGGGTCCGTAAACATTAAAAAACTTCAAGCCTACCCAAAAATAAGGCTTCTTTTCTTGCGCCAAGGCCCACTTATCAAAGTCATTCTTTGAATCACCATATGGATTCAATGGTTTTAGCTTTTCTATTATTTCGTGATTATCATCGTAACCATATTCACCAAGCCCGTATGTAGCTGCTGATGAAGCATATACCAATGGCAAGCCATACTCAGCGCATGCTTTCCACATTTGTTTTGTGTAGCCAATATTTAGTTCTTCAAATACAGAAACATCAAATTCAGTTGTGTCAGTTCGCGCTCCAATATGAAAAATAAACTGAACCAATTTTTGATTTTTCTCCAACCATGGGAAAAACTCGCTTCTATCAACTTTGGCAGTAATTTTTTTCCCATCAAGATTTTTATTCTTTTCAGGGTTTGAAAAATTATCAACGACTACAATATCTTCAAAACCTTCCTGGTTTAATTTGCTTACTAGGCAGCTCCCGATAAAACCAGCTGCACCGGTTACGATTATCATAATTTTACTTTTTTATTTTGATTGCAAAGATAGGCATAGTATTTAAAATACTCGATTCTCACCCATGTAAGTCATCTAATAATTTACCAAATATTAATTTTAGCTGATAAATCTAATAAAATCAGGTATTATTGCTTTGCAGATAATGAATGAGCAAGAGTTAAACAGTAAAAGAAACTACAAAAACTTACTCCTAACTGAGTTTCCAAAGTATTATCAGATAAAAAAGACAAAGTCATAATTATATAAAAAACAACAAACA
Organism: Bacteroidales bacterium; assembly: GCA_050296515.1. Lineage (GTDB taxonomy): Bacteria > Bacteroidota > Bacteroidia > Bacteroidales > NBLH01 > NBLH01. The sequence goes on along the minus strand of JBNKRJ010000129.1, from coordinate 44,149 downwards.
AATAATTTCCTCTCAAACTTCGTTTAACAAATGGAGAGAATATGACAAGAACAAAAAACAGAAATCCAATTAGACCAAGGGTGACAAATTCAGAAACAAACTGATTATGGACCACATACCAAAACTCCTTATCTAATTTCGAGTCCATTTTTTCCAATTGCGTTAATGATTCTTTCAATAAATCACCAGAACCGACTCCGAATAAAAAATTTCGTCTTATTAAATAGTAGCTAACCTTGTAGTATTCAATCCTTTGAGACAATGACTGATTGGTTGCATTTCCGGTTTTAATGTATTTGTCTATTTGCCAAAGCAAAACATGCAGCTTTGATTTAAAACTGTATTTTTTTGTGTATAAATAATTTGCACAGCCATTTTCAATATAAATAATTTCAGTACTGTCCAATTTACTCATACCAACCGAATCTTTCGACAGGTTTCTTGAACTCAGATACCTTTTCAAAGTTTCTAAAAGCTGGTTTTTCTTCAAATCTTTCTCAAGAAAGTTTAGATTGGACCTTCTGTTCCATTCATGCTCAAGCTCAACAGGACAATAATACAGATCAATATAATGTCCATTCTCAGTTCTGTGGCTTAAAGTATCATGAACATAATAATTGCCATTGATGGTCTTTTTAGGCAACTTACTAAAAGTAATGATGTCTTTCCGATAAAAATCGTGATAAACACGTTTAGTTGTGTAAATTAAACTTATAGTAATAATAATATTTAATCCTATGAAAAGCCTCAGATAAAGCTTTTTATCTAAATTTTTAAATCGATAAAACCCACTGTAGGCAAATAACAAAACAAAAACTAAATATCCTGTGAAAGAATTAAGGAAATACAAGAAAAAGATGAGCCAACCAATGATAATTATTGCCAAAAACTTTATATGCAGTGTAATTCGTTCTTTTGCTATCACTAAATACCAAAACAATGAGAAAATAGAAAAGTTGACAAATAATGAGAGTCGAATATTGCTTCCGAAAAAAGAAAGCTGATTAAAATCTTCAACTGTTAAATAACTATTTCCAACTTCAAATCTGGTAAATAAAATAATACTTGTTATTGCAACAGTGGCGGCAAACAACAAAATCAAATAATCAATAAACTTTCTTTTATTAAAAAAAGGTGAGCTGAAATAAAAAAGTGGCAACAAAAGTGGTAATTTTATTTTAAGATCCTTTAAACCATATTCCATATCCGAAGTATGGATAAGTCCTAACAAATGGATAAAAAATATCAGAGAGATGATTACATAGGTTTTATTTGATTTAAGGAGTTCCCATTTTTCTGAAAACTTGCCTTCAATTATCCAATTAGCAATAAAAGCGATAAATCCAATACTTATCAATCCTCTTGAAAAAAGCAAACCAACGGCTATCATTGCCAAAGCAGTGGCACTTATATATGTCGATATTCTGCAGTAAACTGTATGTAGCCGAATCAGCATTCTTTCTTTTTCTTCCAATACCCTCTAAATCTTATAGTTGGCGTCTTTTACTCATTTAGATAAAAATCAAAAGCCTCAAATATTTCTTTTTTGCCTGCTGTTTCATTAATAACCGATTGTCCAATATCCTTAAGCAAAGTAAAGTTTATTAGATGGTCTTCATTTTTCTTATCATGAGTCATCAAGCTGAATAGTTGTTCATAATCATCGCGTCCAAATAAAAGTTTTCCGTATACCTTATTTAAATAGTCGGTTACTTCAATCAGTTTATCCTTTGGAAAGTCAAGTTTAATATGAGAAAGATACATTTCCATTATCATTCCATAAGCAACTGCCTTACCATGAATCAGTTCCTTTTCTGTGCCAAGGTAATAACTCTCAAAAGCGTGACCTATTGTATGACCAAAATTTAGAATTTTTCGTAATCCTTTTTCCATTGGATCTGCTAATACAACATCTTCTTTTATCTTTACAGAATGTTGTACGAGGTTCAATATTTTGTTATAATCTAAATTTTCCAGGTCTAAATCCAGGTTTTTCAAATCATAGTAATATTTTTCATCATTGATAAAAGCATGTTTTAACATTTCGCCAAAACCAGATAATATGTGTTCTTGTGACAATGTTTTAATAAAACAAGAATCAATAATCACCTTCATTGGAAATGAAAAAGATCCTACCTCATTTTTAAATGATTTGAAATTAACACCTGTCTTCCCTCCTACTGAAGCATCAACCTGTGAAAGAAGTGTTGTTGGGATATGAATAAAATCAAGTCCGCGCTTAAATGTTGAAGCTGCAAATCCACCTAAATCGCAAAGTACTCCCCCTCCAAGATTTATCACCACCGATTTTCTATCTGCTCCATTGCTATTTAAAAAATCCCACACTTTAACAACGCTTTCAATATGTTTATTTTCCTCCCCTGCTTCCAAAATAAACACAGGAGTGTTTTTTGGTAAAGCAGTTTTTATAATTGGAAAACAATGATTGATGGTGTTGCTATCTGTTAATAAAAACAACTTTTTCCCAAACTTTGAACTAATCGTATCTATCTCATTAACAACTGATTTAGTAAAGATAATTTCCGAACCTTCCTGTGAATATATCATTTTAAATATCGAGTTAGATTATTACTTTTGGTGCCAAAATTAGGAATTAGAAACCAGATTAGAGAATATCGAATTTAGAAATTGGAAATTAGAATTTAAGCTCCTTATTTCCAATACTAAAAAGTATCATTAATACTTTCTGATTTTTATACATATTTTTTTTAATAACCTTATTTTCTAAAACAATGATAAAATTTAATAACACCGAAATTGCATTTAAGAGCCTAAGTAATAAAGAGTTGAAAAAAGCTTATCGCCTGTTTAAATTAATGGGTAATACATCATTGGTTCAAACAGGAAATAAGCTTGCCAGATTCGCAATAAAAATAGGATTTCCTGTTGGATGGGCTGCAAAACCAACTTTATATGCACATTTTGTTGGAGGTGAAACCATTAAATCCTGCCAAAAAGTTGTAGATAAGCTTGGAAAATACAATGTAAAAGCAATTTTAGATTACTCGGTTGAAGGAAAAGAGAAGGAAGAAGATATAGAAAAAGCATTGCAGGAAACTCTTAACTCAATAAAAAATGCCGGAGCAAATGAAAATATTCCATTCTCAGTATTTAAGCCAACAGCTTTTGGAAATAGCTCTGTACTTGAAAAAGCAAGCATAGGTTCTAATCTGAATGAAAGTGAACAGAAAAAGTTGGACAAATTTAAATATCGGATTTTCAAATTATGCCAGGCCGCTTATGCTGTAGATGTTCCTATTTTGATTGATGCTGAAGATTCATGGTATCAAAATATCATTGACAAAGTAACAGAGTCTATGATGGAGCGATTCAACAAAGAAAGAGCTATTGTTTTTAACACTTATCAAATGTACCGCTGGGATAGACTTGATTATTTGAAAGCATCACATAAAAAGGCTACAGAAGGTGGTTATTATTTAGGGGCCAAATTTGTTCGTGGGGCCTACATGGAAAAGGAACGAGCTAGAGCCGAAGAAATGGGCTACCAGGATCCAATTCAACCTAATAAAGAAAGTACTGATAGGGATTACAACCTCGCACTAAAATATTGTGTCGAAAACATTCAAAATATTTCTGTTTTTAACGGTACACATAATGAGTATAGCTGTGCTTATCTTGCAGAATTGATGGATGAGCATGGTCTTGAAAAAAATGATAAACGAATCTGGTTCTCACAGCTTTTAGGAATGAGCGACAACATCAGTTTTAACCTGGCTGAAAGAGGTTATAATGTTGTCAAATACTTGCCATATGGGCCTGTAAACCATGTACTTCCGTATTTGTTAAGAAGAGCTGAAGAAAACACTTCGGTTAAAGGACAATCAGGCAGAGAACTATTATTAGTAAGTGCCGAATTTGAAAGAAGAAAATCAAATTAGAAGTTAGACCTTATAAATTAGAACTTTGGACCTAATCTCTTGGTTCCAAGTTCTAATTAAAAAAAGACTTGCCATAGAGTAGTAACCACCTCATCCATAAATACATTCCAACTAACTGAATAATACCGAGTTGCAAACATTTACATATTGACATAAATCATGCAAAGTAATGCATTTTATGCCTCATAAATTCGTAATTTTGCAATAGAAAGTTCAACCTTTAATACAGTTAGAAGATGGATATTAATGAATTTAAAAGTAAGTTAAAACCTATAAAGGAGTGGTCTTACAAGGTTACACCTTTAGATAAAGGTTATACTGACAAAACGCTATACATAAATGTAGGCGACAACAGCATAGTTGAAAAAGATGTACCGGCTTTGATGAAAGAAAAATTCATTGGAGGTAAAGGGTACGGACTAAAATATCTTTGGGAAGCAACCAAACCAGATACAAAATGGAATGATCCTGAAAATGAAATCATTATTTCTCCCGGACCAGTTGCAGGTATAACGCAGTATTCCGGAACAGGAAAATCTCTTGTTGTAACAATATCGCCACAAACAGATTCTGTTATGGACAGTAACGTGGGTGGTTATTTTGGACCTTTCTTAAACTTTTCAGGTTTTGATGCTCTTGAATTACAAGGAAAAGCAGAAAAAGATGTTATCATTATTATTGACGGAGAAGCAGGCAAAGTTCAAATTTGTGAAGCACCTGAAGGAACAAGCGATTCACATGTTTTGGCAGAACAACTAACCAAAGCAATTGCAAACAGTGATGCAGGCAAAGACCTTGTAAAAGTTTCAGTTGTTTCATCAGGAACTGCCGCAGAGCATTCTTTAATTGGAATGTTGAACTTTTCTTTTTATGATCCAAAAAGAAAAGAAGTTCGATTGAAGCAAGCTGGTCGCGGAGGTATTGGAACCGTACTTAGAGACAAAGGTATCAAAGCTATTGTTGCAAAAGTTCCAAAAATTAGTGGCGATCTAAATAATGTTCATGATATGAAACCAATTGTTGAACGTGGAAAACGATTCAACAGAGAGATGAAAGAATTAGATGATTCTCAAGCAGAAATGCGTTCAAAAGGTACTGCCCACCTTACAAATATCATGAACGATTACGATTTGTTACCTGTAAACAATTTTAAATATGGAAGCCACCAAGATGCGTACAAAATACATTCAGAAGTTTGGAAATCATACTTTACCCAAGGGGTGCCTGATGGTTGCTGGATTGGTTGTAATATGTCATGCGCAAAAGGAGTTGACAATTACGAACTTAGATCGGGCCCTTACAAAGGCTCAAAAGTATTAGTTGAAGGACCAGAGTATGAAACAACATCTTCATTAGGATCGATAATGGGGATTTTTAACCCAGACTTCACTATTGAATCTAACTTCTACTGTGATACTTATGGTATTTGTACTATTTCATGGGGTACCATCATGGGCTTTGTTATGGAGTGCTTTGAAAATGGTATTTTAAATGAAGAAAGAACTGGTGGATTAAAACTAAACTTTGGTAATGCTGATGCAGCAATGGAGTTATTACACCAGGTAGCAAGAGGCGAAGGATTTGGAAAAACTGCAGGGCTTGGCGTTCGTAAGTTAAAAGAAATGTTCATTGAAAAAGGCTGGGGAGATACCGAATTTATCAATGACATTGGAATGGAAAATAAAGGTCTTGAGTATTCTCAATACGTATCAAAAGAGTCATTGGCTCAACAAGGTGGTTATGCTATGACTAACAAAGGGCCACAACATGATGAAGCATGGTTGATTTTTATGGATATGGTAAACAACCAGATTCCTACTTTTGAAGACAAAGCAGAAGCATTACATTATTTCCCAATGTTCCGTACATGGTTTGGTTTAATGGGTCTATGCAAGCTTCCTTGGAACGATGTAGAGCCAGAAAATAACTCTGAAACTGATGAGCCTGCAAAAGTTCCGGAACACGTTGATAACTATGTTACTATTTATAAAGCTGTAACAGGTAAGTCTTTCGATAAAAAAGAGATGATTCGTATGTCTGAAAGGGTCTATAACTACCAGAGAATCTTCAACTTAAGAAGGGGTTATGGCAAAAGAATCCATGATGCACAACCATACAGAGCAGCAGGTCCTGTAACCAAGGAAGAATACTTATCAATGGAAGAATTCTATGATAAAAAAATGAAAGAGGTTATTGGTGTTGATCCTGTTGGAAAAACAATAGAAGAAAAAATGGCAATTACAAAAGAGTACAGGCTAGATCAGTATGAAAAATTGCTTGATGCTGTTTATAAAAGACGTGGATGGACAAAAAATGGTATACCAACAATTGAACATCTGAAAGATTTGGGTATGGATTTACCTGAATTAATTGAAACAGTTACACCACATTTATAATTGATAAATCATCAATTCAGTTTAGGTCAATCAGACCTAAACTGATTAATATCATTGGGCGCAAACCAAGATAATTTTAATTTAGGTGGCAATTTTGCTGCCTTTTTTGGTATCACCAAAACATCTAACATTAAAATAAGAATATGTTTAACGTAAACGAATACTTTAATGGCAAAGTAAAATCATTTGCCTTTGAAAACAATGCCGGAGCCCAAACAGTTGGAGTTATGGCGCCTGGGGAGTATGAATTTGGAACTTCTACTATTGAAATAATGACTGTTGTTTCAGGAATTCTAACAGTTCAACTTCCTGGCTCTACGGAATGGAAATCATACATTCCTGGAGACTCATTTGAAGTAGAAAAGGATGTAAAGTTTAAAGTAAAAATCGAGGAGCCAAGTTCTTATTTGTGTTTGTATAAATAGAAAATAATTGTGTAAAGTAAAAAAGAGAAGTTCGGACAAAATGCCTGAACTTCTCTTTTTTTTATGAACTGAGTTTCATTTCCAACAAATAGAATTAATCATCTAATAAATATTGCAGATATTCACTTGTTTCAGTTTTTCGTAATTTTCTTTATTCTCAATTCTATTGAAGGACTACCTATATATCTACTTGCAATTATCAAAAATATCCAACGTTTGGTCAAATAGACAGAGCGCTATTTTTCCTTAAAATTACAACTTTTTTCTATCATTTTATAGAAAGAGCTTGCCTTTCTCTTATATAACGCCACTTTTAAAGAGAATTAATCAACTAAACTATAAAGAGTTTGAGGTGTTTAATTCCGATTCCCCCATATCATTGACCGAATTGAAGATACTCTAATGAAAAATTATACTATTTTAGCCGTTAGTTTGAGCTAAAGACCGTCAGAATACTCATAACAAATAAATAAACTTCAATTTTAACCATATGAAATTAAAATTACTATTAGCAGGTTTACTTTTCACACTTTCCATTACATCTTATTCTCAAAATCTCTTTAATAAAGAAGCAGATGCTATGGTTGAAAACAGTTCCTTTGTGAAACTCAACAAACAATCTAAAACTGTTGAATTTATAAAGTTTTCAGAAAATGCAATTTCATTTAAGGGAGACAAAAATGCAGCATTATTTCTAAAGAAAAGTTTAAAACTAAAAGACAACAGTGAGTTAAAACTCAAAAGAAAAAAAACAGATAAAATAGGCTACACTCATTTTAAGTTCGACCAATATTGCAATGATATTAGAGTAGATGGTAAAGCATATAATCTTCACTACAAAAACAATAAACTTATTTCTGGAAATGGAGAATATATAAACTCGGACATAAAATATTCAAGTCCATCAATTTCATACAGTAATGCATTAAAAATAGCAACAAATGAAATAGGTGCAACAAAGTACAGTTGGGATACAAATCAAAAAATAGAAAAATCAAAACTCGGAGAATTAGTTTATATTGAGCATAATAATAAAATTCTCCTGTCATATAAATTTGACATTTTCTCCTATGAACCAATGAGCAGATATTATGTATATATTGATGCTATATCTGGTGAATTTATAAAAAAAGTATCCAGAATTTATCATGAAGATAGAACCGGAACTGCAGAAACAATGTATAATGGTACCAGACAAATCACGACTGATTTTTCTGGAGGCATCTACACATTGAGTGAAAGTGGACGTGGAGGTGGAATTATAACCTACGATCTTAATAATGGTACCGATTATGCATCAGCAGTTGATTTTACAGATGATGACAACTTCTGGAACACAACAGCTAACCATGATAACGCAGCCTACGATGCGCATTTAGGTTCAGAAGCGACTTATGATTACTATTTAAATGTACATTCAAGAAATTCATTTGATGATGCAGGGTCTGCAATTATTAGCTACGTTCATTATGATGCAGGGTATATAAATGCTTTTTGGAATGGCTCTTTCATGACGTATGGTGATGGTGATGGTGTCAATTATTTCCCATTTACTTGCACTGATATTATTGGTCATGAAATAACACATGGGGTTACAGAACATTCAGCAAATCTGGTCTATGCCTATGAGTCAGGAGCTTTAAATGAATCTTTTAGTGATATTTTCGGGACATGTATTGATTTCTATCTTAACCCAGGAAGCGCAAACTGGATTCTTGCTGAACAAATATCAACTACAAACTCTCCTTTACGAAGTCTAGAAGATCCAAACAGCGTAGGTGATCCGGATACTTATCAAGGAAATTACTGGGTTACAGGATCTTCAGATAATGGAGGTGTGCATACAAACTCAAGTGTTATGAACTATTGGTTTTATCTTCTAACCAATGGAGGTTCTGGTGTTAACGATAATAATGACACCTACTCTGTTACAGGAATAGGAATAAACAAAGCTGCTCAAATTGCTTATCGAAATTTAACTGTTTATTTAACAGCCAATTCGCAATTTGCTGACGCTCGGTTTTACTCCATACAATCAGCTATCGACCTATATGGAGAGTGCTCTCAAGAGGTTATTTCAGTAACCAATGCATGGTATGCAGTTGGAGTTGGAGCCGATTATAATAACTCTGTTATAGCTGAGTTTAATGCCTCACAAATCTTTTCATGCAACATACCTGCAACTGTCAATTTTTATAATTTAAGTGTAAATGGCTCAGCATATCATTGGGATTTTGGAGATGGAACAACAAGCACAGATGCGAATCCATCAAAAACATATCTTGAAACCGGGACATATGACGTTCGACTAATTACAAATGGGAGTGCCACTTGTAACAACTCTGACACGATTATAAAACCCGAATATATTACGGTAACAGATATTGGTGGCCCAATAACTCCTTCGTGCCGCCCTTCAACGACATCTTCCGGTGAATATGGTATAAGAAGATTTCAATTTAATACTATAGATAATGCAACAAATAGTTCCACTGATGATTATCAGGATTATAGCTGCTCTTTTATAACAACTGTTAGTGAAGGCAGACCTTATTATATTAGAATTAATACTCACCCGACAATGCCAGAAAATGTTTGGGTTTGGATTGATATAGATAACAATGGGACATTTGATAATACAACTGAATTAATTTATACTTCATTAAATAAAACTGGTATACATGAAGATACGGTTATTATTCCAGCAGGAATTGTTTATGATACACCATTAAGATTAAGAGTAGCTTCTGATAGTTATCCAAATATCATTTCAGATGCTTGTAGCCCAAGCATGAACGGACAGTATGAGGATTACTCAGTCATCCTTACCGAAAACAACTCTATTGTTGAAGCCTACTTCATTTCAGATCAACAAACTGTTCAAACAGGCTCTACAGTTTATTTTTCTGATAAGTCATTAAATCTTCCTACAGCGTGGCAATGGCAATTTCCAGGTGGAACACCTTCTGAATCAACCAGTAAAAACCCTAGTGTAACTTACCTGTCAACAGGAACATATGACGTTATCTTAACAGCAACAAATGCAAACGGAACTAATACAATAACTAAAAGCGATTATATAAAAGTATCTGATACTTACACAATGTGTTCTGATGCAAGTTCCTCTAGTTCAAATGGTTTACTCTATGACTCTGGTGGACCTTCAGGAGATTACAGCAATAGTGAAAATTGCAGTTTTTTAATAAATCCGGGTTGTGCAGATACAATTATCCTTTCGTTTAACTCTTTTTATCTTGAAGGATGTTGTGACCATTTCCAAGTATATGATGGAGTTGATGCAACTGGAACATTATTACTATCAGCAAATGGCCCAAGTATTCCATCTCCGGTTAAAGCAACTAGTGGAGCCATGTTTATTCACTTTACAACAGATGGATCTGCTGTTTATTCAGGATTTGAAGCAAGTTGGACAAGCGTGTTAAATACATCTGGCTCAGTACCAGTAGCCGACTTTATTATTTCAGACAGCAATCCTCTGTTCAATTCAAATGTCTTATTTACTGACCAAACGACAGAGGAGCCTATAAGTTGGATCTGGGATTTTGGTGATGGTAATTATTCAACGGAACAAAACACAACCCACTTCTATGAATCTTCCGGTTTAATGGATGTAGTTTTAACCTCAAGCACTTGTGCCGGAAGCAACACCATAACGAAATCTCTTACAGTACAATTACCTCCTGCCCTTTCAATCTCAACAGACACCTTAAGAGCAACTGTAACAGTATGTAATGATTCTATAACTGTTCCTCTAACGCTCAATAATACTGGTGAAGGTGATTTATCTTTTGAAATAAACGGAAACAGTACAGAAAAAGTTGAATTATTAGCTCTTACCTATGGTGTAGATTACTATGAAGAATACCAACATACAATTTCTGCAATTAATCAATATTCTACAGACTATAATTTAACTGAAATAAATACAACGGATGCATCAGTCCTTGAAACGGCTTTAGATGGAAAAGATATTATGTTAATTGTCAAACAGGAAACGGGCTCCTCAAGTGTGTTCACAAATTTTTCTTCTGTACTGCAGACATTTGTCAATAATGGAGGTACAGTCATTTTTTGCGGAACATCCAACAATAACAGCCAGTATATTTTTAATACTGGTCTATTTTCAGGTAATTATAGAGGCTACTTAAATTCGGGCAATTTATCTGTATTAAATTCAGTACATGCAATTACAAACCAACTTCCATCAACAATAAATGCACAAAATGCAACATTCTATCTTAATATATCAGATGCAGATGCAGTTAGATTGGTCGAATATAATGGAAATTATGATGTTGTTACCTATAGAGAAATCGGAAAAGGAAAAGTAATCTATATTGGATACGATTATTATTCCTATGATAATAATGCCTCTCAAATTATTGCAAATTCTATTAAATGGGGTGGCAATAAATCTCTACCTCAGTGGCTAGACATAGGTTTATTATCAGATACAATTGCACCCGGAAGCTCAACCTCAACTGATGTAAAATTTAATGCAAGTGGATTAAACACAGGTTTATATACCACAGAAATAAGAATAAACTCTAATGACCCTGCAAACCAGTTTTTTCTTGTACCATGCATATTTAATGTTGTAGGAAGCCCTGAAATAGTTCTTTCAGAATCAAGTTATGACTTTGGCGATGTTTTCGAGAATGGGAAAAATACAGATACATTAATAATTTCCAATTCAGGATGTGACACATTATTTATAACCAACATAACATCCTCTCTAAAAGAATTTACCGTGGATACAACTCAATTATCAGTAATGCCTGGGGATACTGCAGAAGTTGCCATTACATTTGCACCAACTAGTCTTGGAGATTTCAACGCAACACTAACACTTTTCAATAACGATATTGATTCTACAATTAATTTGTTTGGAGTTGGGATTGAAGCACCTGTAATTGAAATTAACCCTGCTTTGTTAAATGTAACAATAACTGAATGCAATAATTCAATAACATTACCTTTAACAGTTTATAATACAGGCGGCAACGAATTAACTTTTGACCTTTTAGGTGGAGGTTTGGTATTTGATTCAACTAGTATTCAACACTATTCAACCACCGATGCATTGACAAACCATACTTTTAGCGGATTAAGTAACAACACAGATTCCATCTATCTTAACATTACTATAAATGGAAATTTTGATGCTTCATCTGAATTTGTTGATATCTACATTGATGGTAATCTAATTGGTCAGATAAATCCTACAGTTAATAATACTGACGTTACTGAAAGCTTTGTGCTAGGAGGCGCAAATGTTGCAAACTGGCTTTCTGATGGACAAATTGTAGTTACGTTAGACAATAGTTCACAGGTAAACTCTGGTTATGGAACAATGTTACATCAGGTTCAATTATTGATGAAAAGTTCCTGGATTACATCATCTGCAAACACAGGCACAATTGAAGCAGGCAATTCCGAAATAATCAATGTAAAATTTGATGCTAATGGATTAAACTCTGGATTATATACCACCGAAATATTGATTAACTCAAATGATCCTCTTAATCCACAAATTTCAGTCCCTTGTGCCCTTAATGTGGATGGAATGCCTGAAATAGTGACATCAGAAACCAGTTTTGATTTTGGAGATGTTTTTGAGAATGGAACAAAAACCAACACATTGCTAATTTCGAACTTGGGATGCGATACATTGTTTATAAATAATATAACATCTACTTTAAGTGAATATGCTGTAGAACCAACTTTTTTATCAATATTACCAGGTGATTCAGCAGAAATTATTATAACTTTTGCACCAACAAGTGTTGGAAATTTCAATGCAACACTAACCCTTTACAATAATGATACAGACACTGAGATTAATTTATTGGGTGTAGGTATTGAAGCGCCTGTTATCAATATTGCTCCTAGTCCTTTAAATGCATTAATCACTGGATGTAACAATACAGTTACCGTTCCGATAACAATAACCAATAATGGAGGAAATGATTTAACATATGAAATCATTTCTGAAGAAGATTTTTATGATGATTTTGAAAACGGATTAAATAAGTGGGTATGGACAGGAAGTTGGGGTGTTACGACAAATGCCTATCAAGGAACCGGGGCACTTTCAGAAAGCCCGGAAGGCAACTACGGAAATAGTTGGAATCAGTATATTGAATTAGCGACACCTATTACTGTCTATTTAGCAGATAGTTGTAAATTATCATATTGGTTAGACCGAAATATGGAAAGCTGCTGTGATTATATAAGAACCCAAATTAGTGTTAATGGAGGCTCCTGGCAAACATTAACCAGCCTAAACAGTACTGAAAACTGGAACTTAAAAACTCATGATCTTTCCGGATATCTAAATAATGGAGACCTTCTCAATATTCGATTTGAGTTTACTTCTGATGGTTCTGTAACTTATGATGGTGTTTCAATCGATAATTTACTAATTACAGGTGTTAGTAATAGTTCTTTATGGTTGGACATTCCAAATATCTCAGACACTATTACACCAGGTAACTCACAAATGGTTAATGTAACATTTGATGGGAATAGCTTAAACTCAGGATCTTACAGTAAAGAAATACTTGTAAAGTCAAACGATCCTGTAAATACGAAAATTATAGTACCTTGCATACTTAATATAGAAGGAGAACCTGAAATAGTCTTATCATCAACAAGTTATAATTTTGGAAATGTCTTCCAAAATGCAACAAAATCAGACACAGTATACATTTCAAATTTAGGTTGCGACACATTATTTATAAATAATGTAATAAGTTCTTTAAGTGAATTCACAGTCAACACTTCTTCTGCCTCAATTTTACCAGGAGAAACGGCAGAAATTATTATGACTTTTGCTCCAACTAGTCTAGGGAATTTTAATGCTGAATTAACCATTTATAACAATGATGCCAATACTATAATCAATCTATCAGGCGTTGGAACAGAAGCTCCATTAATAAGTATTTCACCAAACCCATTAACCGCCTCAATAACATCATGTGAGAATTCTGTTACATTTCCACTGACTATTTCAAATAATGGAGGAAATGAATTATCTTTTGAAATTTTAAATGAAAAAGATTTTTATGATGATTTTGAAAATGGATTGGATAATTGGACCAGGAATGGAAACTGGGGGTTGACCACTAATGCATATGAGGGAACCAGAGCTCTTTCTGAAAGCCCTGATGGAAACTATGGTGATAACTGGAACCAGTATATTGAACTGGCAAACCCACTAACAGTAGCTCAGGCCAATAATTGTAGAATATCTTATTGGCTAAATAGAAATATGGAAGATTGCTGTGATTATTTCAATACTCAAATAAGTATTAATGGGGGCACTTGGTTCTCATTAAACAGCTTGAATGGTGTCGAAACATGGGATTTAAAAACCTTTGATCTTTCAGGATATATAAATAATGGAGATATTCTTAATATTCGTTTTGAATTTACTTCTGATGGTTCTGTTACTTATGATGGTGTTTCGATAGACAATTTTTCTGTGACAGGAGTTGGGAATAGTGCCCAATGGTACAGTTTCCCAATTAAAAGCGGAACAGTCTCTGCAGGAAGCTATTCTGCAATTGATGTTCAATTTAATTCGAATGAATTGGCTCCGGGAACTTACAATGATATAATTCAAGTTTCCTCTAATGATCCTTTAAATTCATTACTTTCAGTTCCTTGTACATTTACGGTTGAGAGTAGTCCAACAGCTCCAAGTTTGGTAAATGCAACTGAAACAGAAATACTTCAAGGAGCATCAACAACTTTAATGTATACAGGCGGTTTAGGAGAAACCTTTAACTGGTATTCTAGCTCTTGTGGAGGAACACTAGTTGGAACTGGAAATAATCTTTCAATATCACCTTCAGTAACTACAACATATTATGGTAGATGGGAAAACTCATGTGAAGGTTCAACTTGTAGATCGATCACAATCACTGTGAATACAACGACTTCGATTGAAGAGTTGGGAAAAATGGGAGTTAAAATATATCCTAATCCTAGCAATGGAATATTTATCATCGAATTACCAAAAGAAAGTCCTTCTATGAAACTTAACATTAGAAATATAGAAGGTAAAACCTTATTGAATAAATCTTGTAACGAAATCAGAAATGAAATTGATTTATCAAATGAATCACCTGGTGTTTATATTATTCTGATAGAAGTAAACAATAAAGTAAATATAGCTAAAGTAATATTGAAATAATACATGCAATTTTTATAAAAAGCTCCCCAATATAACCTTTGGGGAGCTTTTTATTTCACTTAAGTCGATTAAAGCTATCCACAGATGAACATTAGCCTTTAAATTACCAAGTTTACAGCAAATACATAATTTAACTTGCATATTTTTACTACCTTCGTACAATACTAGAATAAACTAAAATGCTTGATTTTGAAAGTAGGCTTAAAGGAGGAATAATTGGCTCTGTAATTGGAGATGCATTAGGTGTACCTGTTGAGTTCAAAAGCAGACCCCACTTAAGGCAAAACCCTGTTAATGAAATGATTGGACATGGTACTTACAATCAATTACCAGGAACATGGAGCGATGATAGCTCCATGACCTTTTGCACCATGGAAAGTTTATGTAATGGATATAACTTAAAGGACATTGCAGATAATTTTATTAAATGGCGTTACGAAAGTTTTTGGACACCATATGGGATTGTTTTTGATATAGGAATAAGTACAGCTAATGCTATTGTAAAGTACAAAAACAGTCAAGACCCAACAAAATCAGGGAATTATGACGAACGTTCAAATGGAAATGGTTCTTTAATGAGAATTCTGCCATTAGCATTTTATTTTAAAGACGAAATCAGGACAAAAAGGTATAGAGCCATTAAAGAAGTGTCTTCAATTACTCATGCGCATATTCGCTCTGTTGTTTCCTGTTTTATTTATGTCGAAATGGCCATTCAATTAATAAAAGGAATGGATAAATTTAGTGCCTACCAGGAAACTATTGAAATAGTTAAAGAATATCTAAAAAGCAGCATGTTGACTCATTATGAATTCAGACAATTTGATAAAGTATTAAGTGGAAAAATACAAAGTCTTGATCAGAATAGCATTGGCTCATCAGGTTATGTTTTAGATAGTCTTGAGGCCTCCATTTGGTCATTATTGACAACGAATACATATAAAGAAGCAGTCTTAAAAGCTGTAAATTTGGGATCTGATTCAGATACCACAGGAGCTATTACAGGTGGAATAGCAGGAATTCATTATGGATTTGATTCAATTCCTGGCCATTGGATCAATAAATTAGCAAGAATCAAAGATATTTTTCGTTTAACTGAAAAATTTAAGGACTCAATAAATAGCTAATAATAAATAGATTATATCTAAATTTCTAATTTCTTCATTTTTTTTCTAAAAATAATTTAGGTTTTTAAAAATAATCACTACATTTGCACACCAATTTTCTGCGGACGTGGCGTAATTGGTAGCCGCGCTAGACTTAGGATCTAGTGCCGAGAGGCGTGGGGGTTCGAGTCCCTTCGTCCGCACAAAAGTTAGAAATATGAACCGCCTAATCTCATTACAATTCGAGTTTGGGCGGTTTTTTAAATTTTAACCACATGAATATCAATAAAGAACAGATTGACGAGTTAAATGCTCAGGTAAAAATCCAACTCACAGAAGAAGACTTAAATCCGAAGGTTGAGGCTTCGCTTTCAGATATTAGAAAAAAAGCTAGTTTAAAGGGCTTTAGGCCAGGTAAGGTCCCTATGGGACTTATCAAAAAAATGTATGGTAAAGCAGTTGTTTACGAAGAAGTAAACAAAATGGTTTCTGAAACCCTTACTAATTATCTTTCTGATGAGAAGTTAGAAATCATTGGCGAGCCAATTCCATCAGAGAGCCAGGAAACAATCGATTTTGACACTCAAAAAGAGTTCAATTTTTCTTTTGATCTTGGACTTCGCCCTGAATTTGAGATGAGCCTCAATAAGAAGATGAAATATCCATACTATGATATCCAGGTAGATGATGAATTAATAAATAGATATATTGATTCTCATGCCGACAGGTATGGTAAACTTGAATCTGTTGAAGAAGTGACAGAAAAAGCTTTCATCAAGGGAGAAATTCTACAACTTGATGCTGAAGGTAATATAGTTCCGGAAGGAATTCAAAAAGAAGAATCTTCTATTTCAATAACTCATATTAAGGATGAAGAAACAAAGAAGAGTTTTCTTGGTTCAAAAAAAGGAGATTCTGTAAAAATTGATGTTACTAAAACTTTTTCAGGTGAATCTGAAATTGCAATGGTTTTAGGTATTGATAAAGAAAAA
The DNA here is from genome assembly GCA_050296515.1 of Bacteroidales bacterium. Classification (GTDB taxonomy): domain Bacteria; phylum Bacteroidota; class Bacteroidia; order Bacteroidales; family NBLH01; genus NBLH01. The sequence continues at coordinate 27,089 of JBNKRJ010000129.1, read as the reverse complement.
GTTGCTGAAATTGAACCTCATTTTCAATACACAATCAGGGAAATTACTGAGTTTGTTAAAGCCGAAGTAAACGAAGAACTATTTGAAAAAGTTTTCCCTGAACAAGAAGTTAAAACAGAGGAAGATTTCAAAAATAAAATCAAAGAAGATATCCAAAACTCTACAGTTAAAGATAGCGACTATAAATTCTTACTGGATGCAAGGGAAAAACTAATTGATAAAACAGAGATTCCGTTGCCAGAAGATTTCTTAAGTCGTTGGTTGAAGCTTAAGAATGAGCAAAACGAGATGACCGAGGAACAATTTAACGAAGATTTTCCGAAGTTCCTTCGAGATCTTAAGTGGCAGCTTATTCTTGGTAAAATGGTGAAAGAAAACGAAATAAAGGTTGAGCCAGAAGAAGTTAAAGATTTAGCAGTAGAACTTACCGAAATGCAATTCCAACAGTATTATGGAGTTCCTGCAGGTTCTTTCCCCAGAGAACAAATGGAACAATATGCTACAGAAATGTTCTTAAAGAAAGAAGACGAAGTAAAAAAATTATACGACAAAAAGTACGAAGATAAAGTTGTTCAAATAGTTAAAGAATCTGTAAAATTGGAAAACAAAGAAATCTCTGTTGAAGAGTTTAACAAATTATTATCAGGAAATTAGGACTTTCTGATTTGTTAAAAAAGTTTAAGCCTTAAGCCAAAGATATATTTAATTTAATATCTTTGGCTTTACATTTTTTATGACAATAAATATTAAACTATGAAGCAAGACGAATTTAAGAAGTATGCAACCAAGCATATGGGCATCAATAGCATGACTTTACATAATTATCAATCGGTTTACAACAATTATATTTCTCCAACAATTATTGAAGAACGTCAGTTAAACATCGCTTCAATGGATGTTTTTTCAAGATTGATGATGGATAGAATTATCTTTTTGGGCGTACCAATTGATGATTACGTTGCAAATATTATACAAGCTCAATTACTCTTTTTAGAATCAACAGATCCTACTAAAGACATCCAGATTTATTTCAATACCCCTGGAGGATCAGTGCATGCAGGCTTAGGCATTTATGATACTATGCAGTACATTGCTCCTGACATTGCTACAATTTGTACCGGAATGGCAGCCTCAATGGGCGCTGTATTACTAACTGCCGGAACAAAAGGCAAACGTTCAGCATTAAAGCATTCAAGAGTAATGATTCACCAACCAATGGGTGGGGCACAAGGACAAGCTTCTGATATGGAAATTACTGTCCGTGAAATCATGAAATTGAAACAAGAGCTTTATCAAATTATTGCACACCATTCAGGTAAAGATATCAAGCAAGTAGAAACCGATTCTGATAGAGATTATTGGATGACTTCTGATGAGGCTAAAGAATACGGAATGATTGACGAAGTTTTGGTAAGAGACGATAAAAAATAGTATAAAATAGATTTTTCTATCATAAAGCATCCTTAAAGTCTAATAAATAAGACCTTAGGAGATTGAAAATCGAAGAAAGTATGAAGAAAATGTTTATTTTAAACATCTTTCTTTGTACTTTTGCTTTAAAATAACACTTAACGAATCAAGGTAATGGATAAATGTTCATTTTGCGGACGGAGTAAAAAAGATGTAAATATTTTAATTGCGGGAGTTTCAGGACACATTTGTGATAGCTGCATTGATCAGGCACACCAAATTATCCTTGAAGAGTTTAAACAAAAGGATGACTTCGACATCAACTCAATTAAACTACTGAAACCTAAGGAGATAAATGAATACTTAGATCAATATGTTATTGGTCAGGATGAGGCTAAAAAAGTACTTTCTGTTGCTGTTTACAATCACTATAAAAGACTTGCTCAAAAAGACACCAAAGATGAAGTAGAGATTGAAAAATCGAACATCATCATGGTTGGTGAAACCGGGACAGGTAAAACATTGTTAGCCAGAACTATTGCTAGAATGCTTCATGTTCCTTTTACAATTGTTGATGCAACAGTTTTGACCGAAGCTGGTTATGTTGGGGAAGATATTGAGACCATCTTGACAAGATTGTTACAAGTTGCTGATTATGATGTAAAAGCAGCTGAAAAAGGCATTGTTTTTATTGACGAAATTGATAAAATTTCAAGAAAAAGCGATAACCCTTCAATTACCAGAGATGTATCTGGTGAAGGAGTTCAGCAAGGGCTTTTAAAATTATTGGAAGGCTCAATTGTTAATGTTCCTCCTCAAGGAGGTAGAAAGCACCCGGATCAAAAAATGATTCCCGTAAACACCAAAGATATTTTATTTGTTGCAGGAGGTGCCTTTGATGGAATCAACAGGAAAATTGGAAACCGTTTAAACACCCAGATGGTAGGTTATTCGGCCAGTAAAGAAAAAGAGCAGATTGACCGGGAGAATCTACTCCAATACATTGCCCCACAAGACCTTAAGGCCTTTGGTTTAATCCCTGAAATCATAGGTCGTTTACCAGTACTTACCTATCTTGAATCGTTAGATAGAAACACCTTAAGAAATATTTTAACAGAACCAAAGAATTCAATTATAAAGCAATACAAAAAATTGTTTAAAATTGACGGAATTGAGTTAACCTTTGATACTAAAGTACTTGATTTTATTGTTGATAAGGCCATTGAATTTAAATTGGGTGCCCGTGGATTACGCTCAATTTGTGAGGCAATAATGGTAGATGCCATGTACGAAATGCCTTCATCAGATGAAAAAACACTTCACATTACCCTTAGTTATGCTAAAAAGCGAATGGGTAAAACCAATATGAATAAATTGAGGGTGGCCTAAGAGTTACAAGTTTAAAAGTATAAAGTTAAAAGTGGAATTTTAGCTACTTTTAACTTTCCACTTGCAACTTTCTTCACATATTTACATCTTCTTAATCTTAAATTCAACCCTGCGGTTTTTTATTTCAATTTCATTGCTACCAGTACCTAATGGTTTGGTGCCGCCGTAACCTTTACCTGTTATTCTGCCAGCACTAATACCTCTTTCTATAAGATAGTTTTTTACTGCAGCTACCCTTTGTTGCGAAAGTGCCATTAATAGTTGTGGATTTCCTCTGGTATCAGTATGACCAAGAAGCTCAATTTCCATTTTTGGGTACTCTTTCATCAGTTCCACCAGACGGTTTAATTCAGGATAAGAAGATTCTGTAAATTCAGCTTTGCTTCTTTTAAATTGAACATTCTTGAGATTAACCAACGAACCAGCTTCAATTGGAACAAGGTATAAATCGCGTTTAATTTCCTGATAATTTGCAACTTTAGTTAAATCAACCTGCTCATTAATTGCAACATAGCCTTTTGCATTTGCCCTAAAACTATATGCTTTTCCATAGGGGAGAATAATCTTGTAGGCTCCGTTTCCGGGGTTTGAATTCGCATCTCCTATCCTACCCCCGCTATTTAATTCTTCGTAAACAATATCCACCCCAATTGGTTGTTTGGTCTTGCTATTAAAAACCCTTCCGTAAACCAAAACCATGGGATCAGGCCTGGCTTCTTCACTCATTTTTATTTCAAAAACATCTTCGTTGCCAAAAGAATTCCTTGATGAAACCAAGTAAGCATAATCACCTTTAGCAGAAATCGAATAATAAGTGTCCCAATCGCTTGAGTTAATAGCCGGTCCAAGGTTTTTCGGCTTACTCCATTTTCGCCAGCTATTATCCAGTCGCTTACTCACAAAAATATCGGCACTCCCATAACCAGGGTGACCATAAGAATAAAAATACAGCGTTTTATTATCCGGTGCAATAAAAGGAGTTCCCTCATTTAAATAAGTATTGAGATCATCTCCCATATTAAATGGCTTACTGTATTCTCCATTTGGTAAACGAAAGCTAACATATAAATCCTTCTGCCCATAAGTATCTTTCCGCTCAATTGACATAATTAAAATCTTTCTATCTATTGTAGGGCAATAACTTTCGTATTTATTGAGATTATAAAAATCCTGTATAACAACTTTTTTAGGAATTGACCACCCTTTTGAAGTTTTATGTGACATTGATATTCCTTGATCACTTATATAACCACCCATGCTCGAATACAAGCCTTCAAGCAACAAAGTATTTCCATCCGGAGAAACTGCAATTACAAGATTATCTCCCTCATTATTAATTGGTTTCCCCATTCTCTGAAGCTTTGACCAACTGCCATCCTCCTTTCTGGTAGCAAACCAAATATCATAAAGTTTTTTTGCCCCATAATTATCGGGATGATTTTGCCGGGCAACATACAAAGTTTTTCCATCAGGCGAAATAATCGGAGCAATTTCAGAATAGACCGAATTTATTGTGTTACCTAAATTCTTCTTTTTATAAATAGGATTGATATTGGCCACCAGGTTTATGCTTTGTCTGGGGTAGGTAATCTTGATATAATCAATTTCGACTTTAACTTTTCCATCAACAAAAAAACCTATACGAGGACCAAAAATGCGACCAGATTGATCTTGGAATACTGAAACCCCATTAATATAAAAAGTCACAGCTTTTCCCTTTTTCTTTATTTGGAGTAGGTTGAAGTTTCTAAATCCTTTAATATTATCATTTTTTGTCCAGTCTTTCAACGTAAATAGCCCACCTCTTTCGCTTCCGTATATTCTAAAGTATCCATTTGAAGAAATAATAAAATTTCTATAATTATCAACTCCACCTGCTCCCCAAACAATACCAAATTCATTGTTATCAGGGCCTAATATTTGGCGTAATTTTACTTCTACTGAATAATCATCTTTCGAGCCTATTTTATATTCCTTCCAAAAAAAATACCCTCCTGTAGTCTTATTCTCAATAAAATACTTACCTCCATTAATTTTTCTGCTTACATCAGCATTATCTTCTTCTCCCCATCCGTTATCAGAGCTAAAATCATCATAAAAAACATCCTCTTTTTGAGCTATTACTGAAAAAGAAACTATCAACAGAAAAAAAACAGAAATAGTTTTTGAAAGCATATACACAGTTTTATTGTTTATTAAACTTAACAGATACTACAAATTTCTGTTTTTTATTGGATAGATGCAATTTACTATTAGAGTATGTGATTGAATTTTGATTAACGACCTCTATCTTTCTCTGAAAACCCTTTTAACTTGCTTTTTTCAGTAATAGCTTCTTTTGTGTAATTGAATAAGCTAATTCCAAAAATTTCACCATTTGTGCCCAGTTTTCTTTAGGCTCATAATTATGACTGTAGTACTTTTTAACTTTGATTTTAATTTCGTTATCCGCTATTTTTAGCGCTTCGCAAGTAACTCCTCCACAGACATTTTGGATAGAAACATTCATATCTTCAAGTCCTTCAACTTTGTATCCTTTAGGTAAAGTAATCCGGTAAACATACTCGAAAGAACGAGCATATGGCATATAAATATCATATTTTCGTTTCATTTCTTTTTCTTCAAGTTCAATTTGTGAGGTTAGCAATTTTCCAATTTCAAATAGATAATTTTTACCAGCCTTTTTTATCAAGCTTTTGATCTTAAATTCTTCTTTAAATGCCAAAACCTGATCGTCATAAGTTCTGCCTGCATTTAATAATTCAAACTTGTCATAAGAAATCAAATCATAACTTGCTTTTACGTCATCTTCAAGCCATTTCAAACGCTCTTTTTCATCTTCTTTTATTCTATCCTTTACTTTTCTATCAACTTCGGCCTGCTTTTTCTTTCCTTTAACCACACCAAACTCGGTGGTACCATATTCAACGTTTTCTTTTGGAGCATAATCATCATATATTAGTACACGATTAAAAAACTCATATTTATTATGCCCTTTTGCAAGAGTTACTTTTTCTACATTAAATGTTTCAAAATCATCAGTAACACCAATTTTAAGATCTTGTAATGTGTTATTTTGTGCATATGGTGATGCAGGAAATCTATTTTCTTTTGACTCAGAAATATTATTTATTTTATAATAATCAGTACCCTCAATATTTGGAGCTATCTCTGTAATATTTGAATGTCTGTCAGGATTACAAACATAATATACCTTTTGATCTATCATTACTTTTACAGCAAATATCAATTCCTGAGTCAATAATGCATCATCAATATTTCCAATACCTCTTGGAACAGTTACAAGCAACTCTGCATCAATATTATAAAAATCCAAAATTTGTTTATAATACATCGCAAATAACAAATTGTTCGTATAATAAGCCTCACTTTCATAACCTTTTGACACGATGAATAAATGACGTAAATAGTAATACAAATCAATTACAAATTCATTATTGTCAGGGGTCTTATCCAATTTTCGGGATTTTACTTTTTGAAATATTGGATCGTATGCTATAAAAGAACTTGGAGCAATTAGTTTATCATATAGATAATCAACTAATTCTTGCTTTGTAACTGAAGATTTTGGAAGTCCCATTTCACCAAAAAAGAAAAAAGTTCCACTTTTAAATTTGGGCCGGACATATGTAACTTGAAATTTAATAGTTGGACTTTGAATATTTTCGTAAAACCATCTCAAGTTAAGTGCTTTTTCACAGTCTTTCGCTTCCAATAAATAAGACTTTGTTTTCTTTTTTGGGTTATCTTTCTCCACAAGTTTTGCTGCTCCATTATAAGAATTAAAGTTTAAATAGAAATTCTTTTGAGGAACCTCAAACTCAATTTTCTGATTTATGATGGGATATTCATCATTTAGATTATAAATTACCGGTGTGAAAACTTTTTTTGAAGGTTCTTCTGAAAGGTAAACCGATTTGTAATAATAATCAATTATATCACCAGGTTCAAGATTTGAAATAGCTAGCTTTTTGTACTTATAACTTCTGTTAGACATAAAAAAACGAGGAATTTTAACCTTATTGTCTACCTCAATTGCATCCATAACGTTTACTAAAATTTCCTTCCCAGAAGACTTTATAATTTTTATACCGGGCTCACTTCCAGAAACAAAATAAAATTCTGAAAAGAAATCAACCGCAGCCTGGTCAATTAGTTTTACACGATTTCTATATAAAAGTTCCTCTTTGGGAAAAACATCATATAAATAAGTAAGATGATAACTTTTGGCTATTACCACAGCAGACTCATTTGCCCATTTCTCAGGAACACTTGTTACCTTAAAGGCATTATCATCAGCTCCAAATATTTCAGTATCCAATGCTGCCTTTTTTTCTATCTTTCTTCTTTCAGAAGCAGAAAGTTTGTCTTTTGATTGAGAGTAAACAGTTGTACCAATTATAAAAATACAAAAGGTTGGTAGAATGATATTTGAAATTAATTTCATTGAAAAGTATTTATTGAAAAAAATTATTTGCTAAAAACTATTTGATCGCTATAAATATCAGCAAGTTTGTTTATTGCTTTATTCCATTCAGGAATTTTTGAAGGAGATATCATCGCCTTTAAAATTTCAATTCTTTTATGATAAATTATTTGATTATTTTTCTTTTCGAACTGTATGTCAAAAACAAACTCTCCATCAATAATATTCAGATTTTTAGGAAGATAGCTCACCTTGTAACCAGCTGGCACGTTTATCACCGTTTCATTATTTAATAAAACCTTGTAAGGCATGGCATATGCAGAAGTTCTGCTTGAATCCAGTACAAAACCACCAAACTCTTTATAAATGTCAAAGCTTAAGTAAATATCATTTCCAAATTTTGAAGAAAAATTATTTAGCTCAAGCTTAAAGTCAATTTTTAGTTTGGCCTCCCTATCGTTTAAGTTAGAAGGTTCAATATTACTAACTTTCAGGTTTTTGTCACCTCTCGACAAATAATAATTTAGAGCATCATCAGTATGATCTGATCTCAAATTATTGTATTTCCTTAAAAATGAAGTCTTTGCTTCTCCCATATAATTTATCTGCCCAACTCCTGCTAATTTTTCATCGTCAATAAATGATAATGAAAAAGAAGTTTGTTCCTGGTTCTCTTTATTTCCCAACACTGGAATATTTTCAAGAAAGTATGAATCATCATTCTCTATTAAAACTGATCGTCCTTGAATTCGCTCAGCAATTTCATTAATACTTGCATACTCTTCAGTTGGGTCAATGAATAATTTTTTATCACCCAGAATTACTGCACAAATCATGTGATTATCAGTTGCTAAAGAAACAGTATTATAGTCATATGCAATTCTTCTGGTTCCAAGCCAGCAAAGCCGAGCATCCAAACCAGCAATCTTAAGCATTTCTTTTGCCAGATTTGCCATTCCTTTACAATCACCAAATTTATTTTTGTAAACAACATCAGCTTTTTCAGGCATAAATCCAGCTAACCCGTCTTCAAAAGCAATGTATCTGATATTGTCCTGAATCCAGTAATAAATGCTCTTTATCTTTTCTAAATCAGTATTTTTACCGTTAACCAATTCATTAACAACAGGTTCTAGCACCTCTATATTTGATTTATTTTGCTTTACCAAACTGGCATACCATTTATACAAATCATCCAGCGTATTTAAAATATTATGCTTTTCCTGATTACTTTCATAACTCTTTGGAAGAATTAAAATATGTGGTAAATAATAACTAGGACCCATAGAATTTTTTTCAGATTTTAACTTTTTAAAACCTTTAATGGTATAGGTAACTTTTTTTGACCGAGATTGGTCAAGCACCGATTTTTTAATATTATATCCTTCAAAATTCACCTCTTTCAACTCAATATCGAGCCATTCGGGGATATTAATTTCCAAAACATAATCATCAACAGAATAGTCGTTATAGAAGTAAGTAGTCGGAAAAAAAACAATGTCGCCACACTTTTTTTCATAATTTGCATATATAATTTCTCCTTTTGCAGAAAACTCATATCCATATATTTTCATTCTTCCATCAGAATGAAAAATGCCCATATTATTATATTCTTTATCAAGTATTGGGATTTTCTTTTTTCTGCTATACGAATCCATAATACTTACATTTTTCACCTCAGAAATATCATCATAAAAAATGTAATTACTGAATTCAGCATAATCTTTCAAGGCAATAAGTTTGTCCGTTCTTTCTTCAAAAACCTGCACTGTGTTTTTTTGTGTTGAACTTTTATTCAATTTAAAATTATAAACTGTTTTCGAACTTAGTGCCAGCACATCATCATCTTTATATTTATCATATAATTTGTTGGCAAGTTCAATGTTTTGCCTGGCATGTTGTGCCTGTAATATGCTAAATGAGAGCAAAATACAAAGAGGTAGGAATAATAACCGAATCATTGTTGTTTATTAAAATATTAGTAGGCTAAAATAGTTATATAAGTTTAACTTACCAACATATTTTAAAGGTTATGCTAATTTTACACAAAAACCAAGACTATACCGAACCGCTGTTAGTAATTGGTTTGCTTCACAAGCTTGCAAACCAAAACTGTCAGTCGATCGGCATATACAAAGCCATTCTAAAATTTCAATTTACAATATTTCAAACAGGTTTTGTATAATTCAATACAATCAATTAAAATAATTATCAATGACTTTTATTAAAAAGGTAACCTTTTCTTATAGGAATTTTTTCCGATAGAATTATTCGTAATAGGGATAAATTAATGGTTGTTCACGTAAAATAACTTAGAGAACAATATTGTTTTAGTATCCTACGAAATGTAAATTATTAGCATTACTTACATCTTCACAATCGTCCCGTTATCCTGAATTTTATACTTAGAGGTTTCTTCCTCTGTCTTTACCTCAATTTCATGGTTTTCGTTTAAAAGTCCTTTTGTAAAGTACTCCTGCCCCGCCTGAGGTCCCGCCGCCATCATTTCGTAAGCAGCAAAGTCAATGTGAGAGATCAATTTCCCATCATTATCATAAGTACATAAGAAGTAATAAACGGAGCCCATTTCAAAACGGCCGTATACAATGGCATGAAACTTATCAGTATTTAATGGATTACTAATATAGTAGAAGTCTGTATAGTCTTTCATCTCCTCCAATTCAGAAGCTGATAAATTCTCTGCCTTAGATAGGTATTCTACTTGCTCATCCATTGGAATTTTTGAATATTCCGCTGTTCCATCGGGGTTCTCGTTATAAGGTAAAGATGTCTTAGCAAATTTTCCCAAAAAGACTTTAAATTTCTCATCGATTTTAGGTTCTTTCACTTCCTGCTCAACCTCAACATTTTCGGTTTGATTATTTTCGTTTTCAACTACAACTTCGTTATTTCCCTGATCTGTATTCGCATTATCATCAGAACCACATGACCATGCTAAAAACAAAACTAAAGCGAAAATTAAATAATACTTATTCATCTGTTTATTTTTTAATTGTTTTATTTGTCAGATGGAACCGCATGATGAAAAATAACTTAACGAAGTGATCTCACGAGCTTGCGAGTAATCATTATCATCTGTGTTAATAATTATTTTTATCATGCTTGTTTCATTTTATATGGAATTTAATTCTTAATACAAATTTACTAAATACAAAAGTGATAATAATAACACAATTTTAAAAGTATACTTTACAAATATACTAATCTTCTTCAGAAATCCAATTTCCAGAGCGTTGAATTGCTTTCAACCAACCGTTGTATTTTTTATCTCTCACAGTATCAGTCATTTTTGGCACAAATAACTTTTCCGTTTTTCGCATCCTATCCAAGTCACCCATTGACCAAAGGCCCACTGCCAGACCTGCCAACGCAGCTACGCCCATGGCTGTAGTTTCAATTATCTCAGGGCGAGTTACCGTTGTGTTTAAAATATCAGCCTGAAATTGCATCAGGTAATCATTTGCCGAAGCGCCTCCATCAACGTTTAATTCTGTTAGTTCTATTCCGGAATCTTTACTCATGGCATCTAAAACATCCTTTGTTCGGTAAGCAATTGACTCAAGAGTGGCCTTTACGATATGTTTATCTGTAACTCCCTGTGTGATACCTAGTATCGCACCCCTTGCATACATGTCCCAAAAAGGTGCTCCAAGGCCCGAAAATGCTGGTACAACATATATTCCTTCAGTGTTTTCAAGATTTTGGGCAATGTTCAGAGTATCAGAAGCATCTTTAATAAGCTTTAATCCATCACGTAACCATTTAATGGCTGCACCTGCAATAAAAACACTTCCCTCAAGTGCATAATTTAATTTTCCGTTGATTCCCCATGCAATTGTAGTCAATAAGCCTGATTTTGAAAGAACCGGTTTCTCACCTGTATTCATTAGCATAAAACAGCCTGTGCCATAAGTGTTTTTGGCAGTTCCTTTCTCAAAACAGGTTTGTCCAAAAAGTGCCGATTGTTGATCTCCCGCAATTCCTGCTATTGGAATTTCTACACCACCAAACAGGTTTTTATCTGTGCCACAATAAATTTCACTGGACGACTTAACCTCAGGTAAAACCATTCTGGGAACGTTAAAAATCTTTAATAGATCTTCATCCCACTCAAGGGTGTTTATATTATAGAGCAATGTGCGTGAGGCATTTGAATAGTCTGTCAAGTGATTTTTACCATTGGTGAGTTTCCAAACCAGCCATGTGTCAACAGTTCCAAAAAGCAAATCTCCATTTTCAGCTTTTTCTTTTGCACCTTCAATATTATTTAATATCCAGTAAATTTTAGTAGCTGAAAAATAGGAATCAATAACTAATCCTGTTTTTGCCCTGATTTTCTCTCCCTGCCCATCATTCTTTAATTGATTACAAAAATCAGATGTTCGCTTGTCTTGCCAAACAATTGCATTATAAACAGGCTTTCCGGTATTCTTATCCCACAAAACTGTGGTTTCGCGCTGGTTAGTAATGCCAAGTGATACAATTTCTGAAGGATTAATGTGTAACCTTTCAATCAATCTTAAACATACATTATATTGACTCTCCCATATTTCTAAAGGATCATGCTCTACCCAGCCTGGCTTAGGGTAGATTTGGTTAAACTCAACTTGTTCTATTCCAACTATTTGTAGTTTAGTGTCAAATAAGATGGCTCTGGAACTACTTGTACCCTGGTCAATTGCTAATACATATTTCTTTTCCATTAGAGGCTTGATGTTGGTTACAAATAGTAAAGTAATAATATTTTATAGAAAAGAATTAGCTAATTCTATTATTTTTTAATCAATAAAGTTTTTTATCGTTTTTAAAAGTTCGTCTGGTTGCTCTGCGTGTAGCCAGTGTCCAGCACCTTCAATCGTTTTAAATTCAGCGTAAGGAAAAATATCTTGTATGCGTTCTTTATCTTCCTCGTTGATATATCCTGAATTCCCTCCTTTTACAAATAATACTGAAAAACCTGTGATTTCGTCCCCCAGACTTTGCCCTGTAATTGAAAAGCCATCAACAATTTGATACAGGTTTTCATATAATGCACCAATATTTAACCTCCATCCAAATGATTTATCTTCCTTTCTTTTTGCATTTTTTAAAATGAATTGTCGGATCCTTGTACTTCTAATCTTTTTTGATAACAACTCATCTAAATCACTTCTGTGCTTGATTCCGCTAAAATCAACTGAAAGCATGCTTTCCATTATCGCTTTATGATTTAGTGAATCTGATTCCACATCAAGCCAGGGCAAATAGGATTTAGGTGCAATATCAAGAACTATCAAATGATTCACTCTATCCGGATTCTCAATAGCGAACTTCATGACCGTCTTGCCGCCCATCGAATGTCCAATTAAAATAGCTTTATTGATTTTATGCTCATCCATCAATTCCTTCAAATCCTCCTGCATCGCTTGATAGGTATGCATTTGATTATGAGGCGATTTCCCGTGATTCCTCTGATCAACCAACCAAACCTCAAACTCTTTAGATAACGCACGACCGATAGTTATCCAATTATCAGAAGAACCATATAGTCCATGCAGGATGATGATTGGCACCCCTTCTCCAAATTTTCGATAAAAAAGTTTCATTATTTTTCATTCAAGTAATCTCAAATACATCTGTATGGTATTTTCCAATCCATAATACAGTGCATCTGAAATAAGGGCATGGCCAATTGAAACCTCATCAAGCCCTTTTATGTGCTGGTTGAAATATTTAAGATTTTCCAGACTCAAATCATGACCTGCATTTAAACCGAGTCCGTTTTCTACTGCGACCTTCGCTGCTTCAACAAAAGGATGTATTGCTTTCTCTTTATTTTTAGGATACATCACAGCATAAGGCTCTGTATACAACTCAACCCTATCTGTTCCCGTTTTTGCAGCATTTGCTATATTTTTAAGATCAGTATCGATAAAAATTGATGTACGAATGCTGGCTTTCTTAAATTCTTTAGTTACCTCTTTTAAAAAACCTTCGTTTTTAATTGTATCCCAACCAGCATTTGAGGTCAATGCCTCGGGAGGATCCGGAACCAAAGTTACCTGTTCGGGTTTTACTTTTAGAACTAACTCAATAAATTCTTTTGAGGGATAGCCTTCTATGTTAAATTCAGTTTTTACAATGGGTCGCAAATCAAAAACATCTTTGTGCGTAATATGTCTTTCATCAGGTCTGGGATGTATTGTAATACCTTCCGCTCCAAATCGTTGACAATCAATCGCTACCTGAACAACATTAGGTACATTCCCCCCACGTGCATTTCTAATTGTAGCAACTTTATTAATATTTACACTTAAACAAGCCATTTTTTCGTTATATTTATAGTAAAAATAATTAGGTTTGTAGTTAAATTTTAGAATGCAAAATTACTACGAAAATTCCAAGTTATACAATTATGTTGGCTAAAGATTTATTATCAGATGTGATTCCCAGTATTATGACCTCAGATAAAGGTATAAAAGCACTTACCTGGATGGAAATATTCAGGGTTTCTCATTTGCCAATAGTTAATAATAATGAATTTCTTGGACTTATCTCAGATACTGATATTTATGATTTAAATGAAGCCGATGAGCCAATAGGCAGCCATCCACTATCATTAATAAGACCTTTTGTTTATCGCAACCAGCATATTTATGAAGTAATTTCACTGGTTTCAAAACTAAATCTTAGTTTGATTCCAGTGCTAAACGAACAGAATCATTACATGGGGTGTATTACTATGCAAAATCTTGTCGCTCAGTTCAGTAAACTGACTGGAGCAAATGATCCTGGTGCAGTTATAATACTTGAACTAAATATTAATGATTATGTTTTAACAGAAATTGCACAAATTGTTGAGGGTAATGATGCAAAAATATTAAGTTTATATGTTTCTACATTTAAAACATCAACTCAACTCAATGTTACTCTGAAATTAAACACTTCAAACCTCAGCTCAGTTGTACAAACTTTCGAAAGGTACAATTATAATATTAAAGCTTCGTTTATGGAAGATGAAGCTCTTGAGCATTTTTATGAAGACAGATTTGAGGAGTTTATGAACTACCTCGACATTTAGCAAAGGCTAAATATTCTATGAATCAAATATATTTAAAATATTACCTCCAATTAATTTTGGTTTGGCTGGGCATCTTTACAGCTGTTGCGCAGGACAGTATACCAAATAACCAACTACCTGATACTTCTACTAATAGCTACTTTATTACAGATGTAAAAATAATCGGCAATCAAAAAACTAAAGAAAAGGTTATTCGAAGAGAATTGCTGTTTAAAGAAGGCGATAAAACAGACATGGCAGAGCTAGATAAAGCAATTGAAGAAAGCAGAATAAACTTATTGAAACAACCTTTATTCAACTATGTCACCATTGATAAACAAATATCTGATTTTAACCAGGTTAAAATAACTATAATTGTTGAAGAAAGATGGTTTATTTGGCCTGAGATAGCTATTATTAATAACGACAGGAACTTTAATACATGGTGGCAAACAAAAGATTTTGGTAAACTTGATTACCGATTATATATTAAACAATACAATGCTCTTGGCCTTAACCATGTTCTTAGGGTAGGAATATCATACGGATTCACACGGGAATTATCGATTTATTACAAGAACATATATCTAGATAAAAAACAACACCATGCTATTGGATTTAGCGCATATCGCTTTCAACAGCAATCAATATTTTATAGAAGCATAAATAACACCAGGGATTATGTAACATTGACCTCTGAAGATGCTGTTTGGGGTAACGATTTTAAGGCTGAATATAACTTCCGTCCACGATTCAAATCTAAGCACAGCTTATTTCTAGAATTTAATAATATTTCAATTTCTGATTCAATTCTTATTTTAAACAACAATTATCTGGCTAATAGAAGCCATGAAAATTCTTATTTTAGCCTGACTTACAGATATCAATATGATAATAGAGACAGTAGAGGATATCCTTTACAAGGTCGTTGGTTGGAAATTCATCTCTCAAAAAAAGGCTTGGGTTTATTAGACAATCAAGCCGTTAACTTGTTAATTGCCCAAGCGGGTTTTAGCCATTTTTATTTAATTACTAACCGTTTTTTTGGTGCCAACTCAATCATATTAAAAAAATCACTTGAAAACAGACAGCCTTATTACTTCAAAGAAGGCCTGGGGCATCATGATTTTTTAAGAGGCTTTGAATACTATGTTATTGAAGGTGAAGATTACTATTTATCAAAAAATACATTTAAATTTGAATTGTTACCTCAAAGAATATCAAATCTAAAATTTATTCCTTTACGTAAGTTTAGGAAAATTCATTATGCAATTTATCTAACTACTTATTTTGATCTTGGAATCGCTCATGAAAAGGATGAAGAAGTTTCGCTTAATAATGACCTCTCAAACAAATTCTTATACAGTACAGGTATTGGATTAGATATTGCAACCTATTATGATAGAGTCTTCAGGTTTGAATATTCTTATAATAGTCTGAACGAAGCTGGTTTTTTTATTCACTTTAAGGCATCAATCTAAACCTTTATACTGATAAAAATCTGACATACAAATAATTACAATTTCACATTTTCTAAAAAATAAAGACTATCTTAGCAGCTCTAAAATTAGGCAACTATGAAAATTGCAATTTACGGAAACAAGTTTCAAGATGATTTTGAGCCGCATTTTCAAAAACTAATTGATATTCTATTATTAAACAAAGCAAAGCTTATCATCTACAAACCTTTTTTTGAATCTTTAAAGGAAGCTTCTAAAAAAAAAATTGCTTCTACAGATTTCTTTACAAATGCAGAAGAACTAAAAGAAAATGCTGATATACTTTTGAGTATAGGTGGTGATGGAACTTTTCTTGATAGTGTGACTTTTGTACAAAGTTTAGGAATTCCAATTGCCGGAATAAACAGCGGAAGATTGGGTTTTTTAGCAAATATTTCCCGAGACGAAATAGAGTTGGCAATGGACAAAATATTAAAAAACAGCTACTCATTTGAAGAGAGGGAACTTTTACAGCTAATATCACCCGGAAAGTTATTTGGAGATTGTAATTTTGCATTAAACGAAATTACCATCACCAAAAAAGATTCAAGTTCTATGATAACTATTCAAGTTTACTTGAATGGCCATTTTTTAAATACCTACTGGAGTGATGGTTTGATAATAGCAACTCCAACTGGTTCTACTGCTTATTCACTTAGTGTTGGGGGGCCAATAGTAGTACCCGATGCAAAAAACTTTATTATAACCCCGATAGCACCTCACAACTTAACTGTGAGACCTTTGGTGCTGCCTAATAACCAGGAACTTACACTTAAAATCAAGGGGCGCGACGAAAATTACCTTGTTTCACTCGATAGAAGATACGAAACATTGCCCGCTGGAATTGAATTAAAAATAAAAAAGGCAAGGTTCAAGATAAAAGTAATCAAATACGATTCAAGAACTTTTTTTGGAACTTTAAGGGAAAAACTGATGTGGGGTTTGGACAGAAGAAACTAAACAAACTTTGTTATCAAATCTTCAGATAATTTCATAAAAATTATTCCTCTCTGAAAAACAAAATCATTAATCTTACGTATATTAATTGAGATTAATTACTTATTTAAAAAAAAAGAAAATAATTTTGCACTGGCAAAATATTTGCAATATAGTGAATTAGCTATGAGCAAGATGTTATAAATTAAAAATTATTATGCGTAAAGTTATAATCCTGTTATCAATAATAGCCCTTACTCTCAACCTTAATGCGCAAAGATGGAAAGGCGAGCGACATACGTTAGTAGGCTCAGTAGGTATGAGTCACTTTATGGGAGACTTAGGTGGAGGTTCAAAAGATGCGGCCCATTTTTTCGGGATAAGGGATCTTGACTTTGGAGCCACAAGGCCTGCAATTAGTGTTAGCTATAGATATCGAATTATTGAAACAGTTGCAGCAAGAGCTGGTTTTGGCTGGGCGATTTTGGCAGCCGATGATGCATTATCTGGTTCTTCTGGCAGGAAAAATCGAAATCTTCATTTTAAAACAAACCTTTTTCAGTTTCATTTACTCGGAGAATATTACTTCTTAAAAGAAAAACTAAATCCAAGATATTCCTTTTCAAGTTTGCATAGCATTAGAAACTTTAGTGCCTATGTATTTACAGGGGTTTCAGTTAATATGTTTAATCCCAAAGCTGAACTGGATGGAACCTGGCATGAGCTTCAACCACTTGGTACTGAAGGACAAGGGATTGCAGGAAACCCATCTCCATATAGCAAAATTGCAATTGGATGGCCATTAGGCCTTGGTGTAAAATACAGCTTGACGAGAAAATTGGCAATAGGGTTAGAAATATCTAATACTTATACAACCTCCGATTATATTGATGATGCTAGTGACAAATACTTTGATAACAATCTAATTGCACAAAACAATGGGCCAATAGCTGCTCAGCTTGCCGACAGGCATTTATACAATTATGATGGTACAACCACACGATACGAAAGTGGAACAGAGCATAGAGGCAACCCCAAATACAACGATGCATTCATACTTACACAAATTACCGTAACATACAAACTAAAAAAAGATAACAGAGGGCTACCCAAGTTCTAAAAAGAAAAAACAAACACATGTTAAAAAAAATCATGCTCCTGACAATATTTTTGTTGTCTGTAAAAGTTGCAGTAAAGTCACAATTTCACGAAATAGGAATCTTCGTAGGTACAGGATATTACCTGGGAGAACTCAACCAAAGCACTTTATTTAAAAATCCACAGCCAGCAATTTCTTTATTATATAAAGTAGATTTTAGTGAAAGATATGCTCTCAGAATTAGTGGAACTTATGCTAAATTTACTGGTAGTGATGCTGGTTCTGAAAATGGATATCAACTTGCCAGAAATCATAGTTTCAGTATAAGTGCTTCAGAATTTGCAGCTATGCTTGAGTTTAATTTTCTCCCGTATAAACCTGCTAGCCGTTTTGAATATTTTAGCCCCTACATTACACTTGGAACTGGCATTCTTTTAATGCCATCAGAAGAAGGAAAGTTACCTATTCACCCCATAATTCCTTTTGGTATTGGTTTTAAATATGCTTTTACAAAAAGATTTGGTGTTGCTGCTGAATGGACATTAAGAAAAACTTTCACAGATTTCATCGACCAACTTCCCGATCAGGAATATACCGAAATACCTACCATTGAGAACAAACAAAGGACATATGATAACAGTAAAGATTGGTATTCTTTTGCAGGTATCACATTAACTTATAAATTTGCATTCGGAAGCGGAAAATGTCCTGCGTATGGAAACTAGTTTTTATTTACAAGCATTTTAAATGTCAATTAGTAATCAAATCGATAAAAATAGATTGCCAAAACACATTGCTATTATAATGGATGGTAATGGAAGGTGGGCTAAGCAAAGAGGGAAGAATAGAGTATTTGGACACAAGCAAGGTGCAAAATCAGTAAAAGAAGTAGTTAAAGCCGCCGGAGAATTGGGCATTGAATACCTGACATTATATGCTTTTTCAACAGAAAATTGGAGCAGACCTAAACTTGAGGTGGATGCATTGATGGCATTACTGGTAACCTCTATTAACTCTGAAACAAAGGAGCTAATGGAAAATAATGTTCGGCTTTTGGCTATTGGCAATCATGATGCTTTACCAAAGAATGTTAGAAACAAGTTGTACGGAGCAATAGAAGAAACATCTGGAAACACCGGCCTGACCCTCACATTAGCACTTAGTTACAGTGCGAAATGGGAAATTATTGAAGCCACAAAGAAAATTGCTACACTTGTAGTAAATAATGATATTAAGATTGAAGATATCAACGAAGAAATAATAGATAAAAACCTATCAACCTACAAATTACCACATCCTGAGTTAATGATTCGAACTAGTGGAGAACTTCGGATAAGCAACTTCCTTTTATGGCAATTAGCTTATGCTGAATTGTACTTTACGGACAAGCTATGGCCAGAATTTGGACAAGAAGAACTCTACGAGGCAATATTGGATTTTCAATCGAGAGAGAGAAGGTTCGGTAAAACTAGTGAACAATTGAAGCAGAAAATATAAGAAAAAGTTATATTTTCGCACAATTAAATTTTATATAGACAATTTAGCTAAGACAATAGTATTAGCAGTTTTCCCGTTTGAAAACATTATACAAAGTGTAACCATGAGGAAACAAAGACTTATTTTCTTTTTAATTATCACCATATTAGGTATTCAGCAAATAAAATCGCAAATTAATTTAGATTATGCTAATCCTAAAGAATATTATATTGGTGGAATAACTATATCTGGAATCAGATACTTAAATCATAACGCCCTTATTCAGCTTTCAGGACTTAAAGAAGGACAAAAAGTGAAAATCCCAGGAGAGGATATTACAAAATCACTTAAGAAACTTTGGAAACAAGGACTTTTCTCTGATATACAATACAGTTATAAAGAGATAATTGGAGATAGTATTTATTTAGACATATACTTACAGGAAAGACCAAGACTTTCTAAAATAGTTTTTTCAGGTTTAAGTAATTCCCAGATCAAAGATATGGAGGAGAAAATTGACCTAAAAAGAGGGAAGCAGGTTACTGATAATGTTTTAAACAATGTAAGAAATATAATCCGAAATCATTTTGTAGAAAAAGGTTTTTACCATACAGAAGTAACGACAATTACAAAAAATGACACTACTTTCCAAAATACAGTTTTACTTTATGTAAATGTAAAAAAAGGTGAAAAAGTAAAAATCAGAGAAATTGCATTTGAAGGAGACTCTGTTTTTGAAGAAAAAAAACTTCGTAGATATTTAAAAGATACAAAACAAAAAAGATGGTACAGAATATTCAAAACTTCGAAATATGTCCCATCTAAGTATAAAGATGATAAACTAAACTTTGTTAGTAAGCTAAATGAAAAAGGCTACAGGGATGCAAAAATCCTAAGTGATTCATTGGTTGAAAATGAAGACAACACATTATCCTTATACATTAAAATGATTGAAGGAAATAAATTTTATTTTAGAAATATAAAATGGGTTGGTAATACAAAATTTAGCTCTGAAGTGTTAAACAAAGCATTGAAAATTAAGAAGGGAGATATTTACGATCAGGCTTTGCTTGATAAAAGACTTACCACTGATGAAGATGCTGTGGGAAATCTATACATGGATGATGGCTATCTTTTCTTTATTGTTACTCCAGTAGAGATGCAAGTCGTAAATGACTCTATCGATTTAGAAATAAGGATAGTAGAGGGCCCACAGGCAACAATAAACAAAGTGACTATCACAGGTAATACCCGAACTAACGATCATGTTATTAGAAGAGAAATAAGGACTATGCCTGGAGAACTATTCAGCAAGTCCGAGATTATTAGAACCATCAGGGAACTAGCACAACTTGGGCACTTTGATCCTGAACAGATTGTACCAACACCTATACCAGATCCATCAAATGGAACAGTTGACCTGGAGTATTCTCTTGTAGAAAAAGCAAACGATCAAATTGAACTTTCAGGTGGCTGGGGCGCAGGAATGATTGTAGGTACACTCGGATTAAGATTCAATAATTTCTCGACCAGAAACTTTTTTGATAAAAAAGCATGGCAACCACTCCCCACTGGTGATGGTCAACAACTTTCGTTAAGAGCTCAAACAAATGGAAAATATTACCAATCATATAGCTTAACATTTGTGGAACCATGGCTTGGTGGAAAGAAACCTAACTCTTTATCGGTATCATTTTATCGTACCATTCAAACAGGTTCTTATTATAACTACGGCTCTTATTACAACTCTTACCAACAAAACTCCACAAGTGATAGAAAAATGAAAGTTACTGGGGTATCTGTTGGTTTAGGAAGAAGGTTGAAATGGCCTGATGATTATTTTACACTCTATAATGAAATAAGCTACAGACGCTATGATTTGAACAATTACACCTTGTATGGTACAGGAATGAGTAATGGTACCTCAAATCAATTAACATTTAATACTGTTTTTGGCAGAAACTCAGTTAGTCAACCATTATATCCGAGGTTTGGTTCTGATTTCTCATTAGGATTTGAATTTACACTTCCATTATCAATGTGGAATGGTGTTGATTATACAGATAATAATGAAAATATTGCTGAAGAGAAATATAAATGGTTAGAGTTTTACAAATGGACTTTTAAAGCATCATGGTTTACTTCAATTGTTGGTGATCTAGTGCTAAATGCCAAAGCAGAATACGGTTTAGTTGGCTTTTACAATTCAGACATAGGGCCGTCCCCATTTGAAGGTTATTCCCTTGGCGGTGACGGAATGGGATATTATATTTATGGAAAAACTACAGTTGGCTTGAGAGGTTACGAAAATGGATCGTTAACACCAGGAAATGGAGCAAACATTTATAGCAAATATGCTTTAGAACTTAGATACCCTGTAACTTTAAGTCAATCTGCTACAATTTATGCTCTTGCGTTTACCGAGGCGGGAAATGGCTGGTATAATTTTAACCAGTATAACCCCTATAAACTTTATCGTTCAGCAGGAGTTGGTGTTAGAGTATTCTTACCAATGTTAGGTCTTTTGGGAATTGATTGGGGTTATGGTTTCGATAAGGCACCAGGTGCAACAGGTATATCTGGATCTCAATTCCACTTTGTTCTTGGCCAGCAATTTTAAAAACAATAACTAACTATAAGAATAGTTTATATAACAAAAACACACACTATGAAAAAAGTTATTTATTTATCGATTTTCTTCCTATTTATTTCATTTCAAGCATTTTCACAAAGATATGCATATGTAGATTCGGAATATATTTTAAGTAAACTACCTTCATATCAAACAGCTCAAACAAAATTAGATGGTTTCTCAAAAGCCTGGCAAAAAGAAGTTGAAGAAAAGTATGCTGAGGTTGAAAGTAAATATAAAGAATATCAAAACGAGAAAGTATTACTTTCTGAAGAAATGAAAAAGAAAAAAGAAGAAGAAATTATTCAAATGGAAAGGAGTGCCAAAGAACTAAAAAACAAGTATTTTGGTGTTGAAGGTGAATTATTCAAAAAACGTGAAGAACTAATCAAACCAATACAAGACGAGATTTATCGTGCTTTACAGCAAGTTGCAGAAGATGGTAATTATGCTATGATATTTGATGTAGCGGCTGGTGCATCTATCTTATACACAGACAATAAGTATGATGTTAGCGATGACGTTCTAAAAAAGGTAAGTTTCTAAAAAATTAAAATTTGATAATAACTAACTATTAAAGAGATGAAAAGAACTGTATCAATATTGGCTGTTCTATTAATTGTAGCCGTAGGATTTAATTTAAACGCACAAACCAACTATAAATTTGGACATATTGACTCACAAAAGCTTCTTGGAGCGCTTCCTGAAAGTGAGCAAGCACAAAAGGCGCTTGAAGCAGAAGGCAAAGCCATTCAAGAACAATTAGAAACCATGGAAGTTGAATACAATAATAAAGTAAACGACTATGTTACCAATGAAAAGTTGACTGCTGGAGACGCTAAAAAATGGTCAGACATTGTAAAAGCAGATAAAGAAAAAGAAATACAAGGATTAGGTCAAAGAATTCAAGAGTTTCAACAAACAGCTCAGAAGAAAATAGCAGATAAAAGAAACGAACTTTTCAAACCTATTCTTGAAAAAGTTGATAAAGCGATTAAAGAAGTAGCTAAAGAAAACAAATTTACCTACATTTTTGAAGTAAACTCATTATTATATCATTCCGAAGAAAGTATTGATATAACCAGCATGGTTAAAACTAAACTAGCTGTAAAATAATACATTAGTTAAAATTAGTATAAAGCCCAGAGTTAAACTTTGGGCTTTTTTATATCTTTTCTCTTGCACAATATTTAACTCAAAAACATTTTTTGATTATAATTTATATATTTGCGGCAACTCAGAGATATGTATAATAGTTAAATTTTAAAAGTCAAACAGATAAACAAAGAACAAATGAAAAAAGTAATATCAATAGTAGCCCTGGCATTTATTATTGCTACTGGAGTTAACATGAAGGCACAAACCTATAAATTTGGCCATATTGATTCACAAAAGCTTATGAGTGAAATGCCTGAAAGCCAAGATGCTCAGAAAAAGCTTGAGGCTGAACAAAAAAGTATTCGTGACCAACTTGAAACAATGCAGGTTGAACTAAACAATAAGTATAATGACTACCAAAACAACATGGGTTTACCGATAGCTGATCCAAAAAAATGGTCCGATATTGTTAGAGCTGATAAAGAAAAAGAAATGAATGACTTAAATCAAAGAATTCAGGATTTTCAACAAACAGCAGGTAAAGGTCTTCAACAAAAGCAGCAGGAACTACTTCAACCTATTCTTGAAAAAATACAAAATGCTATTAAAGATGTTGCTAAAGAAAATAAATTTACTTACATCTTTGAAGTACAGTCATTACTTTATCATTCAGAAGAAAGTATTGATATCACCAGCATGGTGAAAGCTAAATTAGCAACAAAATAATACGGAAATTATTTACAATAAAAAAGGCCCGGGTAATTTTCCGGGCATTTTAGTTTCTAAATATTGATGGAAAAAGCTTATCCCATAGGTGTTTTTGATTCTGGTTATGGAGGACTTACGGTATTATCAGAATTTTTCAAAGAATTGCCTGAATACGATTTCATTTACTTAGGCGATAATGCCCGCTCACCTTATGGAACTCGCTCATTTGAAACAGTTTATGCTTATACCCTTCAAGCTGTAAAAAAGTTATTTGAAATGGGTTGCCAACTGGTTATACTGGCATGTAATACCGCTTCTGCTAAGGCGCTTAGAAGTATTCAGCAAAAAGACCTGCCCAAAATTGATTTGTCAAGAAGAGTTCTGGGAGTTATTCGTCCAAGTGTAGAAGCAATTGGAAAGTATACCACATCAAACCATATTGGAGTACTAGGAACAAACGGAACAGTCGTTTCAAATTCATACCCCTTAGAAATAAAAAAAACATTCCCTGAAATTCAGGTTCACCAAGAAGCTTGCCCTATGTGGGTACCTCTTGTAGAAAACCATGAACACTATGGACCCGGAGCAGACTATTTTGTTGAAAAAAACATAAAATCGCTACTTCAAAAGGAGAATAAAATTGATACTATTATTTTAGCCTGTACGCACTACCCTCTTCTGATAAAAAAAATTAAGAAGTACATGCCTGAAAATATATCTATTATTTCCCAAGGCCATATTGTCGCAGAAAGTTTGAAGGACTATCTCAGAAGACATCCTGAAATGAATATTAGGTGTAGTAAGAATAGTGAACACAAATTCTTTACAACCGAATCGCCTGAGGTTTTTAAACAAAGAGCAAAAGTTTTCTGCAAACAACTTAATGGTGTTGAACAGATTGAACTAACTTAATATAATCTACATTCCCTTATATATTGCAATTATTCCTTATACCAACCTGCATACATAGAATAACTATTGGCAATACGATTAATTTGTCCTTCTAGCAAATCCGGGCTAATTTCTTTGATTAATTTAGCCGGTTGACCTGCATAAACGCTTCCTGATTTTACGTGTGTCCCTTGAGTGACAACAGCCCCTGCTGCAATTATAGAATTGCTCTCCACAACAGCATTGTCCATTACTATTGCACCCATCCCAATCAGAACATTATCATGTATGGTACATCCATGTATGATAGCACCGTGAGCAATTGATACTGAATTACCAATATTTGTAGGAGCCTTTTCATAGGTTGCATGAATAATAGCACCATCCTGAACATTTACTTTGTTTCCAATTTTTATATAATGGACATCACCTCTTATAACAGAATTGAACCAAATACTACATTCATCACCAATGGTTACGTTACCTATAATTGTCGCATTTTCAGCTAAATAACAGTACTTCCCTATTTGAGGTTCGTACCCTCTAACGGATTTAATTAATGCCATGAAATTATATTTTTGAAATTAAGTGTTCAAAGATACTAAAACCACAGCCTTTATAAAAAGGCATATACTATCAAATAATATACAAAATACTTTGATAAAGCAATTTCGATCTTAAAACAAAATAGAAGTTTATAGGAATTATTCTTCGTTTACTGGAAATTCAAATCTGAGTTTAATCAATTTAGAATACCTTGTACCTGATTTCAGCATATCAGTATCTTCTTTATCATAGAACCATTTGATAAGTACATTCTCGCTGGCGGGGCTACTTTCAATTATTCTAAAAAGCTTTGCTAATTGCTTAGAAGAGGCTGTATTGAAATAATCCAGTTTAAAATTTAAAACAAAGTTAGAAGGAGCTTCATCAGAGTTAAAAAATTTCTCTGTCCAATCAAAAACAGGTTGGTAAAAATCAATTGCATTCTCGGGCAATGATTTACCTTCAATTACATACAATTCAACTTCTGGTTCGAAATAAATCTTTGGGGTATCCTCGCTAGGTTCAATATGTAATGCTTCCATGTCTTAATTTTTAGAAATTTTAGCTCTCAATGTATAGAAAGAATAAGTTTCATCAACATTTAAGAAATTAAACTCCAGTTTACTGTCTGTTTTTATTCTAATATCAATAATGCCTAAACCGGCTTCTTTTGCTGTATCTATCTCAAAATCAAATAGTCTGGTATTATAAAAATCTTCAAGTTCTTCTTCATCAAGACTATTTATATGTTCAAGTTTTTCTCTTAATACGGGTATTTTAGAATTACGAATATAGTTTCCTGTATTCAATAAATACTCTTCATTAGTTTCACTAATATAAAATAACCCGGCTTTCCCTTCTTCCGTCTGTTTGTAATCATCACCATGCTGAATAATGTTTTGAAACATTTCGACCATGGTATTATAAATCCTCTTTTTTAAGCTGAGCTTTTCAACCATTTGCTTTTCAATAATCGAAAGCAAATTCATCAAACTATCCTGATTAAAATAGCTGTTAAAAATAATCAAAACATTCTCATCATTCAACATTTTATGCAAAGCACTAATATATTGAATGGTTCCAGGTGTTTTTGTTGATATAAGACTTACTCCTGAAGAAGTTGAGGGGATCTCTGTGTGCAAATAAAAATAAGAATATTTCTCATCAACCTTTTCAAAAGCATACAACAACTTATTCCCAGATTTTCTGGCCATATCTATTAACCCAAGTCCAGCCCCTCCTTTCGAAGATATTTTCCCATCAATAAGAACCTGTCTGTGATAAGCTTTAAGCTCATCTTTATCAAGCTTATTAACTTGCTCTATTTGAATTGTTAAGCTATCAATATTATCGTTTTCGATTAAGTTTCCAGTCGTAATAAAATATTTTGCATGTTCTTTCTTCAGAACAAAAACTCCATTGTTACTTTCAACATCTTCGTCAATATCTGCCTGATGTTTTGTGATATTTTGAAGTCCTTCAACCATTACATTATACACCTTACGTTTTAGTGCACGAGGGTCTTCTTTTTTCACCAGGTTACTTTCAGCCAGTGCCAGAATATTATCCGTAATCTTAGCGGTAAACACACCCCTGTAAATGTAATTAAGATTATCCTTCTGCATCGCCTTAAAAAGCTTGAATATAAAACCAAGCTTTTCTTTATTTAACGGATCTACACTCATACATTCCTGCTATTTTCAGCTAAATATATTCAATAAATAAAGGATTCCAAAATAAAATTTATGGTTTCCAATTTTTTTTTATTTGTTTATTAGATAGTTTACACCAAATTGAGGCTCCGTTCTGAAAATCAATTTGTTTACCCCAGCCCTAAAGGGAGCAAATTGATTTTCTTCACTCCCTTTAGGGCTGGGGTAAATGAAGAAAATTAATTT
>JBNKRJ010000128.1:0-53343 GCA_050296515.1 Bacteroidales bacterium | reverse complement strand
AATTATCACATGCATTGTTATAACAATAGCAGTGTTGCATGTAAATGGAGTCTTAGAGGTTGATTTTGATGCTGAAAAATATGTAAAGAGCTATAATATTTGGGTGGCGATGATAGTCACCTTTGTATATGTTTCTATTCTTACCATTTCTGCAATAAGTACACAAAGAACGTTCTTTCTTAATTCAATTCGAGACAGTATTGTTGCTGAAACCGAGGCCAGACAAAGTGAGGAAAAATTCAAAGGTATTTTTAATTCAAGTAATGATGGTATCATCATTTCAGACATTAAAGCGAATATTGTTGAAGCTAATGAATTGTTTGGGAAAATTCTTGGAATATCAGTTGATGAGATCAAGACAAAAAAAACAACAGACTTTGTACCAGAAGAGTTTGTGGGCATTCTTAAAGAAAGAATAAAAACGGCGTTTAGTGGTACGCAACTTCCTTTAATTGAGTTGATTGTAAAAAGTAGTAGAGGGAATTTAGTTCCAGTAGAAATCAATACAATATTAATTGATTTTGAAAATGAGAAGATGCTCCTGACAATTGTGAGGGATATATCCGAAAGAGCTGAAACCGAGCGAAAGATATTAAATTCTGTTATTAGAGCAGAGGAAAGAGAACGAAGCAGATTTGCTAAAGAAATTCATGATGGTGTTGGCCCGCTACTTTCAGCGGCTAAAATTTATGCAAATGCTTTTAAAAATGTTAAAACCGAAGAAGATAAGGAGTTTACGGTAAATAAATTGAACGAATTAGTTAATGAAGCAATAATCAGTGCCAAAGAAATCTCAAATAAATTAAGTCCTCATATTTTAAAAAACTTCGGAATAAAAGGTGCTATCGAGGCTTTTTTTCTGAAAATTAATCAAAACAACCAAATTAACTTTGTTTTTAATTCAAATATCGAGCAAAGATTAGACGAGGATATTGAAGTAACCCTCTACCGAGTTGTTATAGAACTGATAAATAATAGTTTAAAATATGCCAAAGCCGATACCATATTTATTGAATTAATGAATCGCGATAAAATTCTGTCTTTAGTATATTCAGATAACGGAGTTGGATTTGATATTGATAATCTGGATGAAAAAAAATCAGGAATGGGGTTATCAAATATAAAAAGTAGAATAAAATCATTTAACGGAAAAGTTAAAATGTGGAGTGCTCCTAATAAAGGTTTTAAAACTGAAATTGAACTCAATTTAAGTTAGGAACTTATTGTAATTGATTTAGGACATTAACTGATTAAAACAATTATAGCAGACGATCATAAAATCTTCAGGGAAGGTTTGCAATATTTACTTTCAACACTTGAAAATATTGTTGTTATTGCTGAAGCTGCAAATGGAGAGCAATTTTTGGAAATTATTGATAATGAGCTTCAAGATTTGGTATTAATGGATATTGATATGCCACAAATTAATGGCATTGAAGCTACCAAATCAGCTCTTAAAATCCTGCTATAAAAATTATTGTCTTATCTATGAGAGGTGATAAAACCTATTTTGATAAAATGATTGAGGCTGGTGCCAAAGGGTTTGTTTTAAAAGAGTCAGGAAGTGCCGAGCTCAAAAATGCAATTGAAAACGTTTTGAATGATAAAAACTATTTTTCACCTGAATTGTTGAGAAATGTAATAGTAGATATAGGTAAACCTGAAAAAAATTCTAACCTCATTACTGATTTTGATTTAACTCAAAGAGAATATGAAACACTGAAACATATTTGTAATGGTTTGTTAACCAGCAACATAGCTGATAAATTAAAAGTTTCCCCAAGAACAGTTGAAGGATATAAAAAAAAGATAATGGATAAACTTGAGGTTAGCAATACCAATCGGTTAATAATCAAAGCTATAAAGAGTAGACTTGTAAAGATTTATCCTGGTTATATGCGTAAAAATACCCAATTATAAATCGGTGCTTTCCCTCTTATATAGGTAGTATCGTGTCTATAAATTTGCATAAACTAAAATTAGCATTATGCAAATAATGATTGTTGATGACAGCAAAACTTTTAGAGAAGCCACTAAACTTTTACTTAAAAGGAATCCTGTATATGAGATAGTAGCTGAAGCAGATAATGGAGATAAGGCAATTAAACTATACACGCAATATTTACCAGATCTCGTTCTTATGGATATAGAAATGCCTGTGATGAATGGTATTGATGCAACAATAGCAATTATGCATGACCACAAGGAAGCAAAAATAATTGCCATTAGTGCTCATAAAGAAAAATTATACCTAAATGAAGCTTTAAAAGCTGGTTTTTCTGGTTTTGTATACAAAAATAACATGACCGAGCAATTACATGATGCAATTACCTTTGCTTATGTTGGCAAAATTTATATACCAGCAGAATAGCACAAAAAGCTTTTGGTATTTACGAATAAGTAAAAAAGCACTATCTTAGTAATCCCCATATAAGACAAAATGCAAAGATTAAACTGGTATCATGAGATTAATAAAGTAACTGAAAAGATTGTTGATTCGACAATTATACTTGGTGCTGTTTTTGGAAGTATTGCATTCTCTGTCGGGATACAAAATTATTCAGATGCTCATTCAAAATTACCTTACTTTGCTGAATTTATAACAATTGCTGCTATTGTTTTCATTGCAATTTTCAGGAATATATTTACCCCAAAAACAAAAGCAGTCTTAATAATTATTTGCCTTTCCTTAGTAGTTATTTTTGACACAGTTAAACTTGGCGTATTTTCAGATGGCAAAGTTCTTTTGATCATAATACCATTCTATGCTTTTTTAGTATTTTCTTTACGAAAAACAATAATCATTTATATTATCTCCGGTCTTTCGTTTCTCATTGTTGGTTTTTTGCATTTTTCAAAAATAATAGAACCCGCCACCGATTTAGTTCAACGTGCTGGTAAACTTAACCCTTGGATAGTTAACTTTATCATTATCTCGGTTGTTGCATTTGTGGTTGTGGTTGTGATGAGAAAGTTTCATCTTGCATATACTCATTTAATTGATGATTTGCGAGAAAGTAATCAAAGAATAGCTGAAAAAGAACGCAATTATCGCGAAATTTTTGATTCATCTACGGATGCCATTTTTGTGCTTGACTTAGAAGGCAATATACTTGATGTCAATAGGAGTATGCTTAATATATATGGCTATCAAAATGAGGATATTCCAAATCTGAATATAGCAAATCTAAGTTCAGGAATAGAGGAATATACGATAGAAAAAGCTGCTGAAAAAGTAAAACTGGCAATTTCAGGTGAAGAACCAGTATTTGACTGGCAGGCAAAAAGAAAAGATGGTGAGTATTTTTGGGTTGAGGTAGCACTAAAGAAAACCATGATTGGTGATGATGAGAGAATATTAGCAATTGTGCGTGATATTCATGATAAAAAAGAAGATGCTATGCAATTAGCTCTTTATAGAAATCATTTGAAAGAACTTGTAGCTAGGCAAACTGGTGAGTTACAACAAGCCAATGAGGAATTATTAGCTTCAAATGAAAAGCTGGCTTTACAAAAGGAAGAGTTAATTGCAGCTATAAATGAGTTAGAATCAACGCAAAAACAGTTGATCCAATCTGAAAAAATGGCTTCTTTGGGTGTTTTAGCCGCAGGTGTAGCCCACGAAATTAACAATCCTCTTAATTTCATTAAAGGTGGAACTACAGGTTTAGAACAACAATTGCTAATAGAATTACCAGAACATTTGGAAGCATTTAAACCTCTGTTAGATGGTATAAATGAAGGGGTTGAAAGAGCAACAAATATAATTACAAGCCTAAATCACTATAGCAGGGATGATGCAAGTAAATATGAAGTTTGTAATATTCACTCTATTATTGATAATTGTTTAGTGATGCTTGGTAGTCAATTAAAATATCGAATTGATGTAAAAAAAGAATACTGTACTATACCTTACATTTTAGAGGGTAATGATGGGCGTTTGCACCAGGTAATTTTAAATATCTTAAATAACTCAATACAAGCCATTGATAAAAAAGGTACCATTTATATTAGTACTAAAATCACAGATAATAATATATTTGTATCCATTAAGGATGATGGTATTGGAATAAGTAATGAAGACCTTGGACGAATCTTTGACCCGTTTTTTACAACCAAAGAAGCTGGAAAAGGTACTGGGCTGGGCTTATCCATTTGTTCAAAAATTATACAAGAGCATTATGGATCGCTCGAATACCTGTCAGAACTTAATAAAGGAACCGAAGCATTAATAACTTTACCAATAAAAGTAGTTCTAGATGGTGACTAAAAAGAAGTTACTTTATGTTGATGATGAAGACATCAACCTTGAGCTTTTTAAAATTGTTTTCAAAAATAAATTCATTGTTTTAACAGCTAAATCAGGCAGTTTGGGTTTGCAACAACTTGAAAATAACAAAGATGTGTGCATTGTGATTAGCGATATGAAAATGCCAGGAATGAATGGGATTGAATTTATTAAAACAGCAAAAGAAAGGCACAAAAACATTATCTATTTTATCCTTACGGGATTTGAAATTACTGAAGAAATATCACAAGCCATTGAATCAGAGTTGATTAATAAATATTTTAAAAAGCCATTAAATGCAAAAGAAATAGAAGCTTCTATAATGGAAGTTGTTGGTTAGTTATACCTTGTTTTTTATTTTAATTTTGTAAATTGGTTGGTTTTAGGGTTATAGCTCAGATTATTATCTTTTAAAGATTTCTCAAAAATTTCAAGTGTAAGCTTTCCTGTTCGCCAAAGTTTAAGTTCCTCTTGTAGCTGACTTATTTTAAAACGCAGTTTTTCTCCAGTATCATTCTCTTTCTGAACACCATTGTCTTCAAATTCAATGTTACTATTCTGGATTAAACTTCCTAAACCACTTTTAAAACTCTTCTTTGCCATTTTCCTGGATTACCTAATTTCCAATTTACAACTTAAAAATCTAATATCTAAGCCTCTTTGTGTCTTTTTACAATTTCTTTGCACAAATCCATGTAATCATCAGCACCATAACTTCTTGGGTTGTATCTAAAGATATCTGTTCCCTGACTAGGTGCTTCCGCCAAAGCAATATTATCACGAATTTTTGTTTTAAAAACCTTATCCTGAAAATAAGTGTTTATGGTATCCACAACATCTCTGTGTAGGATTTTCCGTTTATCATATTGAGTGATAAAAACACCAGTGATTTCAATCTTTTTATTTAGTCTCTTTTTTACCTTGTCTTTTACCTCAATAATTTTAGTCAACCCCTTAATTGCCAGATAATGAGGTTGTAACGGAATAAAAAGTTCATCGGCAGCAGTAAGCGCATTTATTGTTAACAAACCTAAGCTTGGAGGACAATCAATAAAAATATAGTCATAAATTTCAACCAAAGGTTCTATTAATTCAGTGAAAATATATTCTCGACCAGCCTCTGAACTAAGCTCCATTTCAGCTCCAGATAAATCAAGTGAAGAAGCAATTATATCCAGGTTTTTATCTACATTGATTGGTACAAGATCATGCTCCCCTTTTAGTCCTTCATAAACAGTAAATTCGGGGTTGCTCACCCCATAACTTTGAGTTAGGTTTGCCTGAGGATCCATATCAACTAAAAGTACCTTTTTTTTCAGCCTTGCCAAACCTGCACCTATGTTAACAACTGAAGTAGTTTTTCCTACTCCACCTTTGTGATTGCTGCATGCTATAACTCTTCCCATCAATTTAGAACTTTGTATATTAGTATGTTAGTGTATTTGAGCTTAGAACTTCGGGCATTTAAAAATTTTATGCTTTTAGTGTGAAAACAAGATTTCTTAATGCCTAATTTCTAACTTCTAGTTTCTTGAGTAACAATTACCTTGCAATTAATGCATAAAAGTAAAAAAAAAATTGAGTTGACTAAATCTTGGCTCTATAACTTTAGCAGACATTATTAATAATTTGAGCAGAACTTCCTTTTTGCGGTAAAATGAATGTAAGTAAGGCACTGTTTAATAAATTGTTAATAAAATCTTTATGCATTCAAAAACGAAACTCTAACACTTAATTTAAAAACAGATTAATAACATATGTGACTGTAAATCAGTTGTTAAGTATTGTAATGGGCCTTGATACTTTTTATTTCTAACTGAATAACTAAATGACAAAAATTATAGAATAATATCTGCTAAACACTAATGGAGTAAAGAAAATATAGTAATTAGTTAAAGAAAATTTATAATTTTATCATAAATTTTAGAACGAACCCTATTTGTCAGTGCATAAAATGATAAAAACAATGCGATATTTTACTATTCTTGTTATACTAGTGGCATTTACATATTTTGTTAATGCTCAAGAGAATGTAGTAACACCTAGTCCAAGAAATGCCAATTACGACATGGACGTTAAGCTCGATACCCAAAAGAAGCTTATTGATGGTCAAATGCTGCTAAAATGGAGCAATATTAGCCAGGACACCATAACTGAGTTACAGTTTCACTTGTACCTTAATGCATTTAAGAATACCAGAACTACCTTTATGAAAGAATCTGGTGGAAG
Source organism: Bacteroidales bacterium (assembly GCA_050296515.1). Lineage (GTDB taxonomy): Bacteria > Bacteroidota > Bacteroidia > Bacteroidales > NBLH01 > NBLH01. The sequence continues at coordinate 46,826 of JBNKRJ010000128.1, read as the reverse complement.
TTTCAGGGGCGATGTAGCCGGAACAGACGATCTTTCGTGGGGATATGTTGATATCAAAGATTTAAAAATTAGAGGAGGGGAAAACCTGACTAAAAAAATTGAATATATCCAGCCCGATGATGGGAATAAGGATGATCAAACAGTGATTCGTGTACCACTGGCTGATAGTTTAGGAATTTTACCAGGGCAAACCGTTGAAATATTATGTAAATTCGAATCAAAGCTTCCAAAAATATTTGCCAGGACTGGTTTTGTTGGAGATTATTTCATGGTGGGACAATGGTTTCCAAAGATTGCAGTTTATGAACCAGCTGGTATGCGCTATGCAACAAAAGGGGGATGGAATTGTCATCAGTTTCATGCAAACTCTGAGTTTTATGCAGACTATGGCGTTTACAATGTAAGTATTACTGTTCCAGATGGTTATATTGTTGGAGCCACCGGGCAAGTGATTGATGAAAAATCAAGCGGAAGTGAAAAAACTTATAAATACCACGCAGAAGATGTTATTGATTTCGCATGGACAGCTTCGCAAAAGTATATAGAAAAAATTGATGAATGGGAAAATGTTCAAATTAGGTTATTACTACAACCAGAACATCAAGATCAAGCCGAAAGGCATTTTGTTTCGATTAAACATGCACTAGAGTATTTCAAAAATCACTTGGGAGCCTATCCTTATCCAAATGTAACTATTGTTGATCCTCCACTTTATGCAATGGGAGCAGGTGGAATGGAATATCCAACTTTGATTACTGCTGGTTCGGTTGCCTGGATGAACGATGGAATAAAAATGACAGAGATGGTGACTATTCACGAATTTGGTCACCAGTTTTTTATGGGCATTCTGGCAAGTAATGAATTTGAAGAAGCCTGGATGGACGAGGGTATGAACAGCTATTTCGAAACACGTATTTTAGACAATGCCTATGGAAAAAACACCTCTACAATCGAATTTGCCGGCTTAAGAATTGGCGATACTGAAATGCAGCGTACAGGATATGTACATAGCGACTACAGAAATATTGCAGAAAGTTACAGAAAAGCATGGGAATATCCACATGGAGGATATGGCATGAACAGCTACAACAAGCCAGCCACCTTCTTAAACACACTGCATAGAATGGTTGGTGATGAATGCAACGATGATATCTGGAAAACTTATTTTCAACGATGGAAATTTAAACATCCTGATAGTAAAAATTTCATAGCTGTTGTAAATGAGGTAGTTGCAAAACATCATAAAGATAAATTTGGAAAGGATATGAACTGGTTTTTTGACCAGGTGTTGTATGGCAATGGAATTTGCGATTATAAAATACTTGCCATCTATAATAAAGAAATGAAGAAAGAAAAAGGCCTTTTTGATTTGGATGGACAAAAAGTAAAAGCTGATAAAATAGAAACTGATTCAACAAAAGCCTATGAATCAAAAGTAAGAATTAAACGAGAGGGTGATGTAATTATGCCTGTTGAAGTGCTAATCAAGTTTGATGATGGCCAGGAAATCACCAAAACATGGAGTGGGAGAGAGCGCAGCTATGAATTTAAGTTTTATACCAATGCAAAAATTGTATCGGCTCAGATTGATCCTGCTAATAAAATACTGATGGATGTAAATCTTGCAAACAATTCAAAACAAGATAATCCAAATACAAATCCATTTTGGAAATACATGGTTAAATTTTTATTCTGGATGCAAAACATTATCCAGTCAATTGTATGGTTTGTATAAAAAGCTGAAGACAATAGTTTAATGAAAAAATGAAAAGAGTTAAAGACCAATAGGTAAAAAAGAGAATGACCAGCAGTTCTCAGTCGGCAGTCAAAGCATGCAATACGAGGACTGAGAACTGGAGACTGTCGACAGAAATCTAACTACTAAAAAACAAATTTCTAAGTACTATTATCTAATTACTAATTTCTAAAGACATGAATATCCCCAAAGCATATATCGGAGGTTTCCAAAAAGCAGCCAAATCACCACGCATGCTTTTTATCCTTTATTTTTCAAACTTAGTGATGGCACTTTTGCTGGCACTTCCTTTTATGGGCTTTCTAAAAAATAGTTTTGGCAGTTCAATGCTTACCAAAAACTTACTTGAAGGCTTTGATTTTACAGCATTTTCAAATCTTATTTATTATCATAAAGATGGGTTGGATGCTATTTTAGGTAACATTAAATGGGTACTGGTTGCCTATTTCTTGTTGAATATTTTCTTAACAGGAGGTATTATCCGTACCTTAAACAAGGAAAAATTTACAACCGGTAATTTCTTTTCTGGTGCTGCCTATAATTTTTTCAGGTTTTTAGGTTTAAGCCTGATAATGATGGTTGTGCAATTGGTTTTTATCTTGTTGGTTTACATACCTGTTGGGCTAATATTTGAATCATTAGGTGAAAATTTAGCTAATGAGATCAGCTATTATTACTGGGGAATTGGAGCATTTACATTCCATTTATTGATATTCTTATTAATCTCAATGATAGGCGATTACGCAAAGTTTTATTTGGTCTTAAACGATAGTTTTAATATATTTAAAGGATTTTGGAAAGGTGTCAGGTATGTTTTTAGTCGTTTTCTGAAAACATATTTTCTGTATCTTTTCTTATTGTTTATTCCTGGTGTTGTTATGTATGTTTATTGGTATTACGAAAAAGACATGAAAATGGCAACCGGAATTGGCATTTTAATTGTGTTTGCGATGCAGCAAGCATTTATTTTGCTTAGGGTCTTTTTAAGGGTTTGGGTGCTTTCATCACAATTTAAGGTGTATGCTGCTGATTTCATCAAATCAGCAACAGTGCAAGATATCGTTTTTAGTGTAAGTGATACGAACATAGAAGCAACAATTAAAGAGGAAACAATTGAGGAGGAAGAACTGGTAGGCAAAACAAAAGATAAATCGGAATATGCAATTGATTTTGAACAAACGTTTTCTCCTGACAATAAGATCGATTCTGATGAAAAGATATTAACAGAAGAAGAAATGCTAAAAAGGGTAGAAGAGGAGGAAGATGCAGAAAAAGAAGCTCTTACCCTAAATAAGCAAGAAGATATTGAAGAAGAAGTAGAGGAAGTTGAAGAAAAAAATATTGTAACAAAAGAAAAAAAAGAGGTATACGACGAAGAAGAATATGATGAAAATCCTGAGGTAGAGGGACCTCATTTTGAGGAAGATGATACGGAGGAGATCATTGATGAAGAAGAAGTTGAAGAATGGCATTTAGGTGATGATGAGTTTCTTCCGGAACATGTCTATCAGAATGTAACCAATGGAATTCTTGAAAATAAAGTAGAGGAAGAGGCTGAGGAAAGAAAAGAAAAAAGTAAGAAGGTTGACGATGATTTGATAGAATTTGAATTGTAAAAAAATATAAAGCTTTTATTACCAATTATTTGGATATGTCAACAATACTTTCGATTATAAATTATAAGGGAGGAACCGGAAAAACAACCACGGCTCTGAATTTTGGTGCTGCACTTGCAAAAAAGCGTAAAAAAGTGTTATTGCTTGATTTCGATAGTCAGTGTAATTTGAGTCTTTCAAAAGGTTTTAAAAAGCCCGACAAACATATCGGAAATGTATTGGCAAAGAAGGCAACTATTGAAGAATCTGTTTATAAAGCAGATAAATTATCCATTGTTCCTTCAACAGAAAACCTTCTTGATTTTGAATTTGCGATAAGTAATGAACCTGGAAGGGAATTTATCGCTCGCGAGTTTTTGCAGTCGGTAAAAGAACAATACGATTATATTATTATTGATTGCCCTCCAAGTTTAGGGCTTTTATCCATTAACTCACTTGTAGCCGCAGATTATTTTATCGTTCCCATGCAAACTGAAAACTTTGCTTTTATTGGGCTTGATAATATCATGACTGCTACTCAAAAAGTGAAAGACAGAATGAATCCAAACCTGAAACTTGCTGGTATATTGTTTGTTAAGTTTCAATACAGGACTAAATTCTCACAAGCTGTTTTGTCAAATATTATGTCAAATGATAGCTTAAAAGATAAATTGTTCGACTCCTATATTCGTCAGGATATCTCACTGATGGAATCGCCAGCATTCGGACAAACCATATTTGAATACGCACCAAAATCCAGAGGTGCAAAAGATTTCAACGCATTTGCAAACGAATTTTTGAAGAAGTATGGCCAAAAAGAAAATTAAGTTAAGCGAAATAAAAGAGGCATTACTTTCTAATACCTCTTTTATAAAAAATGAGGAAGCACCTGTAGAAGAAAAGATGGTTATGCCTGAGAATGCAGTTGAAATAGATATGTCTACGCTTAGAAAAATAAAGTTACTGGCAAATTACTACAAAAAGGATACCTCAGAGCTTATAAATGAAGCAATAGTGCACTACTTAAGATTAAAACGTCTCGACATTGAAGAAGCGCTCAAAAATATTGTAGTTGGAGATGATGAAGAGTAAACGCTTTTTTTTACAGCAGTAATCTAAATAATTTTTAAATAATTGACTTCCTGTACTCCTTAATTATCATCTTATTCTTTTGATAATTAATTTTTTAAATAATTCTATTCACAAACTTATTGGCCTTTTAAAAGAGTTCCTCTAGTCTGGTCTGAATTAAAATTACCCAAAACTTATAGTTTTAGGCAAAATTAGATTGTATCATGAAAATAATTGTGTCTATATTCAGTATCCTGATGCTATTTTGCTTGCAGGATGAGCCAGTTAAAGTAGTTGACTACAAAGGATTAGAGCCCTACTTAAACAAGCAAAACGATACGACCTATGTCATCAATTTCTGGGCTACCTGGTGTGGGCCCTGTGTTAAGGAACTTCCTTGTTTTGAGCAAATTACAGATAATTATAATGATCAGAAAGTGAAAGTTATTCTGGTAAGCCTGGATTTTCCAAAAAGTTATCAGAAAAGTTTGATTCCTTTTATAAAACGTAAAGAATTAAAATCGGAGGTGATTCTTTTGGATGATCCTGATAGCAATACCTGGATAAATAAAATTGATAAAAGCTGGTCTGGAGCTATTCCTGCTACGATTATTTACAATAAAAATTCAAGATCATTTTACGAGCAATCGTTCACATACGAAGATTTGGAGTCGGCTTTGGAAGAGAAGCTGGATCTTGTAAGATAATACACATATTAGGTTTAATAGAAAAATAAGACCTAAGTACTCAAATCTAATATTAACAATTAAAACTAACAAAGATGAAGAAATTAACATTTTTACTTATCGCCAGTCTTTTTTATGTGATTGGCTTAGCCCAAGGCTATAGTGTTGGTGACAAAGCCATTGATTTTGAATTAAAAAATGTTGACGGGAAAATGGTTTCACCAAAAGATTATGCTGATGCAAAAGGGTTTATTGTCGTATTCACTTGTAATACTTGTCCTTATGCAGTAAAGTATGAAGATCGTATTATTGAATTAAATAAGAAATATGCAAAGAAAGGTTTTCCAGTTATTGCAATAAATCCAAATGATCCGGAAGTACAACCAAAGGATACTTATGAATTGATGGTAGAAAAGGCCAAAGAAAAAGGTTTTGATTTCCCATATTTATATGATCCAGGAAGGAAAGTTTCTGCTGTATATGGCGCAACAAAAACGCCACATATTTATTTGCTCAGCAAAAAGGGAGAAAAACTTACTGTTGAATACATTGGAGCCATTGACGATAATTATGAAGATGCTTCTGCTGTAAAAAAAGCATATCTTGCTGATGCCGTAGATGCCTTACTTGCAGGGGGAAAGCCGGAAATTACTGAGACAAAGGCAATTGGCTGTTCTGTTAAAATGAAAAAAAAGATTTAAACTTTTAAGAACTTAGAAATTAGTTTATTATACCTAACCGCTATCAAGATAATAAAAAAGGATTTGGTATAATGCCGAAGAATCAGCATGTTAAGAAAATTTATTTTCTGTTACATGATAACCATTCGGTATTCGAACTTAAGATTCAATCTCTAATTTCTAGGTTCAAATTTTTAATTACCAATCAGCAAATACAAAATAAAAGGAACGTAAAACAAAGCAATAAGGATAGAAGTAGAAACCAGGTCAGCAGCAAACTCCTTATCGAGGTTCTCAATAGACGAAAAAGTCAGTACATTATAGCCCATTGGAGTAGCTGTAGCCAAAATTGCAACGTATTTTGTAATTCCCTCTAAACCAAATAAATGAACAAGCCCTAAACCCAATAACATTCCCAATCCCATCCTGATGATTATAGCTATCAAACTAACTTTAAAGTAGGATAATTTCGGTTCAAAAAACACACCGACTGAAATCAACAGCAATGGAATAGTTAAATCTCCAGCAATTTTAGCAAAATTTAAAAGAGGTCCACTTAACTGAATGCCGGCAATATTCATAATTACAGAAGTAAGAATTGCCCATAGAGGTACAGATTGCAAAAATCGCAAATAAATATCTTTCTTTTTGGGATTATTTCGACCGTATTTGCAAGCCTGATAATAGGCAAATCCAAAAATCATAATGGCATTGCCAACATCAAATATCAGAATTCTTGAGACTCCTTCTTGTTTAAACATCATTGATACAAAAGGAAATACAAAGGCTGTATTAAGAATCAGCGAACTTATAATAAATACTCCAAGTGACTTTCTTTCCAGCTTTAACTTTTTACCAATTAGTAAACTGACAAAAAATAAGATGGCTCCAATGATTGGAGGAATAATGGGTAAATAGAAATAATCTGGTGTGATTTTAGTAGCAGGAATATTTGTTAAAACCAAGGCTGGCATTGTTAAATAGAAGACCAGTCGAAGAAATAAACTTGCTTCATCTCTTTTAACTACTCCAACTTTTCTAAGCAATATGCCTATAAAAATTAGCAGAAATATTGGTAATAATTCAAGGTAAATACTTAACATGTCCAACTATTAAAATCGCACGAAAATATAAAATTGTTAACAAACCTGGCTAATAATTTTGTTGTACCCAAATTGGTTTCATGTTATAAGTAGTTGAAATTTAGCGGTATAAATACAGGAGGAATTGTAAGGTTCTTCTTTACTTGATATTACGAAAAATCAGGTTTTTGATTTTTTAGTGTAAAATATTGAATTTCAGGTATATATATTAATCTTTTTAAGCTTTACTTACCTGAAAATGTATAATTACTTGAAATTTAATGGCTTGCAGTAAAAATGTTGAATTCTATAAGAATTTGATTAACTTTGCTAAGAATTTTAAAGTAAACTTTACATTTGTGTTAACGTAAATGAATGATAAACAGTAGATTGTCTTTATCTGTTTTAATTAAGCTAATTTAACTAATGTTAAAGTTCAAATTAAAGTAAACTGTACAATTGATTGGGTTGTAATGTGTTGAGTGATTTTAGTCAATAATACTTAACTTTTTTACATTAATTGTTGTCATTTTTTACATTATGTTTTAAACAATAAGCTTGCCAAAAACAATGTAATCCATCTTATAATTAATGAATACTTTTGCAAACTACTTAAATAGAGAAAAGGCCGTTATTGGAATGGTTCATATTCCTGCACTACCAGGAACACCCGGAAATAAATACTTTCCAACAGAAATAATTAATAAAGCAATTACCGAAGCTTTAGTTTACGAAAAGATGGGATTAAGAACCATTATGATTGAAAACATGCATGATGTGCCATACATGAATAGAAAAATTGGTCATGAGATATCTACATTAATGGCAATTATTGGTTATGAGATAAAAAAGCAAACAAGTTTGTATTGTGGAATTCAGATATTAGCGGCTGCAAATAAAGAAGCCTTGGCGTCTGCGCATTCGGCAGGTATGAATTTTATCAGGGCGGAAGGATTTGTATTTGGACATTTAGCTGATGAAGGCTACATTGAATCGTCAGCGGCTGAATTGTTAAGGTATCGAAAAATGATTGGAGCAGAGAATGTTATGATTTTTACCGATATTAAAAAGAAACATAGTTCACATGCTATAAGTAGTGATACATCAATTGTTGAACATGCTCATGCTGCCGAGTTCTTTCTTTCAGATGGACTAATTGTAACTGGTAAATCAACTGGTCTTGAAACTAATTTAGAAGAATTGATCTCGGTAAAACAAGCAGTCAAAACACCTGTTTTAGTTGGTTCCGGAATAACCACTGAAAATATTAGCAAATACAAAGCTCATGCAAACGGTTTTATCATTGGCAGCTATTTCAAAAAAGATGGGCAGTGGCAAAATCCTCCTGACGAAAAAAGAATTGAAACATTCATGAATAAATTCGCAAACATCTAATAATCAACCAATAACTACTTTGTGTTAATAACTTATTAATTAAATCACCTCTCCGAAACATTTGTCTTCGCCAAATCCGATGTATTTTCGAAAGTTCATCAGATGAATGAAGGATTTAGGTGAATACAGATATTTTAAATACGGATATTAAGTTTTTACCGGGTGTTGGACCCAAAAGGGCAGAAGTGCTTAATGAAGAGATTGGTGTTTATACCTTTGGGGACCTGTTAAACTATTTTCCTTACAGGCATATAGACAGGAGCAGGTTTTATAAAATAAGAGAGCTTTCAGCCGGTGTAGCTGCTGTTCAGATTAAAGGTAAAATAACCAGTTTTAGAACCGAAGGACAAAAGTATAAATCAAGGCTTATAGCGTGTTTTGAGGACGAAACAGGGGCTATTGAGCTTCTCTGGTTTCAGAGGGTTAAATGGATTCAGGATAGTCTCAAAATAGGACAGGAATACATTGTCTTTGGAAAGCCAAGCTCTTTTAATGGCAGAATAAACATAGCACACCCCGAAATTGACGAACCTGATAGTAAGGGAACTATGCCACTATCGCCATTGCAGGCAGTCTATTCTACTACCGAAAAAATGAAGAAGAACTTCATTACTTCCAAAAGTATCACAAAGTTTCAGTATAATGCTCTGCAACAAGTATATACATCTATTTCTGAAACATTGCCCAACTATCTTGTTACAAGTCTTAAAATGCCATTTCTTAATGAGGCGATTAAAGAGATGCACTTCCCGAAGAGTTTAAGCAGTCTTCAAAAGGCCCAATTCCGATTGAAATTCGAGGAATTGTTTTATATCCAACTTCAACTGCTCAAGCAAAAATACAAACTCGCGCAAAAGTTAAATGGATTTAAGTTCACAAAGGTTGGCAACTATTTAAATACGTTCTACAAGGAAAAACTACCTTTTGAGCTAACTAATGCACAAAAGCGTGTAATTAAGGAGATCAGAGCAGATCTTGGTTCTGGGAAACAATTAAACAGATTACTACAGGGAGACGTTGGCAGTGGAAAAACGTTGGTTGCACTAATGGTTATGCTAATCGCCCTGGATAACGGGTTTCAGGCCTGTCTTATGGCCCCTACTGAGATATTGGCAAGACAGCATTTTTCAAGTATATCAAAATTTCTGGAAGGACTGGATGTGAAGGTTGAAGTACTAACTGGATCTTCTAAAACAAAAGAACGGAAACAAATTCATTCAGGATTAGAATCTGGTGATATTCAAATACTTATTGGTACACATGCCCTAATCGAAGACACTGTTCAATTCAAAAATCTTGGACTAGTGGTAATAGATGAACAGCATAGATTCGGAGTGGCTCAAAGAGCCAAACTCTGGAAAAAGAATACTTCACCACCGCATGTTTTGGTTATGACAGCAACTCCAATTCCAAGAACGCTTGCTATGACGCTGTATGGTGATTTGGACGTATCAGTAATTGATGAACTGCCTCCTGGAAGAAAGCCAATTAAGACCAGTCACTTATATGATTCAAAACGATTGCGTCTTTTTGGCTTCATGAAGAAAGAAATTGAAGCAGGCAGACAGGTTTATGTTGTGTACCCTCTTATACAAGAATCTGAAAAGATGGATTATAAAGATCTAGAGGATGGATATGAGAGTATAACAAGGGCATTTCCAGCGCCAATGTATACCGTAGTTGCAGTGCACGGAAAGATGAAACCTGATGAAAAGGAAAAAGCTATGAAACTGTTTGTGAAAGGACAGGCACAGATACTTGTTTCAACAACGGTTATAGAAGTTGGAGTAGATGTTCCAAATGCATCAATAATGGTCATAGAAAGTGCAGAAAAATTTGGGCTTTCTCAGTTACATCAGCTTAGAGGCCGCGTTGGACGTGGAGCAGAACAGTCGTGGTGTATTTTGATGACATCCTATAAGTTATCAAATGAGGCTAAAAAACGCATTGAAACAATGGTCCAAACATCAAACGGTTTTGAGATTGCTGAGGCAGATTTAAAACTACGAGGACCGGGAGACATTGAGGGTACACAACAAAGTGGAGTTGCTTTTGATTTAAAAGTAGCAAATTTAGCTAAAGATGGCCATATTTTACAGTTAGCCAGAAATAAGGCAGAGGAAATTCTATCAAACGATCAATGTCTTGAAAATCAAGATAATAATATATTGAAAAGCCAACTTAAAAAGCGTAAACACCATAAAGTTAATTGGAGAATAATTAGTTAGATATCAATTAATTAGTTGGTTTAAATTAATTGTGAGCTTTACTTTACATTTTATACAAAAACTGCGCATTTGCTTTGATCCCTTTAATACATGGAAATGTTGAAGAAAACCTTATTTCATTTCGAAAAGCTTTATGAATTATTATTTAGACATTTGAATGTTAGGATATAGTTTAAAAAAAGATGTTAACACTTTTCGGTTAGCAAATTAAACTTTTAATTATTGGTTCCAGGAAAGACTTCAATACTAATAAGTTTTCAAGCTTATTTATCTAAGTGCATATAAATTACAGATATACTTTTTGTTACATCTATTATGTAAATATTTAGATTAAGTAATGGTTGGTTGTTTAAGCGATTAATAATCAGCCCATAGGGGTTCAGTACAAATACAAGAAATTCTAGAATAGAATTACAAGTAAATCTTAAGTTATTGAATAGCAATAAATTAATTAGTATTTACCTAAATTAGACAATTATCTTTTTCGTTATTAATTTTGTAAGCACCTTCTTGTTATCAATTATTCCAATTTATACGGCTCTGGTTTAATTTTGTAATGATTTATTAGGATAAAATCCTTGAAATGAGATATAAGTCATTAGTCAATCAATGTCATTTAGTTAGCGTTTTCTTCCGTCATTACGAGATGGAACGATGAAGTAATCCCTTCAAGGATTACTCCTTTCAGTCATGAGAAAAGTTGCTTCGCTATCGCTAGCAATGACGAGGTTTTTTCAATAGATAGTCTAAACTAAACGACATTGAATGGTCAATAGTCATTTGTTTTCGACAATTAAAGACTAATGTCTAATAACCTTATTATTAAGCTGATAGAATCTATATGAATAAATCATTACTATTTTGAACCATAGCTATTTATACTTGAAAATTAAGTTAAGTCTTTAGTCGGTAATCATCTTGGTTCAATTTTTGACTGTCTATGGAATATAAGGTTTTATTGCTGTTTTGTGCAAAAAAATTTCTTATATTTAAGTAATTTTCATTAATTTGCAGGTTATTTTAGTTGGTTTTTTGTAAAAAATAGGTGACAATTTTAAAAAAAATAGTGACTGTTGTGACTTTAGTTGCTGCAATTTTGATTGCATTGGCTGAAGGTACAGTTATTTTTGCCCAATTAAACACTGAACAACAAAACCAGGTAAATCAGTACAATCAGTTAATTAAGGAGAATACGGTAAAGAATCAAAAGAAAATAGCAGCTTATTATGCTACAAAAAAGGCAGGAGTGTATCTAAAAGTTGGATTTTATCAGGATGCAATTGATAGTTACCTTGAAGCAGCATCTTTAAATGAACAGATTGGAAATAGCAGTGCAAATACAAAGATCTACAATAATGTTGCAATGATTTATTCGGAAATGAATCAATTGCAAAACACTCAATCCTATTTTGAAAAAAGCCTGGCAATTAGTAGAAGGTACAACAACAGAAATGACATTGCAGTTAGCTTAATGGATGTTTCTACCATTCTCATTTATAAAAAAAAATATGACAAGGCACTTGAGAACCTGGAAGAGGCATTAAAAATATCAAATGCATTGAATGATGCCCGTCTTTTGCGAACTTGCTATAATTTAATGGCTCAGTGTTATAAAGCTTACGGAAATACAAAAAAATCCGATGAGTATTACGATTATTTCTTGGTTTATGACAAGCAGGTAAAAGAGAAAGGTGTTATTGACAGAGAGAAACAAAGTGAGAAAACAATTGAGAAAAAGGAAAAAGAGTTAGATATTGCACTCACAGAACAAAAGAATAAAGAACTACAACTTAAACTGTTAGATGAAAAAAAACGAAGAGCCGAAGATTCACTAAACAGTGCTCTTTCTGAAGCCGAAAAAACAAGAAAGATCATCGAGTTAGAAAAAGAAAAAGCAGAAAGAGAGACCGAGGAGCAAAAAAGACAAAAAGAAATTCAGGAAGCATTGGTTACAGCTGAAAAGGTTGAAAATGAGAAAAAAGATATTATAATTTATGGAGGAGCACTTGGTGGTGTGTTATTACTCTTTGTCATTATTGGCGTTATTGTTGCACTTCAACAGAAAAGAAAAGCCAATAAACAACTTGAACAACGAAATCTGGAAATTGCAAAGCAAAAGGATGAAATAGAAACAAAAAGCAATGAACTGCAAGATGCCATGGGGCATATTCAAGTGCAAAACAAAAATATTATGCAGAGTATTAATTATGCTCAGCGTATACAAGATGCTATGCTACCTAAGCAGCTAGGTATGAAGTCATTATTCCCGGATTCCTTCATATTTTTTAAGCCACGTGATGTAGTAAGTGGTGACTTCTACTGGTTTGATGAAATAAATAAAACATTAAGGAACGGGCATAAGAACCCAAAAATAGAATCAAATGGAAAAGAACGAAAGATTTTTATTGCTGCTGTTGACTGTACAGGACATGGTGTACCAGGAGCTTTTATGTCTATGTTAGGCTTCAATCTGTTAAATGATATTGTTAGACGAGGTACAACCATCTCTGACAAAATACTTGAGGAATTGCATAAAGGAATTAGAACATCACTTAACCAGGAGCATACTCAAAACAGGGATGGAATGGACATGGCACTTTGTGTAATTGATCCGGTTAATAAAGTAATGGAATATTCCGGTGCACAAAATCCATTAATTTATATCCAGGATGAACAACTTTATAGAGTCAGAGGAAATAAATTTCCTGTTGGTGGTTACCAGATGGAAGAGCATGTTTACACAAGACATGTTATAAATATTGAGAAACCAACTACCTGTTATATATTCTCTGATGGTTTTTCGGATCAATTTGGTGGACCAACAGGACGAAAATTTATGGCTAAGAATTTTAGAGATTTACTATACGAAATTCACCAGTTGCCAATGGAAGAACAGGAAAAAATACTGGATTTAGTAATTAACGAATGGATGGGAACACATGAACAAACTGATGATATTTTAGTGATTGGCTTCAAAATTGATGTGAAAAGTATAGTTGAACCTGTTTAAGTTGGCCAAAGGCTTTAAGGGTTTATAATTGAGGTGTTTATCAATTTAGGACGTGGTTTTATCCTAAAATTTAGTAGTTTTATAAAATTGAGTTTAAAAAGGACGAAAATAATTGCCTTTAATACAACATTTATTGCTATTATGCAGTCTTACAAATAGAGTATTGAGTTTTCAATTTAGGCAATTATAATAGATAAATTGAATTATATGAAAAAATACATTGGTTTTGTTTTGTTTCTTTTAATAATTCAAAACATGTATGGTCAAGCTGATACGGTTATTCGTCTTGATGTTGTATCTGGCGGTTCAACCAACTTTCATTTTAACTCATATACAAAGATTACAAGTGGTATTGAATATGCTAATTGGACTAGGTTCAGGGTGTATTTTAAAGTGCATGATGGAAGTCATACCAATACACCCACAGCTAACACCTGGGAGTTATTGGTGCATGCAAATACAAGCCCTATCCCAGGTGATGGCGGAAATACATTAGGTATAGATAGAATTGAAGTAGCTGTGGAAAATGCAGGTTCAGGAACAGCAACTGCGGGTATTGGAAATTATGTTGTAATTTCAGGAACAAGTCAGGCTACTGCCAATCAATTAATAACAGGAGGACTTAATCTTGCAGTTCCGGCTTATGAAGATGTAATAATTTCTTACAGAGTAGGGGGTACAAATAGTGTTCAGGGAGCTACTCCAGATTATTATTTTGTTGATCTGGTTTTTACATTAAATACGCAATAATTTAAATAGAAATAAACAGGAATAATTATTAAAAACGAAGAATTATGAAAAAAGTTATTTTAGGATTTTTGGCTATACTTTTTGCAGGGCAAATTAGTTTTGCGCAACCTGTTAGTGATATGGCTGTTATTCCAATGGGAATAACGATACAAAATATCATGAGGTTGACAATAACCCGTGGAGGTAATATTGAGTTTGTTTTTTCATCTGCTGCAGATAGGTTAGCCGGATTGGGTGGGGCTGCATATACGACAGCTGGCACCGTTGTGTCTACCCAGGCATGGGATTTGGAACTAACTACTGATGCAGCTCAATTTGATGATGAAAGTGGTACGAATAATTTACCTTTAGCAACGGTTGAGCTTGCAACTACGACTGCTAGTACTGGAACTGCAGCACTTGCTAATACGGCATTAGCACAAGGAGCTCCGGGTGTTCTTGTTGTTGATGCTGGTGCAGCCACAGATGCCGGTACTTTTTCCATTGAGTGGGCATGTGGAACTACAACTCCAATACCTGCAGCAACACTTGCCGGTAGATATACGGTAAATGTTATTCTATCTTTGGTAGCTAATTAATGTTTACAATAACTGGACTTTTTGTGCAGAACTTAAATATGTTTAATGCAATTGAAAATATTACATCATAATATTTTGGTACTCTGCCATCCTGATTTTTAGGTTTAAGTTTTCAGGTTAAAGATACTTAAAGGGTTTGCAACCGTTTCCCGATTTGGAAGGCAATCAAAATCTGGTGGCGGTTTTATTCCCTATTGGTATTTATTGAATATTCAAAAGCACCCACAGACAGGCTGTTCTTTGGCTGTTAATTATATAAGCCTTTAATATGGCTTAGTCAAAATTAAAAATTTAGAAAAACTAATTTGTCACACAATAAGGACAATGGAGGCAATTTAGCTCAGCAAACTATTATAAAAGTGATTTTTGTAATAGTTGTTATGCTTGGGTTGAGTTTATCAACAGATGCTCAGATTAACGGAGGAACAGTTAACAGAGAGGTTGATATAAGGTTTCTATTTCGAAAAATGGAAGCTACAGCTAATAAGAGTGTGTTTAATATTTTAACGATTAAGAATAATTCCAGCTACACATTTAATGGTAAATTGAATTTAATTCAACCCGAAGGTTGGAATATAGTTGGTGATAACGAAATTAGTATAAATCTTCAGGCGAAAGATTCAATCGTTTTACCTATAAGGATAATTGCATCTAAAACTGTATTGGGTGAAGTTGCATATGCGATTGTTGCTTCTCTTTATGATAAAAACAATGTTTCAATCTTATCTGAATATTGCTTTGTCAATATTCCACGCAAATCTGATCTTAAAGTAGAATTTCCTAACCAAGTCCTATATTTTGATAATAAGACAGGTATTGCTCCATCAAGTATTAAAATAAAAAATAAAGGTAATGTCAATGAACTAGTTCAAATAGTTTTCAAGGAAAATGAATACCTCGCAGTCGATGGCAAAAAGCTTGATTTGCCATATTCTTATGAGTTTAGTATTCCTGCTTATACAGACACAATTGCTGAAATTAAAGTAAACTTAGAAAATGATAATACGGCTAAGGATTTTTTTAATTTAGATGTTATTGCATATACCCAGGACACTTTATATAAGAAAGCTATATGGATAAATAAAGTAAACAGTTCTTATACACATCTGATTCCACAAGAAAATAAATGTGCTATTATTGAACTGACTGCAAGCGATATTCTTTCAACCCGAAAGCCAAGGTATTCACTTATGGCAAAAGGTAGCGTGTTATTGAAAAATAACATGGATATTTACTACTATTACAGGAATTTTAATTTGGAAGAAGATATCAGTGACTATTATAATGATAGGGGCTATATTGGAATAAAAAATGATTATTTTAAGATACAGGCAGGTACCGTTCAGAATATTTTTAACGAATACGTGCTTGGGTTGGGTGGTATAGCAAAAATAAATCTAAACAGATTTTCTTTTGGAAGCCATTATTCTGCCAATGAAAGAACAAAGCAAACATTTTATGGTGGGGATGCAAGTATTTCTCTATCTAGAAAATCAAATATTTTGTTTGGATATTCCGAAAATAATCTGGAGCTTGATGGTGTTTTTTCAAAAATACTTATGACTGGGGCTAAAATTGAAATTTTGCAAAAGAACAGGCTTGCATTTAACACCTATTTTAATAACACCAGCCATAGGCTTAACACTCCTTTTGAAAAACAAGGGATTGCAGTTAGAGGAAGTTTTTTATCAAATTATCGTAAATTTAGAATAAATGCACGTTTTGAGTATGGTTCTCCAGAATATTCAGGTATATCAAGGGGAAAGACTCATTTAAACGCCAATGCAATTTATACTCTAAATAATCTGGATTTTGTAAACCTTGCATACTCAAAACATGATTTAATAAACATACAGTATGTAAACGATGTTCCTCAACCAGCAAAAAAATCATATTTTGATAATTATATTTTACTGTATAACAAGTCCATAAATAAAATGCTTTCGTTTAATATTGGGGGCGGATATTATCTTGAAAAGTTTAATATTCCATACGTTATAACCAATGAAAATCAATTTTTTTCAACAACAACAACAAGTATTTTGATGGGGCTTCGATTTAGTGATGCAAGCAGGCAGTTTTACATACGACCCAAAATTGAAATTGGGAAAAATATTCCTACAGAAGAGCAAAACACGGGTACTTTTCAATCTGTAAATATTCTAAAATTTAATTTATTTTCTTCATATAAGGATCTGGATTTGTATCTTCAATATCAAAACGGTCCTAATGGTATCTATAACCAATATTATTATTATACATCAGGATATATAACAAAATGGTTATATATAATGCCATCTTACAATAAAAGTTTCTTTTACAACAAAATAAATCTTGATTTCAGGGCTAATTACAGGTATGATATTTCGCTTGACGATAAGTATTTGGCTTTTAATACATTATTGACTTTTTATTTACCTTGGGATATGTCGTTATGGTTACTTAACTCAATAAATACAAATACTAAACGTGACCAAATAAATAACGCAACAATAAGGTATACAAGTGTTTTTTTTGAAGCTGGAATAAGAAAAGAGTTCAATTGTAAACAACCCCGTTTTCAATATTGTGATTTAGATATTGTTTTTTTTAAGGACCTAAATGGTAACCGCATCAAAGATAAAAATGAGCCTGGTTTACGAAATGTTTTAGCAGCTATTGAGTTGGATTATGAGATAGAAAATAGTAATATAAAAAAAGACTTTGTTTCACAAAAGCTCTTAACGGGGCCTGATGGAACAATATCCTATAAAAATATAGTAAACGGAGCATATAAACTGAAATATGTTTTAATAGGGGATATGATTGGTAATTTTAATCGTGAAGAGATGGAGCATCTGTTTACAATCAATAAAGATAAAACAATTTATATCCCATATCTTGAGAACAACCGAATTGTTGGAAAAGTTATCCTTAATCGTGACCCATTGTCAAGTTTAGGAAACCTTGATATTTCAAACATAAGGGTAATTGCAGAAGATACAAGAGGACATACTTATTCAGCACTAACTGACAAACAGGGCAACTTCATATTATACACACCAGTCACTGATTATTATGTTGTAAAAATTAACAATATTTTTTATGAAAGCTTTGATCTTCAACAACCTGAATTTGTTGTAAAATTTAATGGTTATAAACAGTTTGAGGTAACCTTTGTTTTTAACGAAAAGAAACGAAAAATTAACTTTGATACTGACGTTACTCAGACTGAAGATGATTTTGTAATGGATGACCTGAAAGCAATAAGAAAAACCACTTTATCTGGAAAAATACGTGATGCCATAAGCCTTGAACCAGTTGATGCAAAAATTGAAATTATTGATAATAAATCAGGTAAAGTGATTTCCAGTTCTATTTCTAACAAGTTAAATGGTAATTATAGTATTTCGTATGTTGCTGGGGATAATTTTAGAATAGAAGTTAAAGCAGAAGGGTACTGGGATCATGTTGAAAACCTCTATATTGAGCAAGTAATATCTATACAAAATATTGCAAAGGATATTATGCTAAACAAAACATCTGAAGGACCAAAAAAGCAAACATTTATTATTTATGATGAAAAAGAAGAAGAAAAATTTACTGAAAACTTCAAGTCAGGTCAAAAGATCCCAATGAATAATCTTAATTTTGATGAAAAAGAAACAAGGCTTAGCCCAAATCTCTATCCAGAGCTTGACAGGTTGATTGATATTCTTGAAAAGAACAAATCGGTTAGAATTGAGGTTGCCGGCCATGCAGATGATACTGGAAAAGATAGAATAGATAACCTGCTTGCATTAAGAAGGGCAAAGGCAGTAGCCCGATATTTAACATCTCATGGTCTTGATGAAAGTAGAATTGAAGTAAAATCCTACTCAAATAAAAGGCCATTAGTGCCGGGTGTATCTGAAAAAGCCAAACAAAAAAACAGAAGGGTTGAAATAATTGTATTATAAAATTAAATTTGAAAGAAGAAAATGAAATCAAAAGCATTGACGCTTCTATTATTATGTGCTAATTTATTTTTTATAAATGCACAAGATTTTGAAGTATCTCCAACAGAATTGAAGTTTACAGCTGAACCTGGTCAAACCCAATCAATATCAATAACTGTTACAAACCATGCAAGTAATAATTCAGCATATAATATAATACTAGCAGATTTTGCTATAAATAAAGAAGGAAAAAAGGTTGCCATGCCTCCGGCCAGTACAGAACATTCATTAGTTAACTGGCTTAGTATAAACCCTCCTTTTCTTGAATTAGCTCCAAACGAAACTAGGCAGATTATAGTTAGTATGCAGGCACCAGTTGGTGATTACTCAACCAGGTGGGCATATGTTTATATTAGAAATACATATGAACAAACAGCACTGCTTGCTGATAAAAGTGTTCAGGCAGGATTAAATATTTTAGGACAGATAGTTTTAAATGTGTATCAATCTCCAAAATCGAATGTCAATTACAAAATGAAAATTGCGGGTCTATCTGAAATTACAACTGCAACAGATACTTTAAGAAGGTTAAAAGCAAAAATTGATAATATTGGTGATAAAATAGCTGAATGTAAGGTTTCTCTATTAGCTTCAAATCTATCTACAGCAGAAGAAACATTATTACAAATACTAAATTTTACTACTTTCCCAGATAGTCAAAAAGATATTTATTTTGAATTTAGGAAAGATGCCTTATCACCTGGTAAATATGCCATAGCTGCCATTTTGGATTATGGCAAACAATCTACACTTGAAGGAACCCAAATACTTATTGAAGTTGAATAAGCTTAACAATTATATTTTAGGTTTCGTATTGTTATTTGCTGGAATAAAAATTTCTGCACAGGAATCTATTACTCTAATTAATTATTATGGCAATGATAATAAAAGTGTTAAAGAAAAATACAAGGCTAAAATCATAGATTCCGACACAATAAAGGAAGGAACTTATACCTTTTATTTTGAAAATGGTAATCCTTATCAAACTGGCAAATTTCTGAAAAACCAGCTTAGCGGAAAGTGGATTATATTTTACGAGGATAGTACAAAAAAAAGTGAGGTTTTCTTTAAGAAAGGATTGCGAGATGGACCTTATAAAGAATTCTACGAAAGCGGGGAGTTAAAAGTTGTTGGTAATTATACTAATAATAACAAAGTAGACTTATTTACCGAATTCTACAAATCTGGGGTAATTAAAAGCAAATACAACTATAAAAACAATTTACTTGACAGTATTTCAACAAACTATTACAAAACAGGGAAGCTAAGTATAAGAGCAAACTATAGAGCTGGTTCAACCTGGGGATTATGGGAGAAGTACTATGATACCGGAGAACTGAATTATCGAGGTACCATGAATGGGTTAATTTATGTAGGGGCTCTTTACACTTATTACAAAAATGGTCAGCTTGAGCGTATTTCAAATTACAAGGATGGGAAATTAAATGGTAACTTTTTTGCCTATTATGATGATGGTGCTAAAATGATTGAAGGCTATTACAAGGACAATATGCTTGAGGGGCAATATTACCATTTTCACCAGAATGGAAACATTGCAGAATTTGGAAATTATAAAAACAACAAGAAAGAAGGGCTATGGAAAGCATTTTATCCGGATGGGAGCCCATATTCTGTCGGAAATTTTAAAAATAATTTATTTAGTGGTGAATGGAAAGTTTATCATAAAAATGGAAAGTTAAAACAAATAGGTGAATATATAAATGGTAAAGCTGAGGAAAACTGGAAATTCTATCATGATAACGGAACTTTATATGAAAGTGGCAAATATATAAATGATAAGAAAGAAGAAAAGTGGAAAGTTTTTGATAGAAATGGAAAATTTATGAAGACCGAAATTTATAAAAATGGTCAATTAATTGAATAATGAAACAATAAAATATGATTAATACGTTTTGATTGATCAAAAAAAATTTATTTCTTTATACTAGAAAAGCCTAAAAATAAAAATCGTTTGATTGGAAAGAATTATGACACAATCTACCATACCATCGAAAATAAATGTAAAACAGCTTGATTTGGCCTACGATTTAATTCAGGGCATTAACAAATTGAGCTATGAGTATATTTATAGAGGGAAGTTTACCAAAAATATTACGGCTAATCTTTTAGCACTTACAGAAACCAATCTTGAAAAAGCGGATGACACTCAAAAACTGAAAAAAAAGATTTATTTTGTTATGGTTGAGTGTCTTCAAAATATTACCAAACATCAGGATAAGGTTAAAGATGTTGTTGGAGATGAATCAGCTATACTTGTTATTCAAAAAAGAGATAAACGATACTATATTACTACTGGAAACATAATAGAAAATCAAAATATTGAAAAGCTCACTGGCATGCTTGAAAAGGTTAATAGCATGGATAGTAACGAATTAAAGGTGTATTATCAAGAAATGCTGGTGACAGGCGAAATATCAAAAAAAGGAGGAGCAGGACTTGGTCTTATTGCAATGGCCAGGAAAACAGGTAATAAATTGCTTTATGATTTTCAAAAGGTAGATGAAAAAATTTCTTATTTTTATCTCAGAACGGAAATTCCACTTGATAAACAGCTGCAAATTCCTGATAGTGAAACAACTAGCTGGAAACATTCATTTGATAAAATAAAAAAAATACACAATATTTTAATTTCGGAAGATATATTATTAAACTTTAACGGAACATTTGACAGGGATAATCTGATTAATCTTCTTCCTATTATTGATGCTCAAATGCATGGTACAATTGATTTTAAAAAACGTGTATTTAAAATCATGTTTGAAATGCTACATAACATTGTTAGTTACTCAGAAGATCTCCACAGTGTTAATCGATCTATTGGAGAAAATGAAGGTATTTTCTTATTGAGCAAATTCGATAACTATTTTTATTTTACTGCAGGCAATTATCTTCACAATTCTAAGGTGAAAATCCTACAAGATAAAATAGCTTTTGTTAATAAGTTGAAAGACAATGAAATATTAGATTTTTACAAAAAGATTTCAGTTTATTTTGAGAAAGAAGAAATTAAGAAACCTGATTTAAGTATAATTGAAATGAGATTGAAATCAGGCAATAAATTAAACTTTAAGTTTTCAGAGATTTCAGCAAATTATTCATTCTTCACACTACAGGCGGCAATTGAGTCAAAATCAGTTGAATAGTAAAGTAGTATGTTAATTATTTTCGTTATTCTTATTATCTGGGAATAAGCTCGAAAGGAATATTCATAAGCTCAGCTAAATCTTCTCCAGCTTCCATAATATCTTCATCATTTTCATCGTAATACCACATTACTTTGACTTGTTTTCCTATTTTATAGAGCTGTTTCAACTCGTGAAGAATTTGCCAAACCTTTTTGTGTGATATACTGTTTAGGAAATCATAGTCAAATTCAACCACTAATTCATTATCAATATTATCACCAACCTTAGAAAGCCAGTCAAGCAC
Source organism: Bacteroidales bacterium (assembly GCA_050296515.1). GTDB lineage: Bacteria > Bacteroidota > Bacteroidia > Bacteroidales > NBLH01 > NBLH01. The sequence continues at coordinate 24,568 of JBNKRJ010000128.1, read as the reverse complement.
GTGCTGATAAACTTCGTAAGCATCTTCGGGAAATGATGAACCTTCAATTCGGCAAAGCATGTTTGCCTGATCAATGTAAATACTGGGTGTGTTATTTGTTTTTTCGATTCTTATGATTTCCATCACACTAGGTTTATTTACAAATATAATATTTTTAATCCAAATTATTTAATTTTTTGGAGATTTCCAAGACTTTATTCCTTATGTATAGCATAATAGTCAAAAAATATACCATAATGAATAAAAATCAAATAATATCATGCTTAATTTTCATATACTGTACTTTTATAGCATAAAGATTCTTTATACCTTTGCCTGACACTGTATTAGTGAATAACTTAATATGCGATTAGGGGTTTTATTTGTTAAACATGTCTTAAATGTAGAAGTTTTTAAACTTCTTTGAGATATTAACTATATCGAATAAGCCGACAATGATTAATCCTAATAAACTTAAAGATATGAATTTAAAACTTACCTTTCTTGTTCTGCTTTACCTGGCTAATTTTTCAATTGTGGTTGGCCAGTTGTCTGTTAAGATTGTAAATGATGATTTTAACAGCAATTTGATGCGCTGGGATGAGAAAAGCAATGACATTTCGGAAATGAAGCTTGCAGATGGCAAATACCTTATGAACTGTAAAAAAGAATCAACTGCAATTACCAGTACAATTGAGGTTCCTCATCTTCAGTACAGTGATTACAGAATTTCTGCTACTTTATCAAAACAAAAAGGAATTGATGACAATGGTTTTGGAATAGTCTGGGGAGGTAAAGATGAAAACAATGAACTTGAGTTTGTTATATCTGGAAATGGTCAATTTAAAGTAATGAAGTGGGAGGGAGGAATTAAAACTGATTTAGTTTCCTGGACATATTCTACTGCAATTAATAAATGGGATTTTTCATCCAATGTTCTAATAATTGAAAATACGGACAAGGTTTTAAGATATTTTATTAATAATGAATATGTTGCTGGAACAAAAGATGTTTCTCAACTTGGAAATAGAGTGGGATTTGTTTTAAACGAGACCATGCAGGTAGAGATTGATAATCTTGTTGTTGAAAACCTGGCGCCTGGTTTTGGAAAAAAATCTGGAAGCTCTGATGATGTTAAAATCAGTTCCGTAAAATTTTCTGGAAGCAGAGCAACTGATGATATATACTCAAATGAACTTTATTATAATGAAACAGCGAATATCCAGGTAGAGCTTATGAATATTGGTAGTGAGCCAGTGAAGGATCTTGCTATAAATATTGAAACAAACGAACAACTTTCAAACGTAGACTATAATCCACTAACCATGGTTGAGGAAATCCCTCCTAAAGGAAGTAAAACAGTGTCAATTAAACTTAGTGCAGATGAAGATGTTTCTGATAATAATTACACGCTTAATATTAAGTTATCTGGCCTTAATGGAAATACTATTGATGATGAAGTTATGACACTAAAAACCATTGGCTTAAGCTCATATTATGCTCATAAAGATAAAGAAACAACTGAAAAGAATACAAATACAAATCCTTACTATAACACCAGTAAAGACAAGAATACCAATTCTAATAGAAGAGGTGGGAATGATGCATGTGCTAAGGGTTGTTCCGGAGCAGGTTTTCTGGCACTACTAACTGGATTAATTATAGCCATTCTTTAGCAAAACTACTTCTATCAGTACAATAGATTTATCAGCAACTTTCGTATGAAGGTTGCTTTTTTAATTCCCAAAACTAGTTATACTAATCCAGTTTGAAATATTGTAAATTGAAATTTTAAAATGACTTTGTATATGCCGATCGACTGGCAGTTTTGGTTTGCAAGCTTGTGAAGTAAACCAATTACTAAAAGCGGTTCGGTATAACTTTTGGAGCCTGAATTTTTAAAAATGAGTAAGCAATTGTAATTTTTTAGCAAAACCAATACAAATGGATTAACACTAATATACAACTTTCCCGTTCTGAAATGTTCCTACACTCAGGCAAATAATATTTTCAACAAGTTTACTTACTAATAAACCTTTAACTTTTTTTCTATATCATTAATATAGCTTTTAAACTCCTTATTAGTTTCTGCTAAATTGTTCACTGTTTTATAAGCATGTAATACAGTGGCATGATCTTTCCCTCCAATAACAGAACCAATTGTAGATAAGGAAGAAGAAGTTAAATTTTTAGAAAAGTACATTGCAATTTGTCGGGCTTGCACAATTTCTCTTTTCCTGGTTTTTGATTGTAATACATCCACATTCATATCAAAGTAATCACAAACTACTTTTTGAATATAATCCAAAGTAATTTCTCGCTTTGTTTGTTTTACTTGTTTGTCGATAATACTACGAGCCAGTTCTGGTGTAATTGTTTTCTTATTTAAAGTTGACTGGGCTAACAATGTAATAAGAGCACCTTCTAATTCTCTAATATTTGTGCTAATGTTTGATGCAATATATTCCACAACTTCATCAGGCAGTTCAATTCCATCGTTATAAACCTTTTGTTTTAAAATAGCAAGTCGGGTATTGTAATCGGGAGATTGAAGATCTGCTGATAATCCCCACTTAAAACGAGAAATCAAACGCTTTGATAGACCTGTTAATTCAATTGGAGGTCTGTCTGAAGTTAAGATTAATTGTTTTCCTGTTTGATGTAAATGGTTGAAAATGTGGAAAAAGGTATCTTGTGATTTTTCTTTTCCTGCAAATTCATGAACATCATCAAGAATTAAAACATCTATCATTTGATAGAAATGTAGAAAGTCATTTCTTTCGTTTTTTCTTGTAGCTTCAGAAAATTGAGTAATAAACTTATTTGCAGATACATACAGTACTGTTTTCTCCGGAAACCTGTTTTTTACCTCAATACCAATTGCCTGAGCCAGGTGTGTTTTACCTAATCCGGTTCCACCATAAATAAAAAGTGGATTAAAAGCTGTTTTTCCAGGGCTGTTTGCTACAGCATATCCAGCAGAACGAGCTAATCTGTTACAATCACCTTCAACAAAATTAGCAAATGTATATGCCGGATTTAGCTGAGGGTTTACATGTACCTTTTTTATTCCAGGTATAATGAACGGGTTTTTTATTGGATGCTCATCATTCAAAGGTAATGAAACAGGTTGATTCATTAACCTGGTGTTATCTTTTGCTGGTAACTTTACAGTGTATGGTTTTGCGTTAATAGAAGATGTTCTGTCCATTACAATGTTATATTCTAACATTGCATCTTGTCCAAGTTCCTTGCGTAAAGTTTTTTTCATAATATCAATGAAATGTTCTTCGAGATACTCATAAAAAAAGGCACTTGGTACTTGAATGGTTAAAACATTTCTTTCTAAACTCAGAGGGACAATGGGTTTGAACCATGTCCTGAAACTAACTGCCGGAATATTATCACGAATAATCGAGAGACAGTTATTCCATACAACATTGTGATCTTTGTTCATTTAGTACTTCGTATTTAAATAGTTTACAATAGGGGGTTATTTCACGAAATCAAAAGTGGTGAAAAAAAAATTTATAAAAAAATGAAAAAAGACTTGATTTTTTAAGATTCTCTCTATGATATTAGTTTTCAAATTTTTAAAAATGGAAATTTTTTTAAAAAAAATGTAATATATTGAAAATAAGTAAATTAACAATTTATTAACATAAGGCGCTAATACTAAATATCTTAGGCATTTTGCAAAATCTGTTTTACATTTTGTACAATCGATTTTACGATTTTTTTTTCAATTTTATATAATAAAATTTGCTTTTAAGTAAAATAAATTTACATTAAACAAATCTTACATTACATTTATCAAAATGTATTTTACAGTTATGATTAGTTTAAATATTTTATAAAAAACCTACATAATGTAAATTATATTGGAAAGCTGCACTTTTAAGAAAAATTACCGTTAAAAAGAAATAGCTCTGTCTTTTTCAAAAAAAAGTAGTTAGTAGCGGTTAAATTCCCAATGATTCGGCAACTAATTCTGCAATATCTAAAACCTTAATTTCCTCTTGTTTTTCTTCCATTTTAACTCCATCTGTCAACATTGTCATACAAAATGGGCATGCAGTGGCAACAATTTCAGCATTTGAATTAATTACATCTTTGGTTCTCAGTGCATACACCTCTAAATCGCCTTTTTCAGCCTCTTTGAACATTTGAGCACCACCAGCACCACAACAAAGAGATCGGTGCTTATTTCGGCTCATTTCTACCAAATCAGAGCTGATTTTATTTAATATCATCCTCGGTTGTTGATAAATGTTATTTCCTCTACCTAAATAGCAGGCATCGTGGTAAGTAATTTTTTTATTTGAAAGTGAATTACCAGTCATCTTGATTTTGCCATTCTCAATTAGTCCTGCAATAAACTCGGTGTGATGAATTACCTCATAATTACCTCCAAGATCTGGATATTCATTTTTAAGTGTATTGTAATCGTGAGGATCGCAGGTAATGATTTTTTTTACTTCGTACATATTCAAAGTTTCGATGTTTTGCATGGCCTGCATTTGGAACAAAAACTCATTTCCGGCACGACGCGCAACATCCCCAGAGTCAGATTCCTCTGCCCCTAAAATAGCGTAATTAATTTCGCAATAGGCAAGTATTTTGGCAAAAGCTCTGGTTATTTTTTTTGCCCTGTCGTCAAAACTTCCTGCAGAACCTACCCAGAACAAATATTCAGCTTTTTTTCCTTCGGAAGTAAGTTCAGCTAATGTTTTTATAGTTATTTTCTTTGTATCTTCCATAATTTCAGGTTGTTCTTTGTTAGTTTTTAAGTGTTAAATCTAACGCCCAGTTTCCTCTGTCAGCAGCAGAATATTGCCATGGTGCTCCATTATTTTCAATATTTGTCGAAATTGAGTTTAATGCTGATGGTGCAGATGATTCTTCCATAAACTGGAATCTGCGAAGCTCAATAATTATTGATACAGGATCAATGTTTACAGGGCACTCAAAACTACAGGCATTACAGGTTGTACAGGCCCAAATCTCTTCTTCTGTAATGAAATCCCTTAACAAAGATTTGTTCTCAATTTGCTCATTATCAGCTTTTTTTATAGCCTTTCCTAATTGCTCTAACCGATCTCTTGTGTCCATTACTACCTTTCGTGGCGAAAGCTTTTTTCCTGTTAGATTAGCAGGGCAAACAGCTGTGCAACGACCACATTCGGTACAAGAATAGGCATCCATTAACGATTTCCTGCTTAAATCCCGAACATCTTTGGCCCCAAATGAACCCATTTCCTCATCACCAACTGCACTTTCTTCCATCAGTCCCATGGCAATTTTTACCTCTTTTGTTACAGAGTCCATGTTAGCAATGTAGGTGAGGGGCTTAAGTTTTGAATAGTAGACATTAGGAAATGCCAGAAATATATGAAAATGCTTTGAATAAGGCACATAATTTAAGAATGCTAAAACTCCAATGATATGAATCCACCAGGCAGATCTTTCGATAGCAATCAATCCTCCTTCGCTCACTCCACTGTAGATTGGAGTTAAATAGTTACTAATTAAAAATGCTCCAACCGGAGTATAATGCTCACTTCCTGAAGCTTGCAACAGGCTGTCGGTGGCATTCATGCTTAAAAAAGCAAACATTAAGATGATTTCAGAAATAAGGATGATATTTGCATCAAGCCTTGGCCACGAGGTCATTTCTTTTGAATGAAACCGTTTTACTTTTAAAATATTACGCCTTGCCAGGAAAATGGCGCATGCTATAATAACCAATGCAGCCAAAACTTCAAAAGCGGATATCAGAATTGAATAAAATGGTAAAAAATTGAATACTCGGTGTGTACCAGCCACTCCATCAATAAGAATTTCTAACATTTCAATGTTAACAATAATGAATCCGAGGTACACAATAATATGTAATGCTCCGGCTAGTGGGCGCTTAACCATTTGTGACTGACCTATGGCAACAAGAAACATTGTTTTCCATCTAAGTGATTTATTGTCTTTTATGGAGAATTTTTTACCCAGCTTTATGTTGCTGTAAATCACACTTATGCTGCGATAGAAGAGAATAATTGCTGCTAATAGCAGAATAGAAAAAATAATGTTAGGTATCATTGGTTAGGTTTTATAAATTATTGCAATATCAAGATTTTCAAAGATAATATTTTATTTTTTTCTTATGTAAGCATAATATTATTTTTTTGAGGGGAGTATCAGTCAGGTTGTTAATAATTTAGTCTAATTACATTTATAACAACAAGTTACGCAATTTACTTCATTTAATAATTGAGGATAGTCAGGCAGGAGAAAATTTGTTTTGTAAAAATGATTTCTATTCTAAAAATAAAAATTGTGCTTCCGAAGTTTTAATTGCACCAAAGAAAGAATTAATTTTAGGGTATACATTAAAATTGTAAATAAGTAAACTATTATTAACTTAACTGCATGTTTAAATAGCATTGCTTTCTTTTAAGTATTTGAATATAAGTACTTTACTGTTGTAGGTGATGCAAATAAGTAAAGTATACTTTAATTAGTTTAGGTAAATTATTATATATCAATATTATACATGAGTTTAAATAATTGAAAATATTTTAGCATTATGAAAATGACAGAAAAGTATCAGATAAAACCTATTAATCTGAAAAATCTTCTCCCTGCTTTTGCAACCCTAATCATTTTAGCCTGTAACAACTATACAGCGAATGATCAAACAAACAAGAGTGCTTTAAGAAATGATACTCTGCTGATGTACAATTTGCAGCAACCTGATAGAAAAATTAAACTTCCATTTGAGCTAAACGAAATATCAGCCTTGTCTTATTATAATGACAACCAATTGGTTTGTGTGCAAGATGAAAAAGCAGATGTCTATTTAGTTGATTTCAAAACGGAAAGTGTAACTGAAAAAGTAAAATCGAGCATTTTTGGTGATTATGAAGGTGTTGAATATGTAAAGGGGAATATTTGGTTAATCAGGAATGATGGCGAATTAACAGAAATTGAGAATCCCGGTAATTCTAAAGAAAGCAAAAACATTTATGAACTTGATAAAATAACAGCAAAAAATAATGTAGAAGGGCTTGGATATGATCCTAAATCGAATTCTTTGTTACTTGCATTTAAAGCTAAAGCTCACTTAAAAAAGGCGAAAAAATTGGAAAATACAAGAGCGATATACCGATTTGATCTGAAATCAAAAAAGTTAATTAAGAAACCATTCTTAACCATTGATTTAAAGGTGATTAAAGAAAAATACGGATTGAATAACTTTATGCCATCGGGCATAGCACACCATCCAATTGAAGATAAATTCTATATTACTTCATCTGTGAATAATGGGTTGGTAGTATTGTCGAGAAAATCAAAAATTTTGCATGTAGAAAAACTTAAAAACTCAATTTTCAGACAACCTGAAGGAATTTGTTTCAGTCCGGACGGAGAAACCCTTTTTATCTCAAATGAAGGAAGGAATAAAAAAGGTAACATATTGGTATTTAATAAAATAAAACAATAAAGCATGAACATAAACAAACCAACATTGTTAGTTGATAAATCAATTGCTTTGGCCAATATCAAAGAAATGAAGCATAAAGCCGATAATAACAATGTAATTTTGAGGCCACACTTCAAAACACATCAATCTGCTAAAGTTGGTGAATGGTTTAGGTATGTAGGAGTTGATAAAATTACTGTTTCATCAATAGAAATGGCTTTTTATTTTGCTAAGCATGGCTGGAAGGATATAACTATCGCTTTTCCGTTAAATATCAGAGAATTAGACCGTATTATAGAGCTGAGCGAAGAAATAGAATTAACTGTCTTGATTAGTTCTGTTGAACATATGGAAGCGATCTTAGCAACAAACATTTCCAAACTATACTATTTTATAAAAATCGATGTAGGGTATCATCGTTCTGGTCTTGAACCAAATCAATTTGAACTAATCAAAGAAATTATAGCAAAGCAAAATGAAAAATTGAGATTCAAAGGTTTTTTATCTCATTTTGGAAATACATATCAGGCTAAAAATAAGGAAGATGTAATTTCAATTTATAAATCTGGAGTTAATGATTTACTGGCATTAAAAGAGAAAATCGATCCAAAAAATGAAATACTCATTTCAATTGGTGATACTTCAGGTTGCAGCCTTGTGAATAGTTTTGTGGGGGTCGATGAAATTCGTCCGGGAAATTTTGTTTATTATGATTTAATGCAAAAACTAATTGGTTCTTGTACACATAGTCAGGTAGCTGCTGTAGTAGCCTGTCCGGTAGTCGATATTTATCCTCAGCGAAACGAAGTGCTTATTTACGGTGGGGCAGTTCATTTATCAAAGGAGTATATGGTTGATAATGAAAACAATAGGATTTATGGAGAAATTGTTGAGATAAATAAAAATGGTTGGGGAGAAGTGATTTCAAATACCAGCATTAAAAGTCTTTCGCAAGAGCATGGAATTATTGCAACAACAGATGAATTTATTTCTAAAATTAGAATTGGCGATATAATTGGCGTTGTTCCTGTTCATTCATGCCTTGCAGCGAACTTACTCAGGGACATTGTTGTCATTAATGGCAAATTTTTTGATAAAGAGTTTATTATTAATTAGATAAAATAAAAATAATTTCTCTGATAAATTGAAATAATTAAGTAAAAAAATATGTTTTCCGATAAATTTTAACTTAATTTGTATATAAATTTTTGAATTATTACTCACTATGAAAGAAGGAACTGTAAAATTTTTTAATGAAACAAAAGGTTTCGGGTTTATTAAAGATGATGAAACTGGTAATGAATACTTTGTACACATTTCTGGTTTAATTGACAAAATTAAAAACGATGATCAGGTTACTTTCGAATTAAAAGAAGGTAAAAAAGGTATGAATGCTGTAAATGTTAAACTACTATAATATCTTCGATTATTATTATTAGCATTAAAAGTATTAAGAGTAATTAAGCTTCATCAAACGATGAAGCTTTTCTTTTACCAGGAAATTTCCTTTTTATTGCTGTAAAATTTCCCGTTCCCAATTTCATTTGAAGTTGCTAAAAAGGTTGCCGTCTCAGCACCTTGCGAGGCACTTCTGGGTGCTCCAGCACCTCCCATATCGGTTTGGCACCATCCTGGGCACATCGCATTTACTCTTATTCCACTATCTGCTAATTCTTTAGCCAACATAATTGTGAACCCATTTAAAGCCCATTTTGAAAGCCTGTATGCGGCATGACTCCCATTTAAACTTCGCAACTCACCCATTTCGCTGGAAACATTGATAATTCGTGCGTCATCACTATTTTTCAATAAGTCAATACTTGCTTTGGTTAAGCGAATTGCTCCCATTAGATTTGTATTCATTACCTTTTCAATTTGAGCAATATCAAATTCTGATAGATTGGTATTGCCCATTACACCTGCATTATTAACTAAAACATCAACCTTCTTGAAATTGTCTTTTAGGTATTCCGAAAATCGTTTGCAGCTTTCATCTACCGATATGTCTACAACCATTGGGATAATATCGCTACCGAACTCATTTTTAAGTAATTCCATTTTTTCAGGAGATCTTCCTGTCGCTATTACACTAAACCCTTCATCAACAAATTGTCGAACTATTTCTTTTCCAATACCTCTGTTTGCTCCGGAAACTATTGCGATTTTTTTTGTATCCATGTTTTTAGTTTTTACTTCCCAAGGTAATATTTAAATATGAATTAGAAAACAGATTATTTTTAAGTCTTCAATCTTTCCTTGGTCTATTAGCTCTATAATCCGATAAAGGGAGATTAATAATTTATAGAAATGCTTATCATGTTGATGCTAAATAATTACTTTTGCATCAACATTATTGAAAGGTTTAGTCAAATTGTCGAAAAGCTGCTTTTTTGGCTTTTAAAAGCGGTTCATTATTTAATGAAAAAAGCATGATAAAAATAACTAAACGAAGTGTTCTCACAAGCTTGCGAGTAATTATTAGCACACACAAGAATGATTCTCGCAAGCTCGTGAGAACTGATTTAAACCCCGAAAACCATTGAAACATGCCTTTAATTAATACAGACAATTATTTTCCATCCTTTTTATTCCAAAGCAAACATTTAAATACGGTCACTCCAACTTTATTTAGAAAAGTAGATGGTGTTAATTATATAAGGCATCGACTTAATACACCCGATAATGATTTTATTGATTTTGACATCTCAGCAGTAAAAAGTAGCACTGTCGCCATTATTATTCATGGCCTCGAAGGAAATTCACACAAAGCATATGTAAAAGGTTCTGCACGGGCTCTAAACTCAATTGGCATTGATGCATTGGCAGTAAACCTTAGAGGGTGCAGCGAAGAGGATAACTTATTGTTTACTTCATATCACAGCGGTAAAACTGATGACTTGGAATTAATTGTAAATCATGCAATTAACAAATTGGGTTATGAAAGTGTTTTTATTCTTGGATTTAGCCTGGGCGGTAACATCACTTTAAAATACGTTGGAGAAGAATTCCCAAAATCTCTGAACAAAATAAAAGCAGTTGCTGCTATTTCTGTTCCATGTGATTTGAAAGCCACTGCTTATCAAATGGATAAAACATCCAACTATATTTACTTACATCGGTTTTTAAAAACATTAAAGAATAAAGCTCTCAACAAGCTGATAAAGCACAAAAACAAAGAATTTTTATCTAAAGCAATTCGAAATGCGAATAGCTTTCACGAATTTGATGATTTATTTACTGCGCCGGTTCATGGATTTAAAAATGCTGAAGATTACTGGAATCAGTCCAGTTCATTGCAGTTTTTGTCACAAATTAACCTCCCGACATTAATTATCAATGCTCTTGATGATCCATTTTTACCCCAAGAATGTTATCCATATAAAATAGCCAACCAAAAATCAAATATCTCGCTACAAACACCAAAATATGGTGGGCACGTTGGTTTTATGACTAACTTTCGCTTCGAAAAAATGTTATGGCACGAAAAGCAAATTGTCGATTTCTTTTTGAGACACCTCTAATCTAAATATTTGTAAATAAGATTATTAAGCTATAGTAAGAAATAGTTTGATCAAGTACTTTGGTATATTTCTACATTTTGCAAGTATTTTTTTCTACTTATTCATACTAAATTCCAACAATAATTTACTGAATGAAAAAAAAGTTGTATTTTTTTCATTTCTGTAATATGCATGAATAGGGCAATGTAGAAAATAGTCATAAAAAACACTTTAGTTTTTATAAAAAAGTGCATGAATTTTGATAAGTATAATGTAAAAGATGTAAAAAATTAGAGTTTAAGAGTTTTAACACACAAGAAATCAGTTAATTATGAAGGAGTTTTATCCTTATACCATTATTCCACAAAAGGTTGAGAAAATTAGGCAAGAAGGAATTCCTGTACCTAAACTTCCTAAGCTTTTGCCAGTGCCGGATAAGCCGCGTAGAAAGTTTTTGGGTACAATACTTTTTATTGTATCCACAATAGCGTTTATCATTTTGGCTGTAAAAAGTACATCTTTAATGTACTATACAATAGCTACTTTCTTCCTTTCATTAATTTCATTGGTTGCCATGATATTTGAATTTGTACAATATGGCAAACTAAAAAAGCAATACGAAAAAGATTTCAGACACTACCAGGAAAGGAAAGAAGCCTACAAAAAAATGAAGGCAAAGCAAGAGAAGATTGAGAGCGAAAATAAGGATGATGAAATAGTGAAAAAACATCAACAAGAGGCCATTAACGAGTTCTTTTCAACCAGTTATGATACTATAAATGCTGTGCATAATGAATATTCACCAGCTAAAAAACGATTTAAGCTATTTCTTGAAGAGTATTTTCCAGATGAAGTTCTTGATAATATAAAGGTTGTACATCGTACAAAAAAAATAAACTACGTTCCAGATTTTGTTATTCAATTTGAAAAGCCAAACCTGAATGTGGCCATTGAAATTGAAGAACCTTACACTTTGAGCAATGTTCCAGAAAATATTCAAAAAGACTATGAAGCCAAAGACCGTCTTAGACAGAGATTTGCGAATGAACTTGGCTGGATTGTTATTGTTCTTTCTGAAGAGCAGGCTGTAAAAAGTCCAACAGAATGTTGTAAATTTATTGAAGATTCAATAGAATCACTATTCACAAATATTAAAAGCGGAACCCAGTTTGTTAACATTAAGTCAATTAAGAAGCAAAAAATGCTAACTGGCGAAGAAAGATCTCATCTAAAGAAAAGCAGGTATCGTGAAAAATACCTAATTGAGGCTGGATTATTGGATGGACCTGTTGGATATCCTCGTAAAAAAGATGAAGAGCCAAAACTGGAAGAAGAAGTTGCCAAAATAGAAAATGAAGAGGTTACTGAAATTGAAAATCAAGAAGTAACAGAAATAGAAAACAGTGAGGTTACAGAAATAAATGGAACTTCAATGGATAAAGAAGAAAAGATACCGGAAAACGAAACAAATGTACCTGAATTAAGCAAAACTATGGAAACAATGAAAACTCCACTTGAAAAGAAAAAAGAAATTGAAAACGAACAAATGCAATTAATTAAAAAAATTGCTCAGAGAGTAAAGACTGTTTCTAATGGGGATGACAAGGAAAAAGAACCAATTAAGTATTATGTTGAAGAGATGAATAGTACCCCCAAAAAGGAAACTGTTGAAAATAGTCTAAATTATAAAGATGAAGAACCTGAAAAAATAAAAGAGACTAGAAAAGAAGAAGATATTTTGAAAGATTTACAAAAGGCTCTTGATAATCATACTCAAAAGAAAAAAGAAAAAGAAGAAGACAAAGTCATAGAGAAAAAGGTTGAAGAAATTAAGAAAGAAGAACCAGTTGTTAAAGCAGAAAGAAAGATAAAATCAGCAGCTGAAATTATTCTGGAAAGGAAACAACAATTAGAAAGAGAACAGAAAGAAAAAGAAAAGCAAGAGGCTGAAGAAAAGGAGGTTGTTTCTGAAACCATCAAAGAAGAAATAAAAGAAGAAGTTAAAGAACTGGTTATTGAAGAAGAGGAGAAAAAAGAGAGTGAAATCAAAGAAGAGACGGAAGAAAGTTTGATTAAGGAAGAGATGAAAACTGAGGAAATAAAAGCAGAAAAAACAGAAATAGAGGAAACCCAAAAACAAGTAACAACAGTGATTAATAAAGTTGATAAAAAAGAACTTGGAAAAGAAGCAGCAAAAAATCAGGAAATAATTGACTCTTACAGAGAAAAAATTGAGGGTGCTGTATTTGATAAACAATGGGATGAATTAATAGAACTGTGTAATGAAGCTATTAAAGAAGTACCATACTGGGATTGGGCTTATTATAGAAGAAGTACAGCATGGGGACATAAAAAGGAATTTCCGAAAGTAATACTTGATTGCAACAAAGCGATTGGTTTTAATCCAACATTGGCTGATGCGTATTATAATCGTGGAACTGCAAGATTCTTCCTGGGAAAATTTATGGAAGCAAGTGATGACTACCAAAAGTCTATTGACTTAAACTACATAAAAAAGGCAGATGCATACTTTAATCGTGGATTGTGTTTCCAAAAACTCGATCATAAAAAGAAAGCATATCGTGAATTCTTAAAGGCCAAAGAAATGGGTAGCCAAAAGGCTATTGAAGTCATTAAAAATTACTATACAGAATAAAAAAGTAGTTCAGCTCAGAGAGCTGAACTACAAAAAACAGCAGGCCTATAAGCCGGATTCTGTATCTCAAAATATTGAAATTTCTATCATTTATCCAGGCCCTGCATTGCTGCAGGGCTCAATCGATCTACCCCCCAGCATCGGGCGGGACACCCTACTGCGCTGGTATATTTGATCTTTCAACCCATAAGACGTACGGCTGCCATAGTCGCCTACAGCACCGGTGAGCTCTTACCTCACCTTTTCACCCTTATCCCAATAAAATTAAGACGGTTATTTTCTGTTACGCTACTATCCCCTCACGAAGATCTTCCAGTTAGGAAGTATGGTACCCTGTGTTGTCCGGACTTTCCTCTCTCCTGATAAATCAGAACAGCGATAGAACGGCCTACTGAGATTGTAAAAGTAAGAAAAAATTTGATATAGTGACCTATGTGGATAATATATACAGTAGTGCCTATAAAACTAAAAGTTAGTGCGGCTGGCTTTTTTCAAACATTTTTGTAATAACAAACCGCCTTTCTCATGACCAAAGGATTAGCATGTTAGGGTATTTTATACTAAGCCAGTATGGAATATTGTAAAACGGAATTCCTATAATGGCTTTGTATATGCCGACCGACTGGCAGTTTTGGTTTGCAAGCTTGTAAAGCAAACCAATTACTAACAGCGGATCGGTATAATTTCCGTTACATTATAACCATTCGGTATAAGAAGTTATTTGACTTCAAACACATAACAGCCTGAACCTGATTGGCCATCTTCTGAAATGCCATTAACCTTTATGATGTATTTCCCGACTTCATCGGAAGTAAAAAAGGATAATTTCGATGAATTGTTTGTTGCTACTGAAAGGTTGGGGTTCCAAAACAAGGTATTCCTTAAATCGGGTTGGTTTTTAAGTTTCGAATAGTTGCTAATATCATAATTTGTATCCTGACCTATAGCAGGTGCACTATAATCAATAATTTGAGATGAATTTGGAAGCTTTACCTCTAAAAAATCATGTTTTTTCGATATTAAATTTACTATGCCCCCAAAAAAAGCTGATCCAACCATGAAGTTTGTTTCAATAATATCAATCCGTTCAACTTTGGAAGGATGTATTTTCAAAAAAGCCTCAACATCAACAAAAGGCATCCCATCTACAAGCAATAACGTAGGAAGAACCAATTGCTTACTATTAAAGTCATAAACCTTAATGTCATACTTTTTCTTACTTTTTTTAACAATCACATTAATTATAATGTTGTTAAATACTTCTTCAAGTGTTGGCAAATCAATATATTTAGCTAAAAGGTAACTTGAATCTGGTTTGCCATAAAAAAAACTGGCTGTAGAGTCTATAAGCTTCTGGTTATCAGTAACCTCTTCAAACTGTTTCTGTATTTGATAATTAAACATTAATTCTTTCAAATAATCTTTGGTAGATGGAGCAAGTACACTTAAATCATAGAAAAATCCCGGGAACTTATCGATGAATTCGTTATCAAGATGAAGTTCATATTCAGAAGAAACATCATTTATTTGAAGGATTAGCTCATTATTTCCTGTATTTCCAGGCACATACATAAACCGGCCGTTTTTATCAGTATTAAACACACTTAGGGTTTGACAGGAATCCAACACAGTCAAAAACATTTGAACACTACTAATCAATGGTTTTCCATCTTTTCTTTTCACCGTTCCTGATAGATAGTGCCCTTTCAGATCTGGTAAAAACAGTTGTTTATTATCAATTTGTGATAAATTGGCCTTTGTGAGTAAATAATTATTAAAATCCTGGTTAAATTCTTCAGTATTGTTATATTCAGATCCAAATTCAGTTATAAAATCCTGATGACGAAAATCTGTAAAATTTACGTTTTCAACCTTGTTAGTTAGTTTTGAAACTGAAACGGAAAGATTTACAGAACCAGAAAGCGACGAACTTAAAACTGGTTCAATATCCAGATCCACTTTTTCTCTGCAACCGTATGTTGTTTTATTTGTGCTTAAATCAAATTTAATCGATTGATTCCGTTGAATGTTAAAGAATTGGCTAAAAACAATTTTGTTGTCCCTGTCCTTGCAAATAATATGGTTTATCCCTTCTATGAGTTGTTGCCCAGGTAGTTGATAGCTATTTTGATTATTTGAAAAAATAAACCTGTTTTTCTGATATGTCAGGCCATTGTGTCGTACTTCAATAGTACAATCCAAATTTTCGTTTTTGCCTGTCAAATCAGTGTATTTTAATGCTATGGCAGCTCCATTTGTATTATCTAAAGTAAAATAATGTGCTTTTACTTCGGGTTTTGGTAAATTAAAGCTAAGCGAATCATTACCTATTTTGGTAATTAGCTTGTACAAAGTACCATTTTCTGGCGAAAGAAAAAATTCACCAATTTTGTTCTTAGAAGTTTTAACAGCAGTAATAATTCTGCCTTTTCCATCAATAATAATTCCTTCAATGTCAAGAGCCTTATTGAATTTATCTTTAGCATAAAATACAATTTTGTTTTTTGTGTTGATGCATAAACTACCATCTTCGGGGAAGAACTTTAAGGTCGGATTTTTCCTTACTTTATTTTTTTTATAACTAATTCCATTTTTGCTATTTAGAACAAATATCTTCTTTTGAGAAAAATTTTCAACACCAAAATTTCGTTGCCATTTGCTATAAGCATAAACCTTATAAAACCCTGATTTACAGTTTTCGGGAATTTTAAAAGTTCCATATGCAACATTATTTTCTACAATAAACTTTTTGCCTTCTACCGCATTTCCTGATGAATCAACAAGATTTAAATACAAAACAGTGCTTATTTGTTTTTGATTTGGCTGCCTTTTATTCACAAAATAGGCTTTGAATTGAATATCCTCACCCGCCACATAATAGTCTCTATCTGTGTGCAAATGATACTTTTCTGATAGCTGGTGAATATTTTGTGCTACTATGCTGATTGTACAACATTGCAAAAGAACAAAAACCAAAATCTGATACAACTTCTTTCGTATATTTTTCATATTTATAGGTTGGTCGGCTCTAAACATTTTATCTATCTATTTTATTCCCAGAAATCAGGTCTTACAGGTGTTGCCCCAGCTGCTTCACAATCAACACATTCCCGGGCTACTGCAAAGGCTGGCCGTCCAGGTTGTTTAAAGGCATAATATCCATATTCTATATCAGTCTCTGTTGGCTCCCAATACTCACAGTAATTCATATCCTGGTTAGCCCCAACAAAGCCGGAAACAAAAACTCTTTTATTACTTACCCCTGAAACTTCGAAAATACCCAGAACAATTTCATCAGGATTACTTAAACTTTTAATGTTTCCAATTACCTGATAAGGATGTTGTGCAAACAATGAGTTATCGCCCAGGTTATTAGCTAGTGATTTCCAGTAAATATAAGTTGATTCGGTCATTGCATATTGTTTTACGTTTAGGCAATATTTAACCAAAAGCTTGCTTGTTTCGTCAGTAACATAGTTTAAGGGCATTTTCAGGATTTCGCCTGATCCGAATTCGTTAGTATTAGCTACAAAAAACTGATTCACATAATTATATCTCCAACATATAGGGCTAAATGATACAGGCTCAAACACCTGTTCTGTCGGGTTCCAGTAGGCATTTGCAGATAATGGCATAAAAATTTGCCAGGTTTCCTCCATTTCGTACCTAAAGTAAGTCTGGTTGTTGGCTGATGTGGATGCATCTACGTAGAACTGACAGCCCCATAATGGATCTTCACTATCGGCTGTAGGTTTTTCTTTAAATTCATAGGATACTTCCGCAATTTCTTCAGGCTGAGTAAGCGACTGAAAATCAGATTCATATTCATTTCCGTCTGATGTTGTAATAAGCAATTTATATTGTTCCCCAACCTTTGCCTGAAATGCATCAATTGAAGAGTATTCTCCCTCACTGGTTTCAACTAATTGAATAACTTTTCCATTATCATCAATAACACTTACTTGAGCATTAGTTTCCTTAACGGTCTGGTTAGAGTTTATTTCCACAGTTCTCGACAAGGTCACCTCAATAGGTTTTAATTCGTTGGTAATTAAGGAGTATACCACAAGTCGGTTCACAAAATCACTGTTATCTGGTTCAAAATCGTAAACACAGGCCGTTATTAAAACAGCTAATGCACAAAAGATTATAATTTTTAATTTCATTAACTTCAATATTTTTCAATTAACATCTAAACTTAATTACTTGCATAATTGCCTAACTTAAAATTATAAGAAAGCGTAAAAACAGGTTGTGCAAAAATTGATATTTTATGACCTGTAACTTTCCCGTTTTCGTTTGTAAAATAAACCGAATAAGCATTCTTTCGTCCAGTCAGATTGTAGATTGAAAAAGTCCAATAGGCATGAACTGGTTTTTTTCTTATTAGGTTCCCTTCAAGGTTTACAGCAACATCAACCCTCCAATAATCCGGTAACCTTCTGGCATTTCTATCAGAATAGTTTAGGATTGGGATATTACCAATAAATGTTTTACTTTCCATAAACGTACCAGGTCTGCCTGTACTATAAGTAAAATTGGCTGAAAAACTTAGCCGCCTGTCTGTTTTTAAATTTGTTGTGAGGTTAATATTGTGCGGTTTATCAATATTTGATGGAAAAAAACTTCCATTATTTATGGTTTCTTCTAATGAAGAACCTTTAAATTGCACCTCACTTTTTGAATAGCTGTAATTTATCCAGCCACTAAGTTTCCCATAATTTTTTTTAAGCATAAGCTCAATCCCATATGTTCTTCCAATTCCGGTTATTAAATCGCGTTCCAGATGTTGGTTCATTTCTGGCTCAGAACCATTTTTAAAATCTTTAAGGTTAGTCGAGGTTTTGTAATAAATTTCGGCAGATGCTTCAATACCAGAATTCATGAAATCTTTATAAAACCCAAGATTATATTGCTGTCCCATTGTTGGAGGTGAGTAATTGTCGCTCAATTTCCATTTATCACTTGGCGAAATGGCAATGGTGTTGGTTAATAAAAACAAATATTGTGTGATGCGGTTATAACTAAACTTGACAGAACTGCTTGAGTTAACCAAAAACCTAAGCGAAAAACGAATATCTAATGCCGAATAGCTTTTAACTGGCTTAAAATTACCATAATAACTGGTGTCAATCAATGTAGAAGGTGAAGGCCTTTCATTATCGACATAGTTAAAAATGGTTTTAGGCCCCAGGTAGTTATAGAAGGAATAGCGTACCCCCCCTTCAACACCAAACCTGGTGCTAATATCGTATTTATCTCCTAAATAAACTGCGCTTTCTAAGGCCGATTCATTTTCAAGATGTAAACTTTCAAACGAAGAATTAGCATTTTCAGGATCATATTTACCTGGTTCTATTTTGTACAATATTGAACTATAGCCAAATTTTACTTCATGGCTTTGATTTAGATTGTAGTTAAAACGATGATTTAGCTCATAATGATCAATGGTGTGTTTTACTTTATAAGCGTTTAAGGGGTGTTCCCTGTTTATTACTGATAAATTATAATTACTGTAAATGAGTGCAAGTTTAGAGTAGAGTTTTTTTCCAAAAAAATGCTGCCAGTTTACCGATGCCCCAATATTGCCATAATTATAATCGTATCCTGTTGGCAGGTTAAAGTTATCTTTACTGAAGTAGGCAAATACACCAATGTTATTGTTGTCATTAATCGAATGGCTAACATTGGCAATTATATCATGAAAATAAACATCACTATTTCTTATCTCAGGATTTTCAATTCGCTTTAGTATCCAGTTTGAGTAGGTACTTCGAACACCCAGAATATATGAACTTTTGTCTTTAACAATTGGCCCTTCGGCAGAAAATTGAGCTGTAATAGGGCTTATTCCACCTTTTAACGAAAACTTTTTATTATTCCCATTTTTAGTTTGTATTTCAAATACAGATGAAATTCGTCCGCCATACTCAACAGGTATGTTACTTTTAAAAAGGTTGAAATTACGTATCACATTGGGGTTAAATGTTGAAAAAAAGCCAAACATGTGAGAGGTATTGTAAACTGGTACATTATTTATTAAAAACAGGTTTTCATCTGCCGCTCCTCCACGAATATTATAACCAGCAGCTGATTCACCAATAGTCTGAACACCAGGCAGTAATAGACTAGCTTTAAGAATATCACGTTCTCCTGCAACCGGGGGCAGCTCTTTTATGTTTTTCATTGAAATTTGTTCAAAACCGGTTTGCATACTACGCAAATTGCTAAATCTTTCTTCTTTAACAACTATCTCATCAAGTGCAGTTAAACTTTTAGTCAGGTTAATATTTAGTTTTCCGCTAGAAAGCAATTTTACCTTTTTTTGAACAATTTCTTTTCCAACTGACCTAAAACTTATTAAATACTCACCTTTTTTTAAATTGAGCATGTAATTTCCATTAATATCAGTAACAGTACCAGTTTTTAGCTCTTCGATGTAAACCATTACCCCAAGCAAAGGCTCACCAGTTTCGGCATCTTTTACCACTCCAACAATATTTGCTTTGTTTCCTAAACCATTGTTCTTTTTTCCAATAACCACTTCATTCAATAATGATGAAATGACGTTTTCTTTGTCCTCATCAAAAACACTATCCTGTTCATAGTTTTGCTCGGTATAATAAATAGCAGTTGGTTCAAGGGTTTGATTAACAGGTTCTTTACTTAAATAAATTCTATTTGGCTCTTTAATGTAAAAATGAAGCCCGTACTTTGGCATTTGCTTGGTTAAAATATCAACCAGCTTGCCTTCAGACTGTTCTATCAATATTGTAACAGAGTCAATCCATTCTTTCTTAAAATAAAACTGAATATTTTTTTCTTTTTCAACCTGATCAATCAGATCTGATAAACTAATTTTTTTTTCAGGGAATTTTACAATCACATCATTAACCTGAGCAGATAGAACAAGTTGAGTAAAAACACAAAGCAATGCCAGGGCAAATTTATTTCTTAATCGTATCATTATAGTTGATTATTTCTTGGGTAATTGCAATTTTTTATTTAGTTAAAAGCCAGGGCAAGCTTTTTTAATTCATCAATTGAAGCATGGGATAACCGGGGAAACTTATGAGGATATTTTTTCCTAAAGTTGGCTTTTGTAATAGAAAGAAAACGAATGAAATCCTTTTTGCTTCTAATTCTTGAACTATTTTGCTTGTTAACTAAATAAATCTTTCTTTGCGCTTTCGAGAATTCATCACCCTCATTTACGGATGTTCCAGGATCAACACCTTTTTGCCATTTTATAAGCATCGAAAATTGAGCACCTTTATAAATCAATTCATAGTAGCCATTCAAATCATTAGGTTCTTGCGTCAAATTAATAAAATGCCGGGTTGCAAGGTCAAAATGCTTAACTTTCAATTTGTTTTGAACCACAAGGATAATTCCTCTATTAGGACTTTTCAACCTACAAATCACTTCATCGGAAAAAATATCGTATAAAAGAAAAGCAGGTGAAAAAGTATAATTTCCTATAGTTATTTTGCCTTCTGTAATTTCGTCCAAAAGAAAGGGGGTTCCTCCTATTCGAAAATAATTATTAAAAACTCTTCCTACATCCAGGAGGTTTGCCGAATTGTAAACTGAATCAAGTAGAAAATATAGTTTTCCTGAATTATCCACTGCCTTATTATCAGGTAGTGCTTTTAAATAACTTGTAACCTGAGCTTTAACACTGTCAACATTCTGGGCTTGTAGCGTAATGGTTTGAAAAAACAAAATGAAAAGTACGATATGAAAATAAATCTTCATAGGTATATAGGTTTAATTTTAAATTTTTAGGAGTAATTATTTTTACCGAACAAGGTGCCAAATATAACTGAAAATTTTCGTTAATTTTGCACCTATTAAAAAAACATTTTTTAAAATGAAAATATACAAGCTATTAATGCTTTTAGTATTTATCTATGGCAGTGTAATTTATAGCCTTTCGCAAGATACTAAGGTTAAATTATACAACCCAAAGCTTGATGCCAATCAACAAATTGATAATGCTGTAGCACTTGCAAAAAAGGAAAACAAACATGTTTTACTGCAAATTGGTGGAAACTGGTGTGGATGGTGCATGATGTTGCACAAATTCTACAGTGCAGAACCACAAATAGATTCACTACTTAAAGCAGATTATGTTGTTGAGTATATTAATTTTAGTAAAGAAAACAAAAACCTGGAAGTGCTTGAGCGATTAGAATTTCCGCAAAGATTTGGTTTCCCTGTTTTGGTGATTCTTGATGGTGATGGGAAACACCTTCACACTCAAAATTCTGTATATCTGGAGCAGGGTAGAGGGTACAACAAAGAAAAAGTACTTGATTTTCTGAAAAACTGGAAACCATCTGCATTAGATCCTGCTAATTACAAAGAGTAATTATTTAATTTCAAATATCTTATATAGGATGAAACCCTCATTCCGCATGCCGCTGAAGCTTTAGTGGAGGCGCAGAGGGATTAGCTTACGCTGAGCCCTACAGGGTTTTTAAAGAAATTTGACTTAATGAAATGATCTCATGAGTGAAGTAGATAATCGCTCTACAAAAGAATATGTTTAATCTTACGGAGCAAGCTCATGAGCTACATATAAATAGTTTAAAAACAGTGAATAAATATCAATTACTTAACTAAAATTTGAACAAGTGAAAACATTGGCTTTCAGTAAATTTGATGCTTTTGCAAGTCTCCAATCAAGTGGAAATCCTGCTGCAAGTATAATTTTAGAAGATATTTCTGAATTAAGCGAATCTGAAATGTTATTAATTGCCCGGCAGATGAAGGGCTTTGTAAACGAAGTAGCTTATTTATTAAAACTTGATGAAAATAGCTTTAAACTGAAGTATTTTTCGGCAGAAAGAGAGGTTGATTTTTGTGGACATGCTACTATTGGCTTAATGTATAACACCATAAAAAATGATCCGGAACTTCTATCAAGAGATGTTTTATACATTGAAACCAATAAAGGCAGACTGCCTGTGTATAATTCAATTGAATCGGAAAATGCAGTTTATATAGGTTCTCCATTGCCTGAAATTAAACCCTGTCCGATTTCACCAATGGAAATATTTAAACAGCTAAATCTAACAGTGCATGATATTGATATTCGCTACCCGTTTCAATTGGTTAATGCAGGATTAGAAACTTTAGTTTTACCAATTACAAAACTTGAAACGTTATTAAATCTTCAGCCCAATGAAGGGGAATTAAAGCAATTTTGTCTTGCTAATTCAATCGATATCATAGCCCTTTTTTCAACAGAAGTATCTAATAGCCAAAATTTTATCAGATCAAGAGTATTTGCACCTTCATTTGGGTATCTTGAAGATCCTGCAACAGGCTCTGGTAATTCAGCAATAGGTTATTACATGCTTGAACAGCGTTTTTGGAATGGTAAAGCAATTCAAATTGAACAAAACAACAGTTTTGACTATCCGAATATCATAAAAATAAAAGTCTTTCAAAACAAAGACAGGCTGCAGGTATTGTTTGGAGGAAGTTCAATTGTGAGAATTGAAGGCAATTACCTCATGTAAGAAGTTGAAAATAAGCTAAATGTGAATTACAATAACACTTCTTATTATTTTTTAATGATAATTATAGGAATGATTAGGTAATTTTGATAATCTTTTGGGAAAACAGCTTAGTTTTCTCTTGAAAATAATGCTGTTTACACAAATTAAAAATTGCAAATTTAAATTTATAAGATGAACCCGTTTTTTAAAACTATTTGCCTGTTGTTGTTAGGATTTCTTTTAAACCTTGTCCAATCAAAAAGTAATAGTTTATATGCTCAATTAGGTAACGAACAACAAAATCAGGTTAATCAATATAATCAACTTATCGAAAGCTATATTGCCCAAAGTCAGCAAAAAATAGCCTCATATTATGCCACAAAAAAAGCCTTAGTGTATATGAATGCAGGCGATAATGAAATGGCCATTGAAAGTTATCTTGAAGCTTCTCAATTAAATACTAGTATTGGAAATGATTTAGCTAATATTCAAATATACAACAATATAGCAATGATTTATTCCGACCTTAATCAGTTGAATAAAACTTTGGAGTATTTTGACAGAAGTCTAAGAATTTGCAGGAGGTTTGACAAAAAAGATGAAACGGCAATCAGTCTTATGGATTTAGCGAGTGTTCTTTTGATTAAAAAAAAATATGATACAGCGATTGAGAATCTCATTGAAGCATTAAAAATACTTGATAAAATAAATGCTCCTAAATTGTTAAGAACCTGCTACAATTTAATGGCTGAATGCTATAAAGGAATGGGTGATAATCAAAAATATAAGGAGTATTACGATTACTTTAAAATATATGATGACTACCTTAAAAAAGAAAATGGTCAGTTGGCAGAGAATAATCCCCCAATAATTGATAGAAAAACACAGAGTACTACTAACACCAATGAAAAAGAAATTGAGTCTGCTATTTCAGATGAAATACCTATTAATATTGATGATTCTCTGGACAAAGAACTTGCAAATGCTGAGCAAATGATTTCTTCTATAAACATTGAAAATAATTGTTCTGATAGTATTGTAAATAAAACTGATATTACAGAGGTAAAAGTGATACAAGAGAATAAGACTTCTGGTTTTTGGCTGATAATAGGAGGGATTGGGTTGTTTGTAATTCTACTAGTCGGATTAATTTTGCTGGTTAGGAAAAAGAATACAATGCGCAAGGATAAATGATTTTTTCAGTAGTATGACAAATTTATCGTTTGCGCAAACACATTTTATTTCATCTTAATTAGTGCTAGTGTCATGTCAAGCATCAAGTTTTGGGTAAAGTGATTTTAATTTGATGCGGGCATCTTTTGTTGTAAACCTCCAATTTATTTTCGCATCTTTATTATTTCTCGCTTCACACCAAGCTGCAACCTCTTGTTTCACTTTCTCTAAATTATCTATTCGTCTATTTAGGCATTGCCCGTTTAGGACATTCAAT
>JBNKRJ010000127.1:0-148655 GCA_050296515.1 Bacteroidales bacterium | reverse complement strand
AATGAATATCAAATTGGTGTACAAAGAATGGGATCCTCTTAAATTTGAAATAAATAAATTGTATTTTATTGAAGGGACATTCATCATTGATTTGTATGAATGCATGAAAAACAAGAAATTAGAAACCTATCCGGTAATTATCGAAAATTTCCCGTGCGATTGCCTGGAATACAGGATTGAGGATGAATACAGACTTTATCTTCATTTTTGCCAATGTTAGTAGTTGCAATCATTCTACTCCC
Organism: Bacteroidales bacterium; assembly: GCA_050296515.1. GTDB lineage: Bacteria > Bacteroidota > Bacteroidia > Bacteroidales > NBLH01 > NBLH01. The sequence continues at coordinate 148,413 of JBNKRJ010000127.1, read as the reverse complement.
AATTTAACTTGCAGATTCTTTCGCATGATATTTAAATACACCGCAAAAAGACAGCGGTAATGGAGTTACTGAAAGATGCAAATTTATTTTAAAAATGCCAAACAGAACTATACATTTACATTTTTACTTATAAATAGCTACATTTGCAACACATTTAAATACCAAATAAACCCAACAACCATTGTAAATAATGAGAAACTTTTTTATTTTTTTTGGGAGCATATTCCTTGTATCTTCTTTTGCATGCAGTAAAAATGAGAAAACATCGTTAGGCTCATGTGATAATGGATTGTATCATACAGAATACACCGGAAATGCAACCTGGTACAATGCCGAAGGAGGTGGAAACTGCATGATTGAGTACCCATCGGACAAAATGTACGGTGCCATGAACAAAGCTCAGTACGACAACAGTAATGCCTGTGGAGCTTATGTGAAAATCACCAACGAAAAGAATAATAACCAGGTTGTTGTTCAAATCCTGGATCAATGCCCCGAATGTGATTACGGACATATTGATTTATCGCCCGAGGCATTTGCTAAACTCGCTCCTTTATCAGATGGTATAACACCCATAAAATGGGAATACATAAAAAGTCCGGAAGACAAAAATATGAGCATTCGTTTTAAAGAGGGCTCTAACCCCTGGTGGACAGCTGTACAGGTAATAAATCCAAGGTACATGGTGTTATCAATTGAGGCCAAAAACCAAAACAATGAGTTTGTTGCACTTGAAAGGCAAAGTTACAACTACTTTTTAGACCCTGATGGTATAAAAAATGGCGAAGAAGGTCCTTATGAATTAAGAATTACTGATGTTAATGGCCACTCGGTAACAGGCACTTACGAGCTTGCCCCCGGGGTTATTATTCCAACCGGCCAGCAGTTTGATGAATGCAATTAAATTTCTATAACTAAGATGCTCAACATTAGCAGAATATTACATTTTTAACCATAAATAGTTAAATCTGCATCACGCGTAAATACTAATAATATGAACCCGATAACAACCGCAAACAAATTAAAAACACTACGTACCTTAAAAGGGTTGAGCCCTGAACAGGTAGCCGAAAAAGCCCGGCTAAATATTGATGACTACAGGGCTCTTGAGACAGGGAAAACAGCCGTTAACAGTGAAAAACTTGAAAAAGCATGCAATGCCCTGGGGGTAGATGCAAAAGAATGGTTTGAAGATGACAAATCAAATGTGTTTATTAATAGTGGGGAGGTTAGTTTTAAAGAAAACAGCCAGCAACAACTAAACTGTGAGAACTGCTATTTTTATGATCGCAACAAGGAAGACATGGACATGATAGCGGACATTACACTGGCCTTAAAAGAAGTGGTTAAAAAGCTCGATACCGAATGGATTTGGCGAGGCATGGAAAAATATTTAAAAAAACAGGGGCTAGAGCCTGGCAACAAGGGAAAGGAGTAGGGGTATTTTAGAAGAATTGTGCAACCAAGGTCATGTGATCGATGATGTGGGTGAGATGTAAAACTATTTTTCATAACACTCCCACTTTTCATCAACACTTTCCTTTCCAACCCTGTATTCACTCACAAAATATTTAACGCCTTTTACAACCCCAAAACCAGCGAATAACCCGGCCACAGGAATCACAGCTGCAACAGCTATCCCTGCTGTCATCCCACCCCCAACGACACCACCCAGGGATGATAAACCAGAGGCGATACCTGAAGCAGAAAGCCCTGGTGTGCCTAGTGAGCTTACAACTACCGATATTGATGCAAATCCAACGCCTCCCCCGCTGGCACTTCCTATAGTTTCAGAAATTTTTTCTTTTTCTGCCCGACTCAATTTCGAATATTTCCTGAATCCTAAATTTATCAGGACTTCTGTTTGTCTGAGCATTTCATTTGTTGGAACCGTTGTTTTTTCGATGAGCCTCTCTAATGTTGAAATTGTACATCCTATTGATTTCGCAATTTTCTTTAAAGTTATCTTCTCTGTAGTCAACCATTTCGAGAATATCTCGGAGTAGTTTTGTTTATTTATTTCAGGCATTTGCAGATACTTTAAAATAGAATAATTTCATGTATTTTCCTTGTAAACAACAAATTTTCTTCGCTTGAATTTCAGATCGATTCTACCGTTTTATTTGACTTTCGTTTTCCGTTGATTCAGTCACCCCGGAAAACGAAAAGATTAAAAATTTAATTTAATATTTATTGTAAACTCTGCAATAATTGGAGAATTATGCTGATATTTAGTTGATGTAAATTTTAACCTCACCCCTCTTCACTACTTTTTCCACCCTTTCTCCTGTTCACAATTCCGTTATACTCCTCAATCAGTTTATTTAACTTGTCCATAACGGGCTTGTAACTCTCTTTGTTTAAGGTGGAGTGAGAATTTAAATGGTCACGCAGTTCGTAATAATAATCAGTAGTGCTTTTGCGTAGTTCTTTTATTTTTTCTTCCGATTGTTTTGCTTTTTCATCAACCCTGTCGAGGTAGCGCTGGTTGAAAAGTGTATTTTCTTCGTCCAGTTTAACGATCCAATTACTTAGGTTGAGCAGTGCCAAAGCATTCTTACATTCATCATTGTTTTTAAACTTTTCCATTATGCCGTTAATCGAAGCAGTTTCGGTAGGATAGTTTTGCCGGGCAATGGAAGGACCGTAATTATCTATAATATTTAGTAAAAGTTCGGCTGCTTTCCTGGTCTTTCCTTCAAAATAATAAGTGTAGCCTTCAACCACTGCTCGTATTCCGGTGATATCATTGTCCCTACGCTCATCAATTAGCTTTAGCTCTTCCGAAATATCATTGCGTTTATCTGTCCCGTCAATTACTTTTATTTTTTCTAACTCATCAATAACTGGCTTTAGCTGTTCTTTTATTTTAAGTGCTTCGGGATTGTTTCGTTCAAGAATAGAAATAAAATCGGTAAAAAACTGGATGAACTCCTTAATACGGAGTTTCATTAATTTGATGGTTTGTAACATGGTTTAGAAGATTTTAGTATTAATAATATTTTAGTCTTTAAAAATAATAATTATATATATTTTTCGCTGTCAGCAACCGTTATTTTTTTGACGAGAACACATGATTCTTTGGTGAAACCTCTCTTATCTTTATAAAATGATATTTGAAATCGACGAAATTTCCTTGCCAACTGCATGCTTTCATTCACTGTTGCCGAAATGTTCCTGCAAAGTGCAGGGAGGTTTCGGCAACAGCCGAAAGGTTGCAGCACTTTGTAGGAGGGTTTCGGCTAGTGATGACAGGGCGTTGCACCTTGCAGGTAAGAATCGGCTTTTGTTAATAATGCGCTGCATAATGCAGTGTAAAAGTTAAGTGCTTTTAGTGAAATTTGCGCTCACCCATTTATTAATAGCTTTATAAAAAGGTTCAGTATACAATCCAATAATGATAGATAATAAAGCAATATTAAACGGATTTATAGAACCTTTTTCCTGGAAAAAGCTAAATATTGAAATATTGCCAAATGAGAATAAATAAATAATAATTCCAGCTCCAATACTTGTTATAATAATGCCAATATTTAATTCATCATTTTTTCTGATTACACTTATAATTGAGCCTGTAAAACAGAAACCTACTGAAATAATAAGAAACAGCCACATGTTTGTCAATGTATATGTCACGCATATTATTGGGCAAGAAAAATTCGAATAGCCCATCGCAATTTCATCCTGGATGTATTCTGAATTATATTTTGGTAAACGCAAAGCCCCATAATTGGTAAGTATACGTATTTTATTTTGAATAGAGTCGTATTTTGAAATGAAGTTTTTTATTTCCAAAATTTTTATAGCAGACTTGGTTGTATCACGAATTTCATATTGAAGTACACTAACAAGCTGTTGGTTTAACTCAAAAAGCTTCTTTTTTACTTCTATTTGCATCTGCTGTCTTTTATAAATTTCGTTTGATGCTATAAGCGATAGGATTAAGATAAGTAAAGAAAATAATAATGTAGCTGTTCTTTTTATTTTTTTTATTCGTTTAGATTTAACCATATTCTTATTCTGGTGTGATTGGTTTTCATCATTAAGTTCTTCCATGTCTGTATTTAGATATTTAATAAGTGTTATTGTTCTTTAATGATAAATGAATTATTTCCAATTTTCTCTCTCCAAAGAATTTTATCTTCATCAGATCCTTTTAAAACCTCTATTATGTCCTTTTTTTCAATGTCGCGTTCCAGATATCCCCAATGATCAATCAGTCCTTCTCTTAAACTTTGCGGCCTTGTATCGGCAGAGACATCTACTATAAAGGTTTCATTATTTAGTATACTGCGATCACGAGGGCCCCTTTGCCCCAACCTTTTATTAAAGTTTTTAGTAAACCTTGAAATACGTAAGGCATCATCGCTTTTATGGATGTAAATATGAGTGCGTTCTGAAAGCTCTGCTAATTTTGTAAAAGGTTGCCCCGGATCAAAAACGGTATTCTCAACATCCGAATGTAGCAATAGAACCTCTGAGAACAATGGAATAGTTTTCCCGGTTATTGAATCAAGCATACTGGCCAAGACCTGGTTGCCCATAGAATGTGCAGCAAGGTGTATTTTATTATTGCAATGTTCTTTTTGGTGTATTTTAAACAATTCGATAAAAAAATCGAGCAATTTTTCGTAAATACGCGCCAGCAATTTACCTGACGCATCAGCATCTTTTTGATCGTCACTGTAGGTAAAGAACTTATGGTTTCTGGTTGGCCAGGCAAAATAAACAATGTGTTTTATGGGCGAGCCATTTTTTATAAATATTTTGTTTAGTTCATAAATATGCTTCAAGTTACTTGTAAATGAATTGGCAAAACCATGTATAAAAAATAAAACATCGGAGCGTTCATCTTTACTCTCTAACATTTGATTATATAAATCATAAAACATAGATGCCGATCCAAGCAGTTTATCCCCATTGTTTTTTTTATCATTTAGCGTATTAATTACGCTTGAATAATCAGCAGGGTAATCGTCTTTAATAAGTTTATACTTTGTAGTTTTATTTGCTTGATCAATTTCGCATCTGGCTATCCTGAAAATAGGCATAGCATGTTCTTTTCCTTTGTCGAGAAAATGGCCATTAACAACTTTTCTATTACTAATAATATAAATGCTCATGTTTTTTAATCTTTTTTATAAAATATAAGTGATTTTAACAAAATTTGTAACAAATTATTCCTCAATCCACACCGAAACCTTTCCTCCCTTACACCTAAATATTGCATTACCTCGGGCATTTGTAACAATAATATTAGTATAATGGTTTGTAATATCTCTATATGAAATATTAGGTTTATTTGTAAACATTTCTTTCCACCCATCACTGCCATTACTCATCACTACGGCCATCGATTTGGCATTATTGTCTACTCCCAGGCTAACCCAACCAATACAATTGGGATGATCAAAATAATCAGTTATTGAACCTCCTACTGCTACCTTTCTTGCTTCCAAAAAATGATCAATCATCCACTTATGGCGTGGTTTTACACCTGTTTTATAAAGATCAGAATCGAAATAATCACCAAAGAAGACACATGGATATCCTTGAGGACGTAGCAGTATTAGCGCATATGCAAGCGGTTTAAACCAGTCATGCTCAATCAGCCTAAAATCTTTTCCTTGCCGGAATGGCTGTAAATCGTGATTGGTAACAAAAGTGACAGCTTTAACCGGATCGGATGCAACAAGTGTATCATTAAAAATATCTGGCAGTGGGTAGTTAGCGCCAGAATTAGCTGCGTGCCAGAAGTTCTCCCTTAACCTGAAGTCAAAAAGTGACAATGAACGACTGGTATTATTGATAAAATCAGTGAGTTTATATAAGTCATGATCTTCCCAGAATTCTCCTACTGCAAATAATTCAGGTTTGCTTTTTCTGATTCTTTTTAAAAATTCAGGGAAAAAAGACTGTCGAATATGCTTTATGGCATCAATCCTAAACCCGTCTATTCCTATTTCATTAACCAGCCATTCTCCAAACCTGCATAATTCTTCAACAACATCAGGATGCGAGGTATCTAAATCAAAACCCATTAAATAAGGATGATTATCGTAATGATAATTAGGCAGGCATTGAAAATCTTTCGCTTTTATTCTAAAAACACCCTCATCTTTTGATATAAAAGCATCAAAGTGATCACTTCTCCACTCAAATTGACTATCAGTTGGTGAATTGAGATAGGTTTCTTGTGTACGCATCCTGTTTTTAAAACTGAAATTGCTATACAAAGACTTATTAAACCAACCTGACAGGGTATGATTGTAGTTGCTTCCATCAACCTGCTGCACCCGTATTTGTTGCATATTTTTCGCACCCATTTTATGGTTAAAAACCAGGTCAGCATAAACCTGTACTTTTTCATCTTTACATTTACTTATCAGTGCTATTAACTGATCATAGGTGCCGTATTTTGTTCTTTCAACATTATTATGCGCCTGGTAAAAACCCAAATCCCAAAGGTCGTAAACATCATAACCCACCGATGTTTGATTCCCATCAGGAGCCATACCTCCCCAGGCTTTTGAAAAAGGTGGCAACCATATGGAAGTAATACCTTTATTTGCAAGTTGCGGCACTTCATTTTTTAACCAGTTCCAATGATTCCCGTCTGTAGGTAAAAACCAATGGAATGCTTGAAACATTACTCCTTTTATCATCTTATTTGTGTTTCTGTTTTAAAAAATTCTAGAGAAGATAATTCCTGAGAACTTATTGAATGTATGTCAGGACTGTAAGACACCTTACTACAGGATGGCAATAATAAAACTTATCAATAAGAGTAAAATAGAATTAAGAAGTTTACAACTCCTTTAACAAAAACTTAATAGAATTTAGTTGTGGCACAGGCCTACTCTTCTTTAGAGTGGTTGAAAAAGTAGTTTTTAACATTGGTTTAAAATTTTAGTTAGTATCTTGGTTGTTTTTTATTATAAATTTACCCTTTACTATGATAAAGGGTTTGTTTTTTTTGGTAAAAAAACACATTCCTTTGATAAACAACATTTAATGTACAATTACTCAAAACCAAATTTGTTCTTTTCGCTTATTTTATTCCTATTTGGAATAATTTACGTATAAATCATTTTTTGTTCTTGTAATTGAACAACAATAAATCATAAAAGCTTCTTTGTTGTCAAAAAAAAGAAGCCGCTCAATGGCGGCTTCTTAAATTCATTCCTTTTCACAAGTTACTTCACAATCATTCTGTTAGTAAATTGCTCTTCGTTAACTGTTAATCGGTAGAAGTAAATTCCCGAAGATAAATTGCCTACACCATATTCAATAGTATATTTTCCGGCATCTTTATTTTCATCTATCAATAGTTCAATGGTTTTACCATGAGCGTTCAGTACTTCTAATCGCACTTTTGCAGCTTCCTTCAACTGATATTCAATAGTAGTAATATCGCTAACAGGATTAGGATAGTTGCGCAAGCTAATAACCTCTGCATCAACCCCTAACACATCTTCAGTGACATTTATTGCAATACCTGTTTTAAGCACTTCCGGGGTGCGATCATCACTTACGTAAATAGTGATATTACTTTGACCAAGAGCCTCAGGACTTAATACTAAATCACTTCCCTCAACCTTCATTTCAACAGCTTCTCCATTTTCTAAAACACCGATAAAGTTCAATTGATCACCATCAGGATCAGCAAAGAAATCTGTTAAATGAATTCTGTCTTTATCCTGCGAAATTTGATAAACTCTGTCGCCAATTGGAGCAACCTGATATGGAGGATTATTAGCTCTTCCCCTACCCTGAACAAATACAGCAAACGAGAAGGCAGTAATTCCACCTCTTTGATCATCAGCATAAACTGTTAAAATACACATTCCAAACTGGTATCTTTCCAGTGTCAACACGCTGCCATTCAATGATGCAAACACCGATGGTCTGCCGGAAATAGTGAAACTATACTCTATTTCGTCCCAATCAATATCTGTAAAGTAGTTATCAAGATCTAATACCGCTGGTTGATCAGGATAAACCATTTGATCCGGAATGATTTGAGTTAAGAGTGGAGCATGATTTTCTAAATGGCGTACCCTTACATTAAATGTAGCAACTGCGTAAGCTCCTTCGGGATCAGTTGCTGTAACAGTAACCACACCAAACCCTAAGTCAAACGGGTTTATTTCCAACAAACTACCATCAACAGCTACAGTAAATGCTGTATCAGAACCTGCAAATACCTCGTAAATCATTGTCTGACCGTCAGGATCTGCAAAATAAGCATTCAAATCAATTGTTTCAGATGGATCGGTTGGGAAATACATTTTGTCTTCCATATCTACCTGCAATACAGGAGTTCTGTTAACATTATTCACTACAAAAACACAGGGTACTTCCACAGTTTCGCCCTTGTCATCTGTAACATTGATTACAATGTCATGAATTCCTGCTTGCTCATAATCTGGTTGATAGACAATTCTTGCAGTATCATTTGATACCGTCATTTCCATAAACTCATAATTAGCGGCGAATTCAAAAGTTAATGCTCCACCTTCAGGATCAGAAGCAACAACCATTGTTTCAACAATTTGACCTTCGTCAACAAACAAACTATCCTGAGCAAAAACTATTTCAGGAAGATAGTTTACATACAACTGAACAGGCCATTCAATGCTTGGAGTTACAGGGTCATTCGAGCTGTAAACCACTTTTGCATAATGATATCCACCAGTTGTAGCTGCTGCATTAACATTTACAGAATGAGAGTTTGAGGTACCAGCTTCAAGTGTTCCTTCAGTTGGGTCAATGGTTAACCACTCAGTTGGTCCTACCCCAACTGCTTCAAATGCCCTGATTTTGTATACATATCCAGGATCTTCGTTTAACCAGACTGATGAATTCACATCATACCAATAAGAAACCCCATCAACTCCCGAAACTCCACGATTAAATGCAGCAGGGAAGTTAATTTCCATTGGATAATGCATTGCCACAAAGAACACATCGCCTTGTACAAACTTGATTGGTTGATCCAATTCAATTAAACAATTAGCTCCGGCTGCTGCTTCGGCATGCGTAAATGCCTGAGAAGTAAGAAGTGTACCCTGCCCAGGTAAAGTTCCGCCTTTGTAAATTTCCATTATCACAGAACCAGTCGCACCATTGGTCTGATAATAATTAGTAATGTGAGTTAATGTAAATGTTTCGGTTGTTACAATAAACCTATTGGCTGAACTATACCCTGCACTGCCATTATAACCATAATAATCATCAGGCGCACTATTTGGATCATAAGTAATTGAATCTTTAAAGTCAACATCAAACAGTACCTGTTGAGAATTTTGAGTTACAATTGTATTTTGAGCCAAGGCCCTAAATACAGGTGATGTCACTTTAGTTCTGTTAAATACTGCACTTTGTGTTGCTTCAGTAAATCCACCAGGATAATAAACCACATTAGCCGTATAATCCATTACACTTCCGCCCTGGTTACTTACAGTTGAGCTTTCAACTGCACTTCCGGTAGAAAGTAATTCAAGCTTAAGCGTATCAGTTGGGTTTACAACCATTACCGGAGGCTCAATTGCCTCACCCATCATCACAACTGAAATAACTGGCTGAGAAGCATCATCGCTTGCAATATTAAACGTATTTTCAAATGAACCAACAGCATCAGGAGTAAAAGTAATGTTCACCACCATTGCTTCTTTTGGTTCCAGTACAAATGCACCTGATTTATCAGCTTCAAAAATGGCGGTCTCATTGCTTAGCCACATTGAACTAATGTTAAGGGCTTTTGTACCATCATTCATAATCATTAACACTTTAGAGTCACTATAGTTTACCCCATCAACATAGTACACATTGTCAAACTTAAGCGTATCTGTACCTAAAGCAATTTCAGGTGTACCTGTTACAGTTAAAGTGGTTGGTATTTCAATTGATGGATTAGCAGGATCGTTACTTAATACCTTTAATGGAGATTCGTAGAAACCATCATAAATATTGGCAGCATCAATTACTAAATCAACATTAGCTGTTGTACCAGGTTCAACTGTTCCGGTAACAAACGGACTTTTAATTAAAACAGCCAATCCGTCTTTTACATACGTATTGTTGAAAACTACCTTTAAAGCATCTGTTCCATCCTCATTTTCCACACCTACTGTAGATCTGTCAACACCAACATAATTCATTACATCTTTGTACTGAAACTTCATACTTCCATTTGCATAAATAATTGCCTGGAAAGTAGCAGTTGTAGTTGACAAAAACGCAGGAACTTCGTTGTACTGAATAATCACATAGTCTGGAGTTGAAAACATATATACACCATCACCATCCTGAGGCTCAAGATCATCCCATAAAGGAGCAATCAAATTATTTGGTGCACTGACTTGAGGAATATCCTGGTTAGAATAACCACCAATAGAGCCTAAATTATCACCAAAGGTAAAGAACCCGTTAGAGGCAATCTGTACCTGATTATAGGTTTCGTTGTAGAATGGGAAGTTAAATGGTAAGGTTACATAAACACCATCATCACCACCAAGATCAAGCTTGGTTCCAACATCAGAAATTTCCATCCAATCGTAAACTACTTCGGTTCCGGCATCGCTATCAACCCACGTGTAACCAAAGCTATCGGGGCCGCCGCTTCCATATTGTACAACATTCCCAATCCTACCATCTGCATCTTCTTTCGAAGTCAATTCAGGAGCATTACCTGCAGAAACAGTTACATCACCAACATTTGTGTAATATGGTTTTACCATTACATAATCTAAAGGTGAACCTCCTGCATTTTCAACCATCACTTTAATAGTATCACTATCACCTGAATTCATAGTAATATCAACAGGGTCAGGATCTGTTGTCACAACCATCACCGGAGGTATCAATCCTGTTCCTGAAACAGGAACTGTCACCGTTTGATTTCCAAATTCATCATCGCTATCGATAGTAATATTTCCTGTAACTTCACCAGTATTAATTGCTGTGTAAGTTACTTCTACATCAACTGTTTGTGTTGGAGCAATCATTATAGGATTTGCAAAATCAACAGTGAATGATGCATTATCAGCACTAATATTGCTCACAGTCAAATCCTTACTACCTGTATTTTCAATACTTAGCATACGAGTTTCACTCAAGGTCTGGAAAATTGAACTAAACTCAATACTTGCAGGACTTACATTAATTTCAGGATGTCCAATAACGTCCAGTTTGGTGGTAAATGTAACCTCTGGATTTACCGGGTCATTACTTGAAATAAGTAATTCATTTATGTAATTACCTTCAATCAAATCAGTTGCATCGACAGTTAAATCAACAACAACCTGGCTATTAGGTTGAATGATTCCTGCTACAGTACTCACACTTACATCAAACGGAGTTCTGCCAGGGAAAATCAACACTGCCAGGCTATCCGAAACATAATCGGTATTATACGCTACCTGCAACCCAATAGTACCATCTTCATTTTCAACACCAATGGTGGCACTTGCGTTGTTTTCAAGCATAAAGTCTTTGTAATAATAAGCAATATTGCCATTAGGGAATAACACCACCTGGAAAGTTGCGGTTCCAGTTGTTGCACTTGGATAATTACCCATTTCGTGATACTGAACAACAAATTTATCAGGGTAAGATTGATAGAAAATCTGGCCACGCTTACTTGATGGTCTCATATCATCCCAGAATGGAGCAATATAGTTATTCGGATCAGTGGTTGAAGGTATTTGATCATTTGTGTAATCTGTACCATCAACGCCAAAAGTCAAATAACCATTAGAACTAACTGTTATAGAAGCCTTTAGCTCACCATAGAATTTAAACCCAAACGGTAAATCAATGTCAACAGAACCGTCATCGCTATCTTCAAGAATTTCAGTTCCTGTAGTTGAAATATCTTCCCAAACAAAAACAGGTCCGCCTTCTTCTCTGCTATCAATCCAGCTATAACCTAATTCATCTGGACCACCAGCGCCAAGTAAAACAGGATAACCTGGTGTTTCTCCAGAACCATTTAATTCTTTATCGGCACTTTGTTTTACGTCCTTAATTAAAGAAGTATTATTCTTTTGAATATCAGGATTATTCAACAACATTGCAGCAGCAACTGTTGGCATTGAATATTGTAATGGATATAAACCTTCATTCAAAATTGTAAATTGTCGAACCACTTGCTGTCCTGCATCCAATGTTTCTTCAATTTGTGTGGGATCTAAAGAAATGACTGGTGGAGAAACAGCAATTCCTGTAACTGTAATCTCAACCTGTGGATTTGCAGGGTCATTACTATTTATAGTAAGTATTCCATTGAATTGTTCTAAAGTTGCAGGTGCAAATTTTGCCATCACAACCAAAGAGTCGCCCATTTCAATAACGGCCGGTTCGGTCAGATCGGTTGTAAACACTACATTATTAGAAGTGATCTCTGAGACTTCAAGACTTCCAATTCCTGTATTTATAATTATAATTGGAAGTTCTTTTTCACCGTTTAAGAAAACACCTCCGAATTCAACAAATACATTACTTATATTGATTTCACCAACCTGCCCGGTTACCTCTAAATTAACAGGAACTTCAACTGACGGGTTAGTAAAATCGTTTGAGTACACCATTAATGAAGAGTTATAAGTACCATTTGGTAAAACTGTTGCATCAAGCTGCACTTCAATTGTAGCAGTAGAATTAGGTGCAACTGTACCTGAAGTTGGATTTACAGACACAAAATCTGCAGAGCCTCCGCCAGGAAAACCAAATGCGCAAACTTCAGCATTGCCAGGGAATGCACCAACCAGTTCAGTAGCACCTGTTTCGGTATCCAATATTCGTAACTCACCTCTGCCTGCAGCATTATTGTATGCTGATAAATAAACAATTCCAGAACCAGGATCCCAAGCCATACTTTGGGCATAATTGGCATCAAAACCTGCAGAGCCAACTAATGTAGCTACTCCTGTTGACTTATCTATCGAATAGATATTATCATCAAGATTAAGGCCCCATAGGTTGCCATCACCATCACACGCAATTGCTATCATTATACCAGAGCCCATTGTTCCAATTAAGGTTGTAGCACCTGTCTCCAAATCGACAGTATACAAATCAGAAGATGGATTGGTATAATAAGCACCATACATTGTTCCATCGTTTTTGTCATTTGCTAAATCAGTGAAAGCAAGTGTTCCGCCAATAGTAGTTAATCCACCTGTTTCAATATCAAGCAATTTTAATTCAGATGCATCTTTATCAACAATGTACATGTGCTTATCATCTCCTTTAGCAAAGTCTCCTGCATAAGCTGTATAAGATGTAACACTTGAGGTTAAATAAGTAGTTGGATTATCTGTTGAAAAAGAAACAAAATAACTGTTTGGATAAACCTCCTGTGCATATGCAGTAGTTGCATCAAGTTGGGCTACAGGAAGATTTGAGCTTGTTTCTGCACTTACAGAAGGCGCTTTCTCTAATGATGGAGCTGCAGTTCCTTTTGGATATTCTCCGGTAAATGCCGGAATACTTACATCCTGATCAACCACGGGATTTTGGAAATCAAATACCAACTCACCTTCTCCATTGTTATGAATTGTAAGCGTTTCGGTTTTTACAGGATTAACACTTGCATCAATGATAGAGTTAACCTCTTGTGGATCAACAGCAATCAGAGGTTCAGGTATTCCGGTTACTACTGCCTTTGCCTCAACTTTTGTTACAGGAGTAACAGGATCATTACTCAAAACAAAAATATTAAAGTTATAGTCGCCGTTTCTAGTAGCATCGGTTAAATCATAAGTTACACCAATGTTTTGCGAGCCACCAATGCCAACTGTACCTTGAGTAATATCAACAGATACGCCTTGCAATTGGGTCTGGATAGCCCTTACGGTCCAAACATAGTTTTCCCATCCTGCAATTTCCTGAACATCGTTCCAGATGCCGTTGAAAAAAGCAAGATAAGCACCAGGCCTGTTTCCGCCCGTTACATCGTCATACCCTAATCGTAGTGGTTCATCAGGGAAATTGAACACAATCCAGAACTTATCACCACTATTTAATGATAATGGCATTTCCAAAGGAATGGTAACGAATTGTGCTCCAATTATATTTGTAAATTCCTGCATCATCACCAACTCTCCAAACGATGGTGTTTCCCCACCTTTTATTATCGAAAGACTTGATGGTTTTGCAGCGGCTCCTCCACTCGCATCTAGATATGCATTTACCTGTGACAGAATGAATTTCTCTCCGCCCAAATCAGGTACTTCAAAAGCAGTTGCTGCAGACCAAACAACCGGTGTTCCACCTGCAGTAACAGCAATTGAACCATCCACCTCATCATCTCCATCATCATAATTAATCACAACAGCAGCATCGTTACTAAAGCTAAGTTGCCCTGCTGTAACATTATTTGTTGATGGTACGCTATTTAATGAGGCTAATCCGGTGTAGTTGGTTTCAGGTTCAATAGAAACCTGAGTACCCGGATAGATTAATGTAGATAATGGCTGAGGGTTTGTTCTTCCAAGGTAAACCGGGAATACATTAAACAATAAATCAGCCTGACCTTGATTTTGGATTGTGAAATATCCGGTTTCAATTGGGTTTATATTGATGTCAACCGAAACACCGGGATTGCCTGTGGTGACAATTTGAGGTGCAAGATCTGTTGTGGCCATCACTGTATTGGATATTTCAGAAGTATTTCCAAAATAATCGGCTGATTTAACTGCAAAATAATAAGTTGTACCTGGTGTAAGCCCTTGTACAATAACAGTTTCCTGCTGACCAGGAGTCAGCGGAGCCGAAATTTGATATGGTGTTGCCAGATCAAAATTTCCTGCAGTTATTGGATTTGTTGAAAACCTGAAGTCGTACAGGGTTGCAGGATAATTATCTGGTTGATCTGCGGGCGAGGTCCAGTTGAATGTCACCGAAACTGCTGAAGCGCTGGCAATTGACATATCGGTTATTGCCAATGGTGGCATTCCGTCATCTTCAGCAAGTGCTGCAAAAGCATTTAAACGACCAGAGCCCCAGTCTTCTGCCCCTTCGAATGTCAAAGGATCAGTACTGTTGACCAATCTGTCCCAAATTTGTTGAGGAGTAATACCTTCATCTTTAAATTGGGATAATATTAAAGCAGCGGTACCCGAGACATGCGGACAAGCCATCGAGGTTCCCGTATAACCACCAGTATATTGATCATTTGGAATGGTACTGTAAATATTTACAGCCGGAGCGGCCAACTCTACCCATGCACCATGGTTTGAGTTATTGTATTTATTGTCATTATGATCGGTTCCGGCAACTGCCATAACAGGCTCATAATAACCAGGGTACCATTCATTATCAGTTCCATCATTACCAGCAGCAAATATTACCAAACCACCAGCCATTGGTCCAACCTGATTGCCTAATTCATCTTTTCCGGCTTCAGCAATAAAGTAGTCAATAGCATCTAAAACAGCTTGTTCGTAGCTACCTGGATTTGTGTATCCCCAACTGTTCTGAGAAATCACGGCTCCATTATCAGCAGCATAAATATATGATTCAGCAAAGCCACCACTTGAAACAGAGCCAAAACATTCGCATGACATTAGACGTACACCATCACCAGCACCAGTACCTCCGGCAATACCTGACATACCAACGCCATTATTGGTTTCAGCCGCTATTGTACCCGCCACGTGTGTACCATGACTATCGGCACCAATTGTTCCGGTACCATCAGCAAAGTTATATCCGTTGTAATCATCAACATAGCCATTGCCATCATCATCAATTCCATTGCCAGGGATTTCATCTTCGTTTACCCAAATGTTCCCGGCTAAATCTTCGTGATCGATATCAATTCCACCATCGTGAACCGATACAATTACATCTGAAGATCCAGTTTGAATAGCCCATGCTTCAGGCAAGTCAATATCAGCATCAACCGTTCCACCAGACTGACCAGTGTTGTTGTAATGCCATTGCTGACTGTAAAGAGGATCATTCGTTCCTCCAGGTAATGAGCCTAACAGGCCATTTCCGGAAGTCAAAGTCGTTTCATCTCTGTTTGATTTTTTTAAGATGAGTTCACTTTGTGATATCTCACTTAACTTGGAATAGTCTTCTTTGGCCAACCGCACATCAGCATTTGCATCAACAACAACTTCATACCACAAATGCAAACCGTATTTTCGGTGTTTGGCTTCAAATTTCCCTGCATATGGAAAAACCCTCCGAATACTCGAAGTACCATACTTTTCGCTCATTCTATCAACAGATTCAAATCCAGTGCGGGCTATACCATCTGCACTTTTTTGAATCTTCATTGTTTTTAGTTTGGTATCAGCAGATTGATTGAACTTAATCCGGAAAACCTGCTTCTGATACTCCTGTGCCCCTAAATTTATTGAGACAGCCATTATTATTAAAAGTAACAATATGGTTTTCAACTGAGTATAGTTTTTTTTCATACTATCATAAAATTAGTTTAATATGTTTATTTGTTTTATTAGTAATTAGTGAATGATTATGAGATGGATCATCTCTGGCCTGAGGTAAAATGTTCATAGTTTGTTAATTTTAATTATTGAAAAATACCATAGCATAAATAAGCAATTGCAATAGTGTACGATGCAGCTTAAAAACAACTATTTACTATGCGCAGCACATAACAAATAGTTGTACAACTTGCTTACAATCCTAATTAACCGCTCTGGCTTAATAGACTTCGCTTAAAATAAGGGGATGCTTCTCTATTTCTGAAACAAAAAAGTTAATTTAACTGGAATACTATAAACACAAAATATTTTGTAATTTGGATATTACAAATACCGATTAAGAAGCTTGTTACAGTTCCAATTAGTAAGTATCAATTTGTGGTTTATCGTGTCGATGTGAAAATGATTTGATTCTTTGGAAAAAAGGAATATTCTCCCATGCTGGTAATTCGATTAGTAGTTTATTCATAAATCGTAGATTGATGGTTTGTTAGTTTTTCAAAGATCATAATATAAAATTAAAAATCAAAGCAATTTTTAAACAAATTAATTAAACACCAACAAATCAACCAATTAACAAATTTAACATATCAGGCAGGTTTAAACTAAAAAAGCCTCACCAAAAGGCAAGGCTTCGCTCTTAAGCAATATATTTTCTATTCTAATTCTTGGGGCTCATCGAAACTTTTATTGTATTGTTCCATAGCTCTCAGGCTCATACCCATGTTTGAGAAACCCCCATCATGATACAAATTTTGCATAGTCACTTTTCGGGTTAAATCAGAGAATAAAGTAATACAGTAATCAGCACACTCATCAGCAGTAGCATTTCCAAGAGGAGACATTCTTTCGGTAAAGTCCATTAAGCCGTCAAAGCCTTTTACGCCACTACCTGCAGTCGTTTTTGTAGGAGATTGTGAAACAGTATTGATTCTGATTTTCTTATCTCGTCCATAAATATAACCAAAACTTCTCCC
Organism: Bacteroidales bacterium; assembly: GCA_050296515.1. Lineage (GTDB taxonomy): Bacteria > Bacteroidota > Bacteroidia > Bacteroidales > NBLH01 > NBLH01. Next base: position 130,973 of record JBNKRJ010000127.1, on the reverse strand, counting down.
GATAGATTCTAAGATTGCCTTAGCATCTGCCATATCATTGTAACCATACAATGTTCTCTGGGCAGCAATGTATGACAAAGCGACTACTGAGCCCCACTCATTGATTGCATCCCTTTTTCTGCAAACTTGTAAGAGTTTATGAAACGACATTCCTGAAATATCCAATGTCTTGTTGTAAAAATTATAGTCTAAATCATCATAGGTTCTTCCTTTTCTAACATTTAGCGACATTCCAATAGAGTGCAGAATAAAGTCAACTTTGCCTCCTAAAACTTCCATTGACTTATCAATTAGATTTTCAATATCGCTTACACTGGTAGCATCGGCAGGAATTATCTCAGCATTGCATTTTTTCCCCAACTCATCCAGTTCGCCAAAACGTAAGGCGATTGGTGTATTTGTCAGAGTAAATGTAGCACCTTCTTCATAGGCTTTTTCTGCTACTTTCCAGGCAATTGAGTCTGAATTAAGTGCACCAAATATAATTCCTTTTTTACCTTTTAATAAGTTATACATAATATTGATGTTAGTTGAAAATTTTGTGCAAAGATACAATTTAGAATTTGAGACGTAAAAGTATTTTATTGCAAATTATTATTGAATTCTTTCAAAATATAATCTTTCGTCTTCTCCATCAACCACTTAGGAGTGGATGTAGCCCCACAAATTCCAACGCTGTCGTTCTGTTTAAACCATTCCTTTTTAAGCTCTTCAATAGCTGAAATAAAATATGAACGCTCATTGATACTTTTGCACAAACTATAGAGTGTTTTAGCATTTGAGCTTTTGGTTCCGCCAACAAAAATAATTACATCGTTAGCTTTCGATAATTCAATCAAGTTTTTATCTCTTCCTGAAACCTGTCCACAAGTGGTATGATTTATTTTAAAACCTTCAGCTCCTTCATGTTCCATAATTCGTTGTTCAAGCTCAGCTGCAAGCTTTTTATAAGAATCTCCGGGCTTTGTGGTTTGTGAAAACAATTTTACAGGTTTATCCAAATCAATTAATTCCAAATCGGCTTCACTTTCAACAACAATGGCACTGTGTCCAATTTGCCCTGACAAACCAATTACTTCAGGATGGTTTTTCTTGCCATAAATTACTACCTGATTGTCATTATTTTCTTCTTTAGCTTTCACCACCCTTTTTTGGAATTTTAGAACAATAGGACAACTGGCATCAATAATTATTATATTATTATGCTTGGCCAATTCGTATGTTTCTGGTGGTTCTCCGTGCGCCCTGATAAGAACCGTTTCTCCTTTCAGACTTTTCATTTGTTCATGATCAATCGTGATCATTCCCATTTCTTCAAGACGTTTTACTTCTTCGTCATTATGTACTATTTGTCCTAAACAATATACTTTCCCGTTTTTCCTGATTTCTTCTTCTGCTTTTTCAACAGCTAAATCAACTCCAAAACAAAAACCGGATTTACTATCTACTTCTACTTTCATCTGTTCTTTTTTATTGTTTTTTTATTGTCAGATGGAACCGCATGATAAATAGAATCATTGTCATTTATGTTGATAATTCTATTTGTCATGCTTGTTTCATTTTATACATGTTTCTTGTTGCTGGATTCTTGTTCCTTGATAATTGAACAATATTTTTAAAACTTTGCGCAATTTTAGATCATTTCAAATTAATATCCTATTCTTTAATTCTAATGAGTTTATACTGCAAAACAATCAGAGGGCCGTTTTGTTCTTTGTTTTAAATAATTTATGGACTAAATTAGCTATGAATTAAACCGCAGGTTATGAAAAAACTAATTTTGATACTCTTCATTTTATATAGTCAATACATATTGGCGAATATGGCCTCTCCCATTATTCCCGGAACAATGATGGCAACACCTTTTACAAGTCAGTATGTAGATATTTTAGGTGAAAAAATATTCATAAAAATCAATGAGGGTTTTACAACTGCCAAATTTCATGTTGAATATAGAATAAAATCTTCTGCCAAAGGCATGCAAATTCCGCTGATTTTTTATGCGATGGATTACAGCAATGAGTTCAAGGTTTGGATTGACGGCAAGGAATTAATTATCAAAAAATTACCTGATGAATTGCAATTGAGAGACAGCATTTTGTTATCTGATTTTGAATATATTTTTAGTAAAGAACCCCAATCAAAGAATACGCAATTAAATATAAATGAAGATTTAAAAACAGATTTCTACGTAAATATTTATGATTTATTATTTTTCGAAACAGACATTACTGAAGGAGAACACATTATTAAAGTTGAATACGAAGCACTAGCCGAAATAGATGGTAGCAATTGGGTGAATGAATACAGTTTTAGGTATTCGCTTTCTCCTGCAAAATACTGGAAATCATTTGAAACGTTAGAGTTAAACATTGATGCTTCTGTTTTTAAAGGACCCATCACAACAAATTTAGACCAACAGAGCAGTGGTAACTTAGACTCAATTGCAAGCTGGAATTTTTCTAAACTGCCTGCAGACTTTATTTTGATAAGGCATACACCAGAGATTACTTCATTCGCCCAAAGCCTAATAAACATTAGCCCTGAAGGCATTGCAATGATTATTGGAGTGTTGTGTATAGCATTTCACGTATTTATCATGATTCGTTATAGAAACCAGAATTTGAACAGACGTTTTTCATTACCAATGATTGTTGGCAGCCTTGTAGTTCCCTTTATTTACCTCCTATCCAATTATTATGCTTATTTTTTCATTGACAGCTTTCTTGACGGTGCAAGTGGTAATCACGGGTACATCTTCTTAATTTTGTTTTTTTATCCCTTTATTTTGCCTTTTTATTGGCTCATTATGTGGTTGACAGATAGAATTTACAAAAGGAGACTATTAAGACAAGTTAAGATAACGGGATAAAGTCCATAAAAATCCAAGAAATGACACTTTAAAAGTACAGAATTAATTTAAGTAATCAAAAATATCCCTATTTTTGGTAAGATTAATTAATTAAACTCTTCAAAACATGAAAAATTTATATTTTGTAGGTATTCTGACAATCTTATTCACATGGCAGTCAGCTCTATCTCAAGAAAAAAGTGTTGTTGCTGTTGCAATTGCAAAAAGCAACAGTCACTGTTATTACTGGTTTAGTGACGGGACTGTTTCGGCAGGCACCTCAGACAATGCTGTAAAATATAGAAACCCTTACTCTTACGCCCTTCCCGAAGGTAAAAGTCCTCAAGATATTGCGGGAATCGGTATAGCAAGTAATGATCATTGCTACTATTGGTATAAGGACGGGACTGTTTCATCTGGTACTACAAACAATGCCACAGCTTATCGTAATTTGTATAATTTAAGCTTACCCTCTGGCAAAACTTCAAATGATATTGTAGGTATTGGCATTGCTACAGATGATCATTGCTATTATTGGTATAATGACGGTTCTGTTTCTTCAGGAACATCTGATAAAACAGAACTGTATCGTAAATCTTATGATTACAAAGTACCTTCCAATAAAAGTTACGAAAATCTGGCAGGAGTTGGAATTGCAAGTAACAATTACTGCTATTACTGGTTTACTGATAATGAGGTATGCACAGGAACATCTAACGAATCAAGCAAATATAAAAAATTATATAAATACACAACCCCCTTATAACCATACAGCGACTCTTTTTTGAAATGAGAAATGCTTGCCAAAAGAAGCATTTCTTATTATCTTTTTATTTTTTAAAGATATATACAGGAAAAAATACAAGTGAAACTGGCAATTTGAATAAACCATACGTATAATACATATTGATTTTTTTCGTATATTGCATTAAATGTTTCACTGTAGACAATGTGTTTAAGTTTAGTGGGTAAGAATACAGCAGTTGACATATAAATTATGGAATTTCTTTATTGAATTTTGTCAATGAACTTGTTCTAGCATAAAGTGAGTATGCCAATTACTATTTTATCTTGTTATTAATCTAAACCTTAAACACATGAAAATCTCAATTTCGCCAAAATGGGAAGTGAGCCTGCAATTTAACCCCACTCAAAAAGATCTGAACACCTTTCAGACTAAATCAATTCACGTAATTGTATACGGCTATCCCTACTTTTCTAACGAGGATAAATGGTATACAGCAGAAGATGCATTCGCACATTATCAAACCCACAATGAGCAGTTTATGCATGAGATTGATGGCATTTACTCAATTCTGATCATTGATGAATCATCGCAAACATGCAAGATTATAACTGACAGATATGGGATCTACACTCTTTTCTATGGTTTTAATGAATCAAACAATCTCATAATAACAGATACCTTGCAAGAGTATGCCAATGAGTCGAGAGAAATTGAGATTGAAACCAGAAGCGTTATTGAATATCTAAATTACGGTATTAAACTTGGCAACAAAACCCATTTTCATAATGTTAAGAAATTTGAAGGGGCTTCGAATTACCTTATTAAAAACAACCTGGAAATTCAAAATAAGAGATACTGGGAACTATTGGATGTTCAGGATACAACAAAAATGAGCGATGAGAAATTTCTGGAAGTATTCAACCAGCATTTCAAAAAAGCATGTGCTCTTGAAAATAAAATATCAATCCCATTAACAGGAGGAAGAGATTCAAGAGCAATTTTATCAACTTGCCTTAAACACTTAGATAAATTTAGAAGCTACACTCACGGGCCTAAATATCATACTGATGTGAAACAGGCAAAATCAATTAGTAAGCATTTTAATTTACCTCATAAACATTATAAAATCAGCAACAAATTTGGTAAAAAGCTTTTGAGAAATGCAGAAGGTTGTGCAGGGATTTTTGATGGGCACTATTCCTTTCTCGATTATTTGCATGTTAAACGGTCTTTTGAAAAAGAATCAGAGAAATCAAACCTTTTTTTAACCGGAATTTTGGGGAACCAGCTATACAGGCATCATCCGATTGGGAATTCCCTTTCGGATAATTTATCAAAAGAAGAGACCGCCAAACTTATTGTAGAACGTATCCCAAGCGTGTTTTTTTTTCGTACGAATCTCCTTGATTTCTATAACGATTTGTTTAAAAACTTCAACAAAGACAGCCTCAACCATCTCATATTAAACTCGGTAACTGAAGTTTTGGATGAAACCGGCCTTGCAAAAAAAACAACTGATTATACCAGGCATTTTTTATTTAAAACATATTGTTCTAATAGCGCAACAAATACTCTACGCTTTACAGGAAAGTATTTCAAAGTTTTCGGAGCATTTTTTCATAAGGATTTGCTTAAACAGTTTAGTTTCATCGATTTAAAATGCATGATAAATGCCGATATGCACAATTACATAATCAGTAAAAACAGTAAATACCTTTCCGAGTTAAGTTACTACAATTCTGGAAGAATGGTGAAGTATGCAAAGTTAATCACAAACAAAATCACTAATCGTTTTTTTAAGACTAAATTGTTTAAACACCCCGATCTGGCAAATTACCATTTTTGGTTAAAAAACTATCACAAGCAATTTCTTCTTAATACACTTGATTACGACAAAATGGTTTCTGCTCCTCTTTTTAACAAGAATGCATTTAATGAAATCTTGAAAAACTATTTAAAAAGTAAGGTAAATATTGAAAACAAAAAGAAATTATTATTGGGCTTTTCAATCGAAAGACTAATTATCAACCTGCTTTCATTTGAACTTTGGTTAAAAAATCTTTCAAAAGAAAAACCTGTCAAGTTTGTGTAAAATACATGATTTTCAAGCACTAAACTCTTCTTCAATAAATTTTAATACCCAGTTGAGTTGTTCTTCCCTTGTCAAATTACTATTGTCTAAAACTATTGCATCTTCAGCCTTTCTCAATGGGCTGTGTTCACGGTTCTGGTCAATATAATCGCGCTTTTCAATATTTTCCAGCACTTCTTCAAAAGTAACATCATGTCCTTTGCCTATAAGTTCATCATATCTACGCTGTGCTCTCACATTGGAACTTGCGGTCATGAAAATTTTCAACTCAGCGTTTGGAAAAACTACTGTTCCAATATCACGACCATCCATTACAATTCGCTTTTCCTCTCCCATCTTTTGCTGTAACTCTACAAGCCTTTCGCGAACAAATGCTAATTCACTAATATAGCTCACTTTATCTGAAACTTCAATGGTTCTGATTTCAGATTCTACGTTAATATTGTTCAGATAGCTTTCCTGCTTGCCTTCTTTGTTATACTTAAATGAAATTACAACGTTCTTAAGTATTTGCCGTAACTTATCTTCATCAATTTCTTTTCCATTAATCAGCCCATTTTGCATGGCCAATAAGGTTACCATGCGGTACATGGCACCACTATCAACATAAGTATACTCAAGTTTTTTTGCAACGGCCTTAGCTACAGTACTTTTACCACAAGAAGAATGCCCATCAAAGGCAATAATGATATCTTTAATTTTTAATGTCATAATAAAAAAATGATAGAACAATTGCCGACAAAGATAAGTCATTACAACCATTCTATCATCTAAAGAAAAACCACTATTTTATTTAAGCGCAATGGATAAATTGCTCCACCAGCTTTTTAATTAACTCATTTTTACCGTATAAGCGTTCACTTAAATCTTTGTCATCATGGGCTTTAAGTTTTTTTATAATGCGGGTAATTGTGCCTTGAGGAAAAACATTGTCTTTTTCGAACAATTCTCTACTTTCCTCTAAGCAATCAGCTGATTCCCAACAAGATTGAGGCAAACTTTTCAATCTTTCCAAAACATCCTTATTTTCTTCGTGGAAAATATTCACATTAACATATAATTCTTCAGCAACTTTTAAAGACTCTTCATTTAGAATTCCTTCCCTGGCCGCTACAATCATCCCCGCAATTAAGTGGTATAAATCGGCCGAACCATCTGGCACCCTGAATTCAACAGTTTGTTTTCCCGGAATATATGGAATCTCACCAATTTCCTGAGGATTAGCGTCTTTAATCATGCTGGTTTCAGCCACCCAACCTAGTGGAACACGTACCAAAACCGAGCGGTTCGTATCACCCCAACAAACCATAGTAGGTGCTTCCTGATGAGGAACCAAACGGAGATAAGAAGTTGGAATTGTGTTACCAAAAGCAGTTAAGGCTGGTGCAGCATTCAATAAGCCTGCAATAGTCTTTTTAGCTACGTCACTTAACTCAAAGTTTTCAATCATTTTATTTTCACCGTCCTTTTCAAGCATCAAATGAATATGAAGTCCACTTCCGGCTTTGCCAACAGTGATTTTAGGAGCAAAACTGATTTGTGCACCGTATTTTTGCCCTAACATGCGAAGTATCCATTTTGCCAGGATTAATTGATCCACAGCATCTTCGGCATCAACTGGCATAAATTCAATTTCGTGCTGCTCATAGGCAAGATTATCGGTTTTAAAATTACCAACTTCGGAATGTCCATACTTGATTTTACCACCAGACTGGGCAATTAATTGCATTGCTTCAACACGAAGGCTTTCCCAATTAGTAAAAGGAGATGAGCTATGATAACCTTTCTGATCCTCAGTAGGATACATTTTTTCTCTTTCGCTTGAAATATAGTATTCCAGCTCACCCATTGCTTTAAATGTATACCCTGTTTTTTCTTTAAAATCGTTGTGGGCTTTTCGCAGGATATATTCTGGTGCACTTTCTAATGGCTGGCCATCAGAAGTGTAAAATGAGCAAAGAATATCCAATGTTGGAACCTCTGCAAACGGATTAACAAATGCGGTTTTAAATCGTGGAATTACATACAAATCACTTCGACCTGCTTCGATGTATGAAAACAAACTTGAACCGTCTACTCTTTCACCAGTTGAAAGAATTGAATCAAGATAATCTTTGCTGGTAATTACAAAATTCAGGATTTTTAGTTTCCCATCTTCACCAACATATCTAAAATTTAAAAGTTCAATGTTATTTTCATCAATAAATTGAATGATATCATGTTTTGTAAACTCATTCGCCGGCTTTTTTAAATATCTAACCAGCTTATTAGGATTTAATAATACTTCTCTTTCGTTCATAGCTAATTATCTCTATATTAGAATATAAATTTACTAAATGTCAAATGTATAACAATTGCTAACGTGAGTAAATGATAAATCTCATTCAAAAAATGCATCATGCATGTTCTTAAACATACTACTTTTTTATTGCAGAAATTAATACTTTCGCGGAGACAAAACTGATCAATTGGACGAAAAAAGAATTCATAAAATAATTAAAGCTTCCTGGGTTGCTGTGATTGGGAACACCTTTCTGGCAGCTTTAAAAATCATAGTGGGTATAATTTCAGGTAGTTTGGCAGTACTTGCTGATGGAATCGACTCTGCAAGCGATATTATTACCTCCCTTATTACTCTTGTTACAGGGCGGATTATTTCCAAACCTCCAAACATAAAATATCCTTACGGCTACAGCCGTGCTGATACCATTGCGGCAAAATTCCTTTCATTTGTGATTTTTTTTGCAGGTGCCCAGTTAGCTATTTCATCCATCGAAAAACTATTTTCTAAAACGGTTTCAGAATTACCATCTACAATAGCTATTTATGTCACTATTTTCTCAATAATTGGTAAATTTTTGTTGGCACGATACCTTAAAGTGAGAGGCGAAAAATTAGATAGTTTAATGCTTGTTGCCAATGCAAGAAACATGCAAAACGATGTACTGATTTCTGTCTCTGTTTTAACAGGTTTAGTTTTCACCATTTTTCTTGAGTTACCAATTTTAGACAGCATAACCGCCCTAATTGTAAGTGCCTGGATAATAAAAGTTTCCTACGAAGTTTTCAAACAAACCAACGAAGAGCTAATGGAAGGGAATTCTGATCCGGAGGTATACAAACGCATTTTTGAAGCTGTAGGCAAAGTGCATCATGCATTTAACCCACACCGACTAAGAACCAGGCGATTGGGTAACCTTTTAATCGTTGAAATGGATATTGAAGTGGATGCCAATATGACTGTCAGAGAGTCGCACGAAATTGCTATGCAGGTTGAAAATGAAATTAAAGAAACCATTCCCAAAGTATACGATGTTTTGATTCACATTGAACCTTTAGGTAATGAGGAAGAAGAAAGATATGGTTTGAATGAAGGAGATATTAATAAATTAGATAGTTTATAATTAATTATTCTTTCTCCGCAACAAAAAACAATCGTTTGAAAGGAAAAAGCACTTTCCCATCTTCCTGCTGTGGATAATCCTTCCTGATACTATCCAAAATCTGGTTCTCAAACTCGTGTTTTTCATTGTCATCTGGAATCCTTTCAAGATATGGTTTCAGACCTGTACTTCGAATCATTGCCAGAATTGCCTCATGTGAATCCATGACATGATAGTAATCTGTAATCCAGATATTTATATTCTTGAAGTATTTTACTAAATGATTGTAATAAAATGATTTATGATGGATTGTAAATAATTCTTTCACGCCTTGTGTCGCACTTGCCCATTTCGGTTGTTGGCCAATCATTGCAATCGATTTGCCCAAAGGCATATCAAAAAATAAGGGTAATTGAACAGCTAAAACTCCATTCTTATTCAGCCATTCCGAAAATCTTTTTATTAAAATATCTTGATTTGGCAACCACTGAATAACTGCATTTGAGAACAAAACATCCACTTTTTCATCTAATTCATCAGTATTTGCATCAAACAGAAGCTATTTTTGTTCAGGATAATCCTCTTTGGCTTTTTCAATCATAGATGATGAATTATCAGCACCAACAATTTCTGCATTAGGCCATCGCTGATGTAATATTTGGGTACTATTGCCCGGCCCGCAACCCAAATCAACAATTTTTTCCGAATGCTGATGGCTAATCCTCGAAACCAAATCAATCGATGGTTGAATGCGTTCCTTATTAAATTTTAAATATAATTCCGGGTTCCAGTCGTGTTTATTCATTAGTATTTGGTTTAATAATTTGAGGCTGATTTGCTAAAACCTAAATTTTAATTTGCATTGACCTTCAAAAATAATCAATCACAATAGAAATGAACCTAATCATTCAAAAAAAACCATAAATTTGTCCGCCTCAATATAACAAATCTATATTTTCTAAATCCAAAAAAATATCTATTTTTATTCCAAAATCATCGCAACCTATATAATAACATTAGCTCAATGGGTATTTTAGACCGATTTTTATCAAAAAAGAAAAAAGAAGATCATTCTCTGATAGATGAGCCCGACATACTTTTCGGGAAATACACCGACCGAAATAAAACTAAGGAACAATACGAATGTTGGGATAAGGCTGTCAACCTTTTTAAGGACAAGAAATACGTAGATTCATTCTATGAGTTCTTCACTTATCTGAAAGACAAGAAAACAGAAAACGTAACTTTTGAAAGAAATGGCAGCAGAATTAACTTTTCGTTTGTGCAGGGGTCAAAAATAGTACATGGCATGCTGAACGAGCGGGAAGTACAAGCAGAGGCTGAAGTAGCAAGGTTCCAGGAACAAAACACTGCGGTTATGCGTAAGCTGCTCAACGAAAATTACTATTTGTATTTCAGCAAATTTGCAGTAAAAAATGATGTTTACACCATTAAATATTATTCGCCCATTGAAGATGCACAACCTTCAAGCTTTTATTATGCCCTGAAAGAAATTTCCACGGAAGCTGATATGTGGGACGATGTACTGGTAGAAGAATTCCCTCAACTGGAAGCAATTAACACAGAGCACATTGAAGAAATAGATGAACAAGAAAAGCAGGTTAAGCTGTATTATTTTAGAGAATGGATAAATGAAACTTTGAAGAAAATAGAAGAGCTTAATTCTGATAAATTTACAGGAGCGGTGGCTTATTATCTTCTCAATCTTACATTTAAAATCTACCACTTGCTCTCACCTGAAGGCACCTTGCTTGACGACATTAGATTTATACAAAGTTTGTTCTACAAAGAAGATGACAGAACCCTGAATGAGAAAGAAGCCGCAATGATTGATGAGTATAAACGACTTGCAAATAAGCCGGATAAAGAAATTGTTAAATCATTTTACAGAGTAAAAGCTACTTTTTCTGTTGTAAGCCCAACTCAGCAAGATGTAATAGTAGGTTTCATGAATTCCGAGCTGGAAAAAACAAAATCATACGTAGAAAATAATTATTTAGATATTGTCAAAGAAATTTGTAAGTACACAGTTTATTATTCAAGTTTTTCCTATGGAATGCCAGCTATTGCAAATGATTTTTTAATGATTTTCTGGAGGGTTTTCAACCCGCAATTCTTTGATGATCTTGGGTTTAAACACAGCTTTTATGATGTTGAAACAAACACAATTAATAAAGAAAATATTGTAAACAGAATAGAACACATTTTAAGTCATTCAAAAAAAAGACACACTCAAATTAATATTAATATTGAAAATTTAGATTTTTCTAACAGACTTGACTTTGCAGTGAGTTTTATTGAACAATTTCAGCACCTAAAATACGATTAATATCATGCACGACTTTTACGAAAAGTTTAAAGATGCAGTCATCCAAATAGCGACTCCATGGGGTTCAGGTACAGGATTTTACCTTTACGAAAATGACTTAATTGTCACAAACAGGCATGTAACAAACGGCGCAAGAGAGGTGGTAATAAGTGGAAGCAACTTTTCCAAAACTATTTCTAAAGTAATGTTTTCAGATCCATCTTTTGATTTGGCGTTTCTTGAAGCTCCTTCAAATATTAACCTGGCAAAAATTACACTTGGAGAAATAGAAAAAGTAAATGATGGTGACGAAATTATTGCCATTGGTCATCCCTATGGCTTAAAATTTACGGCTACACGAGGAATTGTTTCAAAAGCAAAACGCAACTGGAATGGAAAAGATTACATTCAAATTGATGCTGCTATTAACCCGGGTAATAGTGGAGGGCCTCTAATTGACGAAGAGGATAAAGTAATTGGAGTCAACACATTCATTGTCACCGAAGGAGCTAATTTAGGCTTTGCGCTACCAGTAAATAGTTTAAAACAATCATTAAATGATTACAAAAATTATATTGGGCAATATGCAGTCAGGTGTGTATCCTGTTCAAACATCATTACTCATGATCAAATAACCACCTATTATTGTCCTAGCTGTGGAGAACCAATTCCAAAAGAAGAATTTGACGGAAAAAAATACGTTCCTTCTTCAGCAGGGAAAAAAATTGAAGAAATTATTACTAAACTAAATTACGATGTCAGAATAGCACGAGTAGGTCATAACTTTTGGGAAATAGAAGAAGGCAGTGCAAACATCAGGGTCTTTTACAATCAGGAAACAGCACATGTACTAGCCTACGCACTTCTTTGTAAACTCCCAAAAGAAAACATTAGTGCCATTTATGAATATTTACTAAAAGAAAACAACTATCTTAAAGGATTATCATTCAGCACTATTCAACAAGATATTGTTTTATCTATGATGCATATTTATGAAGAGGACCTGCACATTGAAACCGGTGCGCATCTTTTAAAATCATTGATTAATAAAGCAGATGATTATGATGATATTTTGATTGATATGGGCGCGTTGCCATTAAATCATAATGATTAAGCTAAAACAACCATATTGGGTGTTATTGCGTCTATATTAAAACGAAGGAATAATCCCCATTAATTATTTTGAAACAATATTATTATCTTACATTAGAAAATACATTATTAAAAAACGTTTAATACTATGAAAAAGAATATTTTGAGGACTGGAATAAAAATAATGTTTATCATCCTATTTATCACACCATTTTTTGTTTCATGTGTTAAAGATGAAAACACAACTGTTCCAATTACGACAGATACAGTTCAAGTTGTTAAGGAATTTGTTTATGACATAACAAGAAGATACTATTTATGGGAGGAATATATCCATGGAAGCATTGATATCAATACTTATAACAATCCATCTGCTTTATTTGAGGATATGTATTATCCCACTTTAGACAGATGGTCTTTTGTTACTGATGATTACGAAGGCTTAATGAATGACCTTAATGGAATCAGGAAAGCGGCAGGGTTTAAATATCAACCATTTAGATATGATGTTAACAGCGACAATCTTTTTCTTTTGGTTGAATATGTTCACACTGATGGTGAAGCATACAAAGCTGGACTTGAGCGAGGTGATGTTATTATTACCATAAACGGAACAACCCCGACAGTTACTAACTATTACGACTTAATTTCCCAAGATGTTCTTGAGTTTAAAATTGGTGAAATTCAAAACAATCAGGTTGTAGATTTAAATGAGACTAAAACTGTTACAAAAGTTGAGCAGGCCTTTACTCCAATTTTAAAGCAACAAGTTATTACTGCAAGTAATGGAAAAAAAGTTGGTTACTTTCTCTATGACCAATTTATTTCAGAATATGATAATGAAATGACTGATGTAATCAATTATTTTTATGGACAAGGTATTGATGAATTGGTTTTGGATTTAAGATACAACCCGGGAGGCTATGTTTCTACATGTGCCCTCTTAGGAAGTATGATTGTACCTTCAGCAAACCTAAGTGATGTTTTCCTTACTTATCAATGGAATGATATTATAACAAGTCAGTTAGGAAATGATCCCCAATATGAGGATTTTTTCACCTTATATTTCCCTCAACCGACTGTAAACCTAAACTTAAATAATCTTTATGTTCTATGTTCAGAAAAATCTGCATCTGCTAGTGAAGCAATTGTAAACTGCCTAAAACCTTATATGAACGTAATATTAATCGGCACACAAACACATGGTAAATATACTTCAGTTAATGTATTTTCTGATACTGATACACCTCCAAAACATAATTGGGGTATTTTTCTGGTAACTTCAAAAATTGCAAATGCTAATGGAGTTACAGATTATGTGAATGGGCTTACACCTGATTACATTGTTGAGGATGATTATATTACACCTTTGGGAAATGAAGCAGAACCTCTTTTAGCAAAGGCCTTAAGTTTAATTACAGGCTCGGTTGTAAAATCAACAAGAAAACTACCGGAGCAGTTTAAATCAGTTGGCCCTGTTTATGAGAACTGGATGGAAAAAGAAGGAATATTTATTAATGACATGAAACTTCCTAAAAAATAACATTTTAATTGACTGAAATGGGCGTCTGTTGAGATTCAGACGTTCATTTCAATTAATACATCAACTCAAAAGCACTTCTATAGGCATCAATTTCATTTACATAATCAAGTAAGCTATTATAAAAGGGGTGCTGACCAATAGTGGCACTATCTCCAAAAATAACCAGTTTTTTTCTTGCACGAGTCATTGCCACATTCATTCTTCGAATATCTGCTAAAAACCCAATTTCTCCCGAATCATTACTTCGTACAAGGCTAATGTAAATAATATCACGTTCTTGTCCCTGGAATGAATCAACCGTATTTATTGCCAACTTCGCCTTTATATCTTCAGAAAAGGATTCATCACTGGATACTTTCTCATTCAAAAGTGTAGTTTGGGCTTTATAAGGAGAGATGATTCCTATATCTTCGATTCTATCAAGTTGACCTTTTCCCTCAACCTCTTCCAGATACATAAAAAAATGTTTCAATACCAAATCAGCTTCTTCAGTATTGTAAGAGCTTAATGTTTCCTTATCTACCTGTTCGAAAAAACCACAACCTGCTGTATCAATGAATTCAACAGGGTTGTCTTCTGGAAATATTTTCCAACCGGTAACTTTTTCATTAGCAATCAATTGGTTTTTGTAGAAATAATTACTCGAAAAATTCATTATCAATGAATTCATGCGATATTGATCCTGTAACATCACATCTGCACTGTTCCTTTCGATGGCTTTTTCGAATAATGTTATCTCTAATCCATCTTTTGCGGCTTCAAAAGATTTTATGGTGGGAGGTAGTTGATGATGATCGCCTGCAAAGATAACACGTTGGGCTTTCATTATCGGAATCCATGTTGCAGGTTCCATAGCCTGGGCAGCTTCGTCAATGAAAACGGTTTTAAACTGCATTCCGTTTAAGGCCTGATTATTGGCACCAACTAAAGTACAGGCTATCACTTTAGCATTCGAAATAATATCCCGAGTGATGTAAAATGTTAAATGTTCAGCTTCTTCCTTAAGTTTACGGGATTCCTTGTACATTAAATCACGCTGTTTTCGCTCAGCATGCCCAAAATTGCGTTTGTACTTACCTGCCAGTTTTCGAAACTCTTCTGATTGCTTTTTTATGAATTTTAAATCTTTATAAGACGGATGATGTGCAATTTTTGCATCCAATGTAGCACTTAAAATACTTTCAGTCACTCTTGCAGGGTGCCCAATTCGCAACACTTCCACCTCTTTTTCAGACAATTTTTCCACCAGCAAATCAACTGCTGCATTGCTTGGTGCACAAACCAGCAATTGGTCTTCAACTTTTAACACCTCCAAAATTGAATGTACCAGAGTGGTGGTTTTTCCAGTCCCCGGAGGACCATGAACGATGGCCAAATCGTTTGCAGCACTAATCATGTTAATTGCCTGATTTTGACTTTGATTCAATTCGGGGATTTCGATTAATTCTTTTTTATGAAATTCAGCTTCAACATCCCCTAACAACACTCTTGCCAAATAAGTCACCCTGTCAATTTCAAACTCTTCAAGTCTTCTTAAGGTGTAAAACATTTCCTGGTAAGAGTTTTCATCAAAAAGCAATTGTATACCTAACTTACCATCTCTTATCCAATCCGGAAACTCATCGCTGTTAAGTGTAATCACCATTTCGTGTTCACGCACATAATTGATAACTGCATTTACTGATTCTTCATCCTCTTTATTGTGTCCTGCATTTGAAAAAAGGCTGACTAATTTCCCTGATTGAAATAAGTGTGAATCTTTGTGTTCTGGCGATCTGGATACCTTGACCAATAATCGCTCACCTGTATCAAATTTTGTCTTCTCCAACATTACCGGATACCAGCAAACACCAGCTTTTCTTCTTTCTATTAAAGAAGTGTTGGTCATTTTGCTTTTATATTGAGCTAAATCAGCTGCTTTTTCTTTCTTTAATAGCTCGGAAAGTTTCCTAAAGTGTTCTTTCAATAATTTTTTATCCATTTTGTATTCTTAGGAAATGGCATCTATGTTAAAGGGCGTTCTTTGGTATACATAATAATTTAACCAGTTCACAAACAACATATTAGCCTGTGATCGCCATCGAACCAGTGGCCCTTTTTCTGGATCATTATCCCTGTAATAATTGGCAGGCATTTTAATCGGTAAACCTTTAGCTACATCTCTTTTATATTCAATATCCAGCGTTTCAGGAGAATATTCAGAATGGCCGGTCAAAAACAATTCTCTTCCATTACGTGCTGCCACCATGTACACACCAGACTCCTTGGATTCTGACAACAACTTTAATTCAGGAATATTCAAGATGTCTTCTCTGCGGACCTCTGTATGCCGGCTGTGTGGAACAAAAAACACATCATCAAAACCTCTGAAAATTGGGTTTAACGGCTCCAGTTTGTTGTGCTCAAAAACACCAAACATTTTTTCTTTCAATGGATACTTGGGTACACCATAATAATGATACAGAGCTGCTTGTGCCCCCCAACAAATAAAAAGTGAAGAGGTGACATTTTGTTTTGCCCAGTCAAATATCTCCTGCATCTCAGACCAGTATGTCACTTCTTCGAATGGCATTTTTTCGATAGGAGCCCCGGTAATAATCAACCCATCATATTTATGAGTTTTCACCGCATTAAAATCTTTGTAAAAAGCCTGCATATGCTCTTTAGGCGTATTTTTCGAAGTATGCGTATTTAGTTTTATAAAATCCAGTTCAACCTGCAGTGGAGAATTAGACAATAGGCGAATTAAATCAATCTCTGTTGTGATTTTTATGGGCATCAGATTCAAAAGCGCAATCTTCTGTGGCCTGATATCCTGCCTTGAAGCAGACTCAGCATCCATTACAAAGATATTTTCCTTCTTAAGGATTTCAATAGCAGGAAGTTTATTGGGGATATTTAATGGCATGATAAATATGTTTTTTGACAATTACCTCAAATAATAAATTTTGCAATAATCCATATCTAGGGGATTATTATGTTTTAATTAGAACCGAGACTAAAGAAATAGGTTAGCCCTAATTTGATACCTACCGCACCAATAACATCTCTCTCTTTATCAGGATTATCATCAGTTCGTTTAATGGTAGTAGAACTGTAACCAAGCAGCACATCTAAAGTAAATTTATCACTTAAAGGTGCAGCAACTCCTACACCTATTCCTAAACTACTAATACTGGATTTAGTAACATCATCATAAGCATCTGACTCATAGGTTTCTTTCATAGTACCAAACCCACCAGTTAATTCAGCATAAGGAAGAACTTTTGATGTTGGCAAATAATATCGTATAAAAGGTCCTGCACCGAAAACAACAGTCGTATTTTTGCTATCAATCCGTCCATTTTTACTTCTTACCCAAAAATAGTCTAAGTTGAGACCAAGTGCTAAGTTGTCGATAACAAAATAACCAACCTTTGGAGAAAGATTAAAACCGGTTAATTTATCAGGATCTGGTTCGTTATAATTTTGAGCATTACTTTTGTGCTTTATTGATGAAAATCCAAAACCTGTAATGTCCGAATTATTTCCACCAATATTAAATACGGTAGATGCGCCCAAAAGAATATTTCCTTTTGTCGTTTGCGCCTTTAACAATCCAAAACTTATTGCCAACAGTAACAATGTTGCTAACGTTAATTTTTTCATGGTTCAATTTTTTAGTTATCAATGTGCAAAAATAGAAAATTTAGTAAACACCATGTTATACAATAGTGATTTCATCAGCAAACAACTTTTATTCTAACTTAACAAAGCTTAAATTCATGTTATTTTAACATTAAATACCAATAAAAAGTTTGATAATTTAAAAAATACGCTATATTTGCATCATCAAACAAACAAAAAATGAGAAATTTTCATCATCATACTCATCATCATATTTGCCTCAACTCAGGCGAAACGGATGTGTAGTATGCATGAATTAACAATAAATTACAAATCCCGTCTGAGTTTAATCAGACGGGATTTTTATTTCCTGACTATTAAACTCAGACATAAAACGAAAAAAAATGAGTAAACTTAAAATTGCCATTCAGAAATCAGGAAGATTACACGATGATTCAGTTGCATTGCTTAAAGATTGTGGAATATCCATCGATAACAGCAAAGACCAGCTTAAAGCAAACGCCAGGGAATTTCCATTAGAGATTTTCTATCTACGAAATTCCGACATACCACAATATCTGGAAGAAGGTGTGGTAGACATTGCAATTGTTGGTGAAAACCTGCTGGTTGAAAAACAAAAAAAAGTAAAAATCATCGAAAAACTGGGCTTTTCAAAATGTCGATTATCAGTTGCCGTACCGAAACGATTTGAATATGAAAGCATTAAGAGTCTTAACGGGAAAAACATAGCCACCTCTTATCCTAAAAGTGTGCAGCAGTTTTTGGAGGCAAACGGAGTTGAATGTGATATTCACGTAATTACAGGTTCGGTTGAAATTGCGCCGAACATTGGTGTAGCAGATGCAATTTGTGATTTGGTAAGTTCAGGTAGTACCCTTTTTAAAAATGGTTTAAAAGAAGTAGAAGTTATTTTAAAATCAGAAGCCTGCCTTGCTCAATATCCAGGAATAAGCGAAGAAAACCTTGAAATTCTGGATGAATTGGTTTTTCGTATTCGTTCAGTAATCAAAGCCAGGAACTACAAGTACATTATGCTGAATGTACCCAATGATAAAATTGAGGAAATAGGAAGTATTTTACCGGTTTTAAAAAGCCCGACGGTACTTCCGCTTGCAATAGAAGGCTGGAGTTCATTACACGCGACCATTGAAAAAAAGAATTACTGGGATATTATTAGTAAATTAAAGGCTGCCGGTGCAGAAGGAATTTTGGTGGCACCGATTGATGGAATAATGATTTGAGTTAAACATTAGAAGTTAGAAATTAGTGATATAGGCTATGAAAATATTAATAAACCCAGACAGGGATGAATGGGGAGAAATAACCAAACGTCCGACCATTAAAAACGAACAACTGGAGGCTATTTGTAAAGAGGTTTTCCAGGAAGTTGAGAAAAAGCAGGACAGTGCCTTATTTGAATACACGAAAAGATTTGATAAAGTTGCGATTGAATCACTTTCTGTAAGTGAGCTGGAAATCAGTAATGCGGTAAACCGGATATCTGATGAACTAAAAAAAGCCATCAAATTAGCAAAAGAAAATATTTGGAAATTTCATGAATCTCAACAACTCAAACCAAATAAAATCACCACAGCACAGGGAGTTGAATGCTGGCAGGAAAGCCGCCCTATTGAAAAGGTGGGCATTTATATTCCTGGAGGAACTGCACCTTTATTTTCCACGGTGTTAATGCTTGCAGTGCCCGCTAAAATAGCAGGTTGTAAAGAAATTGTGCTGTGCTCTCCACCAAATAAAGAAGGGAAAATAGCCGATGAAGTTTTGTACACTGCCCAATTAACAGGGGTCGACAAAATCTTTAAGATTGGTGGCATCCAGGCTATTGCAGCTTTAAGTATTGGTACCCAAAGCATTCCAAAAGTTTATAAAATTTTTGGACCCGGTAACCAATATGTTACAGCTGCCAAGCAATTAGCTTCAACCCTGGGAATTGCAATTGATTTGCCGGCAGGGCCATCAGAAGTACAGGTGATGGCAGATAACAGCTCTGACCCGGAATTTATTGCTGCAGACTTGTTATCGCAAGCTGAACACGGTGAAGACAGCCAGGTAATTTTGACTTCAACCAGCCAAACATTGTTGAATGAGGTCAATCGAATTGTATACAATCAATTGGAAAGTTTACCACGAAAAGCAATTGCTGCTAAAGCAATCCAGGAATCCAAACTTATTTGCCTGCCCAGCGATAAAGATTGCATTGATTTTATCAATGAATATGCTCCTGAGCACTTAATTCTTTCAGTAAAAAACATTGATTATTATGCTGATAATCTGATAAATGCAGGCTCTGTATTTATTGGAAATTACACCCCTGAAAGTGCCGGTGATTATGCCTCGGGGACCAATCACACCTTGCCAACCAATGGTTTTGCAAAGGCTTATAGCGGTGTAAACCTGGATTCGTTTGTCAAAAAAATAACCTTTCAAAAGGTTTCTGAAACAGGACTTAAAACGATTGGTCCAGTCATTGAGCTGATGGCCGAAGCAGAAGGCCTGCAGGCTCATAAAAATGCAGTATCTTTGAGATTAAAAAAACTGGATGCTGACTGCTAGTTTCAGGTTATTAACTTCAAAGTTTTAATTTCTAGCTTCTAAAATATGAACATAGATGATTTACTAAGAAAAAATATCAGGGAGATTGTGCCCTATTCAACTGCCAGGGATGAATTTAAGGGCGGAAAGGTGAGCATCTTTCTGGATGCTAATGAAAATCCTTACGATACGGTTTTAAATCGTTATCCCGATCCCAAACAAATAGATCTAAAGAAAAAGATCATTGGCAACAGGAATCTGACCATCGATAATTTGTTCCTGGGAAACGGAAGCGATGAGGTTATCGATTTAATTATCAGGGCCTTTTGCATTCCGGGGAAGGATAAAATAATGATTCATCCGCCAACCTACGGAATGTACCAGGTAGCTGCTGCAACCAACGATAACGAAGTGGTCAAAGTCAACCTTACTCCGGATTTTGAACTGGATGTTGAAGAGATTTTGACTCAGGCAAAAAATAATGTAAAAGTTTTCTTTATTTGTTCGCCAAACAATCCTACCGGGAATATTTTCAGGGTTGAGGATATTGAGCGCCTGTTTAAAGAGATGAATGCCATTATTGTTATTGATGAAGCATACATAAACTTTTCAGACAAGCCCAGCTGGACAGAAAGGTTAGACGAATTCCCCAACCTGGTGGTAATGCAAACTTTATCAAAAGCATGGGGAATGGCAGGTATCCGACTAGGTCAGGGTTATGCATCCAAAAGAATTGTAGAAGTGCTTAACAAAATAAAACTTCCTTATAATTTAAACACCTTAACCCAGGAAGCTGCTATTAAAGCACTTGATAATATTTCTGAGTACAAAGAGAAAGTAGTGACTATCAAAAAAGAACGAGCAAAGCTATTTGGCGAACTTGAAAAATTAGCCATTGTACAAAGAGTATATCCTTCAGAGGCTAACTACATACTTTGTAAATTCAAAGACGCGGATGCAACCTATAACTATTTGGTTGAGAATGGAATTATCGTACGGAACCGGTCGAATCAACCCAATTGTGAGAACTGCCTGCGAATAACTGTAGGTACTCCTGAAGATAACGAAACACTAATCAAATTTTTAAAAGAATATGCTAACAAAAGTCATTAGTTCCATAATCACCCAATTTGTTAATTCTTGAGATGGGGATAGAAATTTATTCTTCAAAAATAGATTGACCTAAGATTGAATAGAGATTGATTAAAACCCATTATCATCAATTCAATCCATTTGGTTGAGTAGAATTTATTTGATTTACATGCTAATGACAAAGGACTAAATAGAATGAAACAAGCATGATAAAAATAACTAAACAAAGTGTTCTCACGAGCTTGCAAATAATTATTAACACACACGACAATAATTATTTTTTATCATGCGGTTCCATCTAACAATTTGAAATAGTATAAAATAAATAGATGAAACCCTCATAGAGGGATTTATAAAGAAACTTAACTTAACGAAGTGATCTCATGAGCAAAGCGAATAATCGCTCTACAAAAGAATATGTTTAACCTTGCGAAGCAAGCTCATGAACTCCATATAAATAGTTTAAGAAAAGTGAATAAATATCAATTACTTAACTAAAATTTAAACAAGTGAAAAAAGTATTATTTATCGATCGCGATGGCACACTTGTTATTGAGCCACCGGAAGACAAGCAACTCGATTCTCTTGAAAAACTGGAATTTTATCCAAAAGTATTTCAATATTTATCAAAGATCGTTCGTGAAACAGATTATGAATTGGTAATGGTTACTAACCAGGATGGGTTAGGTACTGAATCCTTCCCTGAGGAAACCTTCTGGCCAGCACAGAACAAAATGATCAAAGCTTTTGAAAATGAAGGGATTGTATTCAGCGATATACATATTGACAAGACCTTTCCGAAAGACAAGGCCCCAACGCGAAAGCCGGGCACCGGAATGCTTACCAAATACATGACTGAAGAGTACGACTTAAAAAACTCTATCGTTATTGGCGATCGTCTTACTGACATCCAGTTGGCTAAGAACTTGAAATGCAAAGGGATTTTGCTCAATGGAAAGTTAAAGACGGATATCAATCCAAAAACCCTTGTACTACAAACTAAAAGCTGGAAGAAGATTTACAAATTTCTGTGTTCTGATAACCGAACTGCTAAAATTGAACGAAAAACAAAAGAGACCAACATACTGATAGAAATTAATTTAGACGGAAGAGGAAAGTCAAATATTACCACTGGACTAAAGTTTTTTGATCATATGCTGGAGCAAATCAGCAAGCATGGGTTAATTGACATGAAAATCAAAGTTCGTGGCGATTTAGACGTTGATGAGCACCATACCATTGAAGATACCGCTATTGCCCTTGGAGAAGCTTTTCGTACGGCTCTTGGAGATAAAAAAGGAATTGAAAGATATGGTTATTGTTTGCCAATGGATGATTGTTTGGCACAAGCAGCCCTTGATTTTGGGGGTAGAAGCTGGTTGGTTTGGGATGCAGAATTCAAACGAGAAAAAATTGGCGAAATGCCGACCGAAATGTTTTATCATTTTTTCAAGTCCTTTTCGGATGCAGCCAAATGCAATCTCAACATAAAAGCTGAAGGCACCAACGAACATCATAAAATTGAGGGAATCTTTAAAGCGTTGGCAAGAGCTTTAAAAATGGCCTTGAAAAGAGATGAAAATCACATGATTTTGCCATCGACTAAAGGAGTAATAGGATAAAATAGAACACGGACAACATCTAATGAAAAAAATTGCAATAATAGATTACGGTGCAGGAAATGTACAATCGGTGAAATTTGCTCTTGAGCGACTTGGTTCTGAAGCAATTCTTTCTAATGATATTGAAAAAATAAAGAATGCTGAAAAAGTAATTTTTCCGGGTGTTGGAGAAGCACAAAGCGCTATGAATGCGTTACAGTCTTACGGTCTTGACAAAGTAATTCCTGAACTCAAACAACCTGTTTTAGGTATTTGTTTAGGCATGCAGTTAATGTGTGAATCATCTGAAGAAGGAAATGCAAAGGCGTTGGGAATATTCCCTATTAAAGTAAAGCGTTTTCGGGTAGATTTAAAGGTCCCACAAATTGGATGGAACCATATTTGGAATTTGGAAACAGACTTATTTTTGGGCATTGAAGAGAAAAGCTTTATGTATTTTGTTCACAGCTATTATATTCCTCAAAATGAATTCAGTATAGCAAATTCAGATTATGGAATTGACTTTTGTGCTGCAATCAATAAGGATAACTTTTATGCCTGCCAGTTCCACCCGGAAAAAAGTGGAAACATTGGACAAAAAGTATTAGAGAATTTTTTAAAGTTATAAAGTAAGTTAATGGTACACAACGGAAAGACAATGTTTTACAAAGTTTACTTTGGGTAACTTTGTTAGACTTCATGTTCCTAAAAAAGAAAAAATGTTAAAAATAATTCCAGCAATAGACATCATAGACGGAAAATGTGTTCGCCTGACACAGGGTGACTACGCGCAAAAAAAAGTATACAATGAAAACCCGCTTGAAGTAGCCAAACAATTTGAAGCCAATGGAATAAAATATCTCCATTTGGTCGATTTGGATGGTGCAAAATCAAATGGAATTGTTAACTGGGAAGTACTGAATCAGATCTGCTCGCAAACCCGGCTTTGTGTTGATTTCGGAGGAGGAATAAAATCTGACAAAGATTTAGAAATAGCTTTCGAAAACGGTGCCAATCAATTAAATATTGGAAGTACTGCCGTAAAAAACAAAGATCTGTTTTTAAAATGGTTACAAAAATACGGAAGCGAAAAAATCATACTTAGTGCCGATGTAAAAAATGAAGAAATTGCCGTAAACGGGTGGCAGGAAAATTCGGGCATCAATATTTTCAACTTCCTTAAAGAATATATCTCGAAAGGCATTGTTAATGTTGTTTGCACCGATGTTAGCAAGGATGGCACTTTGCAGGGTACTGCTATTGAGCTATACAACAAAATTCTGAAAAATATTCCTGAAATCAAGTTGGTAGCAAGTGGAGGAATCTCATCCTTAAAAGATGTTGAAGATTTGACCAAAACAAAGGTTTCAGGCGTAATCATTGGCAAAGCCATTTACGAAAACAAAATTCAATTAAACGAACTAAGTAAATTTCTTTAATTCTTAATTTCAAATATTAGTTGCTGTGCCTGCCGAAGCACAAACTTCTAATATGTAATTACTCTTAATATGCTGACTAAAAGAATTATAGCATGCCTCGACATAAAAGACGGACGAACCGTGAAAGGTGTCAACTTTGTAAACCTTCGCGACGTTGGTGATCCCGTAGAACAAGGTCATTATTATTCAGAACAGGGAATTGATGAGCTGGTGTACCTTGACATTACAGCTACCAAAGAAAAACGCAAGACTTTTGCAGAGCTGGTAAATAAAATTGCCCACCGGATAAATATTCCATTTACTGTTGGTGGTGGAATATCATCGGTTGAAGATGTAAGCATTTTGCTTGGTAATGGTGCTGATAAAATATCTGTCAACTCATCAGCAGTTAAAAATCCTGATTTAATTGACCAACTAGCCAACAAATTTGGTAGTCAGTGTGTGGTTTTAGCAGTTGACGCAAAGTTAATTAAAGAGCAATGGAAAGTGCACCTGGTTGGTGGACGGGTTCCTACTGAAATAGAATTATATAGCTGGGTGCAGGAAGCAGAAAAAAGAGGTGCCGGTGAAATCCTGTTTACCTCAATGGATCATGATGGTACAACTGGAGGATATGCCAATAAAGCACTTCGAAAAATGTCAGAATTGGTCAATATTCCGGTTATTGCATCAGGTGGTGCCGGAACAATTCAGCACTTTGCCGATGCTTTTGAAAAAGGAAATGCAGATGCAGCACTTGCTGCAAGTGTTTTTCACGACAACATCATACCTATCCCTCATTTAAAAAATGAGTTAAGTAAAATGGGTATCCAAACCAGGATTTGACGATAATTGAGTTAGAAACCAAGAAATGTCTTTGTGAACCTCTGTGTTCCTCTGTGCATCTCTGTGAAACAAAAAAAATGAAAATAGATTTTGAAAAAAACAACGGTTTAGTTCCTGCCATTATTCAGGATGCAAACACAAAAACGGTATTAATGCTGGGCTACATGAATGAAGAAGCCTACAAAAAAACAACTGAAACTAAACAGGTTACTTTTTTTAGTCGCTCAAAAAACCGTTTATGGACGAAGGGAGAGGAAAGTGGCAACTTTTTAAACTTAGTCGACATAAAAGTAGATTGTGACAATGATACGCTCTTAGTTTTTGTTAACCCTGTTGGCCCAACTTGTCACACAGGAACCGACACTTGTTGGAAAGAAGAAAACATGGAAACATACGGTTTTCTGACACATTTAGAAAAAGTTATCTCAGACCGAAAAGAAAACCCTGATGATAAATCCTATACTTCATCGCTTTTCGAAAAGGGAATTAACAAAATTGCCCAAAAAGTAGGTGAAGAAGCAGTTGAATTAGTCATAGAATCAAAAGATGATGATAAAGACTTGTTTTTAAACGAAGGAGCCGATCTAATCTACCACTTTTTGGTACTCTTAAAGGCAAAAGGATATACATTGGCTGAAATAGTTGATGTTTTAAGAGAAAGGCATAAATAGTTGTTTTTTGACCAGTAGGCTTCCGAATTTAACGGCTTTTTGTTATCTTAGGAAATCAAATGTTGGAATTATGGAAGTTGAAATTAAAGGACTTAAGAGGCAAAAGAATCGTTTGCATGAGCTTTTCAAATCTTCGAAAAGAAGGTGAAATTATTGCCGTTATGGAAGAGACAAAGCCAATTATCAGAAATAATCCTCCAAATTCAGTCTATACAATAACGAATATTGGAGGAATGCATTTTAACAATAAAATCAGGGATTTATTTACCGAATTTACGAGGGGAAATAAAAATTATTTGAAAGCATCTACAATGATAGGTGCAAGTGGCCTTCAAAACCTGATGATAAATGGAATTAACGTAATTACAGGGCAAAAACTCAAATCCTTGGAAAATGAAGGCACAGCAAAGGAATGGCTGGCCTTACAGAATTAGGTATTTCTTTAATTTATAAAACAACCACAGACTTGCTACATTTTCAAGATTTTAGTTCTTGCTTAATGCAAAACTAAATATTGGAAATATTCAATTGTTTCTCATATTTTTTAAGAGCATTCCAAATTCCTATAAACTGACTGATTAACTCTTTACTTTCTTCAATATCAACATTTGTAAAAAAAATCATTCCAGTATTTCTCTCAGGATTAAAAAACATAAATGTTGTCACACCCGGATCTCCTCCGGTATGCCCTATGCTTCCATTTTTCTTCAGCTCCCAGAATACTCCGGAGTTAATATATTCTGCTTTTTTTGCTTCCTCTTGCTTGTACATTGAATGAAGCATTGTTTTATAGGACTCAGAACTAAGCAACGTCCCATTACCACCATATCCACGAATTATCTCTATCAGGAAATTGCCTAAATCGTTGCAAGAAGTTCTTATTTGTCCAGCCGGATAATCACTATTGTAATAAGCAGGTAATATATTTCCTGCATCCGAATATAAAACAGCTAGTTGCTTTTCAGAAAACTGATCATTCTTCCATGCGGTAGAATTAAGTTTTAAAGGTTTGATTATTATTTCCTGAGTATATTCATCAAAGGATTTTCCCGTGGCAACTTCTACTATGTATGCAGCAAGATTTGCTCCAATATTACTATATTCATAAACTTTTCCTGCCCGGTTTTTACTAAAACTTTTTTTGCTATACCATTTGCCATTTTTATCCAGACATTCCTCTAAATATTTACCTAAGGTCAACTTCTTATTTCCTAAGACCTGCTTTAATGCTTTGCTCTCACTTTTAGTATAATTCATGGTTGAAAGATCAACCTTCCCAAGAAAATAATACCCTTTCAAATAATTAATGTTTAGCTTATCAACAATCCCTGATGTGTGTGTGACTAAATGCTTAACTTTAATGGTGTCATCCTTGAAATTTGGGTTCTCAACTCTAAATGGTAGTATATCATTGATATTTGTTTCAAAAGTAAAATAGCCATCTTCAATAGCTTTCATTACAGCAACAGCTATGAAGGTTTTACTTATTGATGCAATAGGCTGAACTGTATTGGATGTGTAAGGAATTTTATTTTCTTTATTGGCATAGCCAAAGCCATTTTGATAAAGGATTTTATCTTTATTCACAACGCATATACCAAATCCTGGCAGCGATGATTTTTCCCAAAGTTTAGTAAGTTCAGAACTTAATGAATCATTCTGACTTTGAGCACAAATAGAACTCGCAATTAAAAAAAATAGAATAAGGTTCAAAATTTTCATGTTTTAATCTTTTTAATGAATATTAGCTCCAAAACTACCAAGTACAGGACATCGAAACGCCCCAAAGAAATATTTGACACCTTTTCCTCAACTAAAATGAGTTAAAACATACGATTATTTCTTTTGCTGCTGTTTCTTGAATTCGGAAGGAGTTAATCCCATTTCATTTTTAAAGATTCGGTTAAAACTTGTTTTGGATTTGAAACCGGAATCAAATGCAATCGCCAATAAAGTGTACTCTTTGTAATTTCCTGATTTAATTCGCTCAATAAATTCTTTAACCCGATACTTATTAACATAATCATGAAAGTTTGTTTGTAAATGATGATTTAGAAACCAGGATATTTTTTTGCTATTAAGTGATAAATTTAAAGCTAATGTACTCAGAGTCAGATCTTCGTCAAGATATAGCTTTTCATCTTCAAATGCTCTCGAAAGACCTTTCTTCATTAGGGATAGCTCGTCCTTGTCTAAAAAAACATTTCCTTCAACAGTTTTCTTTTCGTTTGGAGATAAGTTTTCAAATAAATAAGTTGGAATAAGAACTTTTGAGCGTCTTATACCATAATATCCTAAATATGTCACTAAAACTATTACCGAAAACGCAGTGATATATCCATTGTCAAAAAAAGGAATGGTTTTTAAATCTAGCCAAATTGACAGGCTGAATTCTTGCAACATATCTAGTATTAAAACAACCAGAGTGCCAATTATCAAGCGTTTTATCCATATTAAATCAGAAATGTTGAGATTTGAACAATTATCTTTTGCCGCAGACTGATAATGAACCAATTCCCAATACGAACGAATCGTATAAATCACTATAAATAACATACTAACATAGTAACGAAACAGTTCATTCTCTAAAATTTGAAGATAATTAAACAAATATTCTTTTCTTAAAACACTTACAAGGTATGGAAGGTAAAACAATAACTCAAAAACGAAAAAAGGGATTAAGTGGACAAGTAAATTTCGAATTCTTATTTTTGGATCAAATACAGATCTCACATAAAATAATATCAAAGGGCCAAGCGCGAATTCAAGCCCCGAAGTAGCAGGAAATATAATAAGTTCCAGTGTTCGCAGATTATGCAAAACTGAATAATAATCAAGGTTAAGCACAAAAGCAGCAACAAAAAAGCCAGCTAAAAGCCTCAGCGACAGTCCTTTTTGCCTTGCATTTAGTAACATTAGCAGTACTAAAAATATTACCACAAAACCAATGACTAACAATAAATCTGTGAGAAGAGTCATTAGGACTAAATTATTTATTTAAACTAGCTTTCTCGGCCAATAAAACAGCCCGATACAGATTGGCTATTCCACCTGAAACAGATAGTTCTTTCAAAGATGCCATTTTTTTAGTTCCAGGAAGATAAACTTGCTTTGTTTTAGGTTTATAGCACGACTGTATAATTATTTCTTTAAGTTGCTTAGCGTTTAAATCAGGGAAATAGGATTTTAACACTGCAGCAATTCCAGCGACTACCGGTGCAGCGGTACTTGTTCCGCTTGCCCAATCATATTTACTCCCTAAAACACAGGATTTTATATCAACCCCGGGAGCAAAAACATCCACCGATTGTTTACCGTAATTTGAAAAAGGAGCAATCATATTTTCATTGTCTTGCAGGCCCGTAGCTCCAACACTTAACCAATTTTTAGCACGAGTTCCATCCTGATAATATCCTGTTGGATAAGTTGGAATACTATCGTTATTTTTACTATCATTACCGGCTGCATGAACAATTAAAACGTTTGCCTTTTCAGCCTCTTTAATGGCTTGCTGAACAAACTCCGGATGAGAAGAATACATCTTTCCAAAACTGCAATTGATGATATCAGCACCATTTCGCACAGCATATTTTATGGCCAATGCAATGTCTTTATCTCTTTCATCACCATTAGGTAATACTCTCAATATCATCAGCTTGACATTTCTTGCGATGCCACTTACCTTGTTCTCATTCCATAAAGCACCAATGGTTCCTCCAACTCCAGTACCATGATAAGGACTCATTGCATCAACCATATTGTTACCGTAAATACTGTCCGATAAATCAGCAGGATCATCTCCAACGATCTCTTCGCGAACATTAAAAAAAGGATTTAGACGCGTTTCTAAATCCTGTTCCATATTTTTCACAATGCCTACAAGACTTTTATCGTCAAACTTCAATTCAATAGCACCAAGCATAAATTTCTTTGCAGCTGTAACAGACGAATTATTTGATGACATAGAAAGAATTGAATCCTCATTAAAATCAGAATGTCCAAAGTGCTCTGTTAAAATAGTAAAAGCACTTTTGTAATTTGCTATTAAAAATTTGTAAAAACGTATATCATCATTCTTTTTCTGAAATTCTTTTTCAAAAGCGGTTTTAATATCCTGATAGTAAACATATTCTAAAGAATCTTCTTTATTAAGAACAGAAAGTCCTCTGCCTGCATACTTCTCTCGCAAACGAGTAAAAATTCTCGTTAATTCAGTAGTCTCGCGCTTTATGTTTTCGCCTTTTTGGTTTCCCAAGAAATTCCAGCCATGCATATCATCAATATAGCCGTTATTATCATCATCAATTCCATTTCCTGGAACCTCATCCTCATTTATCCAGAACTGACCTTGTAAATCTTCATGCGTTAATTCTGCTCCATTGTCTAAAATAGCAACAATTACAGTCTTTGATTCTCTTCCCTTCAAGTATTCATACGCTCTGTAAGAACTAACTCCTAAAACACTATCTAGTTTGGGGTCTAAGTGCTGCCAATCAGCTATTTGTTGGGCATTCATGAACAGTGGAAAGAATAAAAACAAAAGAAGCAGACCTTTCATATTCCAAATTTCAGTAGATTAATCTAACAAAATGATTGAGGGATAAAGATAAGATAATTACAAAACAAAAGGCTGGATGAATGTCCAGCCTTAAAATTTATAATACTTCGGATATTTACAAGTTCTTAAGAATAAATTCTTTTGCTTTTTCTGGTGTAAATCCAAACTTATCATCCAGTACTTTTGCAGGAGCAGAATAACCAAAATGATCTAAACCAAATACATCACCATTCATCCCAACAAAAGGTTGCAAAGTTGCAGGAAGTCCGGCTGTCATTCCCAGTGTTTTTACTCCGGCAGGCAATACTTCACTCTTATATTCAGCAGATTGCTGCATGAACAAGCCTGAAGAAATTATAGAAACCACTTTTACTTTCAGCGGCTTTTCTTTCAACACCAACTTCATTCCTTCGTATAAAGTTGAAACCTCCGAACCATTTGCAAGCAACACTAAATCAGGCTTTTCACCTTTATGTGATTCGTAAACAATATAGGCTCCCTTTTCCGCCTCTTTTGCCCTTGTATAGAAATCAGGCTCTCCATGCAATTCAACTTCACTAACATTTTGGCGAGTTAAAATTAAAGCGGTCGGAGTTTTATCATTTTTCAATGCCATTTCCCAGGCAACAGTCGTTTCGCCAGCTCCTGCCGGACGTAAGCCTAAAACAGATGGATTTCCACTATGATTTTTTAACTGTTCCATTAATCGGATTTGTGCTTCATGCTCAACTGGTTGGTGTGTTGGACCATCCTCTCCTACCCTGAATGAATCGTGTGTCCATAAGTAGATTACAGGAATTTCCATTAAGGCAGAAAGTCTTAATACCGGCTTCATGTAATCAGAAAACACAAAGAAGGTTGCACATACAGGAATAATACCTCCGTGCAGTGCCATACCATTCATCAAAGCAGCCATAGTTAGCTCAGAAACACCAGCTTGTAAGAAAGCTCCTGAGAAATCACCTTTTGCAAATGGTTTTGTCTTTTTTAAAAAAGCATCCGTTTTATCACTGTTTGATAAATCTGCAGATGAAACAACCATGTTTTCCACCCTGTCTGCTAAATAAGCGAGTACTTTCCCTGATGCACCACGAGTAGCAACATTATCAGATTGTTCAATTTTGCTAAAATCTAATTCTGGAAGCTCCCTGCTCATAAACTTGCCATACTTTGCGGCAAGTTCTGGATTTGCTTTTGCCCAATCAGTTTTTTCTGTATTTTTTTTCTTGACAAAAGCACGTTTTTTATCAAGAATATCATTATAATAATCAGCAACTTCAGGAAAAATAGTGAATGGGTTTTCCGGATCTCCTCCTAAGTTTTTGATCGTTTTTTCAATTGATGCACCGGCTGCACTTAAAGGTTGTCCGTGTGTTGAAACCATGTTTTCAAAAGAAGCATCATTTGCATCCAATGCACCTTTGCCCATAACTGTTTTACCAATGATTAAGGTTGGTTTTTCGTTTTGCGCATTGGCTTCAGTTAAAGCTTTTCTTATTTCATTAAGGTCATTCCCTTTAATGGTGATTACATTCCATCCCCATGCTTTGTATTTAGCAGCGGTATCCTCACCAGTAACTTCCTTCACTTTAGTTGAAAGCTGAATATCATTTGAATCATAAAACATGATTAAATTGCTCAAGCCTAAGAAACCTGCTATTCGACCAGCTCCTTGTGAAATTTCTTCCTGGATACCACCATCCGAAATAAACACATAAGTTTTGTGCGACATCCATTCACCAAAACGCTCTGCCATAAATCGTTCAGCAATGGCAGCACCTATTCCCAGAGAATGACCAACACCCAAGGGGCCTGAAGTATTTTCAATTCCTTTGCTTAAATTTCTTTCAGGATGACCGTCTGTTGGACTACCCCATTGACGAAACTGAGCAATATCCTCCATCGTAAACCTGCCTAACAATGCCAATTGAGAATATAACATTGGTGACATGTGTCCTGGGTCTAGAAAGAAACGATCTCTGAATTCCCATGCAGGATTGTCTGGATCGAAATTTAGAAATTCGGAATACAAAATATTGATATAATCTGCTCCCCCCATTGCACCTCCGGGATGGCCTGATTTTGCTTTTTCTACCATAGCGGCAGATAACACCCGAATATTGTCAGCTGCCTTGTTTACTACTTTGTCATTCATCATGATACTTCTTGTAAATAATAATTTTATTGGAACCCTTAACGTGATATTATAAAATGCAAAGAAAGAAATAAATTCTCATATCGCATCAGAATTATCCTGCCAAAATAATGGACTATCAGGCCAGTAAGACGACACATACGCACATAGTTCAATGAAATGCAATACTATTTTCATCAATTTACACATTGTTAAAAAAATGTATGAATTTTATCAGGTGTCTTTAAATCTAAATTAAACATCATTTACATTCATTCATTTTTTCAATCAATTTGCCTATTTTTGCTTTATATCAATCATTTTGCAATTTCGGTTAATAAATTATGGTAGAAAAAGCGTTAGGTAAAAACTATTTTAAAGATGAAAAGATCCCTGTAAATGTTTGCAAAGTGAATCGCAAACAGGGGGTCACTCACGAACATGACTTAACCGAAAAACTTCATTACCACGACTTTACAGAGATAATAATTATTCTAAAAGGGAATAGTATCCATTTTGTTGAAGGGAATGAATACATTGCCTCTGCTGGTGATATTTTTGTTTTACAAGGCTATCAGGCGCATGCATTTAAAGATGCCAGCAACCTCGAAATTGTCAATGTAATGTTTGACACCAATGCTAAACCAGACATGATTGACACAGATACTTTAAAAAAAATACCGGGATACAATGCCCTATTCATTCTTGAACCGCAATACCGCAACAGGCATCACTTTAAACACATTTTACGGTTAAACAGAAAAGATTTGGCCAGAATTGAGTTTATTATAAATACCATGTTCTTAGAACAAAACACTCAAGAACCTGGCTATGACATGATTATCAAAAACAAACTAGAAGAATTAGTCATTTATCTTTCAA
Organism: Bacteroidales bacterium; assembly: GCA_050296515.1. Lineage (GTDB taxonomy): Bacteria > Bacteroidota > Bacteroidia > Bacteroidales > NBLH01 > NBLH01. The sequence continues at coordinate 97,556 of JBNKRJ010000127.1, read as the reverse complement.
GGGAATACTCAAAACTAAAATCGCGCGAAGCGATTTCATTACTGCGCATAGGCTCTATTATTGACTATCTTGAAAATAATTATTCGATGGATATCACCCTTGAATTTCTTGCGGATAAATCTTACATGTCAGTCAGGAATTTTCAGCGTGTTTTTAAAAAGGCCACCGGGCAATCACCCATTGACTACCTTATACACATTCGATTGGAGAAAGCAAAGCAAATGCTTAGAGAGTCGAATGAGCAAGTAGCAGACATTGCCATTCAATCAGGATTTAATGAATACAACTATTTCTCAAGGAAGTTTAAAAATGCAGTGGGTATATCTCCGTTAAGGTATAGAATGAGGTTTAAACCAAGCAGCAACTGACGAAATAGCTAGTGTTGTGTCAAGGCTAATTTGTCAGGTGACAACACCTGACAAGTGCACCAGCCGGGTATTATCACCTGGCTAATTACCAGAAATATCATACTTGACTTGACACTAGTCACCAAGTTATTATTTAAGCAAACCTGTCAAGCCATTCTTATCCAGTATTTTAACATTCTTTCCTACAGCTTGAATAATTCCGTCATTATCTAATTCACGCATGGCTCTGCCAAGCGAAGGACGTGCTACGCCAAACATTTCGGCCAGCTCATTTTGTGATTTTGGAAGTAGGAATTCATCCTTGCCAGTCTTTTTTGAGAGTTGCAATAAAAAGTGGGCAATTTTCCCTTTGATTGACTGAAATGAAAGAAAGCGAAGCTTATTTGATAAAAACTGGGCTCGATTTGAAATGTTATTCATGAAATTAGAAAGTATTTGCTCATTCATTTGCAAAAGCTTTATAAATGAGACCTTATCAATTGATAGAATCAGCACCTCTTTATTTGCAATAATAGTGACAGGAAATCGATTATTACTTCCGAATAAAAAGGCCGGGGCCAATAAGTTCGGGCCCTCAATATCCTCTATTTTTATAGTTTTGCCTGAATAATCTGTCATTTCCCCACGAACTGAGCCTTCAAGGAGCACTAATAAGTTATTTACTTCAGTATCAGCCTGAGCAATCAGTTGTTCTTTTGAATAATTCCTTTTTTGAAAATTAACTTCGCTAAAAAAAAGTGCTACTTCCTTTGGTTTCAAATTTTTAAACAATGAACATTTCGCCAGTAATTCTTCCATCTAAATCAAATCTGATAAAAATCATAAAAACAAAAGCGAAACAAGCAAGATTCAAATAATCAATAATTTACAAGAAAATGTTTATTTGAATCTTGCAGTTCCATCTTACAAATTAAGTCAAATTTTAAAAAATAGATGAAAATAAGATAAAAAAATCTTCTATTGTAACATTTGTTACCGTTTTTTGTTTCTTGACAGCCTTATCTTTGCATTGTAATTAACAACTAAAACTCCAGGACTATGATACGCGAAATGGTAAAAATTGACGAAGAATTGTGTGATGGATGCGGAAACTGCGTTCCAAATTGTCACGAAGGTGCCCTGCAAATAATTGAAGGTAAAGCAAGATTGATTAGCGATTTAATGTGCGATGGGCTTGGTGCATGTTTAGGGCATTGCCCACAAGGTGCAATTACTATAGAAAAGCGTGAAGCAGAACCTTATAATGAAACCAAGGTAATGGAGATAATGGTTCCTAAAGGTAAAGCAACAGTAATTGCTCACATGAAACACCTTAAAGAGCATGGCGAAACAACCTTTTTGAAAGAAGCAGTTGCTTATCTAAGAAATAACGAACAAAATATTGACTTTGACATAAAATCTGCAATTATGGAAGTACACAATTCTGGACATCATCATGCCGGAGGCGGTTGTCCAGGCTCTCAAACAATTAGTTTTAATGCCAACAATCTTACTGTTAATACTGGCGAAATGGTAACCGGAAAATCTGAACTACAACAATGGCCTGTTCAAATGCACCTGATTAATCCAATGGCACCCTATTTTCAAAATGCAGATGTGCTAATTGCAGCTGACTGTGTTGCATTTGCAATGGGCAATTTCCACCAGAAGTATCTAAAAGGCAAAGGTTTAGCAATTGCTTGCCCAAAATTAGATGATGGATTAGACACTTATGTCAATAAAATGACCAGCATGATTGATGATGCAAAAATCAACACCCTCACTGTAATGATTATGCAGGTTCCCTGTTGCGGAGGGTTACTTCAAATGACTAAAGCAGCTGTTGAAAGAGCATCAAGGAAAGTTCCTATCAAAGCAATGGTAGTTTCGTTACAAGGCGAAATATTACAGGAAGAATGGGTTTAAACTGTTTATTGCAACCAACATTTACTAAAATTCTTTAAAACATAATTTCATTTAACATCTGTCATTAGTTCAATATATAATTCATGTCAGATAAAACAATTCTAATAAGTATTTAAGTACTTAATTATATTCTATTTGTTTATCCTTGTAGAAAATTTCAAATAATAATAACATTATAAATCAACTAAAAAATAGAAAATTATGAGCATGTTTTGTTTTCAATGTCAGGAAGCTGCAAAAGGCACAGGATGTACTAAAATTGGTGTTTGTGGTAAAACTGATCAAGTTTCAAATCTTCAGGATTTGTTAATCTATGTAGCGAAAGGCGTTTCATTTTATGCAAACATAGGGCGTGAAAATAACTTAAAAACTGCAAAAGCCGATAAATATATTTTTGAAGCTTTGTTTGCAACCATTACTAATGCCAATTTTGATGGCAAAAAAATTATTGCAAAAATTGAAGAAGGTTTTGGAGTAAGAACAGACCTAAAGAAGGAACTACAAAGCAATAACATTGAGATTTCTGCCCAGGTACCTGAAAATGCAACCTGGATGTCATCTTTGGAAAAAGAAATTATTGAAAAAAGCGAAGCCGTTGGTATTTTAACCACTGAAAACGAGGACATTCGTTCTTTAAAAGAATTACTTATTTACGGAATTAAAGGAATGGCTGCCTATGCAGAGCATGCCTACAATCTTGGCTATGTGAATGATGAAGTATTTGCCTTCATGCACAAAGGTTTAGTAGCTACACTAAACAACGAACTAACTGCTGATGAATTAGTTGCAATGGTAATGGAATGCGGCAAACACGGTGTTGATGTAATGGCTTTACTTGACGAAGCCAATACCAAAACTTACGGAAATCCTGAAATTACAAAAGTAAACATTGGCGTTGGAACCAATCCTGCTATCCTTATTAGTGGCCATGATTTAAAAGACATGGAAGAGTTGCTTAAGCAAACTGAAGGGACAGGAGTAGATGTTTATACTCACAGCGAAATGCTTCCGGCACACTATTACCCGGCATTTAAGAAATACGAGCACTTTGTTGGAAACTATGGAAATGCATGGTGGGCACAAAAAGAAGAATTTGAAAGTTTCAATGGTCCAATATTATTTACAACAAACTGTATAGTTCCTCCAAAAGAAAGCTATAAAGGAAGAGTTTATACTACTGGCGCTTCTGGTTTTGAAGATTGCGTTCATATTGTCGACAGAAAAGATGGTCAACCAAAAGATTTTTCAGTAATTATTGAACATGCTAAAAAATGTGCTCCTCCAAAAGAGATTGAAACAGGAGAAATTGTTGGTGGTTTTGCTCACAACCAGGTTCTACAACTAGCTGATAAAGTGGTTGATGCTGTAAAAACCGGTGCAATTAAAAAGTTTGTGGTAATGGCAGGCTGCGATGGTAGAATGAAAGGAAGAGATTACTACAGTGAGTTTGCGACAAAATTACCTCAAGACAGTGTAATTTTAACTGCTGGTTGTGCTAAATATCGTTACAACAAGTTACCATTAGGCGACATAGAAGGAATACCCAGAGTATTAGACGCCGGACAATGTAACGATTCTTATTCATTAGCTGTAATTGCATTAAAATTAAAAGAAGTTTTTGAACTAAATGATATTAACGAATTACCTATAGCCTATAATATTGCATGGTATGAGCAGAAAGCAGTAATTGTATTGTTAGCATTGCTTTACTTAGGTGTTAAAAATATACATTTAGGCCCAACCTTACCCGCCTTTTTATCACCAAATGTTGCCAAAGTATTGGTTGAGAATTTTGGAATTAGCGGCATCGGTACAGTTGATGAAGATATTCAGAAAATGGTAGGCGAAGTTTTTGTTTAGTAATAGAGTTAGTTGAATATAAACGCCTTTATCGCGCTGCGATAAAGGCGTTTTTGCATTAATCATTTTCATGTGAATGCACTGTATTCTCTGCTAATAATTTAAAGTAGGTCAATTTAAACTTCCCATCAACAAGGCTTCCGCTCACTTCAGCTTTCCTAACAGCATTACAGAAACCATGCTCAGCATGCGCATCGCCATGATCGTCAATGTCTGAACCTTCAACGTAATAAGCCTTTCCATCGATTTTAACTGCTAGTTTACATTCATCACCAGCCAAGCCAAACTGGCACATTCCACAGGAAGCTTCTACCATTTGTTTTTCAAGTTTCACCGCTTTTGTATCTTTTTGAGCAAATACATTAATACTTGCAAAGAGCATAATTAAAATTAAAAGTGTTCTCATATTCTTTAAGCTTGGTTAATAATTTTATCCCCAATATTAAATCAAAAATCACTTTCAAAATCATCATTATTAAGATTTCAGGTAAATTAAGCCTTCACTTGGAAATGCATATAACTGTAATTCAGAGAAATCAAATTTCAACTCATTTGATTACAAAATAATCTACTTTTAGCTTTTGGCAGCAATCTAATTCACGACCAGGTATAATGGAGTTGTAATTCAACATTTAACCAAGCTCCCAAACAATGTCAACTTTAACTAATTTTCTTACTGGTAATCAGTTTATTATATCAAAATAAATCAGGCTAACAGCACGAATAGTCCTGTCAGCAAAAAAATCATAAGGTGGATGTATTGTATATCTTCCCTTTTCAGTATCATCCTTATAATCAATCAATATAGCATTATTAAAATCGGCCCTGTTGAATAATTCGCTAAATGAAAAAGTTGCTCTATAAGCATCGGCTGCTGCGAAAGCAAAAATACCGTGCTGAATATTTTCTTTAGTGACAGACAAGTAATTTGCAAGGTAATCTTTTACAAAATAGCCGCCATAATTTTTTAATCCTCTAAAACCCATGTGTAAACCATAAAAATTAGTTACATACGAAGCACGATTTCCTGATTCCGGATTTGAATCAATAACATGCAATTCTTTACCCACTTTTAAAGAAATAGTTGGTGAACCAATATTTTCCAAGCCTTTTTTACCTGGGAAATTGCCTTTAAATGAAACAATTTCAATGCTTGTTGGTTGTTTAATATTTCTAAAAGAGTAATGATCATTTGCTGCAACAATTTGACAATATTTAAGCTCCGGCTGGTTATATAATCGCTTAGTTGGTAAAATTGGTGCAGCATAAGTTGCCAAAACAATTTTTCCGGGATCTTCAGCAAAAAAGATCTCGCCCCAGCTAAAAACTGCGGACTCACCTTTATCATTTCTTACAATAATATAACAGTCAATAACTGGACTAAAAGATTCCTGGCTTACTTTTTTCAATTTCACCTCCTTTAATAAATCCTGCAAAGCATATCCTGCAAACCGGTAAGCACCACTAAAAGAACAAGTATCTTTCTGGGGTTCCAAGTCTGTATTAGGAAACCCTCCCAGGCGAACATTGCAATAATAAAAAGGCAGATCTTTTGTCTCAACCAATACTTCTTCTTCAATTTCACCAGATACTCGTATTTTACTATCAATTAAAGCTTTATATTTACTATCGTCAAAATTCGACAAATTTTTATTGCTGTATACCTTTTCATTTTTTATAATTGTTGCTCCACTAGTGGCATCTGTTTCCTTATTTTGTGAAAAAGCAGGAAGGACAAATAAAAGTAAACTAACGATTAGAATTATTCTCATTTTACTGTATTTCAAGAGATTAAACAAATCCGAATGCATGGATGTATTTTTATTAAATTGATTAATTGCCGAGATGTTACAAATAACACATCCTTCACAAATTTATCCAGAATTAGTTAATAAAGTATTTTCCAATTACACTTTTTCAAACGAATTGTTTACCCAATGACCTCTCAACAAACCATAAAACTCACTAATGAATTTGCTTCGCAATATGATGAGCATGTAACAAAAGGCCAATGGAAAGGACCTGAAGTAATATTTAATGAGTTAAAGGAATTTATCAAGCCAGATGATAAATTATTAGATATTGGAATTGGCACTGGCTTGTCTTCCATTCCATTTCACAATACAGGAATAGAAATTTATGGCATAGATGGTTCTGCTGAAATGATAAAACTTTGCAAAGAAAAAAATCTTGCAAAGCAACTTATACATTCAGATATCGCACAATCTGATTTTGAACTTCCGGATATACAATTTGATTTTATAATCTCGAATGCAGTTTTTCATATGATTGGTGATTTTTTCCACATTATTGAAAAAGCAACGCAGCATATGAAAACAAATGGGCATTTGTGTTTTACTGTAATCCCATTCGATAAAACTGATGAAAAACACTACAATAAATCCACTCGTCAAGGAATTTATTACAATCACAAAAAAGAAATAGATTTATATGTATTTCAGCATACTATTTCGTATATTTATTACGTTCTAAAAGAGAACAAACTGCAATTGATCTCAAACCAAGTCTTTTTGGCTTTTACGGATTTTCATGAGAAACATGATGTTTTTTTTGAATATTACCATGCTATAAAAAGATAGTAGCTGTTTCCCCTGCTATTATCACAATTTAAAAACATTTTTAACCATTTACTGAACCAAATTGTGTTCAGATGGCTTTACTATACAACAAATGGAAAAAATTAAGACCATATTGCTCAATCTCCCGTATTGGTTAAGAATAGCCGAGATGACTGGTCTTTATATCATTTTGCCATTATTACTAACCTTCAAAATAATAGCCATGCCATTATGGTTAGTTTTAATAATCATGGGAATTTCAAGTATTTACTTTCTTCATCAAGACAAAAGCTTTGATAGAGATACAATCATTAACTGGAAGTCGGGCAAAAAGTATTTCTTTAAAATGTTATGGTTCTTTATTCTATCAGCAGCTGTAATGATTGCAACAATTTGGATTACAGACTCATCCAAGCTTTTCATTTTCATAAAAGAAGAACCATCAATGCTTGCAAAAACAGCAATTATTTATCCGCTGTTTTCAGTAATCCCTCAAGAACTCGCATACCGTTCTTTTTTCCACCACCGCTATGCTCATTTATTTACATCAAAATGGAAACTAATCCTCACCAGCGGATTTTTCTTTGGGTTTGGCCATATCATTTATCAAGACCCCTTGGTTGTTTTTTTAACAATTGTTGCAGGCATTATATTCGCCTACCGTTACCACCAGTCTAAATCACTGCTTTTAACAATTATTGAACATACCTTTTATGGAATGTGGTTATTCATTTCAGGCCTGGGAATCTATTTTATCAGCGATATTCTATAGCACTCAATATTTCGAAGATTATTAGCACAATGGTTCCAAATTCATTGCAATTTTAGATATTTTAACCTGCACAGAAACATTAAAATATGATTATTCCATATTTTTGAATTCCAAACTTAAACAAAACTAAAATGAATAAATCACAAAACGCTTTTCAGCTTTGGCTTGAAGTTATTGGCCTCTATATCATATTCCCTTTACTTTTTCTTCTTGATATTTTTAATTTTCCAATCATGTTGCTTTTAATTCCTGCTGGACTAGGCATCTATTTTTGGTTGAAAAGAGATCCAAAGTTTGATAACCATCTCTTTTTTAATTGGGAAAGTGGGAAATGTTATTTAAAACCAATGCTTTGGGGGTTCCTTGCAGCGGCAATTATCATATTGGTCTCAGGTTACCTGGTTAATCCATCAAACATGTTTTTTTTGGTCAAAGAGAAACCTTGGTTATTGCTCATTATAAGCATTTTCTACCCACTGTTTTCAGTTATTCCTCAAGCATTAGCTTATAGGGCTTTGTTTTTTCACAGATATGCAGTTTACTTTAAAAATAAATGGGTTCAGATATTTATAAGTGCCGTATTATTCTCTTTTGGACACATTTTGTATAAAAACTGGCTTGTTTTAGCATTGACATTTATTGCCGGGGTTGTTTATGCTTATCGATATTATCAATCAAAGTCGCTTGCCTTGAGTATTTTAGAACATTCACTATATGGCGTTTGGTTATTTGCTTCAGGATTGGGGATGTATTTTATAAGCCACAGGGTATAAAAAAGTGCCAAACCAAATTTAACCCATTCCAAATTGTTTGATTTTCTTATAAATTTGTAACATTATTAATTAAATTCGAAATGCTATGTTTGATATAATGGGGAAAATGCAGGAAGCACAAAAACAGATGGAAGAAACAAAAAAACAACTATCCAATGTTTTTGTTGATGCTGAAGCAGAAGGCGGGCTCGTAAAAGTAACTTCAGACTGTAATCAAAAAATCACCAATATTGAAATATCAGAAGAACTTTTAAAAACCGATGATAAGTCAGAGATTGAAGACCTAATTATTGTTGCAGTAAATAAAGCACTAGAAAAAGCAAAAGCTAAAAACGAAGAAGAAATGGCTAAAGTCGCTCAAGGTATGATGCCTAATTTAGGTGGACTTGGCAACTTATTTGGAAAATAATGTATTTCAAATTGAAAACTAAAACACTACTATTCAGCGAATTACACAAGTAAAATCATTTAAAAGTGTTCTTTTTTTGCTTTAAAGATACTGATTGAAAGATAAGTGAAAAAGAATGAGCTTTCAAATCATTGGTACGATATAAAAAGTTGTAGCGAAAAATAATTGTGTTTGCATCCTGTCCCATATTTTTATGAGAACTGTGTTTTATACCAATACCTACATTGTAAGTTTCGAATTTGGAAAGATCATAATCCGAAGTATAAAATTCCTCATCCGACTGATGTTCCATGTAAGGTGCAAAATACTTTGTTCCATTTTGGGCATAGAATCTAAAATTAGGTAATAATACAAGGAAAGGTTTTAATTTTATTGCCGTTTCATTCTCAAGTGCAATTGCCTGGATACCAAAATTATCTGTATAGCTATTTATCGTATTATGTAAAATAAATCGTCCACCAACAAAGGTATTTAGCTTTAAAGCCAATGCCCCTTTGTATCTTTGATTTGGCAAATTTTCAACAGCCCGCCCATCATCAGCGAAATAAATCCGATGAAATGGCGTGGCTAATAGACCTTTCTGATATGTCAGTTCAGGGAATATCCCCCAAATATTTCTTTTATTAATTACTTGTGTTAAACCGAGTTTTAAATTATAGGAGTTTCTTCTGTATTCGCTGTACCATTCCTGAGATCTTAATTCAATGGGATAAACCAATTCAACAGGTTTATAATGATCCGGGTTTAATCTTCCCCATCGCAAATCATCATTAAACATCTGAAATTGAAAAGAATAAGTTCGATGATTTAACTCATCAGTTTTTGTAAAACCTAATTTGCTGGCAATTGAAAAGTAATCACTTTCTATAGAAAACCCAATGCCACCATAAGCAGAGGCGTTTGATTTCTCAAGCTTTCGTTCGTAAGTTGAATTTGTAAATATTCTTGAATCTACCTCCGATGCAGAAGATTTAATAAAATCAATATTATCGGTAGATGCGGAAGTGATAATATCAGCACCCAAATTAAATGAAATAGCGTTCTTGTTAAAAGTTTTCTTAACGGTAAGCGAAGGTCCATAGACCACTAATTTTTCTGTTCCAATGCCACCTGTCACCGCTGAATTATCACCATCCTGCAAATAATGATTGTAAACCAGTTCAATTTCAGTCTTCCGTACTTTTTTTGTAAGAGTATCTTTAACTATCTGAGTTTTTAGGCTATAAGGAAGTAAAGCAAAGCTCCCAAGTATAAGGTATTTCTTTTTCATTTGCCTTTTTTGTTAGTTACATCCACAACCTCCACTTGCTTTTGATGTTCCTGCAGGAGTAGCACCTTCCCTGATGGATTGAATGTAAGTTTGAAAATTCTTACCTGCATCGGCTCCCATTTGCATCTCGGGATCATTTACATAAACCATCTCATATGGTTTTAATGGAGTACAGGAATAAAATAGCAGCAGAAAAAAAAAGAACAAGAAACTAAACCTTCGCCTGCTCATATTGTAAATTTTTAGAGAAAAATACATCATTTTTATCATCAATAATTATTGCGTGTGTTTTTGGTAACTGATTTACAAATTCTATCCCATCTTTACTGCCCATAACATAAACTGCTGTTGCCAATGCATCAGAAAGTTCAGCACCTGGAGAAAAAACGGACACACTTTTTATACCTGTTAAAGGCAAACCTGTATGAGGATTGATGTTGTGCGAATAACGAACACCATTATTTATAAAAAACTGCTGGTAATCACCTGATGTGGCTACAGATGCATTATCAACAGGAATGTAAAATAGCTTATTCAAAGGATTTTCAGGATTTGAAATACCAATTTTCCACTGAGAACCATCTGATTTTTTTCCAAAAGCATTCAAATCGCCACTGGCATTTATGTAGCCTGAATGAATGCCTTCTTTGAGCCACATTTGTTTCACCTTATCCGAAGCATACCCTTTACCAATTGCTGCAAAACTAATTGTTGTGCTTTTGTTAGTAAAGTGGATACTTTTCTTCTGTTTGATTAACTTTATTTTTTCGTAACCTACGCTTCGCAAAGTTTCTTTAACAACCTCTTTCAAAGGCACTTTAAACTGTTCATTTTTAAACAAATACAACTTCTTCAGGTTACTTGTAGTGATATCAAAATTTCCCCTGGTAAGCTTTGAAATAGCCTGGCAACGTTCAATCAGGCCGAAACATTCGTTATCTATTATAGTTGATTCTAAACCTGCTCGTTGGTTAATTTTTGAGGTTTCAGAACCAGGTAAAAATTCAGACAATAAGTTTTCAATTCGCCTTATTTCATCAATACCCAACTGTAGTAACTCTTGTGCTCTTTTCTCCTTTTCATCAACCACACACAACTCAAAAGCAGAGCCCATCAAATTACTGTGGACAAGGTATTCTTTCATTTTAACTGCTTAAGTTTTTGTTTAATTTCATCAATTAACTCATCAACTGTCTGATTGGAGTAATCCAACTTCAAATACTCATCAGTAGTTTCATTCGTTAATAAAATAGTAGGATATTTACCATCAAATGAGTACTTCTCAGCAACAGAAGCATTGTACTTTTTTTGCTCTTTGCTTAGCTTTTTTCGTTGCGGAAAGTCAATCATTTCAATTTCAATCTTGTTGTCGTCTAAAAAGTTCTTAAAGACAGCATTACTTAGCACATTTTTTTCAAAACTGATGCAATTTGGGCACCAATCTGAACCTTCAAAAACAATAAGTTTATGATTTGAATTTTTGATTTGAAAACCTAAGCTAAAACTTACCATCACAAACAAAATAAACAGTTTGGGAACAGCTTTACTTGAAATACAATTAATGCTAGTGTTCATTTGTAGATTGTATTTGTTCCTAAAGACTGTCAAAGTTAATAAATCGAGGGAAATATTTAAGATTAAGTTTAGGATCCTTTCATACAATTCCATTAAAAATTAGAAATCCTCAATCTGACAACTTGGGCATTTGGTTGTAGAAATTATTTTTGTCAGGTATCAATTTCAATTAATTTCTTTATGTATTGAATAAACTCTGGTCCTTTTTCAATGATCTCTTTGCTAAGAGTATAAGATAAATGAATTTCATCGCCAAAGGGATACACTTTTCTTAAATACAAAGTATAGACAACGGCTAATTGCCAATCTTTCGCTCCAAGGTAATTATTAATTTCATATCTTATATCCAAAATTTCAGCAACTTGAATAGATGTCAGCAAACCTCGGTGCCTAACTATAAACTCTTCCCCATCAAAACTAGTGTCAAGTCAAGTATGATATCCTTGTAATTAGCCAGGTGTTGTCACCTGGCTGGTGCACTTGTCAGGTGTTGCCACCTGATAAAATAGCTAAGCGGGTCTGATTATAAAATGTTAAGCATTAAAAATAAGTTAATTACACAACTTTAGAACCCGATAAGCGGATAATTGAAATCGTCATTCAAGATGTGACTTGACACTGGCAGAGAAATTGTTTTTTCGGTGATACCTAAACAATAAAATAATTACTAAAATGTTGAATATGGAATAATACAGGATAACAGACCAGCTTCTGGTTAGTGCATTAAAAAGAACGTATAATAGCAAAATAAAAGTAATGAGTTTTCCAATATGAAAGTCTGTCTTTTCCTTATTTACAACAGGTAGTTCCATCAAAGAAATTAATGCTCCTCTTCATGGCTTGTATCATCATGCTTTTTCTTTTCGACATAAGAAAGCAGTTCTGCATCTTCAAAAATTTTCTTTTTGTGATACTCTTTAGTATCCATTTTGCCTTCTTTAAAAGCATGAGCCATTCCTCGTTGCAATTCTGCCTCAGCTTCAATAAGTTTTGCCTTGGCTTCAAGCTCTTGCGCAATGGCTGTGGATTTTCTCTTATCTGATTCGGTTTTAGCAAGAATTTTCTCCAAATCAGCCATTTCTTTTTTAATTTGGGCCAGCGCGTCTTTGCCCATTTCAATATTTGGAATGTTTATATCAAGAATTTCAAAAGCGCTACCCTCATTTAGTTTAGCTTCCTTTTCATTGCTTAGCTCTATTTCTTCAGCATCCAGCTCAGGAAACTCTTCCGCTTTCATTCTAACAGTCAATCGCTTAAATAACTTTTCAGCTATTTCATTCAAAGATTCCAGCACTTCGCGATACGAACCTTTTAATTCAATTTCTTTAACAACAGCTTCGTTGACCCTGCTTGTAAGCACCTCTTCACGAGAACCTCTAAAATACTGTTCTACCCGGCCTCTTACCATCACATTTATCCATAGCTTTATTTCAAAACCATCCTTAGTAATAACAGTAATCGGATCAATTTTAATAACACATGGATGAACAGCCCATTTTACAACCTCATTAATGTCCTGACCAGCCCTGTCAAGCCTAATTCCTTTGTTATAATCCAAATTGACACCTTCCTGCCGGGCCTGCATTATTGCATACAAAACATCCATCACTTTTCGTCCTTCAATCAAATCTGCCTCAAGTTCCTCTGGATTGATTCCAAGTCCCATTCTTTCAGAAACATCCAGGGTTTGAATGTAAGCAAGCATATCGCCGCCAGCATTTTGCAGATCCATGAATTTTTCTTTCGGAATAGTTAAATTAGCCCTCTTTTCAACCTTCAGCGTTTCAAAAAGGATGTTTATATCAACACCAATTCTGGCCAGCTTCTCACAATCATCAAACGTAACATCCAGGTCTGCCCTGCCAGATTTAATCATTACATTGATTAGTTTTTCAACATCTCCACCCTGTGCCAAAAAGGACTTTAATTTTTTCATAGGAATAATAAGTCCCGACTGATAAGCTTTAATAATATCAAGCACCACCTGCTTTACATTTCCTCCTGCTGCTTTATATTCACTTAGTTCATTTAGCTTTATATCAATATTTTCCTGATGCAGTTTAATTAAAGCACCTACAATTTCATCAACATCTCCTCCCTGAGAAAGATACTCGCTCAAATGAGTAATAGAAACTGTAAGGCCTTCGTGATGTGCACGAATAAGCGCTTTGACCACTATTTGAATATCACCTCCTAAAAGATGGTATTTTTCTAAATCGTTCAGTTCAATTTTTAAACCTGCCTTTTTAGCATTAATTAAATTCAAAAGGGTATTTTCAATATCGCCACCTGTTACAATCAACTTCTCAAGATGCCTTAATTCGATTTCGAATCCTAAATGTCTTGCTTTAAGCAATATTTCAATGGTTTGTTCTACATCCCCATTCATTCCAAAGTACACCTCAAGTTCTCGCAACCCAATGTTCAAACCTGATTGTTGTGCCTTAATTAATGAGTCTGCGGTATTCTCAAAGATGTGTCTTTTTAGAATCTTTAGGTTTTCCCCCTTCGAAAAATAAACCCTCATCGATTTTAATGAGGTCTTCAATTCGATTGTGTAATGTTTTAAAATTGAATTAATTACAGCTGAATTATTACTTGCAACTAATGCAACTTCCTCGTTTTTCTCTTCCCCCTCTTGCTTTTGAGGAATGTGTTTTGAAAGTGATGTAAGAAGGCTGTCGCTGTACTTTTTTATCAGGACATTAACTGCCGCCATCTTAAGCTTTTCAGCACTTCTTTTCATTGAACCTTTTACGGTGAGTTCTTTTTCTGCACTAAGAGAGTCCTGAATCAGCTCTAATAATTCCTCAATACTCCCACTAATTAAGTAATGACTGCTAATTCTCTTCAACCGAAGTTCACCTTCGAGTAAGTTTTTATTAAAATCCTGAACTGTAATAAAAACGGTGCGATCAACCAATTTGTAAAAATCCTTAAGGATACTAAGAGATACAAAAGCACCTCCTTTTTTGGCATTTACAAGCAATTTAAAAACCATGTCGGCAGGAATACTCCTAACCAGCATTTCTGTATATTGAAATAAAAACTCAACATACGAAATTTTTAACTCAGAGGCTTTAACCAGTCTCCATGCACTGACAGATTTACTTACAACATACAATACGCCCAGAATAATTGCCAGTAAAATAACTATTAAAACATACAACATGGTAGCTTGTTTTTTATTCGTGATTAGTCATTGTGAATTTCACAAATGACTAGCGACTAAATTATTTCTTCGACTGCGGAGGCTTTGAAATAGATTCTCTCATTTCGGTGTCCGCGATAATGTTTTTCATATTGTAATAATCCATAATTCCCAAATTGCCGTCACGAAAAGCCTGAGATATCGCTTTTGGAATTTCAGCTTCCGCTTCGATAACTTTTGCACGCATTTCTTGCGCTAATGCCTTCATTTCCTGCTCTAAAGCAACGGCCATCGCCCTTCTCTCTTCAGCTTTTGCTTCTGCAACTTTCAAATCAGCTCCTGCCTGGTTTTCCTGAAGTTCTGCTCCAATATTTTTTCCAACGTCAACGTCCGCAATATCAATCGAAAGTATTTCAAAAGCAGTACCGGCATCCAACCCTTTAGCCAACACAACTTTCGAGATAGAATCCGGGTTTTCCAGAACTTCTTTGTGTGACATTGAAGAACCAATTGACGAAACAATACCTTCACCAACACGAGCCAAAACAGTTTCTTCTCCGGCACCACCAACCAGGTTTTCAATAGATGCTCTAACAGTAACCCTGGCTTTAGCAATTAGCTGAATACCATCCTTTGCAACAGCTGCAACAGGAGGTGTATTGATAATTTTCGGATTTACCGACATATGAACAGCCTCTAATATATCACGTCCTGCAAGGTCAATTGCTGTGGCCACATTGTATTCCAGTCCCAGATTCGCCTTTGAGGCTGACACCAAGGCATTTACAACAGCCTGTACATGTCCCCCGGCAAGATAGTGAGCTTCTAAATCATCGCGTTTTAAGTCGAGTCCTGCCTTTTTTGAAGTAATCATTGCCTGAACAATTATTGATGGCGGTACTTTTCGCCAGCGCATCACAATTAATTGCAATAATGAAATTCTTACACCAGTTACCTGTGCCTGAAACCACAAACCCACTGGTACAAAGTAAAGCAGAATCATCAAACCGATGATACTGACAACAATCCATACGATAACTACTCCCATTGGACCCATATTCTCTTAATTTTTTGGTTTAACAATTATTTTATTCTTTACAATCCTAATTATTTCTATTTCTGTATTTTGATCAACAAACCCTCCTTTAGAACTGGCCTCAAACAACTCATTATTAACCATTATCGTTCCCATTGGAGCTAACCTTGAAACAGTTTTCCCAGAATCGCCAACTTTTACATTTCGCGAAACATCCTCTTTCGATGTACTTTTCACTTCTGCACTTAAAGTTATTTTTTTCCAGACGCCCGTTTTATAGGCTACGTAAAAAATTAGACCTATTACACCAAAAGTTGTTAGTAAAATTGTATTGCCTGTTGCAAGTCCGTAATTCGAATAGGAAAAGTAAATACCTAATACTAATAATATAAGTCCACCTATTCCAGCAAATGTTACACCCGGCACAACAAAAAATTCCAAAAAAATCAGTAAAATGCCTAAAACAATAAGCGTTATGATACCGGCTAATCCCATTCGATTTTAGTTTATTAGAGCCTGAAAATTTGAACTTGGAAATCTGATATCCCAAGTTCAAATTCTCAAAGTTTATTCTATAGTTGCACTCAACCCTCTCTGTGTCAAAGCTTCACGCATTGGGTTCAGCGTTTCATATTCTCCTTGTTTTACATCGCACTTTCCTCTAAAATGTACAATCATAGCGCATTGTTCCGCCTGTTCTTCAGTATGATTACATACTTTTATCAGCGATTCAATAACAAAATCAAAATAATTATGATCGTCATTGTATAATATCAATGCTTTTTTTTCTGCACTGCTTAGTCCAAATAAATTATCTAATTCATGTTGTTCTTTTCGTCCCATCTCTAATCCACTTCTTAATTCTGCTTTTTGATAGCCTCTCCCACTGGTATTTTATTGCTCCCCTCAAAAGCGACAACAAAAATACCCTGATGACCCTCTCCTAGCAGTTTTCTTTTTAAATAATCAGCCTCTTTATATGTTTTATAATTTCCGATGGTATAAACATTCATACCATTAGCAAATTTACGATTAACATCTCTTGGTGCAAATTTACTTTTCAGTTTATTTTCATCTGTGTTGCTCAAAACCTGACTGTATGCTCCAACCTGAACCATAAAAGCGATATTGCCAGTTGATACATTATTACTTGAAGTCACATTATTACTTGAAGTCACATTATTATTTACCGTTGTTGTTACTGATCCATATTGCTGTTTTTCAAGTTTTTTAGCCTTATCTAAACTAATGTGTTGTCCATCGTAATAAGCTGTAATATAGGCATCTTTATAGCCCATACTCTTCACTTTTTGGCTTTCAGTTCTTGCCATTGAAATTTTCCCAAATGTACCTAACATATAACGCATCCCCTTACCTTGTACCTTTTCAGTAAAAATTGGCTGAAGGCTTTTAAACTGACTTCCTGCATCGGGGTTAGAATACATTCCTAACTGAACAAAATACAACAGCCCTTTTGTATTGGCCACATTTCCACCAGTGTTGTAATCAGTTTGATTATTGGAACTTGTTTTGTTCTCGCTGAACTTTTCTCCCTTAATTTTTGCGTTTTCCATACGACTTAAATAAGCATAATGCTCATCTTTTGTTACCCTTGACTGACCATAAGCAAGATTATTTCTGTTGCCATCAACTAATGAAATCAAATAAGCATCTGTATATCCAAGTGCCTTTACTTTTGCTAGTGCCAGTTCAGCAGCCTGGTAGGTTTTGTATTCACCAGCCATGTATCTGCGGAAAGGGTTCTTAACAAACTTGTCAAACACAAGTGGTTGCACTGTTCCAAACTTTGCTGGTGGAAGTAATCCTTTAAAAATACCAACCTGCACAAGGAAGACTACTCCCTTTTTATTTTTGTACCGAACTGGCTTTGGTTTTTCCTTTGAATAGGTATATCTTGAAAGAAATGACCAGCTTAAACCCGAAGTGTTTTCATTAGCACTGACATTACTGTTATTTATGGTATTGTCCGCGACAAAAGAAGTATCGATTACTGTAGAAATCGCCTCTGGCATATTGAAATAAATACCATATGCACTTTCCTGCAATTGCAACGCATAAAGCATTAAGTCATTGGCACCCATAAGCTTAAGATATTGCTCTGATTTATACATTAATTTACTAGCATGGGCAACTTCATTTTTAGCTTTGGTATAATAATCTTTTGCCTCTTCTTTAAACTTTTGTGCTCTTCTGGTATCATCATTTTCCTTACTAGGATCTATTTTTGGATAATGCTTTTCATAGACCAAATATCGAGCTTCATTTACGTTCAAATAAGTATTAGTTGCTCGTGTTAACTTGTAAAAAGCATTTTGTTCTTTTTCAATTGCTCTTGTTCTTATTTGGTCACGCTGATAAAAATCTTCAGTCCTATCGGCCACATAATTCAATGAATCAACAATTAAATAATCAGCATCAACCTGTTTAAGCAGATCGTTTGCAACCTGATTTTGACGGTTTGCTTCAACAATTGTATTCATATCCTGATTGCTCAAATTCAAACGAGGTAGTATAATGTTTGCTTTTGAACGATACAAATTCGGATCTGTTAAAGGATTATATTCCTCAGCATAAACCGGAAACAAAACTGAATCAGGATGAATAACGTTTGTGACACTATCCGTAATGTTATTATTATCATCAACACTAGGAATATTAATATCTTCAGTTTTTACAGATGAATCGTTTTTATAAAGGCCAAAAGCTGTTTCTTGCATATTTAATGCCCTCAATGTCATGTCGTTGGCTTCGCGAAGAGTATTAAACTTTAGCTGCTCATCATGCTGTGGAGCTGTTCTTTCTTTTGTTTCGGCAGCTTCAAATATATTTTTGGCTTCAAGTTCAATATTTCTGCCCAACTTTGCGTTTTGAGAATCATCATTTAACCTTGAACGATTGATTGCAGTGCTGTAAATTTTCTTTTTTATATCCGTGCCTTTTTTATAATATCCAATTGCCTTTAATCCCTTTTTAAGAGCTTTTAGCTCAAGTTTTCTGGCTTTTTTCAATGATTTCTCTCTGCTTTTCTGGCTACTGGTAGCTTCGGCTATAGTATAAAGTCTTTCAATCTGTCGCTGATCCGTATCGTATTGATCGATGTATTTTTGCGCTGCTTTTAAATACTTATCTGCCTTTTTTAACTGTTTCCTTTCATCTTTATTAAAAATTTCCTCATAGTATTTCTTTTTTGATAAATCATCAATCGAAAAAGAAACAGAATTTTCATTAATCAGGAAATAACTATTTTCTGCAAATAGGTTTGTGTTTGCTAATAGTATTGTAAAAATACTTAATGCAATAAATCGAATTTTATTCATGACGAAATCTTAAAGTTTGCTTTAAACTTCAAAAATATGTAAAGTAAACTATATATTCATCAAAAATACTAAAAAAAACGATTTAAACTTAAAACAAGGACTCATTTCGGTTATGAAATGTTTACAAAATGATTATTGAACTGAAAATTTATTACACCAAAGTCTGATTCAATTTTTCTATTCTTACGATTGTACCATAACAACTTATAACTACCTCAAACAAAAACAACTAACAAACTATTTAACAAACACTTGCACAAAATCAATTAAGCTAATCATACCGATTTCTTAAATAAAATTTAAAGTTTGGCCTAATTTTCGATTTACTATGTATGAATAAACTTCCTGATTAAAGTTTTTAAATATTCATGCTGACCAAAATCTAACGGTAAGCTATTTGAGAGATGGGTTGGTAATTAACAATTTTAATCAGGTTAGAAAACTTTGAGTCATGAAGAAATATATTTTTATACTGTTTTTCTCAATTTTTGTTGCAAACATAGCTTTCTCTCAACAAAAGAAGCCTTTGGATTTTTCGGTTTATGATGGATGGAATACAATTGAAGGCTACTCAGTTTCGGATGATGGGAAGTGGGTTGCATATGAAGTTTCGCCTTACAAAGGTGATGGCAAACTGGTGATAATGAACCCTGACAGGCTTATTGAAAAAGTGTTTCGCAGAGGAACAAAAGCGGTGTTTTCACCATCATCAAAATATGTTGCCTTCAAAGTTGTACCACAAGATGATTCAATTAGACAACTAAAACTAAAAAAAGTAAAAAAGGATAAAATGCCCAAAGATTCTCTCAAATTATGGGTATTTAAACCGAATAAATTAATCGAAGTTAGTGAATTAAACTCGTTTGAGATTCCAGAAGAAAATTCTGAATGGCTGGCCTATACCTACACTGTAAAAGAAAAAGAAGAAGGGAAAGAAAAGAAAAATGGGAAAAAGGTAAAAGATGCACCAACAGTATATGACTTAGTGATAACTAATCCAATAAAAGATCTTGAATATCGATTTAAAAATGTTTCAGAATTTACAACTTCAAGAAATGGAAAGTTGATTGGGTTTATTCAAATTGATGCAGACAGTATTTTACGTTCAAAAGTGAGTGTTTTTGACACTGAAAAAGAAGACATTCAAAAAATATTTGAAAATGAAGGGCTTGCTAAAAAAGTATGTGTAGACAACTCCGGCAAACAAAGTTCGTTCATTTTTTCAGCAGACAGTACTAAAACAAAGGTTTACAGCTTGTATTACTGGGCATCGGATAAACTAATTTCTAGTGAGGTAGTTATTGACACCAATTCTTTAAAAATGCCGAAGGACTGGGTCGTTAGTGAAAATGGCAGCATTTGGTTCTCAAGAGACGACTCAAAAATGTATTTTGGCACTGCATTGCGCCCAGAACCTGAAGAGAAAGACACCCTTTTAGATGAAGAAAAGGTAAAAGTGGATGTTTGGTCATGGACAGATCCTCTGCTTCAGACTCAACAACTAGTTGAACTAAAAAAAGAACTAAAACGAACTTATCTAACAGTTTATCATCCTGGTAATAAAAAAGTTGCTCTGCTGGCAAGTGAACAAATTCCAGATATCAATACAATTCAGCATGGAAATGCAAACATTGCCTTTGGTATTGCAGATAAAGACTTTCAGGCTGAAAAATCATGGCAATTCCCTTCGAGAAAAGATTATTACATTGTAGATGTTAACACTGGAGACAAAGAAATAGTATTAGAAAAAACGACTGCTGAAACTGATATTTCACCTTTTGGGAATTATGTTTTTTGGTTTGATAAAGAAAAAAGGGCATGGTTTGCAAAAAATACTAAAAACTTTAAAGTGGTTGACCTGACGTCATCAATTAAAGTCAACTTTTTTGATGAAGAATATGATCAACCAACAGAAGTTCCGTCATATGGCTATGCAGGGTGGACAAAAGATGATAAGTATTTTTTGGTATATGACAGGTTTGATATCTGGAAAATTGATCCACTTGGTAATGAACCACCAACAACAATTACCAATGAAAGTGGAAGAAAAAGTAAAAATCAGTTTAGATATCAAAAACTAGATAAGGATCTTGAATATATTGATATTTCAAAACCAATAATGTTAAGTGCATTTAACTTAGAAACAAAGAAAAGTGGCTATTACTCAGTAAGTTTCGGAAAAAGCTTTGACTTAAAACAACTAATTTTCGACAGTTTTAACTTTTTCTCTCTTATAAAAGCAAAACAGTCTAATCATTTCATTTGGAGAAAAATGTCAGTGAAAGAATATCCGGATTTATGGTATTCGGATGATAGCTTCAAGGAACCACTAAAAATTTCTTATGTTAACCCACAACAAGAAAAATATAATTGGGCAACTGCAGAATTAGTAAAGTGGAAGACTTTTGACAATAAAACGGAGGAAGGTTTACTCTACAAACCTGAAAATTTTGATCCGAACAAAAAATATCCGATGATTGTTTACTTCTACGATCTCAAATCGGATGGGTTATTTTATCATTATTCTCCAAAACCAAGCAGATCAACTATTAGTCCAATATATTATGCAAGCAATGGCTACCTAGTTTTTATGCCGAATATCAGATACGAAATTGGATACCCTGGCAAAAGTGCTTACAATTACATTGTAAGTGGAACAAAAGCCATGATTGCCCAAGGTTTTGTTGATGAAAAAAACATTGGGATACAAGGACAAAGCTGGGGTGGTTATGAGGCTGCCTATTTAGTTACGCAAACAAATATGTACAAAGCTGCTTCTGCAGGGGCTGCAGTTACAAATATGACAAGTGCTTATGGAGGAATCAGATGGCAATCGGGAATTAGTAGAATGTATCAATACGAAGACACACAAAGCAGGATTGGGGCCACCTTGTGGGAAAAGCCGGAATTATATTTCAAGAATTCGCCAATTTTTTACGCCGACAAAATAGAAACTCCGTTATTATTACGACATAATGATGCAGATGGAGCCGTTCCATGGTATCAAAGCATTGAACTTTTTGTTGCATTACGAAGATTAAATAAGCCGGTTTGGTTGTTAAATTATAACGATGAACCGCATAACCTGAAAGATAAAAGTCCGGGATGTAAAGATTTAAGTATTAGAATGTTTCAATTTTTCGAACATTATCTTAAAGGGAAGCCCGCTCCAGTATGGTTAGTTAAAGGAATTCCGGCAATTAAAAAGGGGAAAGAATTAGGTTACGACCTAATCAAAGAGAACATGTAAAAGACTGATTGTCTTAAAAAAGCAAAGACTCTAATCAATAATTGACTGGAGTCTTTGCTTTTTTATTTATAGTCAAGCAATTAGCTGCCTAACTTCTTAAAATCTGAAGCAAGAAAGGCATCATTCTTTTTACCTTTCTTAAATTTGTGGAAACCAAAATAATAAAGTTTACCATCTGAAGCCCCCATAATTAATTTGTAAATTCTCAGTTTATCATCTTTTGAAGAAGGGCCAACTTTGTGTAAGAAAACAGCATCC
The DNA here is from genome assembly GCA_050296515.1 of Bacteroidales bacterium. GTDB lineage: Bacteria > Bacteroidota > Bacteroidia > Bacteroidales > NBLH01 > NBLH01. Next base: position 75,012 of record JBNKRJ010000127.1, on the reverse strand, counting down.
GGATCTTTTTTTGCTATTACTTTCTCAATTTCCTCAGCTGTGGTTATAACAACTTTTCCTGAGTAGTATTGTTTAATTTTACTGGTTGTATTAACATCAGTATCTAACTCATCTTTAATACAATACAATGTCTTATCTTTTAAATCAGAAGTATTTTTGTTATAGTAAGCAAGAATATTTTTATCTTTAACGATGCCTGGGTTGTCCCTTGTTAATATAATATGATTTTGCATAAACTTAACAATTGCACCTAATTTATAATGGTATTTGTCATAATCAACATTGTAGTACGACAGCGGGAATGAAATTAGATCAGGCATTGATTCCATTGAGCCCTTGTTGCTGCCCAATAAAACACTAAGAAAAGTATAACTTGTGTTTGATTTATCCTTTTCAAAATTCACTTTTGTTCTTATTAGAAAAGAATTCCTATAACTCTTTCTAAGTTTCTGGTACTCTGGCGCCTTAATAAATTTAACAGGAGTTATTGTCCAGTAATTTTCTATAGCTTTTTTAATAGCACTATTATAACTCCCAAAAATATTTTCATCATACACCACATAAGTTGTGGTCTCCATAAACTTATTTATTTCATCTTGTGTGGCAACCGCATCTTGGCCCCACACAGAATAACTCATCGAGATTAAAAAAATGAATAACAGAATCTTTTTCATAAGTTTTTATTATTAGTTAAGTAATTATTTATTCTGACGGATCAACTAATGGCAGAAAACAAGTTAATAAATAGTAAAATAAAATGGGTGCTTTTCATTATATTTTCTCAAATACAGAAACTTCAATTGTCTCTTTTTCTTTTTTTTGAGTTTAACAAACTCCTCGTACAGCTCTGTATCTCTTGCAATTATAGCCTCAAGGTTCTGATAATTATAATCAATGATTTTACCAGTTTCCATATCAATCAAATACTGTCTCAACTCAGTCTTTACTGTTTGATTATTAGGGTAGGAATAAGGATTATAGTAATAATTATAACTATTATAATATGGACTGTCTCGATAATCAACATAGGTTTTATCCGCAATAAAATGGCAAACACTCCCGAATACAGGTATTCGGTTAAACTCTCCGTTCCAACTAACGAATATCATTCCGTTTTGACTATAGCCCCAGATATCTTTAACGGCAATATCTGATTTTTGTCCCATATTGTCAAGTACAGAAATTACATCTGCCTCAAGTAGTTTGTCAAAAAATGCATAATCATCGTAATTTAAATCAGTGATTATCCTTGCTTTAGGAATTGGATTATTTCTTTTCACATCCTCAATATTCATAAAAATACCATCCGTAAACCTAAAATCAGGATTGAATTTCACTTTTTTTGTCGGGATTGTATCCTGTTGCGCCATTCCCACAAATGGCAATATGATTAATAAAAGAATAAAAACTTGTCTCATTTCGTGCTCTTTTTATCAAAATTACAGAATATCTAAGAATTAAACTCATCTACTGCCAATTTTGTTTTATTAAAAGTCGTACAAAATAGCATGAAATTAAACTAGTTACTGATTATCATTAAATTAATAAGGAATCAGATTTTGTAAAAAATTCCATACACAAAATACAATTCACTATAACTTTACTATGGGCAATCAACAAAAAAGAGAAGTGAAATACTAAACTTCTACAAAATTGAATTCTCCTTTACTTCACCTTCTAAATTACGAATCATGTGATAAACCCAGTGCCTAAAAAGTCCTTATTTTACATCAAGGACAATTAATTCCAGCTTAATTCCAGCTTTATTCCCTCCGGCAATAATTACCTTATTTTCAAATAACAATGGCTCATCGCGTCTTGTTAGTCTCACATGAGCACCTAAGTCAACTTCCGGACTAATTTTTTGTCCGTTTTTATCGATTTTCACAGCATATGTTGAGATGTATTTTTTGTTGTATCCATCTTCTGCCATTTTTTCCCATACCAATAATATATTGCCATCTTTTAACTTAACTGCTTTTAAATGTACTGCAGTTTCTTTACTCTTATTTTTATAATTGGTTAGCCATTGAACACCTGTATTCCTTTGTTCTGACCACCATCCTCCAAAAGTATAAAAGCCACCCGTTTCACTAATTCCTTTTGAAAGGACCATGTCGTCAGACACAACACTCCCCTTTCCTGACCTGGTTTCAAAATCCTTTACAATTTTAAGAAAACCAATATTTCGGGGATCGGTGTTACTTGCACCTACCCTTGCATTATTTATTGATTTCCCACTTGCATCAGGCTCGCCCGTAAACAATACAACATAACCATCATCGACCTCAATAACAGCACCTAACGAAGTATAAGTTCCATTGTCGTTTGACCATTTGTAGTACTTTTTACCAGAACTACTTATTTCGGAATAAAATGGATAAGTTGCACCGGCAGGACTTTTAGCACTGGTGCCATGCTCAGTTTTAAAAGTATAAATTACCTGAGAATGAATTTGCGAATCGGTAAATTTATGTAGGTTAATTCCACGAGGATAGTTGTCGCCCAAATCAATACCCAAAAATTCATTGTTTGAATTCAGTGTAAGGTAATTATCAAATGAGTGTCCGGAGGTCTGCCCTAAATTCCGAATCACTGAGAGTGTATTTGCATCAAACACAACTGCAATACCCCCCTGATGGTTTAATCCATCGCTTGAAGCAAACATTGTGCGGGCAATAAACATCGCCAATTTCCCATTAGCCAATTGTAAATCAGCCATATAATTCCCAAAATGAAAAATATTTAATCCCGATTTTGAAACATCTGGAGTGCTTTTCATTATCAAGGAGCCATTTTGATTTACTTTGTAAAGTGTAACCACATCAGTACCTGATTTATTGCTTCTGTCTTCAACCACTAAATAGTAAATATTTGTACCATCGCCTGTTGCAGCAGCTAATTGGGAACCTGCATTATTTGGCAATGTAATAGTTGATTCTGATTTAAAATCTCCTCCAAAAGTAGTAAGCTGTATCGAGTTTGTTTCTTTATCCTGCCAAACCAAGCTTACTTGTTTTTGTAAATTAGTCATTAAAAAATACTGCCTGGTATTAGTATATCTGTTCACTTCAGGATCAAAGGGCTCAAAATTAGTCTGATACCTGAATTTGAACACCTGAGCCAATGATGTATTGTTTACCATAGCTCCTTCAACAGTACTTGAATATTGATTATAAATACTCAATCGCACATTGCTTGGCGTAAAAAAGTAAATTGCTGCTCCATTGATTGTACTTACTTCAAGTTCTTTTATCAAAGTATAACCTTCTGAGTTTATTTTTGACTGAGGTATTTCCAGGATTTTTTTAATCACACCCTCCTCAAGTTGGTAAATGGTATAATCCTGTTTATCAGCAAACTTATAGCTAACACAATGCTTCGAGGCCAGAAATTTTGTCGCTTTGTTTGCCGGTTCATAAATTTGGTAGGCATCGAAACTAAATTCATTTTTTGAATCTGTTACTCGCCCTTTTTCCACTTTGAAATTTTTATGATTGTATTGCCCATCTGTGTAGCAACCATTTTGGTAAAATAAAGCAACCAGTGCAAGATTACCAATTTTGTCTTCGTCAAATAATTTACCTGTGCAATTGTAGCCATCCAGGTTTTCAGTGCTCAGACCTGGTAATGTTTTGGACTCCTGCGAAGTGAACTTGAAAACCCGTAAATCATCAATTGTAAAAATGACATCAGAGGTAACACCTTCACTTTGAACACGAACAGGAAACAAGATAAAAAGAAGAAAAATCACACTGTAAATCAATAAATTAGTTCTCATGTTTTAGTTTTTTAAGTACATTTTAAATTACTAAAAATAATTGATGCTGGGAACACCTAATTTTGAAAAATGATAAAAGTCTTTTTACCAATTCCAATAATTGATTCATAAAACACTTTGATGGGTTTTATTATTTTTTGCTTTTATTTGCTAAAAACTAAACTATGCTATGTCAAAATTTTTAGAATACGCAAACGCACCGGCTGGAAGCCGGTTTTTAATGGAGGGGAATACGGCCTTTGCACTTGGAGTATTTCATGCTGGTTACCACGCAGCCGATGGCTATCCTGGCACCCCAAGCACCGAGGTAATTGATAGATGCTTACAATATGTGCAGGACAAGATGATTGTTGGATGGTCTGTAAGCGAGGCCGTAGCAGTAGGAGTTGCAGTTGGGCACGCTATTGCCGGATCAGATGTTGTTGTTACCATGAAAATACCTGGTATTTTTCAGGCTGCAGATGCAATAACCACTTCTGCTTTTTTTAATGGTGAGGCTGGTGCCTTTGTCATTTATGCTGCTGCTGATTATGTGCCATCAAGTACACAACATGTTATAGATGCACGCTACTTTTTTGCCTCTTCAAGAATTCCTGTTTTGGAGCCAAGAACCATGCAGGAAATGTATGAAATACCAGCAATAGCAGCCGAAATCAGCAAAAAATTCAATACCCCTGTGGCTGTTCTTGCCAACGGAATATTAGGCCATACCGAAGGAATTGTAACTGTTGGTGAACCCAAAAAAACGGAGACACGTCCTTTACCAAAAAAATTAAGTCCATGGATGCTTACACCCATTGAAGCAAGATCAAATTATAACAATGCAACGCAAAAACGAATTCCTGAGCTTAGGGAATGGCTAAACACCAGCAATCTTTTTTCTGTTGAAAAAGGAAATGATGATTGGTCGGTTATTGTAACCGGTAAAAACCAAATGCTTATGCAGGATGTGATGGTACTGACCAATACCAATCCTTCGGTTTTTTCATTGGCTGCAACTTATCCTTTTCCTGAAAAAGAGCTGGTTAAGTTTGCCTCAGAAGCAAAAGGGAAATTATTCATTATTGAAGATGGCGATACTTTCCTTGAAGATAAAATTAAACTCCTTGGAGTTGATGTGATTGGAAAGGAAAAGGACACAGTATTAACAAACTGGGATACCGGAACAATTATTGATTTCCTTTCTCAACATCTCCCAATTGAAATAAGCAAAGAGAGTGAGCCATTAGGTTTAAGCCCGGTTGCGCGACCACCTGCAATCTGCTCGGGTTGTCCATACAGGGCATTTACATTGGCAGTACAGCAACTCAAGAAGAAAAAAATAATCTATGCCTCATTTGGAGATATTGGTTGCTCTTCATTAATGAACACCACCAAAACCATTGACACTATTTTATGCATGGGTGCAGCAGACTCTGTTCGACAGGGGTTTGCATTGTCAAGGCCAGAACTGGCTCATAAAATGATTAGTGTAATTGGCGATTCAAGTGAGTGTCACTCTGGATTAGACTCTACTCGTAATGCTATTTTCAGGAATGTACCAGGTGTGAAAATTATACTAGACAATCGGCTTACAGCAATGACGGGAGGACAACCAGCACCTAGTACCCCAACCAACCTGGCAGGAATGCCTCATAAGTTTGACTTAAGACGAGCCATTGAGGCCGAAGGAGGTCGAACAGTTGTAGTTGATTCATACAAAATAGAGGATATTGAAAAAAGCCTGACTGAAGCGCTTGAGCTGGCAGAGCATGGAACATATACCACTATGATTCTGGAAGGGGCTTGCGTTAAGAATCTAAACGGGAAATTAAAAGTCCGTTCGATAGAGTTTGACCATGAAGCGTGTACCAACTGTGGAAGATGTGAAATTTGTCCGGGAATTGGGCGCGATGAAAATAGAAAATTACTTTTCACAGAGCTTTGTACCGATTGTGGCGAAAACACACAAGTATGTATGCAAAGGTGTCCGCACAACGCCATAGTGTCTAAGGATATGACAGTTGCAGAAGGAATTGAATTCACAAAACTGAGTTTGATTAATGAAATTAAAGAACAAAAAGCAGAAGTAACTGATTTGCCTGAATCTATAAGAATGGCTGTTCGAGGAGTTGGAGGACAGGGAAACTTATTCTTTGGAAGAGCGTTGACTGAGGTTGTTATGCAAACTTCATTTTCAAAAACAAATATTTTGAAGAGTGATACTCATGGAATGGCTCAATTAGGTGGTTCGGTAATTTCAACATTTAGTTGCGGAAATGTACATACAGCTGAGCTAGTAAGAGGTTCAGCTGATGTCCTTGTAACTATGGAGATGAATGAAGTTTTGCATGCAGGATACCTTGATTTATTAAAGCCAGGTGGTTATGTTTTAATGAATAAGTACAAGGTGTTTTCGACCCGACAAATGGCAAAACACTACCCTGATTATGAGAAGATTAAAGCTGAAATGCCTAATTATAATTTAATCGAGGTGGATGCCAACGACATTGTACTGGAAATGGGTGATAAAAAAGCGTTAAGTGCCAATGTTGTTGTTTTAGGAGCTTTATCAAAACTAAAACCTTTTGATGTTTTCCCTGAACAGCTATGGATTAATGCACTTTCATCACTTTCAAAAAATGAAAACATTAAAACGTTAAATTTAAATGCCTTCTTTAAAGGACGAGCTTTAATCAACAAATAAAATTTAAATAAGAATTCCTAAATGCTTCTCCTTAGCCGATGGAGAAGCATTTACTCTTTTCAGCACCTGATTACTCTGCTGAAAAACTCCTATTGCAAACCAACTATAATCTTAAAAGAATGAATTTACCTATTAGCAAACCAATTGTTCAGAAATATATTCAAAAGCTTAAAATAACAGACTTTGGGAAAGCATCTATTCGACAATTCCTGAGACTGGCAAATGATCTGGAACAAGAAACCGGGAAGCCTTTTCTTCACTTAGAAATGGGAATTCCCGGATTAAAAGCACCAACTATTGCCATAGAGGCAGAAAAAAAGGCACTTGATGAAAACTGTGCCTCAAGTTATCCACCTTTCGACGGAATTCCACAACTTAAAGTGGAAATTTCAAAGTTTGCCAAAAACTTTCTGGATATCGACATAGATCCGGTTAACTGTATACCGACAGTTGGCTCAATAATGTCGGCATGGGTTACTTTTACTGTTGCCGGAAGAAAAGAAAAACAAAAAGATACTATTTTGTTTCTAGATCCCTGCTTTCCTGTACACAAAAAGCAAGTACGCATGTTAGATCAAAAAACAGCAGCTTTTGATGTATACAACTACCGGGGAAAAAAGTTAAAACCGAAACTAGAAGAGTATTTAAAACAAGGTAATATATCAGTTATATTATATTCGAACCCTAATAACCCTTCCTGGATTTGTTTCACCGAAGAAGAATTGAAAACAATTGGAGAGTTGGCCACAAAATACGATGTTGTGATTCTGGAAGATTTAGCCTATTTTGGAATGGATTTCAGAAAAAACATTTCAGTTCCGGGGGAACCACCATTTCAACATACTGTTGCAAAATATACCAACAATTACTGCCTGACGATATCTTCCTCAAAAGCTTTTAGCTATGCAGGCCAACGGATAGGTTTTTTACTGGTTTCTAATGACTTAGCCAATAGAAACTTCGATAATTTACTGGAATTTTATGATTCATCCAATTATTTAGATTGTATCGCCAGTGGTACTATTTACAGCACAACAGGAGGTGTAAGCCAATCTGCTCAGCATGGCATGGCAGCTTTGCTAAAAACAATCAATTCGGGAGAATATAATTTTGTAAACGAAGTGAAAACTTATGGTGAAAAGGCGAAAATCTTAAAGGAGATATTTCAGAAAAATGGTTTCGAAATCGTGTATTCACATGATTTAGACCAGCCTATTGCGAATGGTTTCTTTTTCACGGCTTCTTTTCCGGGTTTTTCAGGCAGCGAACTGGTTGAAGAGTTAATTGCCTACGGTATTAGTGCACTCCCTCTGGATTCAACCGGAAGCGAAAAATTAGAAGGAATTCGAATCAGTGTTTCGAAAATTGATTTTTCACAATTTGAAATGTTGGAGACAAGACTAAGATTATTTAAAGAGAATAATCTTTGAGAATATTATAGTATTTTGAATTAGGGATGAAAGCTTTGGAACCGGTTCGCGTACTTTATATTGTTTTAATCTCATTTCTAGCAGATTTCGCAGATTAATCCAAGTATAAAAACTTTCAAATTTGTTATGTTCGCTATTTTAGTTTAAAACATCTCAATATTATAAATACCAGGTAATATCAATATCCGCGAAATTTCTGAGACTTAACAAAGCGATCTCATGACCAAAGGGAATAATCTGCGTGCAATAAACTTAAGGTATAAGTCAGAAATTGTATTATCCAGAATAACAGAAAATACAATCAAATAAACCAGCAATGAGCTACCAACACCAAATCAACGAAAATACCATTGCCTACACTGATAACTTATCAGAAAAACTGCCAATGGTATTTATTCATGGCCTGCCTACTTCAAAAGAGCTATTTTCAGAATTGATCAAGTCATTCTCTGAAAGTTTTAGAGTTATCGCAGTTGATTTACTTGATTATGGGGAATCGAGCAAAATTGGAAGGCACATTGAGCACCAAGAAAGAGCACAAAACCTGAAGTCTCTTTTTGAAAAGCTTCAATTACAAAACATTGTGTTGGTTTGCCATGATTTAGGAGCTTCGGTTGCCATTGATATAATAGCAATTTGTCCGGATTTGATTAACAAACTTGTAATCATGAGTCCACCAGTATATCCTGATTTTAAAATGCCTGCAGTTGTTAGATTGGTGCGCTCAAAAATAGTTGGTCCTATTTTACTTGCACTCCTTAAAAACCTTTTACTCAAACGCTCTATTGAAAAAGGCCTGTATAACAAGGCAAATTATAAAAAATACATGCAGCCCTATCTTGAAAAAGCTTTTGATGGGAAAGAGGGCAGCAAAGCACTTCACAGAAATCTTCGCTGGGGAAAACCTGAAACAACTTTTGCCAATTACCCTGAAATTATCAAGTCAATTAACAAGCCTACTTTGGTTATTCAGGGTAGAAATGATCCTTACATCCCCATTAAACATGCCATACGCTTGGCAAATGATATTCAAAACTCAAAACTGGAATTGCATGAAAATGCAAGTCACTTTTTGCCTATTGATGTACCTGCATTAGTTTCAGTCGAAATCAGAAAATTTCTGGCACTTTAAGCTTATATTTTAGAAAAATATCGCAAAAAAACCAAAGTCGAATACATTATTCTTTTGGCGCTTTTACGATATTTATTTTTCTAGAGATCATTTAGTTCACACTTGTATTTTTGGGTTCTCACCATACTTGTTTTCTCTAGGATCTCCATCAGTAACATAAAGCACCAATAACCATATACCTCCAATAATTGGAATTAATCCGACTAAAATCATCCATCCACTATTTCCTGTGTCATGAAGTCTTCTGACTGCAACAGAGAGGCTTGGTATAATAATAAATAAACCATACAGAAAATAAAATAGTCCATATGGCAAGCCTTCAACATTTACTCCAAGAATATTATCAAGAATTATTGCTATAACAGCAAAAATAATGTTAAATAAAACAAACATCCAATACTCTTTTCGTCTTGCACGTCCTGTAAAATTAGCGTAATTTTTTAAAACTTTTAAATACCATTCCATAAACATTTTTTTAGATTCTTACTCATTTGGCTTTTCAGTGACGCCCGGTTTTTATTGTGGGCTCTAGACTTCTCGTTATAATGATTAATGTAAAATGCGCCCAAATATTTCAGCATCCAATTATAACCGTAACAACACTTAACCCACTGCAAAAATAACATTTTAGCCCATACAGACAAAAGTATCAATGAAAAAACTTTTAGCTGAAAAAATAAAAAGTCCTCTTTCTGCTATGTCTTAAGTAATAATGGATAATTTTTATGGTTTCATTGAAAGGACAAAAACAAGGTAAAAAATACTGAATTGACTATATAAAATAATGCGAATCACCTAGAGCTTTAACTAAATATACAATTGACTATGGAATGATTTCTAAGTTTAAACTACTGATTGATTATTTTCGTCTTAAAAAACAATAAAGTCCCATTTTTACATTTTTTGTTTCACCTGGTTTCCAAACAGATAACAAATTATTTTTAAGTTTTTCTCCGATGTTTGTCCTGTGTGTTTCATTGTATCGCTTTACAGCAGACCAGGTATCAAAAAAGATTAAGGTAGCATCCAGACTCCACTGCTGCTCCATACTGAAGGTTGGTGTTTCTATTTTTTTGAATGGGAACTCTACATCTTTGAAACCACTAATAATCATTCTATTCCTAGACGACCAAAATTCATTGATCTCCGAATGCAGTTTTTTATCAACAATGGCATCAATCTCAATATTTATTTTAGGAAAACCATAGCCAAAAATTGCCAGTATTCCATTTGGTTTTAACACCCGGTCTACTTCCTTGAAAAACTCTTCAAGCTGGAACCAATGTACTGCTTGAGCTACACAAATAGCATCGAAGAAGTCATTTTCAAATGCGGTTTTTTCTGATGGACTTACGGAATAATTAATTTTTGGATGTTTAAACGCATTTTTCATCTGGGTTTCGCTAATATCCGTGGCATAAACCTGGTTAAAATGCTCTGCTAAATCAATTGCTACTTGTCCGTTACCACAGGCACAATCCCACAAAGCATCGTGACTTTCTAACTGATTAACAAGAAATTTATAAAATTTGGCAGGGTACCTGGGACGTGATTTAGCATATTCCGCTGATTGAGTATCAAAACTTTTAATGTTTTCATTCATGGTATTCTTTTCTATCAATTAAAGAAAGTATTTTGAATTCTACATGGGACTATTTTTATTATGTTTTTAAATTTTATTGGACATTTGCGACTTTTAAGCTATAAAAATGATTTGTTCTATTTTTACAACTTTATTTAGATTAAAAAGAAGGTGGCTAACAGAAACAAAAGAGACAGAAGTAGAGGCTCAGCAGGAAACAATCGAAAAACCGGAGAAGATTTCCTGGCAAAAAACCGAAAAAAAGAAGGTGTTGTTGAAACCGATTCAGGCCTTCAATACATAATCCTAGAAGAGGGAAATGGTGAACAACCTGATGAAAAAGCTGTTATTACCGTGCATCAACGCTGCCAGTTGATAAATGGAACCATCATCGAAGACACCTACAAAGAAAACAAACCATCAGAAGTAAAAATGGAAGAACTGATTGAAGGTTACCAGGAAGGTATTCAACTAATGAAAAAAGGTGCCCGTTATAAATTTTTCATACCCAGTGAGCTGGCCTGGGGTAAAAATGGCTCGGGCAGTAAAATTCCTCCTAATTCTGTGTTGATTTTTGATGTGAAATTGATTGATTTTTGGTAGAACATAGTCATTAGTCACTGGACATTAGGCATTTGTAATACAACTACTAATGTCCAATAACTTAATAACACGCTATCTACAGTACCTGCAAAAAGCTTTTAAAACACTGTCTGGAGCTTCGCACACTGACAGGTTTTGACAATTTAAACTGAATTCCTACTCGCATTAATATTTCCGTACAACGAGCGGGTCACAATTTTTTCATAAACTCCCTTTTTATCAGCATCTTGTATTACTTTTTGCAATGCATATTGCTGAATCACAAGCAACGGAAGGACTATTTTTTCCCTTATTTTAATCGATTCCCTTGTAACAGGCTCCTCCTGCATCAAAACTTTATTTCCCGATAAACGAAGCATCATTTCTTTTGATAGTTGAAACTCTTCATGTAAAATATTCCAGAAATCTTTAAATTCTTCATCTTCAACCATGTAGCTGGTCAACCTAAATTTAGATTTGTAAAGCGACATGGTACTATTCAATATCAATGCCCTGAAAATTGCTGTTTCATCGTAAGCTTTTTTTAGTTCTTCCCACCTGCCATTATCAATCAGTTTTTTTATTGCAGCGCCTATTCCAAAATATCCGGGTACATTTTGCTTTAGTTGGCTCCAGGCACCTACAAAAGATATTGCACGAAGATCTGAGAATTCAAGCTTCTTATTGTCTCCTCGTTTCCCTGGTCGGCTGGCGACTTTTGCCTGGGCATAATACTTTAACGGGCTCCTGTTTTCCAGATAAGGTAAAAACTTTTCATGTGCTTTTAAAGCAGCATATTTCTCATAGCTAATGTTTGATAAATCTTCTATTATTTTCCTTGCCGAAGGTGAAATATCATTTCCCTTTGGAAAAATATTCCTTGACAGACCTGCTGTCAAAAGCTGTTCGCAATGATGAGTAAACTGTTCTTCCGAGCCATACTTACTTGTAATGGTCTGTCCCTGAATGGTTAACTGGATTTCTTTGTTAGCAATAACATCGCTTTGCGCTGCATAAAAACGATGAGTTTTACCACCTCCACGACTTGGCGGCCCTCCACGACCATCAAAGAAAATGGCCTCAATATCGTACTTTTTACAAAGTATAGATAGCTCTTCTTTGGTTTCAAATATGGCCCAGTTGGCCTTCATGTATCCGGCATCTTTGGTCCCATCAGAGAAACCAAGCATAATCGTTTGTCGATTAGCTCTTTTGCTCAAATGAGTTCGATAATCATCCAGTTCGAACAATTCTTTCATGCAGGCTTCAGAAGCTTTCATCCCGGCCAGTGTTTCAAAGAGTGGAATAATATCAAATGTTATTTCCCGGTTTTCCCATCCACACCATCTGAATAGTGCATACACAAAAAGCACAGAAAAAATGTCTTCGGAATTGCTGATAATGTACCTGTTACAGCCATCCTCTCCGTTTTTCTTTTGGATAGTTTTTAGCTGGTAAATATTGTTAATCGTATCTTTAACAATTCCTTCATCAAATCGTTGAGAATCAACCAACAGCTTTTTATGAAGCAGCAAATCAATTAATTCTTCTCTTTTTAACTCATCAACGCTTTCTTTAATAATATTCTCTTTTTTAAGAATCGCTTCTATTACTTTTTTGTGCATTCTATGATCTTGCCTGATATCAAGACTTGCAAAATGAGTTTTAAATATCCTCACCTTGTCAATCAACAAATCAAGTTCCTTCTTGTACAAATAATAGTAGTTCTTTTTAAGCAGTTTCTTAACCTGGTGAAGTGGATAAATTATCTCCTCGTAGCTAAGATGCTTTTCAGGACTAAACATACAATTGTACAAGTTGTTCTTTAGTTCTTCCAGAATTTCTTCAATCCCTCTGAATGTCAGCTTCTTTTGAAGATTTTTCACATCCTCATAATAACATTTCATCAGTGTCATTCTTAACTCATCAGCCACATCCATTGTAATATCAGAAGTCACATAAGGATTCCCATCCCGATCGCCACCCGGCCAAAAACCAAATTTTATAATGTTCGGATTATCAAATGTCTTGTCCCTAATCCAATCTTTAATAGACACATACATTTTCCCAACTGCATCATAGTAAATGGTTCTAAGATAATAAATGATGTTGCGTGCTTCATCAAGCGGGGTAGGCTTTTCGGTGTTGATTAATGAAGTTAAGCCTAATTGTTGAAGCGTTTGATCAATTTCGTTGATATTGTTTTTTTCAACCAGAGGTCGTAGCCTGGTGATGATATCCAGTACATTAGGAGGATAAAACTGCGTTGGGTGTGCTGTAAAAACAATGCGTGCACTAAAGCTTGAAAGTTGTTTCGAAATATCGTTTACATCTCCTTTACTTTCTACAATCTGGAAAAAGTCTTTGATAGACAAATCATCGCCCAAATCTTTTGTAGCCTTAAATGCTGCATCCTCCACACTATCAAACAAAACAACCTGACGCTCAACATATTGCACCACTCTGAACATAAAGTCGATTTTTTCATCTTCACTTTCAATATAGGCATACTTTTTAAAGAACTTGTCCAGTATTTTTTGGGGATGCTCTCCGTTTTTCAAGCCTTTTTTACTGTAATCGTGCAAAAGAGGAATTAAACTGCCAACACTCTTTTCCTTGTTGTAGGGCAAATTCAGAAACAAGCTGTTATAAATGTCAAACTTCTTTTTTACCAGCTTTTCAAATTTTTCTGTTGATTTGGATGGATGCATTGTTTTGTTTGTTAAGGTTCTGTTCTAAATCTCCTGCTTGTGAAAAATATTTTTCTCAGCATGAAAATATAATTTCTTAGTTATGAAATTATCAAATCATAATCCAATGTCGTTTAGTTTAGACTATCTATTGAAAGGACCTCATCATTATGAGCAATAGCAAAGCAACTTTTCTCATGACTGAAAGGAGTAATCTTTGAAGGGATTACTTCATCGTTCCTCCTCGTAATAACGGAAGAAAACGCTAACTAAACGACATTGAATCATAATCATGAAATCAAAAAGTCTCAGGCATTATTTTTCTGCAATAATTATATACTGGTAGGTCAATGATGTTTTATCCACAGATATATTTTTGAAACCGGCCTTTTTTATTTCCTCTTCTACCTGCTTATAAGAGATTTTATGATCATACGGTGGCCCAAAGTTTATTTCCTTGTCTTTTTTAAAATCAACTATCATCAGTATTCCATTATCAGAGAGTCCTTTCAGGCACTTTTTGAAATAATCAATTCGGTTATCAATATGATGGTAAGTATCTACAATAATTATAGCATCCAATTCATTATCAGAAAGTTTTGGATCACCATATTCTACCAATCTGGCTTCAACATTTTCAACTTTTTCTCTTTCTTTTTTCGCTTTCACATAATCAACAAAGCGCTGATCAACATCAATTGCAATTACTTTTTTTGCCTTTTTTGCCAGCCTGAATGAAAAGTATCCGGTACCTGCCCCAATATCGCCAATGGTTTTGTTACTTACATCACCTAGTTTTTCAATAACAAGATCTGGTTTTTGCCATTTTCCCCTTTCGGGGTTATCAAATCGTTTAACCAGAACATCGAAACCCATCCCATTCATGTAAACATTTGATTTATTGCGGCTTGCCTCCTGGGCAATAGATGTATTTGTTACAAAAAAATAAGCCGCTACAAGAATTATTTTCAGTGTGTATTTCACTTTTTTAAATTTTAGTTAAGTAATTGATATTTATTCACTTTTCTTAAACTATTTATATGGAGTTCATGAGCTTGCTTCGCAAGGTCAAACATATTCTTTTGTAGAGCGATTATTCGCTTTGCTCATGAGATCACTTCGTTAAGTTAAGTTTCTCTATAAATCCCTCTATGAGGGTTTCATCTGTTTATTTTTAATTATTTTTATTTACCAAATGCAACATCCACAAGACTAAACTTATTATAATATCTGTCTATTAAAAACAATAATCATGATCGTGTGTGATTAAAATTAATCATGGATGTTTCATTTTTGTCAACTTTATTTGGTTGTTAAGGTGCTAATCTAACAATTTTCCAGCTCATATTTTCAAGGCTGTATTGAATACGATCGTTTAGCCGGTTTGGTCTTCCCTGCCAAAACTCAAACAAGTTTGGAGAGAGTATGTACCCACCCCAGTAATTTGGACGTTTCAATTTATTTTCCTCCAAACCTTTTTCCAACTCTCGCTTCTTTTCCAATAAAAAATCGCGATTGGGAATAATTTGAGATTGTGGCGAAATGATTGCTCCAATTTTACTGTCCTCAGGTCGCTTACTAAAATACTCGTCCGATAATTCAGACTTTAATTTCTTTACGATTCCTTCTACTCTTACCTGTCGTTCCAATTCAGGCCAAAAAAACACTAACGAGGCATTATTATTATATGCTAACTCATTCCCCTTTTTGCTTAGATAGTTGGTATAAAAAATAAATCCTTCGTTTCCAACTCCCTTTAACAAAACTACCCTTGACGAAGGTTTTAAGTCACTACTCACGGTTGATAACACCATTGCATTCGGCTCTTTAACCTGCTCATTTATAGCAACATCAAGCCAACTAACAAATTGCTTAACAGGATCTTTAGCAGCTTCATTCTTACTTAGTTCTGATAAGGTATAGTTTGTTTTTTTATTGGATAAATCGCGTAGCATAATTAAAATTTTTCACCACAGATTTCACAGATTAGCACAAAGACAAAGATAATTCAAACGAACTTGAATGATGAATACTAATCTTTAAACTATTTATTTTGTAAACTCCATTAATTCAATTGTTGGTCCTGCAAAAATTTCAAAGTTGTTTTTTGCTAATTCTTTATCCAAATTGTCGACTTCAAATACCAGATGAGGTACTGTTTTAATTAGTTCAGGGATAGGAGAATCAGGTTCAAATCGCATCCATTCAACACCAAAAGGACTTGTACTAAATCCTGAGACAAAAAACTTAAATTTAGGCAGGTACTTTTCACCAGGCATTACTTTATCAGTTGGTATGCCTAAGGGTGATATTTCCAGCTCCATTTGTGAGTTGCCATGTAAGTCAAAGTCCGGTCTTACTTTACTACAAATAACACAGATTAACATGGATTATAAATTTTCTGTGTTAATCTGCGTTATCTGTGGTGATTTTTTAATCTGATGTTAATTTTCTGTATTTAATTCTTTTAGGTCCTTCGTCACCCAATCGTTTTTTACGGTTTTCTTCGTATTCTGAATAGCTTCCTTCAAAATAATACACTTGTGAATCACCTTCAAAAGCTAAAATGTGTGTAGCCACCCTGTCAAGGAACCATCTGTCGTGCGAAATTACAACAGCACATCCTGCAAAATTTTCCAAACCTTCTTCCAAAGCACGAAGAGTATTCACATCAATGTCGTTGGTTGGCTCATCAAGAAGCAGTACGTTTGCTTCTTCTTTTAAAGTCAACGCCAAATGTAAACGATTTCGTTCACCACCTGAAAGGATACCGCACTTTTTCTCTTGGTCAGCGCCTGTAAAATTGAAGCGACCAACATACGCTCTTGAGTTAATCAGTTGATTACCTAAACGAATTTCTTCTCCTCCACCAGAGATTACCTGGTAAACTGTTTTTTCAGGATCAATACTGGTATGTTGCTGATCTACATAACCCAATTTTACCGTTTCTCCTACTTTGAAACTCCCTTTATCAACAGTTTCCTGCCCCATAATCATTCTAAACAAGGTGGTTTTACCGGCTCCATTTGGGCCAATAATTCCAACAATACCTGCTGGAGGAAGCTTAAACTCAAGGTTGTCAAACAATAATTTTTCTCCATAAGCTTTTGAAACACCTTGAGCGTCAATTACAACATCACCTAAACGAGGTCCGTTTGGAATAAAGATTTCCAATCGCTTTTCCTTTTCTTTTGCATCCTGGTTTAATAATTTGTCATAAGCACCCAATCTAGCTTTTGATTTGGCATGACGGGCTTTCGGACTCATCCTTACCCATTCCAATTCTCTCTCAAGAGTTTTGCGCCTTTTGCTTTCTGTTTTTTCTTCCTGCTCAAGTCGTTTTGTCTTTTGATCTAACCATGATGAATAATTTCCTTTCCATGGAATACCTTCGCCTCTGTCCAGCTCAAGAATCCAGCCGGCTACATTATCAAGGAAATACCTATCGTGAGTAATTGCAATTACAGTTCCCTTGTATTGTTGTAAGTGTTGCTCCAACCAGTCAACCGACTCAGCATCAAGGTGGTTAGTAGGCTCATCAAGTAATAGAACATCTGGCTCCTTTAACAATAATCTGCACAATGCCACCCTTCTTCGTTCACCTCCTGAAAGATTTTTCACAATAGCGTCTTCTGGTGGACAACGAAGGGCATCCATTGCTCGTTCGAGTTTATTATCCAGCTCCCAGCCATTGTGTTGGTCAATTAAATCTGAAAGTTCTCCCTGCCTTTCAATGAGTTTGTTCATTTCATCATCCGACATTGGTTCTGAGAACTTAAGGTTTACTTCTTCATACTCTTTCAGTATAGCAACAATTTCGGCAGTTCCCTCTTCAACTATTTCACGAACTGTTTTATTATCATCTAATTGTGGTTCTTGCTCAAGATATCCAACTGTATATCCATCAGAAAAAGCAACCTCACCCTCAAAAGATTTTTCAATCCCGGCAATTATTTTTAACAAGGTTGATTTACCAGAACCGTTTAAACCAATAACGCCTATCTTGGCTCCATAAAAGAAGGATAAATAGATATTATTCAATACTTTTTTATGTGGAGGGAAGGTCTTACTAACCCCAACCATTGAAAAGATTATTTTTTTATCGTCAGACATAATTTTAGAAATTTGTGTATTTGAAATTAGAAATTTGGGAATTATAACAAGAATTGATGAAAGAGAATTACATTTTTCTTATTCTAACATCAATTGATTTATCGTCTTTAAGCAATTCTACCAGTTTGTTTGTATCAGTTTTCCCATAATGATACGGGTATAATATCTTTGGCTTAAACGTCTTGGCTGCATCTGCAACCATTTCTGGTGTCATTGTATAGGGCAGATTCATTGGCAAAAATGCAATATCTATATCTTTAAGGCCTTTAATTTCAGGAATATTCTCTGTATCTCCAGCAACTAAAACCTTTTTATCATTAAAAGTCAAAACATACCCATTCCCTTGTCCTTTAGGATGAAAAAACTCACCATTATCCCTCTTATGAACCAGGTTATAAGCAGGGATTGCTTCAATCGTTACTTCAAAGAGCTCTTTTTTATCTCCATTTTTAACAACCTCAACATTCTTTATATCTGTTGCTTTACTTTTGCATTTCTCTGGCATTAAAACAATGGTATTTTCCTTTAAAGTCAAGCTCAAAGCTTTCATATCCAAATGATCAAAATGCTCATGTGTAATTAGCACCAAATCAGCTTTAGGAAGTTTCGAGTAATCAGCGACATCCGAAAACGGGTCAACTTGAATGATTTTTTCGTTGAATTTAAACATTAAGGAGCCATGACCAATAAAGGTGATTTCGAGATCACTATCAAAGGTTTTAATAATATCAGATTCAAACATTTTTTGAGCAGAAACAACAGGGTTAAACAAAAAAAGAATTAGTATAAAATACAATGCCCTCTTCATAACAGGTTTAAATTTGAATAAAAGGTTCCTAAAATTAAGACATTTTTTACAAACCTCAATCAATAGCATTTAAAGTTAAGCAAATGGAAGATTTTAGCCATTATATGTTAAACGCACTATCTGCATAAAAAAAGTTTGAGCACCTAGAACTGGAAGTAAATAAATGGCTGCACATCCTCTGACTTAAACTGAACAACCATTTGAACCAAAATCACAAAGACAAAGACCTTTAGCAAGTAAGGTGCCCGTATATATCCTTCCATGATTTTTTGATTCCAGTTAGTTGGTGTTGAATGCATTACAAACCCAATTACCAATAGTATCACCCAAATGTAACGGACCTTTAAAAATGGCCAGGCATAGGTAAAATCAGTATCGGTAGCAATTTTGCTAATCATTGACCAGGCCACATTAAAAGCATCTTCCACCTGATTTACTTTAATGGTTTCAATACCGCCAACAACTTCGGTTCTAATCACCAAATTGTTTTCTTTTACATCTAATGGTTTTGTTACTGTATTAATCAGACTATCGTTTCTGAATACTTTCACAAGCAATTCATTGTTCCCATCCTTGTAATTTATAGATGATTCTGTTCTTGTGTTTTCAGCTAATTGCTCATTGTACTTATAAACTTCATGTTCAATATTATTAGCTCTAAAAAATATCCATAAGAAAATTACGAAATGGAAAGTCAGAAACCATGAAGCCGAATTAGATGGCCACTTATTAGGAATTTTATCCAGCACTTTTTTCGTTCCTTTATGAATAGCAAGAGCCAGCCCATGCCAAGCCCCCCAAAACACAAACTTCCATGATGCTCCGTGCCACAAGCCCCCTAAAAACATGGTTATAAACAAGTTAACATACATCCGCACTTTTCCTTTTCGGTTTCCTCCAAGAGGGATATACAAATAATCGCGCAACCACGATGAAAGTGAAATGTGCCATCTTCTCCAGAAATCTGTAATATTGTAAGCCTTATAAGGAAAGTTAAAGTTAACCCCTAAATCAAAGCCCATGACTTTGCCTAGTCCAATAGCCATATCAGAATAACCTGAAAAATCACAATAGATTTGCAAAGTGTAGCCATAAACAGCCATCAGATTCTCAAAACCAGAATAATGACTCGGATCACCAAAAACCAAATCATTGTATTGCGAGATGTAGTCAGCAATGACAGCTTTTTTAAACAAACCAATCATTATTAACCAAAGTCCGGCATAAACCTCATCTTTCTTAATTGTTATAGGTTTTTGTAGCTGGGGTAAAAACAAATTCGCTTTTACGATAGGACCAGCCACCAACTGAGGGAAGAATGTCAGGTAAAAAGCATAATCCAAAATATTTTTTGTCGGCTCAAGTTTCTTCCAGTAAACATCCAGCACATAACTAATTGATTGAAAAGTATAAAAAGAGATTCCTATTGGAAGGAAGATATCCAATGGCTGAAAGTTTTCTCCAGCTATTGCATAAAAGTTACTCAGGAAGAAATTGGTATACTTAAAATAAAATAAAATCCCTAAGCTTACGCCAACAGATAAAAAAAGCCAGATTTGTTTGAAAATCTTCTTTTTTGCCTCTGTTATTGCCAGGGCAAAACTAAAATCTGTAACTGTTGTAAAAACCAATATCCATAAATACAACCCACTTGACTTATAATAAAATAACAAGCTAAATGCTATTACAAAGAGGGTAACTGTAACCCTGTTTTTATGAATAAATGCATAAATTGCAATAAAAACAATAAACAGAGCTAAAAAAGCACCACTGTTAAAGATCATTGGTGTGCTTGCATCATAACTAAATAGCTCTTGTATGTACCTAAAAAAATTCATTCAGTTCTAATTAAGAGGTTGCAAAATGGTAACATTCGCACTTTTTTTACTTTTCTCCAGCGGTTTATCCATTTTTATTGGTTGGTAACTTTTTTTCTCAATCCAAACAGCAATTGAATCCATCCATATAGCAGCAGAAGCCCTTGTTGGATGCGCGCCATCACTCGTTCGCTTATAGTTTAGATTTTTAGACGGGAAATAATGCATAGAACCAACATTCTTTAAAATCATTTTGTTAATTCCGGTGTCGTCTTTCCAGTTTGGAGGTCCTACCCAAACGTAATTTAATGTATCAATCTGGTCTAAAATATGCTTTACATTAGGTGTTCGCTTTCTTATGATATTAGGCACAAACAGCTCATTAGCACCTAAAACCAGCATCACATAAGTTGGTTTGTATTCATCAATAAAGTATTTCAATGTATCGGATGAGCCATACCATTCTGTTGAAGAGCTATACCAAATAACAGTCTTTAAAGAGTGATTGTTATAGGCCGTATAATCTTCCAGTCTGTCTTTTAACCCTTCCAGCATTGAGTCGCCAATTAGTAGTACTCTTTGAGAGGTGGTATCAGTTGGTTGTTGTACCTCTTCTTTTGAAACCGTATCTCTTCCACTTAATGCTTTCGCATAAGGATTTTCAGGGATTCCTAAAATAAATTCCCTGATGGGAGTTTTTTTCAATTTTATATCGCCAATTGAAATCTCATAACTTGTAAAAGAATAAGCTGTTAATAACGAAGCTGTTATCACCAACATTCCGATTACTTTCCAAATCAAATTCATGCTCTATTTCACCTGTTTATTTTTGATTATTTTATTTGCCAAATGGAACATCCACAGGACTTAACTCACTAGTTACCTAAAAGTTCTCAACAATAATCTTTCTCATATGTGTCTTAAATTAATTATGGATGTTTCTTTTGTTCAAACAGCCAATCAAGCAGATTTTTTTCATTATACGCCTTGACCCAGCTGCCATGTCCAACGCCTTTATACTCAGTATATTTTGGGATCCCACCTGCAAGCTTAATAGCATTCACCATGTTTCTGGATCGGCTTACAGGCACAACTTTGTCATTGCTTCCATGAAATGCCCAAATTGGAATATTTTTTATTTTCTGTGCCATTTTTTCATCGCCACCACCGCAGATTGCAATGGCTGCGGCAAATTTATCCGGATATCTTGAAATAATGTCCCATGTCCCGTAACCACCCATTGAAAGTCCTGTAACATAGATTCTTGTTGTATCAATAGGATAATGTTCAATAATATCTTCAACCAAATCAATTGTATTGCTCATCGCCCACGAAGGCTCCGCTGAAATTGTATGGCTTTTGGCCGACCAGTCAACCTCTACCCACTTTTTACCTTCAGGACATTGAGGTGCCACAACAAATGCCTGATATTTCGCTCTATTTTCAGGATCAGAAAATAGCTTTTTTATATGTATAATTTGCTTTTCATTATCCGTTCCTCTTTCGCCAGCGCCATGTAAAAACAGGACTAAGGGGTATCTCTTCTCTTCCAGCACTTTCTCTCTCCCATCGTTAAAACTATTTGCAAAATCTTTTGGAATCAGCAAATTATAAGGAAGAGTATCACTGTTTCCGATATAAACTTTTTTTTCAAACTTGTCTTGCGACAATACCGGAAAAGCAATTATAATTAAAAAAATTAGTGTGGTAAAATTTCTCAACATCCTTTGTTTACAATATTTTTAAGCAGGGCAAATGTAATTAAAATATTGAAAAACAGGAAGGTTTAAGAGAATGTGTTATCAACATGTTGTTTCCATTTCAGCAGTCTGATTATCAATAAATTAACACACCAGCCTTTTTATTCTGTACTAAAGCAAAAAAGAGGGATTATCCGTTAATAATCCCTCAGAATATATTGTTATGGTTATAGACTAACCAGCTGCACCTTCATCATCAAAATCACTTGCATCAGTTTGAAATGCCTGTATACCTCCAACATTTTCCGCAACGGCCTCAGTTTTCCTTCTGTCAGTCGATGCCATGTGATGCATAACTTTAGAACCAAAGTAGAAGGCTATCATCATCTGAAAAGCAACCATTAATTCATGAATTTCATCCTCAAAACCAATAATCCGAACATTAACGAGTTCTAAAACTGTCACAATATAAACAAGAGTTAGTGTAAGTGTTCCTCTAAAAACACCCCTGGGCATATCAAACGTTTCACCTGCATAGGGATTAGGGTTTTCATCTGACCATTTTCCAAACGTATACTTCCTAAGCAATAAAACAAAAAAGCCAAGAACAATAATTAGCCAAAGGCCAATAGGGACAAAAACTTGCCACATAAACTGTGAAGGATTCTCTGCGAAGAATTCTACTACATCCATATACTTATTATCCATTACTAAATAAGGTTTTGAGTTTCTACTTTACTTTGCTATTAAAAAGCCGGCAATAAATGCTACAGCTATCCCGGCCATTGATAACCGGGTATAAATTTTTTGTCTCCTACATTTTGCAATTAAAAGCTCCACATCATTTGTACAATCTTTCCAGTTTTTCATGTAGAAGTCTCTATCTTTTTTTAAGTCAATAATTAAACTATCCTTGATTAAATCTTTCTCTTCAATTAAAGAAATTTTCTTTTTTAATTCTTGGGTTATTTCTTCTTCAATCTTCAGCTTTTTAGCAGCCAGAATTGCCTTTTTTACCTGACTATCCTTTAAAATCCATAAGGTGTCAACACCTGATTCAACAGTCCTGGTTTCTCCCGGGCGAATTTCAATCGGATACAATTGTGCGCTTGCTGAAATACTTGTGATTAAAAATGCGATAACTAAAATATTCTTTAACATTTTTCTAAATTTTAATCTCCAAACAGATCCCTGACTTCACGTTTTGTATCCTCAATTGACAAGTCTTTCACCTCTTTTACCACTTTATCTTTCTTTAGTTCTAAAACTTCAAGTTTAGAATCAAGCAATTGTATTTCTTTATCAAGTTCAGCGATTCTTTGTTCTTTGGCTTTGATGTTTTTATCAAGATCCGTTCTGTGAACAACTTCTTCCTGCTGCAACGATTTGTATTTGTCCTTAAACTCTTTAAGATGCTTGTTCCCAAACAAAAAGTTTTTAACTGCCATGTAAGGAGCAGCCAACCCTGCCAGAATCATAGCCCATCCACTCCCAGTCATGCTATCAAAAGCACCTTGATCATAAGCTACTCCAACAATTATCAAAACACCAAGGATAATTAATCCTGTTATTACCCACTTGTTCACGATGGTTTATTTTTGATTATTAAACACTGTCAACATATTTTCCAAATACCCAGCCTTCAATTTCAGTAGAAACTTTATACCAGCCATTTGATTCATCTAGAATTTTTACCTTCACACCTTTTGTTAGTGGCTTTGCCACTTTCTTACCTTCCGGACTCGGTGCTTCCCTAATATTCAGACTATTAGCACTAATTCTTCCAAGTTCAGGAAGCTCAGCAGCATCATCCGAATTACGGTTTTCATTCAATAGTTTATTTCTGAGTCTATCCAAAGGAAAAGCTGGTCCTGGATCCTGCTTACGCATTGGAGCAATTTCTTCGTGACCCAAGATATGCTTGATATCATAAAGATCAACCAGTAATCTGCAAATTTCCTGAACGGTAGTTATTTGTTCTTCGGTATATGTGTGCCAAAATCGAGGTTTTGTTTCATTTCTGTGAGTTGCCTCAATAACATCACTTGGATTGAATGCACTACCAAACCATGAACGGTAAACATTACCACTTTTTGTAAGTGGCCCAGAGTTAACAATCTCAATACCAATCGAATACTTATTTAACCCAACTCTATTGCCATACGAACTTTTTCCAGCATGCCAAGCAATGGTATTAAATGGAACCAATTGTGTAATTGAACCATCCCTGTCTAAAATTAAATGTGCTGATGCCCGCACCCTCGGATTGGTGAGTGTATTTAAAGCAGGTCTGTATGGGCCTGCTGTATAGTGCAATACTATTGTATCTGGCAGTCCTTTTTCAAACTCACCACTAATATTTGGCGATTTGATGAACTTTTTGACATTATCACCGAGAATAAAATGATCTTTAATTTCCATAACCGATGTATTTATTTTTTTGAATCAACGATTAAAAGTAATACTTTTTTTAATTAAAATAAAATATATATAGTGTAATGCCAATAGTACTTTTTGTCAATCTGCAACAGTAAAGTCACTTATGAATTTTTTTAACAAATTATTAAACTAATATTTTTAATAAGTGAACTTAAAAAACTGAACTATTAACGATTACAAGAAATCAAATTTATGAAAATTCTAAATTAACCAGAATAGATTAACTGCCATTCTCTTTTTTGAAACCACGAATTAAATCAGAACCTATTATTTCGAAAAAAACAATGTTTGGTGGCCCACCTGCTCCAATCCTCTCTTTCTGACAAATCACCACTATTCTATCATCGTGCTGACTCAATAAAAACCCTGGAATATAAGCACTTAAAATATAATCTCTACTATCGGTTTTTTCACTTAAAATTTGCTTTACACCCAACTCGCCAGATTGCAAATTAATCTCAATTTCCTTTATCAAATCCACTCCATAATCAGGATCAACTTCTGTAGATGTTTCCATAACAATCTCATAATCATTTCCTTTGTACGAAGTAGTTGTTGGTTCCATCTTAAAGTCTTTCGTCTGGGTAATTTCGGCCTCGTTTAAATGCTGTGCAAACAAGTCGTAGTTTTCTTTCCAAGTGGCTTGCATGCTACCTTCTTCCAATTCTTCTGGTTTCCATGACCACACAAGCTTATTATTAACTATATCCAGAATGATTATTTCAAAAAGATAAAAACCACTTCCTTCATCAGCAGGTTCCTTTATGTAAGCAAACTTTCCGTCCTTTGACCAGCCAATCGGATAGAATTTGTCATAGTTAAATCCATGCGTGCCCCTGGTATAAGTTAGTTCTTTGGGGATAGTAAAATCCTGGGCATCAACATCTTTTATATTATTAACAACATTGCTGTCAGGGTTATCATTTTCTCCGTCATTTACCTGGCTTCCACCACATGAAACCAGCGCAAACAAAAAAATTCCCAGTACCGAATAAACGAAGCTTTTAACCTTCATAGTTTGATTTCTTTAGTATTAACATGGCCAAAGATAGGAATTTTTCACTTATACTTTACAAAATGTTATATTTTTTTGAGTTTTGTCAATGAATAGAGGTAATTTCAGAATAGAATTCAATCAATCCGTCAAGATTTACCCAAAACAAATCTCACTGAATTCTTTTATAATTGTAAAAATATAAATTAACTTTGTTTACATACTTAACCAGATAAACTAAACGATGAACTTCTCAAACTTAATAACGGAGTTAACAGACTCAATACTAATTGTAAAAATCAATAGGCCAAGCCAACTAAATGCACTAACCCGTTTGACGATTGAAGAAATTGGAAAATCGATTTCGTATGCGGTAAACAATGAGGAAATCAAAGGTGTAATTATCACAGGATCAGGCGAAAAAGCATTTGTTGCAGGTGCTGATATTAAAGAGTTTTCAGCCTTCAACAGAGAACAGGGGCAATCATTATCTGCTTTTGGTCACATGGTTTTTAAGCAAATTGAAACTTGCCCAAAGCCGGTAATTGCTGCCGTTAATGGCTTTGCTCTTGGAGGAGGGTGCGAACTTGCAATGTCTTGTCATATTCGAATAGCTTCTGAAACTGCTAAATTCTCACAACCCGAGGTGCAGCTTGGACTTATTCCGGGCTATGGAGGTACTCAAAGACTTGCACAGCTTATAGGGAAGTCAAGAGCTTTAGAACTTCTGTTAACCGGAGACATGATTAACGCTGAAAAAGCAAAGGAATATGGGCTGGTGAACGAAGTTGTAACTTTAGCCGAATTATTACCTTATTCAATAAAGCTTATGCAAAAAATTACATCAAAGTCGTCATTAACCTCAAAAGCTATCTTAAAATGTGTAAATGCTTATTACTCAAACACTGATGATGGCTATGAAGCAGAAACAATTGAATTTGGAAAATCCTTTGAAACAGAAGACTTTAAAGAAGGAGTTAATGCTTTCCTTGAAAAACGAAAACCTGGCTTTAAGAATAGATAAAACCCTCATTGAGGGATTTGATAAGAAAAACAAATCGCTTTGCAACAAAGATATGATTAAAATCAAACTAGTGTCATGTCAAGTATGATGTTTTTGGTATTATTTTAATATACAGCATATTTTCAATAATCGCAAACCACTGTTTACTAGTCATTTATCATTAACAACCAGTAATAAATGACTAATGACTTTACCAGAAATCTGACATTTGACATGACACTAGTGAAAGATCAAAAAGGCTGGCAAAATGCCAGCCTTTTGTTTCCAGGTCGGGATGAACCGTACAATGATTTCCCCCTATTATATCGGCCCTGATCACAATGCAGACCTGGTTATTCCTTTAATTTAAGCACTAATCAATTACTCGTCCGTCTTTTATTTTTAATACGGATGCATCAGTTAATCCCTTTATTCTCTTAAAGTTAAGAGCGTCAGTTTCGTTTTCAAAATCGCCTATAGTATATGAATACCATCCCCCTCTTTTAACAGGGATAACAGCTCTACCTCCATTTTTTAACTGCCTTACCTCCGCTGCAGTCAATTTGCTTATTGAGATTCCAATCTGAAGACGATAGACTATACGAGACTCTAAAACATTACTGTCATCTTCTGATGTATTCAATCTACTGCCAACAGGAGCATATTCCATTTCAGACAGGTTTAATTCCTCTTTTTTTTGAGCTTCCTGTATACTTACTTTTCTTCCATTTTTTATGGCAATAACCAAAGCCCCCCTGATTCCAGAATTTCCTTTGTATTTTTCTGCTTCCTCCAGGGTTGCAAACCTTTCATTTATCACATATCTATACCAACCATCCATTTGTTCACCATAGATATCTTCTTTATAGTTTCGTCTTAGATAATCATCAGAAATTGGCGATTTTGATGCTGCCACCTGAATTAAAAAGAAAACCCCTTTTGTACCAAAAATTTTTATTGGCGTAAATTGACGAACATTATTTCTTACAGCATTCTTGTTTGTATTAACATTTTCTTTTTCAGCAACGTCATTGTCTGTGTCTGGTGTTGTTTCTTCACTCTCATGGTTTTTATTTTCCTCTTTTTCAACCACTGCTGTTAAAGGCTTGTCCTCACCAACTGCGGAACTTGAACTAATGAACATTCCATAAACTTCTCTCAAATTATCAATCGCTTTTTTTTCGTATTTATAAGCCTTTTCCAATGCTAAATATGCGTTTTCAACAACATTCAATTTTAGTGAAGATTCACGGCTCTTTTTAGCCTCCTTCATTAGCATATCAGCTTTGTCTATTTTCAACTCAGCTTTTTTTGCTTTTACAGGATCCACATTGTTAAAAAAGCGTTTCAAATCCTGCTTGTAAACTTTAAAAAAAATCTTATTTGCTTTTCCCAGATCCTTAGATGCTTTAATTTTTATATTATAAGCTTTTTTTTTATTTCCAGCTACTGTCTCATCAGCTGCTTTTATTTGAGCTGTAGCCTCATTAAATAGCTTTTCTGCTTTTTCAATACTTTTTTTATCAGCGCTATTTAATTGCACTTTAATTTTTTCATTGGTTGCTTTCTCCTGAGAAACAGCAAAACTCAACGAAACAATAATCATAATTACTGTAATAGTTAAACGTTTCATAATTGAAAGTTTTTTTGAAAAACTATTAATACCAATTATAATTTACTGATTATCAACTTAGTTTTTCAAAGTGTCAAATATAATTATATTTTTTAAACAAAAAAGTACAAAATGTAAAAAATATGTATTTTTTATGTTTATATGATTGCTTCAATTTTGATTATCACAAAAAAAATACCATTTACCTCCAAATTATCAGGTACTTACATATAGTGGTAAGATTAGCTAATTGTATTATGTTTATGTGTCCTTTATTTTTAAGACCATTAAAATATGTTGAAGGTTGTTCCCTCCCGTTCTATTTCAAAATTTACTCACATTATACTAAATCAGCACGTAGTTCTTGTATAAGAATAATTACTTCTTTTAGCTTTTCAGCTTTTGGCTTTTCAGTATCTGAAAAATCTATCTTATCGTACTCTCTTTTGAGTTTTTTAAGCTTAAGTAATTTAGATTTTATTTCTTCCTTTTCAGTATTATTTTCAGAATTTAAAATATCGTTAAAGTAGGTAATTAACCCTTCGAGATGTTTTTTTTGTCCATATAATTCATCATAAATACCATCTTCAGGTTTGCTCCCTTTGCAGGCATGTGTCAATATATAAACGCTTTCAACCCATGAACCTAAAACAATAAATGGAAGTACATTTTCACGTTTGCTCTTTTCAAGAGCAGTACAGGTTTTATGATACGCATTGCTCGCAATTTTGCTCAAAGTATCATTATTGTCAATATTATCATAGGCTCTGTCTAGTAATTCCGATTCATAACCCTCTTCAATATTCAACTTATACGTAAGGTCTATGGCCACTCCAAAATAATCTACAGCCTCCTGACTTTTATCGTAAATTGTAGAATATGCTAAATCTGACGAATAAACACCAAGTATTTGAGCCCTGGTTATTTCAGTAAAGTATTTCTCTTTCTTCGCAAGGCTATGTAAATTACTCTGATTGAACTCAATTCCCTTTGACTTCAAAAATTTGTAAACATCTACTGATAATGGTAGTTCATATTTAGTGTAAACAAAACTTTTCTTTTGTAGGCTATCAGGTTTTTCAATAACTACAACAGAGTCTTTTTCTTCCTGACTATTCTGAGGCTGATTATTACAGGAAAATAAAATAGTAAAGGCTACAACTATAATAAAAACTACAAATACAAACTTTTGCATAATCACCAGTTTAAAGATTATTATGGAATAATATTACAAATTTTTTTGCAGAAAAATGAATCTTCTTTACCTAACAAGGCCTAATGGTTTAAAATCCAGTGTTTCCATGAGACCTTTTCAACTATAATTTAATCAATCAAACTATTCTATTAATGATTAAAATAATTTTCCAACCCTGCATTAATATCCCTATTAAATTGCAAGTAGAGCTGGAGTAGAAATACTGGTTAGAGTTATCTTCTTAATCTAATATCACAGGGCGACTTTTGTCATTCCCAATCAAAGATGGAGTCTGTTCTTTATCAAGATAACCAGCCCTTTTTACAACTTCTTTTTTTATGTTTTCATAAAAACTATTCACACTAATTGAGCCCAATGAATGAGCATTTTCATGCAATTCTTTTAACAAATAGTAAGTAAAAATACCATGATGTTTTTCAGGATATGCAGCACTGTATTCCTCGTTGCTTGAAGCAGATAAAACAGCCATGTTCTTTGCTGAAAATGAAGAGCTTTCAGTTTTTATAATTACCGATCGGGCCCCGGCGATCAACATTTTTTCATCGCGGCTTTTACCAGAGAAACATGCATCAAGAAAAACAGTAACTGATTTAGCTTTTAATGCTGATAAAGAAGAATACATATTATCAACACTAAAACCAGTTTTTGCATAGTTAGGATCAATATCATAAGGAATTAAATAGGCTGATTTTGATTTAACATCAGGGGCTCCATGGCCTGCATAATACACAATCACATTACTTTCTCCCTGTGAGGTTCTTCTTTCAAGCCAACCATCTTTTGAGAAGATTTTTTTGAACTCCCCCAAGGTCGCTTCTGTATTAGTTAGGAAATAAATGTTTTGCTTAGGTATTCCAAACACAGAAGTTGCATATTTATAAAAAACTTGCGCATCACGTTTTGCATAATCAACATGAGGAGCATATTTATAATCTTCGATACCAATAATTACCGCTAATGTATTTTCACCATTAAAATTTGTTGCCGGAATATTCTTATCAACGTCAGCAAGCTCAATTACTTCCGATATTTCTTTCATTTCTGCGGTCTTCCCTTCGTTCAGCTTATTCAAATCAACATCGACAATATTTGTTGTACGCTCATTCATTTTTAAACCAAGTGCTTGTTGTGTTTTGTAAACACCTGTCTTTTCTTTTAGTTCTACCTTAAAAGGAATATCTTTAGCAGTGTATCTTCTGCTTGTAAAGAAAAAGAATTGAAGCTTTTTGTAATCACCACTTTCAATTTGGCCTAAATCAAAGGTTTTGTAAACATCCGGGCACGAAATATTCCGATCATCTACATCCAATATTATTTTGGCCTCCACATTTTTTGCTGCTATCGCCCCAAAGTTTTGAACAAAAGCTGTCACCTCAATTGATTCACCAGGCTCAATAATAGAATTCCCATTTCCAAATGAAGCACTTCCTCCCTCCACATCTTCATTGTCTTTTATTGCCAGTTGTTGTATTTTTAGATCCGGCTGCAGATTATTCACTTCAACAACATTCTCATAATCAGCCTTTTCGCCTCCATAAACAACCATATAATCAGCGGCTATTTGTTGTTCTTGATAAAGCATAAAACCTACCTGATCGCCAAAAAATGGTTGATGAGGAATTTCTGCAACAAACTTGTTGTTTACAAAAAACTGCACCTCGTTTCCTTTTTTTTGTATCCTAAGCTTATTAGTTGCCGAAGTTTTATTTATGTGGGGGGTTTCTTGCCAATCAACAAGATAAACACCTGCCCTTCCTTTTTCAACTTTTCGAACATAGAACTTTCCTTTAGGTGTAATAATGAAAGTATAATACCCCCGGCGTCCTTTACCCCATGTTATTCCGTATCCATTCTCATCAGTACCACTCATTCGGCTGATCTTACTTTCAATAATAAAGTCTCCGCGTTGGTCAATATCAACTTCAATATTTGACGACCAGGACTTTTGCCCCCTGTATGACATAATGTATTCTCCGTGAGAAATTTCGCATCTTGCCACTGCACTTCTACCAGTCCACCATTTATAATAGTTGCCGGAGAAATTATCTTCTACTAGTGCTACTTTCTCTTGAGCGGGTATTGCACTATTTCCCAGAAAAATTAGTAATAATAGGAGTATAGATTTTTTCATGGTTAATTTGATTTTATGATTATTGAATCTACGCATCAAAGTTAAAATGTCTTTACCTAAATAAACAATATTCTTACAAAATTAATGTGTTTTCGCCTTACTATAAATATTACTTTTTATATAACCTTATTTTACCTTAGGTTACCAATACAGTTAATATAAATGAATGAAGTTTCGGAGCTTCTCATTTTCAAAAAGTTAAAAGCAAAAAATACAAAGCCCGAATTAAGTTTTGGAAAAGTAAAAAATAAATATTGCTATCTTGCGCGCGCTTTGTATTTATATGACAAATTATTTTGATAAAACCCCTGCTTCATGATATTGAAAATTCATATTTCTTTATTTGCTTTATTAATGTTTACAAACCTGTTTTTGCATTCGCATGCACAAAGTAGTTCATCGAATAATTGGAAACTGGCAAAAAACCAAAATGATATAAAGATATATTTAAGAAAACATCAAAGCTCAAACCTTAAAGAAGCACTTGGAGTAATGAAAATAAGAACGCACCTGTGTTCCATTGTTGCACTGCTAAAAGACACTCAAAATCATAAATCATGGTTATTCGCAAATAAAAGCTCAAAAATTCTGAAAAAATATGATGACTTTGAATGGATTCTTTATACTCAATCTGAAGCACCATGGCCAATACTCGATCGCGACTTAATTTCGCACACAAAAATGCATCAAAGTGAAGACAACTGCGAGATAAAAATTAAATCGCATGCAGTTCCTGATTATGTAAGCAAAAAAAATGGTTTTGTCAGAATTGAAGAAATGAATTCGGAGTGGACTTTTACTCCTCTACCTGACGGTTTTATTGAAATAAAATTTAAAATTTTAATCAATCTTGGAGGAGCTTTACCAGTATGGCTTACAAATTTTGCTGTTGATAAGGGACCATACAATACTTTGCAAAAAATGAAAAAAGCACTATCAGGGAGAAAATACCAAGAGGCAATACTTCCATATATTAAAGAAAACTGTCAACAATGCAGTTATAGTAAGAATAAATCACCGAATACTTTCTAAAATGTATTCATTTGCTTAATTTTGAAAAAATGATTGCTAACCTTGAAATCTTTTTCATATGGACTTAATAATTGATGGTGAGGCTCATAAAGTGAATAACTTTGTTGATTTTTTGATTGAAAATTATGCTGAAGAAGGCAAAGTTTACAATTTTGAGCTAATTATAAAAGACAAGTATGATAAGCGATTGATTGACAAAAGAATAAACACACTGGAAGATAATCTTTTAATATTTATGAATGATGAATTTGAGATAATCGATCAATCCATATTTAATGATTACGATAAATTTATAACAGGAGTTGGCGATTTATTTACAGATGATATCGAAGAAAAAATAAATAAAGAGAACTATAAAAACCAATTTGTAAAGTATGAATTAAAGGTTAGTGATGGAGATCAAAAATCTGATTTTTCCTTTTACTACCTCAACTTAAACAACTAATACTTTAAAAATGAATGAATTAATCTTTGTTCTGATTTTTATTTTATGGTATATATTTGCTCTGATTATCTCTGAAAAATATGGAAAAAGTAAACTCTCTGGTGTAGAAATATTGTTTGCTGTATCTATGGTTTTTAGCCCATTTGCAGGTTATATCATTGCAAAAACAAAAATATATAGCAAAATAAACTAATTATCGAAACATTTTAGTCAGATCATCGTATACAAAGAAAAACAAAACCAATCATGGGAAATAGAACACAAGAACGATCAGTTAAACTTGAACATTTTTCAAATTTAGTAGCAGTAGCATATTCCGATGGTTTTTTGGATAACTCAGAAAAAGACTTTTTGACTGAACGCGCAGAGGAATATGGCTTAAGCGATGAAGAAGTAGATGATGTTATGAAAAATGCAGAGGAATTGAAATTTATCGTCCCTCTAAACTTTGAAGAAAAAGAAGATCAACTTGCTGATATTGTTTATATGGCAATGATAGATGGCGTAGTGCACGAAAAA
The DNA here is from genome assembly GCA_050296515.1 of Bacteroidales bacterium. Classification (GTDB taxonomy): domain Bacteria; phylum Bacteroidota; class Bacteroidia; order Bacteroidales; family NBLH01; genus NBLH01. The sequence continues at coordinate 41,300 of JBNKRJ010000127.1, read as the reverse complement.
GAGTACGAACTTTGCCTTTCAATTGCTCAAAAGCTTGATTTTGGGAAAGAAGATCTTGATCATGTTATTGAACTCACAAGAAAACTTTGGCTTAGAATTGACTAAACTACTTCAACTAATTCAGTTTCATTAACATATGGTGTTATAAACTGATTAATTTCATCTTCCTTGTTTGTATTACCATTTGCTTTGAATTTAACAATCAGGTTTTCAATCATTTCTTTTTGAAGTTCACTTCTTCTTACAACTTCAGTAAAAGGTATGTGACTAAAAGCAATCATTGGATAAAGAGGTATCCATTTTTTCGGATGCATGTTCCATATGATTCGTTCTAACTCCCAAACGCTGTGATAATCATCATTGGGGCTTTTATTTATTTCGCTGAAATTTTTGAATGAAAGATCACTAATAGCATCAATTTCGGGCTTTCGCCTTTTCCCGAAATTGAGAAAAACACGCCCCAAATCATCATTGTATTTTTGCATAAGATCATCAAAAAAGGTACAGTCCTCAAACCCAACATTCATGCCCATTGCAAAAAACGGGACAATGGCATGAGCAGCGTCACCAACTAATAAAACACGATCTCTGTAGTGCCATTTATCGCATTTAACTGTTAAAATTTCAGAAGCTGCATGATTAAAATAATCCTCAACCAGGTTTGGCATCAATGGCATTATTGTTTTAAAATCACGATTAAATAGCTCTAATATTTGTTCCTGGGTCTCAATAGTTTTAAGTGATAATTCACCTTCGGCTGGTAGAAACAAATTACAGGTGAATTTTCCACCCAAACCTGGTAATCCAACCATTATATAATCCTTTCGAGGCCAAACATGAACGCAATTTTTATCAAGTTTGTAGTTCCCATTTTCATCAGGCGGAATAATCAGTTCCCGGTAACCATGTTTAGCCTTTTTTAAATCACTCTTTATATACCCTCCTTTTTCAAGGCCTTGTCTCACATCTGAAAAAACGCCGTCCGCACCAATAATCCAGCGATATTCCAGTGTGTTTGACTCATTTGAGATCTCATTAATAACAGTGATAAAACCATTATCGGCATCGTTAATATAACATCGGGTATTTGGATAAAAATTAACCTTTCCGGTTCTTTCAGCTTCATTGAGTAGTTGTGAGTTCAATTCAGACCTGTCTATCGTATTAATAGTATCACCATTTTTACCGTATTGCTGAACAGTGAAAGAGCCATCTGATTTATGTACAACCCGACTGTGTTTAGGAAGAGTGTTCCGGACAATTTTGTCGCTTAAACCTGCCCTTTCAAGACCTCTTATCCCTCTTACTGACAACAACATAGAAATTGTTCTGTTTCCATTCACCGGATTCTTTCTAATATCAGGCCTTTTCTCATACAAGTCTATCTCAAATCCTTTTTTTGCTAATATAACCGAGAGCAACGAGCCAGTCAATCCTGCTCCTACAATACATACCTTTCTTCGAAAAATTTTAGTATCCATTTTAGTTAATTTTATAGAGTTAACTTCTGAAGAATTTTGTCATTTCTTAATTCTCTATTGTTAAAAGACTGAAATACAAAGTATTTGATTAGAAATTTACGAAGAATAAAAAATTAAAGAAAATTTCTATGATGAACGGACACAAAATAAGGACATTAAGGTCTTTTATTTGGATAAATTATTTCAGAGCAAATCTATTCTATAAATTTGGAACTTCAAGTACTCCAACAAGGCTAAAATTTGTTTTGCTACTCCAACTTAAATCTATTATTAAATCCTCTTTCTGATTCGGAAAATTCTTGTCATCCCTGAAGTCCAGTTCTATCCGAATTGCCATTAACACCTCGTTTCCTTTTCTTCTACTATTTTTAATTCGTGCACTTACACCGTACATCTGCTGATTTCGACTTTCGCGTGCACTTATTAATTTAGCAACTGTTGGAAAAGTTTTCAGAGTATTGATTGAAGTTTTTAAAATATCTGAATAATTCATAGGAAAAGAATAAATATACAGGTGCTAAATTAATTGAATTTCAGAAAGATGCAATAGTAAAGTTAAAAAGACCAAGAAAATGCACCCTTTCTATCTAATCAGCTAATAAAAAAAGGATTAGCCACTAAACATATTATTAGTTTGGTGACTAATCTGGAATAATCCACTTAAAAATTTATCGCTTACTACTTTTGTAAAAGAACCTTGTTCTGATAGATCTTTGAACCAATTTTTGTCTTGATGATATAAGTTCCGTTTGGTTGCGATGAAAGATCTATTTCGCTATTAGATACCTCTTTTTTTGTATAAATAAGATTTCCTGAAATATCGTAAACATTGATTTCGGTTTTTTCATTTTTATTGTTTTCTATTTCCATATATATCATTCCTTTATTTGGATTAGGAAAACATTTTACAGGAGATTCAAGTGAAATAGTCTCCTGATTTGCGTTTGATTTTTTGGCAAGACTGCCAACTAATTGTTTTAAATCGGCTATTTCGCTCTCCAGTTGCTGAATTTTAGAAGCTTGTTCATCCAGTTTTTGCTGCTGCTGTTGAGTTGCTTTCACAAGTGGAACTACAAATTCAGCATAACGAATTGAATAATGATCTTTTTCATTTTCAGGAGCCACAACTCCGCTGAAATTATATTCACCTTTTTTAATTATTTCTTCAACATCCTGAGCAATGAATCCTGTATAAACAATACTTTCATTCTTCTTTTGTTGTTTTTTCCACTCAGTTTTAGCTGTTTCATCCATATCTGTTCCTTCGATTGAAAACCCGGAGTGCTTTTCGTACGCAGCATTATCAATTGTATAAGAAACTGGTCGTAATTGTTGGATGAATTCAATCCCTGGAACATTTTCTGTCACATTCTTTTTAAACCGTCCATCTGACAAAGTACTCCAACTTACTTGTCCGCCAATTTGAGTTACACTTGTATTTCCGATTCGAACCCTGTTGCTTGCTGTGGCATAAGCTAAACTCCCAATTGATGTTGCATTGCTAATATTATCGGGAGAAAAGTACCCGGCTGCATATCCAACTGCAGTATTTTGAGTGCCAGTAATATTATTATAAAGAGCAAAAGTACCGAATGCCGTATTATAAATTCCAGTTGTATTATCCCTCATTGCGTAATATCCCGTAGCAGCATTGTATCTGCCCGTTGTATTCGAGGAAAGCGCAAAACTCCCATTTGCAGTATTATTATACCCTGTTGAATTGCTAAGAAGAGACGAATTACCAACAGCGGTATTATTATTTCCTGTGGAATTACCAGCCAATGCATCTGCCCCAAATGCAGAATTATAATTCCCAGTGGTATTATCTCTTAAAGCATTGCCTCCAAGTGCTGCATTATTTCGTCCATCCGTATTCTCTCTTAGTGCATAATATCCTACTGCTGTGTTCACATCTTGCAAATTGTTATGCAATGCATAATATCCAATTGCAACATTTCCTACGGTGTAGATACTGCTATATAAGGAGCCGGTACCACAAGCAACACTAAAACGGTTATCGGTGCCTAAATACATTGCCTGATACCCAATAGCAATATTATCAGAACCATGTGTATTACTTCTTAAAGCCTCGGTTCCAAAAGCAGAATTTCTATATCCTTCGGAATTATTACGAAGTGCTCTAACGCCACATGCAACATTATAGGATGCATCAGGTGGTCCTTGTGTGATTCCTTTGTACAATGCTTCATGCCCAACAGCAACATTTGCATTACCATAAAAGTTGTTAAACAAGGCTTTGTACCCAAAAGCAGAATTCTCAACTCCGCTTATATTGTTTTGTAAAGCCCCTGTGCCAAATTTTGTGTTTTGGGCATATCCTGCTAGTCCAAAAGCAACAAGGAACAACAAAAGAAATAGTGCTTTGCTTACACTGGTTTTAATTAAAGTTTTTTTTGTTTTCATGATTTCTCTGGTTTTATTTAATATTTGTTAGTAATCCATATAACTATTTGTGTATGAGAATGCTAATCTGTTAGCAACACGAAATGCATTAAGGTTTCTAAAAGGGAATAAAATTCCCTATTCACTTGATTTTACATTGAATTAAAAATCAAGCAATTAACATCTGGTTTATAAATAATGGAATATTGAAGCCTTTATGATAGTGAAATTTGCTGTGAGAAATAAGACCCCTTGATTCTGGAAATTAAGTTTTTTTCATGATTTAGTGTTTGGCATTTACAATAATAGCATTTGGCATATTTTGTTAATTATCAAGTGAATAATCTTCTATCATCTTGATAAGTTAACATCCGATTAGTACTTTAGTTTTGGTCTTTTCAATTTCCACATAAAGATAATGGATAAGCTGTCAGACAGTACATGAGATTTGACGAGTGAAAGTATCATTGTGATTAGTATGTTGAAATAAGCGTATGGATGCGATTATACCCATACAGATTTGAAGATTTTGACAGAATATTGTCAGGTTGAATAATCTGATTTCTTAAATAAGGAATGAGAGGTTCTGTAAATATTCCTTAACTTAGCATTTTAATTTAATATTTTAAAATCCTAAATCTCACCTTACAATGAGAGTTGTGCTGCCAGAAAACTGGTAGCACTTTCTACTTTTAATTGTTTACTTTTTTCATTCTGGCAAGTTCCCTTTTAGAGTCTCTTTGCTTGATATCTTCTCGCTTATCAGCCATTTTCTTACCTCTAGCCAAAGCTATTTCAATCTTTGCAAACCCATTCTCATTCAAGAACATTTTAATAGGGACTATGGTAAATCCAGTTGTTTTAATTTTTTTCGAAAGTTTATCAAGTTCTCTTCTTTGAAGAAGCAGCCGACGTTCTCTTTTAGGATCGTGATTAGCATATCCTCCGTGCGAATATTCCGAGATATGCATTAAAATGTAAAGTTCGGGCTTTCCGGGACGGTGTACATGAGTAAAAAAACGGCAATAGGCATCCACAAGACTGGCTTTTCCTTGCCTAATTGACTTTATTTCAGTACCATACAATTCAATGCCGGCAACAAACTTTTCAATAAATTCATATTGAAACCGCGCTTTTTTGTTCTGAATGAGTACGTTTTGAGCCATTTTATTATCACTTTATTATTGTTAAGGCATGCAAAAGTACAAAATTTATTGAATACACAGAGGCAATGCCCATAGAAACAAAAGAGCTGACCCATTGCCCGCTCTTTTGTTGTTGAATATATTGAAAATAATAGTGTGCTACATTACTCCGCCGCCTCCAACTTCTAAACCTTCTGCTTCTTTTCTCTTTTTGTAGTTGTTTATCTTATAACCAACTGTAAGCATGAAAGTTGGAGAGTCCATATCAAAAGTAAAATTTGTATTGATACCTTCTGATTTAGAATTGAATTTAAACTTCATAGTATTCAAAACATCTCTTGCTCTTAACGAAACGTCAAGTTTTCGCTTGAAAAAAGATCGGTTTAAAGCCAGATTAACTCCGTACATTTCGGAACGCTCGCCTTGTGATGTTAGTGTTGGAGCATTGTAGAAACCTGTTACCTGCAAACGAGTTGATTTAAGAAATGTGAAATTAGAATTTAACACAAAATCAGAATTTAAGTTTTGAGTTTTAATTCCTTCAGTAATGTTATCTCCACTTATATTAAAACTATAAACATTTGCACTAGCGTATACTGAAAACCACTTGGCTAAGTTTAAGTTAGTAGACAGTTCTGCCCCATAGGCGAAATTTTTATTCAGGTTTTGTATTCCTATCAAAACTTTGTCACTTTCATTATCCAAAACCAAGGTACGATCAAAAGCATTGTTCGTTTGACGGTAATACCCTTCTAAAGCCACAAAACCCTTTTTCATACGTTGCATCATATTCAGCTCATAGGAATCGATAAACTCTGGTAATAATTCAGCATTTCCAGATTGAGAAACATAATCGGTTGAAATAATTGGATAAGGATTCAAGTTCCATTCCTGTGGCCTGTTTACCCTTCTGCTATAGCTGGCCTGAATTTCTCTATCGCCTTTCAATTTTTTGCTTAAATGTAAGCTTGGGAAAAGATCGAAACGATTAAGTGTATATTTCTCATTTTCTGATATTTTCATTTCTCGATCTGTATATTCTCCTCTCAGCCCAACTTTCACAGATATGCCTGCAATCTCACTGCCAATACTTGCATAAGCAGAATGAATGTATCTATGAAAATCAAAACCGGTGCTGTAAAAATCATCATCGACCCATTCTTGAGTAGCGACCATAAAATCTTCACTTCTGAACTTAGAATCTTCAACCATGAATCGTGATTGATATCCTGCTTCTAGATTTGTCTTTTCATTAATTGGCCTGGTGTAATCCAACTTAAAACGATAGTCATTCTGATAGTCGTTTTGAATTGTTCTGCTTCTTTTACTAAAAACACCATTTTGCCATTGATTATCTGTAAACAAAGTATTTACATCACTGCGAACTTCCCCATCCCAATTTGAATAAATTATGCTGGTTTCCAATTTATGTTGACCTTTCTCATCGAATTTTTGCTCAAGTGTCATATTTGCATTTACATAATTTCCACCAATTTTTAAACCTGTTTCTTCAAGTCTAAACGTATCGGGGATACTTGCAAGGTTATAGCGTTCGTAAGTTTCGGACGGCATATCCATGTCAAAACCAAAATAACCATACTCGCCCGATAGTATTAAAGTTGTTTTAGGAGTCAGATAAATGTCCAAACCTCCTTTTAATGAATAGTTTAGATGATTCTGTGTTCTGTCAGCATTTTGGTTTATAAATCTAGTCGTGTCAACTCCAATTTCTGTTTCATTATATATTTCAGTTCTTGGATACCTCCTTCTGTCAGCATAACTTCCTCCAATAAAATAATTAACCTTATCTGTTCTATAATTGATATTAAAATCCCCATTATGCTGAAAATTAGAACCTATTGCAGCATTAACCATCCCATTCATACCAGTTTTGTAATCTTTTTTCATAATGATGTTGATGATACCAGATGTTCCATCAGGATCGTACTTAACTGATGGATTTGTAATAATTTCTACATTCTCAACCGCTGAAGCAGGAATTTGTTTTAGGGCATCATTACTTGACAATGCCGTAGGTTTACCATCAATTAACACAGTAAAGTTTGTACTTCCTCGCAACGAAACATTTCCTTCAGCATCAACTTGTATCGAAGGAGTATTTTCCAAAGCATCTACAACAGTACCACCTTTGGCACTTAGTTTTTTATCCACATTCACTACTTTCTTATCAACTTTGTACTGAACAAGATCCTTTTCAGCAGTTACTGCTACCTCTTCAACTGCAACTGATGATTGTTCCAAAAGAATTGTTCCCAGATCAATTTTTCTTTTTCCCTCAGAAATTTCAAGATTGTTGACAACCCTTTTATCAAAACCAATAAAATCTGCAACCAGATAATATTTTCCGGCAGGTAAATCCTTAATTTCAAAGATACCTTCTGCATTGGTAATGGTTCCTGAAACAAGAGTTGAGTCAGGAAGTGAGTATACTGAAACATTTGCATACTCCATAGCTGCCTTGCTGGCATTTTCTTTAACCTGCCCTTTAATTTGTCCTTTAATAGCAGTTAAAGGTGGTGCACTGCTTCCTTTTTGTGCATAAACAGATAAGCCAAAAAGTAAACATAAAATTAGTGTAATAGTTCTTCTCATTTGATTGTTTTTAAGTGCCGTAATTATTGAGTGTGTTCATTCTTCTTGGGGTTTTCTATCAATCAAGATGCCAACAAAACCAACTTGTTAAAAATCAAAATATTAACACATAATTTAAAACCAAATACCTTTTATAACACAGTACTAAAATCGAACACTTTTGTTCGAAATCGGACACACCTTGCTTCACAAAAATTTTAATTTTACCCTTTTCTTGGCTAATTGTTTCTAAATGACAAAAAACGAAGTAATTTTGTAGTTTGCAACAAACAGCATATCCGCTATTAATGAGGGAGTTAAAAGAACTAACAGAAAACTATAATCTTATCACTGTACTTGGTGCAACAGCTGGTGGAAAAACAGCCTTTGCAGCAAAGCTGGCGCACACCTTAGACAGAGAAATAATAAGCGCTGATTCCCGACAAGTTTATAAAAGAATGGACATTGGTACAGGAAAGGATCTTGAGGATTATATTGTTGATGGAGTGCCAGTTCCGGCACATTTAGTGGATATTGTTGAACCTGGGTACAAATACAATGTATTTGAATATCAGCAGGATTTTGTGAAAGTATTCAGAGATATTCAAAGCAGAGGTAAAAAGGCAGTATTGTGTGGTGGCTCTGGAATGTATCTTGAAGCAGTGATTAAAGATTACAAATTAATATCAGTACCACACAACAACGAGCTAAGGCAAAATATTGAATCACAACGGCTTGAAGAACTTATACCTATTTTAGAATCTTATGGTTCATTACACAACCGAAGTGATATTACAGAAAAAAAAAGATTGATTAGGGCAATAGAAATTGCCGATTATTACGATAAAAACCCGGACACAGAACAAAACCTGCCGGATATCAATCATTTGATTCTGGGAGTTAAGTTTGACCGTGATTCAAGGAGGAAAAGAATTACCGAGCGATTAAAGCAGCGGCTTAACGATGGCATGATTGAGGAAGTTCAAATGCTTATCAAAGAAGGTGTTGACAAAGAAACGCTGATTTATTATGGTTTGGAATACAAATTTATCACCCAATACATTAAAGGTCAGCTCTCTTATGATGAAATGTTTAATGGTTTACAAACAGCTATCCACCAGTTTTCAAAACGTCAAATGACATGGTTTAGACGAATGGAACGAAATGGAATAAAAATTCATTGGCTTGATGGATACATGAGTATGAACGAGAAACTGGAAAGAGTAAGGACGATTTTAAAAGGTAGAAATTAGATATTAGAAATTTGGAATTTTGTTGCTATAGCAGAAAGCTGGCTCCTAAAAATGAAAAAACCAGTAATCAGAAACAAGAAACCAGCAACCAAAAAGAAATGGAAAAAAAAGACAAAAAATATTCGGACAAGAAGGAAACTCATTTCTCAAAGAAAGAAGGATATAAAAAGAGAGATAACGGAGGTAAGAAAAAGAAATTCTACAAGGAAGAACCCACTGAATACAAAGAGAGAGCGGCAAAGAAAGGTTCTGGTAAAAGGCCTGATGGCAAAAAATTTGAAAAAAAAGGGAGTGCTTTGGAACCAGTACGATTAAACAAATACATTGCATCTTCAGGCATTTGCTCTAGACGCGAAGCTGATGAACTTATTACCAAGGGTAAGGTAAAAGTTAACGGGAAAGTAGTTACCGAAATGGGGAGCAAAGTGTCAAGGAATGACAAAGTTATTGTAAATGGAAAAACTGTCGACCCAGAAAAAAAAGTATATATTTTACTGAATAAGCCAAAAGATTGCATTTCTACCGTAAAAGACAGGCATGCCGAAAGAACTGTTTTAGATATTGTAAAACACGAAGGCAATGAACGAATTTACCCTGTTGGCCGACTGGACAGAAATACAACAGGAGTTCTTCTACTAACCAATGATGGCGATTTAACGAAAAAACTAACCCACCCAAGTTATAAAAAAAAGAAAATCTACCATGTAACGCTCGATAAAGTGATTACCAAAGGTGAATTACAGCAAATTCTTGAAGGGGTTACTCTTGATGATGGGACAGTAAACGCTGATGCCATTAGCTTTGTTGACGAAGGAGATAAAAGGCAGGTTGGTATTGAGCTTCATTCTGGTAAAAACAGGGTGGTGAGGCGAATATTTGAGCATTTGGGCTACCGTGTTGAAAAACTCGACAGGGTTTATTTTGCAGGGCTTACCAAGAAGAATGTTCCCCGCGGCAGATGGCGTTATCTGACTGAGAAAGAAATCAGTATGCTTAAAATGGGAGCCTATGTTTAGAATTCAGGCAATTGTCATAAATTTAATTTCTGACATCAGAATAACATTTCCTGATCATTTTTTTAGTATTTTTGAGAAAAGCAATATTGAAGAATTCATAAACAACAGATAATCATGGCCGACGACAAAGACAAAAACAAGGAAAAAAAAGAAAAATCATTTATGGAAAATGCCGAAGGATTTTTATCCTCATGGCAAGATGACTATGGCAAAAAAAACAAAGAAATATTAGATCGGAAGAAAAAAAGAGAGGAAGAAGCGAAAAAAGAGCACGAAGAATTTCTTAAAAACCTTGAGGCTGTAAAAGGCGACATCAAAGAAAAAACAAAAAAAATGGCAGAAGTGCTCGGAAAAGAATTTGAGGGGTTTAAAGATGCACTGCAAAGTGGAGCTGCCTCTGTTCACGAGAAATTTCAGCTACAAAAACATTTTGACGATTTTAAAGCCTTTTTGAAAAAAGCCGAAAAAGTTGGGGCCGAAAAATTTGGTGATTTAACTCATAAAATGGAAAAAGATCTTTCAGAAGTTGATTCATCAAAACTGACCATTGAAAAACCAAAAACTCAGGAACAGGAGTTTGACGAAATCATGAAACAGGCCGAACAACTAATTGATAATGAGATTACTGAAAAGAACGAAGAGCTTGATGATAATCATAAAGAAATCAACAAGTTGTTTGATGATTTAGATGACGGGAAATAATTTTTAAACATGCGGGGCCTTCAAAAAACCCCGCAGAATACTACTTCTTATAGTAATCAGTACTTTCAAATATTTTATCTGCCGACATGGCATGGAATCCATTGTATAAATTCCCGTTCTTGTCTTTAAATCGTTTGGCAAATTCATAATAACAAGCAGGAATTTCATATTTACCTTCCTGAAATTCGACATCAATAATATCAGCCATTATGCTCGATTGCTGAAGTAAAAGTTCTGGAGAGCCTTTTATTTCGCCGCCGGATGAATTCATTTTAAAGCCATTGTCTTTGATAAACTGATTAACTTTTTCAATTGTATCATACTTCTGCAAGGAGTTGATACTCACCGTAAAATGATTTGGCCTGAAACCATATACATACAACCATGCAGCATACTCCGATTCTTCTCTAATTTTTAAATAGGTTTCGTATGAAGGTTTTCCCCACACAGCGGCAGAAAATATCAAGTCATTTGATTGAAAAACCTTTTTATCAGTCTTATCAAGAATTTCATGAATTTTAGTTTGCAAATAATCGCTGCACTCGTTCAATTTCAATTCACTGATAAACACTTTAGGTGCATTTTGCACCTTAGGATTTTCGTAATGCTTTGCTCTAAGTTTCTTCTTTTCAAAATGATACTCTTCCCTTTCTTCATAACCAACAGATTCAAAAATACGGGCCATGACTTCTATATTCACCCGTGGATCACTAAAGGTTCTAAAAGCTACATGATCATTATCAACCGTTTCCCCCTCATCAGAAAATAATTCATAAACTTTTTTTGCAGAAGGATTCTGGTCTGAGTGAATCTTCCACAATCGCGTAAATATTTCTTCGTATGTCATAATATTTTCATTAAGAACTTGCAAAGATAATTGAAAGAAACAGGTTTGAAATAGCTAATTTAGGATGCGGCTTATCATCCTGCAGTCATTCCTTTTATGCGGCGGCAGAACTAACTATTCTCATCTTTTAGTTCTTTAGAAATCGGGGATACTATTGCTCCTTTTATTTGAAAAACTACAATCTAAGAAATCTTGTAAAAAGGTAAAATTCAAGGTTGCTGAAGTATTTTAAACGAAATAAACCTACATAGAATTTATTATACGCTCTGCTTCTTCCAATGAAATTCTGTTCTTTTTGTAAAACGCCACCACAAATGCATCTTTAAATCCCTGTTTAATAGCTATTTGCAAATAAGAATCGCAAGCTTTCTGGCTGGAAAAATTACCAATGGTGTACTTGTACAAATTATCGCTGAAATAATATTCAACCTTTGGAAGTCCCTTAAATAAAGCAGAGTTTTCAGGTATTTTTTTCCATGATGATTTTATCTGTACTTTAAACACAACCCCCTCTTTTTCAATCTTATATGTAACCGGTTTACTGGCTGATAATCCCACATTATTTGCGGCAATAATCACCATTTCATCTTTCCAGGCATTGTATCCCAGTTTAAATGGCAATGGTGAAGCGTTTTCTTTATCCAATGCCAGTTTCAGGTCAGGTTGATAATATTTTTCAAATACGTTTATTGTGCGGGAATAATTACCGTAAAGTTTCACTGAATACCCTGCGTTTTTTAACTTATTAAAAGGTATTCCGGTATCATCCTGAATAATGGTTTTGGATTGCTTTAAAACTAAATCAGATATGATTTCAAAATCATTACTATGCATAATATACGAAGCCGATTTCATAAAGGTGTTCTTTTCATCTATTTTGGTAATAAAAGCAAGAAAACCAAGTTTATCTTTCATGTTTTCATCAGATAAATCAAGCGGGAAATAATAAAGTGTTTTAAATTTCTTGTTTTTTGTAACAAATCTGAATTTAATTCCATTAATGAATTCATCTGCCACTTCAAAATTCTTTTTTTCTTTTTCATTACCATAATAGTCAACCTGTACAGGACTAATTTTGGCAATCTGATGATCCGTTTTTGCCAGGTAAAAACAAAGCAAATGAATAATTCCATTCATACTGGAATCGGTAAAGTCATTCTGCATTTGCTTGGTTGTGAAATATCCTGCCTGATTGATATAGCGCAAAGAATGATAGAGTTTGTACAAATACATCGATATTTGCGAATCATCCATTTTTGAAAGGTTTGGAAGTTTTCCAGGATTTTCCAGTCCAATCATTACATATACCGGAGCTTTTGGAAAAAAAGCATTGGCATATAAAAAATCGGGCCCTGAAAATGGGTAAAGCAAAGGCAATGTATCATTCATTAACAATTTCTTCTCCGCTGTCCAATTCCCAATTGTCTTCAAATTTGCGCTGGTAGTTTCTTCCCAGGAGGCATTCAACTTATCCTTATAGTTCTGATAATACTCCTGAGCCTGAATTTTAGCATACAGAGGAGCCTCTTTTCCGGCCAGGAATAAGGATAGTTGATTATAAGGATTATTTAAATCTATTTGTCCAATGCTCGAAAAAGAATCGACATCTGTTTCATTATTCAGCCCCTCATGCAAAACATCATCAGGCTCTGGTTGACAAGCAGTTACTGCTATTAATAGAATGCAAAAAACAATATATCTCACAGGTTCAACTTAAATTTAAAACGCTGATTATCAACCCAATAATACTTTCTTCAAAAAAATTCATTATAAGATGATAATCAATACGAAGTTCTGATTAAAAAGGCCATGATACAAATATTGTACAAACCTCTAAACCTTAAAGATATAAAAATTATTATTTAAAGTGAATTAAAGGCATTTTCAAGTTGTAAAAGAGCTTTTTCCACTACCGAACGGGGGCATGCAACATTCATTCGCTGAAATCCCGCACCACCTGCGCCAAAGGTCGGGCCATGATTAAAACCAAGCTTAGCTTCATTAATCATGAAGTTTTTTAAATCTGAGTCGGACATGTTTAATTTACTAAAATCCAGCCACAGCAAATAGGTTGATTCGGGCTCCATCAAATTCATTTTATCACTATGTTTTTCAGCAAACTTTCGCACAAGAGCAGTATTTCCTTCAATGTATTCAATCATTTCGTTCAACCATTGTTTGCCTTCGGTATAGGCAGCTTCAAGTGCAATAGCCCCGAAAATATTCCCCATATGCAAATGAAAATCACCAACATAATTATCGTAAGCAGTTAAAAGTTCTTTATTTGAACTAATCACCACTGAAGTTGATAACCCTGCCAGATTAAAAGTTTTACTTGGTGCATAAGTTGAAATAGTGATATTTGCGACCTCTTCCGATAGGGAAGCAATAGGGGAATGTTTATGTCCATTTAAAATAATATCAGAATGAATTTCATCTGCCACAATCAGGATGTTATTTTTTACACAAATCTCAGCAAGTTCGCTAAGTTCATCTTTTGTCCAAACCCTTCCACCAGGGTTATGAGGGCTACATAACAGCATCATTTTTGTCCGAGTATCTATTTGTTTTTTCAAATCCTGAAAATCCATTTTATACTTCCCGTTTTTAAGCACTAACTGATTATTAATTAGCTGTCTACCAGTATTTAATATCGTTGTAAAAAATGGAAAATATACCGGCGACTGTACAATGATTTTATCACCCGGCTTTGTTAAGGCATTCACAATTAAAGTTAATGCAGGTACAACTCCAGGACTAAAAGAAATCCATTCGCGTTTAACTTCCCATTGATGCTGATCTTTCAACCAGTTTATTACTGCAGCAAAAAAACTTTCTCCTCTAAAAGTATAACCTAACACCTCATGTTCAAGCCTTTTCTTTAATTTGTCAATTATGAAGTCAGGTGTTTTGAAATCCATATCTGCTACCCACATAGGCAAAACATCTTCGGTTCCAAAAACGGCTTTTGTTCTATCATGCTTTATTGTTGATGTATTTCTCCTGTCAATTAACTCATCAAAATTGTACATTTTGGTCTTTTTTAAAATTTGGCACAAGATAATTTATTTCTGAAAAAAAATCAGAGATAATTCAGTGGAAATAAAGAATGAAACCCTCATTGAGGGATTTTGTATAGAAAATAATCACCCCTCAACAAGTATATAATTGACCTGTAAATACTTAACACAAACATGAACAAGTGAAAGATAATCAAGAATTCATACCTTGAAAGGCACTTACTTTTGTTTAAGGTGTTTTCGAATGGTGCTAATCAATAAATCAGGATCAACAGGTTTGCTTAAATAAGAGTCACAACCCGCCAGGAATCCTTTTTCCTGTTCCTCTGGCATTGCATAAGCAGTTTGGGCTATAACAGGCAATAAAGGTTTCATTTTTTTTATTCTCGAAGTGGCTTCATAGCCATCCATTATTGGCATTTTCATATCCATAAGCACAACATCAAACTCGCTGCTACTTTCAACTAAATTAACAGCCTCCTGCCCATTTTTTGCCCACTTGATTTTTGCACCTGTCGGTATTAAGGCTTCCTGAAGAAAAAAGTAATTCATTTGCTCGTCTTCAGCAATTAAAATATTTGTGTTTTCAAGGCTCATATCAATGTTTTTATTTTCATCAATAATTATTGGTTCGGATTTCATATTCTCGCCCTGGAATGGATGTGTAAAATAAAAAACAGATCCCTCATCCTCTTTAGACTCTGCCCACATTTCCCCGCCTAACAGTTGAACAAGGTGCTGACTAATAGACAGCCCGAGTCCTGTTCCTCCGTATAATTTAGTTTTTGTGGCACTTACTTTGGTAAACCGATCAAAGATGTGTTTTAATTTTTCGCTGTTAATACCCAAGCCTGTATCTTTCACATAAAAGAGCAATGTGTTATCGTCTTTTATTTCATAACCGAAAGTTACTGTTCCTTCCTCTGTAAACTTTATGGCATTGCCAATAAGATTGGAGAAAACCTGCTTAAACCGCTGAATATCAGTCAACATCGAAAAACATTCATCTTTAATCGATTTTTCAACAATCAACCCAATATGATCCTTTCCCATTCTTCTTTTATGCTCAACAAAACTGGTGTGCAATTCATCAAGAACTGAATTCATTAAGCACATACTTTTTTTAATCTCAACCTTACCTGCTTCAATTTTCGAAACATAAATAATGTCTTCAATTAACTGCATCAGGCTGTCGCTATTCAGATTAATTTGTTCAATAAAAACCTGTTTCTTTTCATCACTAATAGCAGAATTTCCCAGCAATTGCGAAAATCCAACAATTGCGTTCATTGGTGTACGAATTTCATGCGACATGTTCGATAAAAATGCAGATTTTAACCTATCTGCTTCTTCAGCCTTTTCTTTTGCTACCCGAAGCGATTCTTCCGACTCTTTCCTTAAAGAAATATCTTTAGCAATAATAATTACAAAATTGGCTTTTCTTATTTGTATACCCGAAACAGAAAATTCAACGGGAAACAATTCTCCTTCCTTATTATTAGCTTCAAGTTCAAATATATTCGAATGTATCGATTTCTCTTTATAGCTCAATATTGAACCTGCTTTTTTGGCAAACTTTTTCTTACTATTGGAATCACCTAATATTTGGGAAATTAACTCATTCAAGATTTCTTCCTTTTTATAACCAAACAAGTGTTCCGCCGCCTTATTCCAGAAATAGATTTTATAGTTTTTGTCAATCAGAATAATAGCATCATTAGCAGAATCGGTTATTCCTTTAAAGAACATCTCGCTTTGCCGAAGTTCTTCCTCCATCTGCTTTAAGCGGGTAACATCAACCATTATTCCAAGCAGGCCGCCAACACTTGCATCAGAATTATAAAAAGCAACTTTATTTAAAATAAAATGCCTTTTTTTTCCCTCGTTATATGCTGTAGAGATTTCTTTCACCTGCTTTTCTCCAGTTTTATATACAAGACGATCTTCTTCTATGATCCTTTTTGCAACATTGGCTGAATTGATATCAGTTGTTTTTTTTCCAATGATCTGGCTTGGTTTTAAACCATAAAAATCTGCAAAATCATTATTACACCCCAGGTATTCATCGTTCACATTTTTATAATAAATCGGGCTTGGGATACTGTTCATTAAAGTATTAAGGAATTCATAGTTACTCCTTAGTTTTGCTTCACTCCTTTTTCTTTCTTGCTCTTCTTTCACTCTGGAAGTTACATCCTGACCTATTACTAAAATTGAGCTAAGTTTTCCGTTGGCATCAGTTAATTGACTTATTGTCCATAAAACCTGGTACTTTTTACCAGATTTTGCCTTGATATTAATTTGATATTCGTTCTTCCCGGTAATTCCGGTTTCGCTGCTAATTTTATCATTGATATCGGCTTGCATTACCCTGTTAAGAAAAATATCCTCAAAGTTTCTCCCAAGAACTTCACTTTTTCTTAATTCAAAAATCTTCTCAGCAGCATTGTTCCATTCTTCAATTATTTTAGTTTTACCTATCAGGATAATGATATTTGCCTCTGCATTAAACATGTCAGCGTAGCGTTTTTCTTTCCTGCTTAGTTCGCTTGCTGTTTTCGCAATCTGTTTACTTAGCTCCACATTCTTTCTTCGCAACTCGTCTTCTGCAGTTTTTATTCTTAGCATCACGTTAACTAAGGCCGTAAGCTCCTCTTCATCAATCGGTTTTGAAATAAATGAATCAGCTCCCGCCAGCATTCCTTTTATTCTTTCGCCTGGAGTAGTTTGCGCCTCACTAATTAATACTATCGGCACATGCCTGGTACAAGACCTGTTTTTCAGTTTGTTACAAAAGTCCCGCCCCTTGTTATTATTAAATTTAAATTCAATTAATATAACATCCGGGGTCAACTCATGTGCAAACTCAATTACTGTCTCTTCATCATCACTAAATCTTAATTTAACCTGGCTTAATTGTTTTTCAAGATGAGAGCTTATGCTTTTCCACTCATTCTGATCATTTCCAACTATTAAGATATTAATCATGAAATAATTATTATAAACCTGCAATAAATTCTTAGTCAACAGATCAAAGTAGTTGTATTAGCAGATAAGAATCACAATTCCTTCCTTAAATATAGATATTTTTTTCCATTTATCCTTTACCTGTTAAGATTTAAAGGACCAAACTTCTTATTACAAAAAAGAATTTATAATTTGGCAAGGTTTAATTTATTAATGATATACTGAGATGTTTGAAATGAACAGTGATATTCTTGTACTTGCTGTAGGTCTTGTACTTGGACTATTAATAATAAAGTTACTTGCAAAATTCATATTTCGCCTTGTAGCAGTAATTCTTTTACTTATTATTGGTTTTTCTTATGTCTATTTCTATACAGATTTTTTCGAAGAACATCGGGATAATGCCATTGTAGCTGCAGTAGAAGATAAAATTGATTTTGTATCGATTATTGATTTTCAGGATGAACATTGCAAAGATGGACCAAAAAGCAGAACTGACTCCATTACCTGTGAATGTATTATTGCTCCTTTAGTTGATGACTTGAATTCGAGATTTACTCAGGATGAAATTGAAGCTTTAAAAAAAGACAAAGAACGTTATTTAAAAGAAATATTAGCTGCACTAAAAAGAAACCAAAGCGAAATTACAAAGGAGCTAAAAAAAAGAAAAGCTACACACATTTGGAACGATATGATTAAAAACCTGAAAAGAGGCACTTTTATTGGAAATTATTAGACTTCAATTTTATCAGGAATCTTGCATTCTATCATTACCTGGCTTTAGTTTTTCATTTCGAATAATTGGGAAGTCCTAATTAATATGCTAACAAATTTAGCCTTTAAAACAAAATACGAATGATAAAAATAGACAACGCTTTTGCAGCTCCATTAATTAATAAAGCCGCAAACTCAGACCGAAGAAGGACAATTTATAACTTTCATAAAGAATACAGCGACACATTGCAACGTATGATGAATGTAATGAACAAGGATACCTACATTCAACCACATAAACATGAAGATCCCGACAAACGGGAAGCTTTTATTATCTTTAAAGGTAAAGGTGTAGTTGTTGAATTTAATGACAATGGAGAAATCACCGACTATTTTATTCTTGACCCAACTAAAGGCCAATATGGTTGCGAGATTGCTGAAAAAACTTGGCATACAGTCATTTGCCTTGAAGATAATTCTATATTTTACGAAGTAAAAGACGGCCCTTACAATCCGATAGACGATAAAAACTTTGCTGTATGGGCGCCAAAAGAAGGTGATGCTGGCTGTAATGAATATAATGAAAAACTTGTTAAAAAACTAGGTATCAATACATAAGTAAACCTAAAATCCTAAAAAATACTTGTTAAAAAATGGAAACTAAATTTTGAATTTTCACGCATTGGAAATAAGCATAATTCTCACCCCATATACATAGCCTTATTTTTAAATACCCATTCCGAAATGGCATGAATTAAATAAAACATCCTGTTTTGTGGATCCACAGTCTTAAATTCAATTGTTACATGTGGTGTATTTGGTATGTAAGTACGACTGATACCCTGCGAAATGAAATCCAGATTCTTTAAATCAAATATATATATAGCATTAAACTCTCCACCCACCATGGTTCTTGTAGGTTTCATTGCGAGCTGTTTAGCATCTTCATCAAAACCATTTGATGAAATAAAGACTGAAGCAACATTTGGAACTGCAAAACGAAAAGCTTTTGGCATTTTATATAAAGAATTTACATATTTCCTTGCTTTTTGATGTAAACTATTCATCTCCTCTGCTTTTAAAGCTGAAAAATCTTGAAAATTACAGAAAATATAATCCCCATAGGGAAATATCTTCATTGACTTGCCCTTTTTAAACGCAAATAGTTGAGATGAAAAATCATAATCAGGAAAGTTTTTCTCAAACTCGCAGTTAAACCCTTTAGGCTCTAATATGGTGCTAATTTTATTAATAAGTAAAGAATTTTTATACATATTACAAAGATTTTCAAAACAATTATAAAGATAGGACTTTTAATAGAGAAGCCGAACAATTATCCAAACAAGAAAACCTACCTGCTGTCAACCACTCGCGCAACCACATAAAAATCAAAGTGTTAAATTAAAACACAACATTTCGTTCCCTAAGCTGTAGTAGCTAAGTTCAAATTTCTAATTCCCTATCTCCAATAATTACTATCTTTGCAGCCAAAATTAATTTTTAGACGAAAAAACATGGCAGCTCAAAAACCTTCAATACCAAAAGGAACCAGAGATTTTTCACCAGTTGAAATGGTAAAAAGGAACTATATTTTCAATACTATCAAAAGTGTCTTTAAAAAGTATGGTTTTCAACCTATTGAGACTCCTGCTATGGAAAATATTGAGACACTTACGGGAAAGTATGGTGAAGAAGGAGATCAATTACTATTTAAAATCCTAAACTCAAGGCCACAGAATGCCAAAGAGCAGAAAAAAGAAGAGATGCTTGAGGTTTTTAGGCAGACCCTTGATAGAAGCACTAATTCGGCTGTTCTTACTGAAAGAGCTTTAAGATATGATTTAACTGTGCCATTTGCACGTTTTGTGGTACAACACAGAAACGATATTACATTCCCTTTTAAAAGATATCAGATTCAGCCTGTCTGGAGGGCAGACAAACCCCAAAAAGGACGTTACCGGGAGTTCTACCAGTGCGATGTGGATGTTGTTGGAAGTAATTCTTTGCTAAACGAACTAGAACTATTGCAAATTGTTGACGATGTTTTTAAGCTATTGGATATAAATGTTCTGATTAAATTAAACAATCGCAAAATCCTTAGTGGAATAGCTGAAATTATTGGCCAATCAGATAAAATTATTGACATCACAGTTGCCATTGACAAACTAGACAAAATTGGTCTTGAAAATGTGAATAAAGAATTGCTAGATAAGGGAATACCCCAGGATGCGGTTCAAAAAATTCAGCCAATAATTCTTTTGTCAGGAAGCAACAATGAAAAACTTGAAAAATTAAAAGAGGTACTGGCTGGTTCTGAAATTGGATTGAAAGGTGTTGCTGAATTAGAAACAGTTTTCGATTACCTTGAATCAGTTAAAGTCGGCACAGAATTAGAACTTGATTTAACACTTGCCCGTGGGCTTAATTATTATACCGGTGCCATTATTGAAGTCAAAGCAAAAGACGTTGAAATTGGCAGCATTTGTGGTGGTGGTCGCTACGATGATTTAACAGGCATATTTGGAATGCCGGATGTTTCAGGAGTAGGAATATCCTTTGGTGCAGACAGGATTTATGATGTACTGAACCAATTAAATAAATTTCCAAAACAGAACCACGATATTACACAGGTACTTTTTATCAACTTCGGCACTGAAGAAGAAAAGTTTTGTCTGCCGATTGTTGCAAAACTAAGAGAACAAGGACTTAATGTAGAAATCTACCCTGAAGCTGCCAAAATGAAAAAGCAGATGACTTATGCCGATAAGCGAGAAATACCATATGTAGTGATGATTGGTGCAAACGAAATGGCTGAAAACAAAGCAGTTGTAAAAAAAATGCTAAGTGGTGAGCAAAGCGAACTGCCAATTGAACAACTTCATTCAAATTTCAATTAGAAAAGCTGCAAACAACTGGACCTAAAATTACTTAGATTGTTTTTAAATTAGAAAACAGCAGATTAATCATTTGCTTTTTTTCTCAAAATCTATATCTTTGAGGCGTAAGAACCTATTACGTTTCAATATCCCACTGAATAAACTGTCGGCTATTACTACGGTAATCTTTTGATCGCTTTTTTTGTAGAGCATCTTGACAGCAGGGAAATTATTAATCTTAAACTTTTAATAAAATGATCAAACTTAAATTTATTGCACAAACACTTCTTTTTTTATTATTTGTTTTTCAAGGTTTCGCTCAAAAAGCCCCCATTAAATTTGGTAAAGTTTCGATGGACGAAATGAAAATGTCTGTCTATGACAAAGATACTACAGCTAAAGCAGTAGTCTTGGCAGATTTTAACCGAACTGAAATTACATACGATCAAAGAGACGGGTTTGTTATTGCTGCCGATGTGGTAAAAAGGATTAAAATTCTAAAAAAAGAGGGCCTTGATGAAGCAAATATTGAAATACCATTCTACTATAAAAGTCCTGAATCCTCCGAGGAAATATTCAGCTTAAAAGCACAATGTCACAATCTTGAAAATGGCAAAATAGTCTCAACGAAACTTTCAAACAAAGATGTTTTTGAAGAGGATGAAAGCAAGTTTTGGAAGTTAAAAAAGTTTGCAATTCCTAATGTAAAGGTAGGTTCAGTTATTGAATTTAGCTATAAGTTTAAATCTCCTTTCTTACAATATTTCCCTGAGAAATACTTTCAAGATTTAATTCCAATAGCCTGGAGTGAATACATAGTTATGATTCCTGAATATTTTGAATACAAAAAAATAGTTGGAGGAGACAAAAAGGCTGATATTCTTGAAAACAATACTACGGGAAAAACCATTTTGATAAGTATTAAAAACGAAATGAAAGTTGGATTACAAAGAGAAGGAACTGCAAGAGAGAAGCCCAGAACAGAGAGAGTTGACTACATGGCAAAAATAACCAGGTGGGTTTATAAAGATCTTCCAGCGTTAAGAAATGAAGAATACATTACTTCACTTAAAAATTATTCTGCAAAAGTTGAGTTTGAGCTACTTTCAACCAGGTACCCGGGAAGTGGTATTAAAACATATACTCTTAATTGGGAGCAAGTTATAACAGATCTGTTAATTGATGATAATTTTGGTTCAGCGTTAAACAGAGAAGGTATTGTAAAAGAGTTAACTGAGCAGATAAACCTTGCTGACCCGGAAGAAAAAAAGCTTGTGCAAGCCTATTACCTGTTAAAAAAGCATATGAAGTGGAATGGCAGATATAGTATATATGCCAGAAGCACCTTAAGGAATGCTTTTAACAGGAATGAAGGCAACACTGGTGAGATAAACTTATTACTAGTGAACCTGCTAAGATCAGTTGGTGTAAATGCTGCTCCTGTATTAATAAGCACTCGCTCTCATGGACAAATAAACACTGCTTACCCAAGGGATAGAGCTTTTAATTCAGTAGTTGTAATGGCTAATATTGGAGGAAAAAGCACTTTACTGGATGCAACTATCGGATATTTAACTCCCGGAGAACTATCTTATAGCAGTTTAAATGGAAAAGGATTAATTGCAACAAAAGGGAAAGCCGTATGGATTGACCTGCTTAGGAATGAAAGAAAGTATGAATCGGTAACAACCATGGCCAAAATTGAAAATGAAAAAATGTCGGCTCAGATAATAAAATCCTACAAAAGCGCAAGCGCTACTATTAAAAGAAATGAAATTGCTGAAGCTGGAAAAGAGAAGTTTATAGAAAATTATAAAGAAAAAAACACAGATTGGACTATTGCTGAATACAAGATTGAAAATGAAGACGACCCTACGGAAACTCTTAAAGAGAACATTACAGTTGAAAGCATTGATAATATTGATGTTACTGAAGATATAATTTATTTACCGGCCTTATTAACTGCCGAAGTTGAAGAAAACCCTTTTAAAAGTGAAACCAGGGATTACCCGATAGACTTTGCCATGCCAATTTTCAAAAAGCACATGGTAATGATTACTATACCTGCCGGCTATGAGGTATCTGAACTCCCTGAAGTTGCAAAAGTGACTTTACCAAACAATGCAGGGCTTTTCTTATACCAGGCTCAAAAGGTTGGTAATAATATCCAGGTATTAAGTCAATTAAAAATTGACAAAGTCGTTTTTGCTCCGCAAGAATATAATTTACTAAAAGAGTTATACCGGCTGATTATTGATAAATATAGCGAACAAATTGTTTTAAAGCGAATTGAAGAATAAACAACTTAGACCATGAAATATCTTTTCATAATAATAGCTACATTTTTTACTGCGTTATCTTTTTCGCAAAATATATATATATATGCTGACATCCCAGACTCCATAAAGAAAAATGCGGATTATATAGTTTGGAAACATTGCAAAGAATTTTATATTAAAGATAGAGGCAGGGCTATTGATAAAGAGTTTATCGCTGTCTGTATTAAGGATCAACACTCCAAAATATTTAACGATATTGAAGTTCTCTATGGGAAAGGAGAGGCGGTCACTTCATTTAAAGCCGAGATTTTTGATGCACAAGGTAATTTTGTTAAAAGATTAAAGAAACTTGACATCATAGATAATAGCGCTGTATCAGGTTTTTCACTTTTTGAAGATACCAGGGTTATGTATGCAGAGTTCTTTCATAATACCTATCCTTACACACTGGTCTTTGAATATGAAAAAAAAGTAGAAGGGTTATTAAATCTACCAACCTGGGATTTTCAGAGATTACCAAATTCAGGAGTTATTAGCTCAAAATTTGAAATTTTGACGCCAGAAAACATAACTTTTAAATACAGAAGTTATAATTTAAGTAATGAACCCATTATAGTTACCGAAAATAAAATCAAAAAATACAGTTGGGAAGAAAAGAATTTAACACCTAAGGAATACAAAGAAAAATCCCCTCCAATCATCTACTATAAGCCTGTTTTGTTTCTTGCTCCGGCATCTTTTTCTGAAGGAGAATATGAGGGTAGCTTAGAAACGTGGAATAGTTATGGCAAATGGTTTTGGCATCTTAATCAGGAACGAGATAAATTACCTGAAGAAACGAAAAAAATAATTATTGATTTAACTAAAGATGCAAAAACTGACAAAGAAAAAGTGAAAATCATTTACCAATTCATGCAAAACAAAACCCGATATGTTTCGGTACAGCTCGGAATAGGTGGGTATCAAACATTTCCTGCTGAATATGTTGACAGTAAAGGGTATGGAGATTGTAAAGCGCTGTCAAATTATACATATTCCTTATTAAAAGAAGTTAGTGTTAAATCCTATTTCACATTAGTCAATGCAGGAAGAGGAGAAGATGATATATTATATGACTTTCCTTGTCATCAATTTAACCATGCAATCTTATGTGTACCTCTAAAAAGTGACACAATTTGGCTTGAATGTACAGATCAAAAGAAGCCCTTCAATTTCTTAGGTTCGTTTACTGATGACAGGCATGTTATTATGGTTACTGAAGAAGGAGGCAAACTTGTAAAAACTCCAAGATATAGAAAAGAAGTAAACACACAATACAGAAATATTGAGCTTAAACTAGATACTGAAGGAAATGCAAAAGCAAAAGTTCATACTGAATTCAGCGGCTTACAATATGAAAATAGAGAAGGCTGGTCTGGCCGATCAGTTAAAGAACAAAAAGACGCATTAAAGGAAAACTATGCTATTTCAGGAATGGAAATCAATAATTTTAAATTTATGGAATTCAAAGACGAGATTCCATCCATCCATGAAGATTTAGATTTAAATATTTTACGTTTTGCCTCGACCAGTGGTAAACGGATGTTTATTAAAATGAATGTTTTTAACCAGGCTTCCTACGTTCCTAAAAACGAGGAACGAAAAATCCCATTTAGGTTGACCTATGAGTTTATGGATGCTGATACTTTAAATTTTGAAATACCCGATGGATATACCATTGAAAATCAGCCAAAAGACTATGATTTAGCTACTAAATTCGGCACCTATTCATGCAAATTTGAACAAAATGGCAATAAAATCCGGTTTATTAGAAATTATTCAAGTGAAAAGGGAATTTTCCCTGCTGAAGACTACAAAGATTATTATGAGTTTAGAAAAACAATAAAGAAAGCGGATAAGGCAAAACTAGTTTTAGTAAAAAAAATATAAAATCAATAGGGTAAATCGTAACAAGCCTATCTTAGATTAAAAGGACGATACCAGAAGTTAGAAAATTTATACCGAATCCTCTTTCATTATCTTGATAGCGGCTTGGTATTATTCCAATTTTTGGTATCGCTTTTCCTTTTCTTCATTGTACAACCTTAATCCTTCGCCATGAAAAAAATAAGCGTTTTCCTGTTCATTATCCTTATTTCTTCATTTATCGGATGCAAAAAAAATAATTCGACTCCTTTTGAAAATCTTGACTTACTTGAGAAGATCAACTCTCTTGAGGGAGTAACAGCCATTGAAATCTCTCCAGAATATGGCTATCCAAGGGCTTTTCAAATAGATGTAACACAACTGGTTGACCACAACAAACCTGATGGCGAAACATTCACTCAAAGAATTTATCTTTCGCACGCTGATGAAACTACTCCAATGGTTTTTGCTCCATCAGGATATACTACTTTCCCGAAATCAGGGCAAGAAATTGCAGCAGTATTAGGGACTAACTGCATGAATGTTACACACAGATATTTCACCAATGCTAAACCATTGCCTCTAGACTGGCAATACTTAACAATTGAGCAGGCCGCTGCTGATCACCACCATATAGTTGAACTATTTAAAAAAATTTATAAAGTAAAATGGATAAGCAGCGGGGCAAGTAAGAGTGGGCAAGCAGCGCTATTTCATAAGAGGTATTACCCTGAGGATGTTGATGCAACAATTGCCTATGTTGCACCTTTTGTTTTTGGTCCAAAAGATATGCGCTTTGCCGACTATATTGAAACCATTGGAACCAGTGATTGTTATACGAAGTTAACCAATTTACAACGGCTAATATTACAAAACAGGACTAAGGCTCTAGAACTTGTTGATGATTACATTACTGCTGACGGACAAAGCTACTCTTTGGATCATGGATTGATTCTTGAACTCGCAATAATGGACTACCCATTCCTTTTCTGGCAATACCATAACATTAACTGCTCTGTAATTCCTGATGAAAACAATACTATTGAAGAAATGTTCAATCATTTTGTTTCAATTGTTCCACTAAGTAATTTTTCAGACGCAACAAATGAACATTATGCACCCTATGTTTATCAAACGCTCACTGAAACAGGCGCTCCAGGTTATAAAACTGATTACCTAAGTGATTTACTTCAGGAGATAGATCCCAATGCAAGTGGGAATCCAAATTTTGAGTTGGTTGGCCCCCAAGGTGTTAGCTATTCCTTTAACCAAAACACATTAAATGATATTTACAATTGGTTACAAACTAGTGGGAACAATATCATTTATATTTATGGAGAGAATGACCCGTGGACAGCTGGTGCAATAGAGTTAACTGGAGCCACCAATGCCATAAAAATCTTACAGGCAGGAACGAATCACGGAACCAAAATTGCGGATTTGGACAATCCAAATATTGTTTTCGATGCACTTGAAGAATGGTTAGGCATTGATATTCAAAGTTCTACTAAAAAATCAACATTTGAATTTGAAGAAACCAAAAATATTTGGAGATTGTAAATTGACTTTAAAGAAAGGATTGCTCCTGAAATTCACATACATTTAAGAAGTAATTGTTTTATAATATTTCGCAGATTTGTTATGTTTGCGTAATTTTTACGTTAAAAATTCCTAAATGTCATTAAATAAAATTCGTCAAACACCCTTTATTACAATACTTAAATTATATTTATTTTCGATAATTGTATTTTCTATTTTTAGAATAATCCTTTTTTTCACAGAGATTGATCATGTTAGTATTTCAGAAGATGGTTTATCAACAATCCTGGGTGCGTTTTTAATGGGGCTCAGATTCGATTTGGTGATTACCGGATATATCCTCCTGCTTCCGGCATTAGTCTTTTTTGTTCTGGACATCTTTAAGATACGAAGCAGAGTTGCATCTGCTATACTTTTCGTTTATATTTTTATATTTTTCGCTGTATCTTTTATAATATCTGCTTCAGACATCCCTTATTTCAACCATTTCTTTGAAAGGTTTTCGGTAGGCGCATTTGCATGGATTGACAGCCCGGCATTTGTATTTAAGATGATTACACAAGAAGTCAGGTACTATATCATAGCAATCCCTGCTATTATTTTAATAGTTCTTGCTTTCAAAATACTTCGAAAAATTATTCGCAATAATAGAATATTGGAGTTTAATACATATGCCAAAATACCAATATACTTGCTTCTGTTAGGCATTATCTTTTTAGGAATAAGAGGACGAATCACAAAAAAATCTCCTATCAGGGTTGGAACCGCTTATTTCTGCCACAATCCATTTTTAAACCAAATGGGCTTAAATCCGGTATTCACTTTCATAAGAAGCTACCTGGATTTGCAAAGCACCAAAAACAAACCAATTAATTTAGTTGACTCAGATTTAGCTAAAAAAGAAGTACAAGAAAAACTAGGGGTAAAAGAAATAAAATATCAATCACCTATTGCCAGGTTTGTTGAATATGATACGCTTGTCCAAAATAAACCAAATGTTGTAGTGGTAATAATGGAGAGTATGAGTGCGGCCAAAATGACCCGACATGGCAACAAAAACAACCTAACTCCCTTTTTAGATGAACTTTCAAAAAAATCCATTTATTTTGAACATACCTACACTTGTGGATTTCATACGTTTAACGGAATTTTCGGCACTCTTTTCTCATTTCCTGCAATTTATCGTCAACATTCAATGAAAAAAATGAGACGGTTCAATGGAATCAGCAGTACATTAAAAGCCCGAGATTACCAAACTATTTATTTTACTACCCATGACGGACAATTTGATAACGTAGAAGGCTTTTTAATTGACAATGAGTTTGACAGAGTCGTTAGTCAGAAAGATTATCCTTCAGATAAAATTGAAACAACGCTCGGGGTACCGGATGATTTTCTGTTTAAATTTTCAATTCCTATTCTGGATGACTTAAGCAATAAAAACAAGCCATTCTTTGCTGCATTTATGACTGCCAGCGACCATGGTCCCTATTTCATTCCAGACTATTTCACACCTCACACGGATGAAGTTAAACAACAAATTGTGGAGTACGCTGATTGGTCTATAAAAGAATTTCTAAAAGAAGCATCTTCAAAAACCTGGTTCTATAACACTTATTTTGTTTTTGTTGCAGATCATGGTGATCCTTTAAATCCTCAATACGATATCCCTCTAGATTATTATCACACTCCATTGATCATATACGCACCTGAAATAATCGATAGTGCAAGAACAGTAAGTAAGCTTGCCTCTCAAATGGATGTTTTCCCTACAATTATGGGACTTTTAAAGCAATCCTACCTTAATAATACTTTAGGAATAGATTTATTAAATGAATCTCGGCCTTACACAGTAATTAACGGTGATGATAAGCTTGGTGTGCTTGATAATGAATTTTTACTAATTCTAAAAGATGGTGAAAAAGCGAAACTATTCAAACACAAAGATCATGATAAAAAGGATTATGTAGATGAATACGTGGAAAAAGTGAAGGAGATGGAGCTATTTGGTAAATCTACACTTCAAGTTTATCAGGACATGATGTTAAATAATGAAACTTATGTAAAACCACAGAAGGAGGAAGTATCCAGTAATGAGACCAACAAATTCTAACGCACCTAAAAATAATCATACTTTGACTTAGAAATAAAATCTATTTTTAAACCTTGTTTTACAAATTATTTCTGAACAGTACATTACCATTTTAATTAATGGTTAACTAAAACATTTATTTACAATGAAACCCTCATAGATGGATTTATAAAGAATTTTATCGCTTTACAAAAGAACATTATTAACCTTGCGAAGCAAGCTCATGAACTCCATATAAATAGTTTAAGAAAAGTGAATAAATTTCAACAACTTAACTAAAGTTTAAACAAGTGAAAAAAATTAGATTTCCACAATTAGCATTCATTTTAACTTTATTTTCTGTTTTTCAAACCGGAATCTATGCTCAGCAACTAGAAGATTATCAGCTAAATGAAAGCTGCACCAGTATTATGGTGGGTAAAGATGCCACTGATGATGGTTCGGTAATTACTGCACACACCTGCGATGCTTATTACAGAACCTGGCTGGAGTTTGTTCCTGCAAAAGAACACAAAAAAGGTGATATGCACAAAGTGTATTGGGGTACAATGCATACACATACAGCATGGAGCCAAAACGGGATGGAATTAAAAGGTGAAATTCCTGAAGCAGAAAAAACATACGCATACCTTAACACAGCCTATCCCTGCCTTAATGAAAAACAACTGGCAATTGGAGAAACTTCAATTTATGGTCACGACACTCTTCAAAACAAAAACGGAATGTTCCTAATTGAAGAGCTGGAGCGAATAGCCCTACAGCGATGTACTACCGCAAGAGATGCTATAAAACTGATAGGTGAGCTGGTTAAAAAACATGGTTATGGTGATGGCGGAGAATGTATAACCATTGCTGACACCAAGGAAGTATGGCAATTGGAAATATATGGTGAAGGTCCGGACAAAATAGGCGGAGTTTGGGCTGCACAGAGAATTCCAGATGATCACGTTGGTATTTCTGCCAATATTGCCAGAGTTGGAGAGTTGAATTTAAAGAACAAAGACTATTTTATGGCATCAGAAAATGTTTTTGATGTTGCTAAAAAATACAAGCTCTGGGACGGAAAAGGGAAATTTGTATTTTGGAAAGTTTATGGTAACTATAAAACAAATTTCACCATTCGAGATTTCTATGTACTT
Organism: Bacteroidales bacterium; assembly: GCA_050296515.1. Classification (GTDB taxonomy): domain Bacteria; phylum Bacteroidota; class Bacteroidia; order Bacteroidales; family NBLH01; genus NBLH01. The sequence continues at coordinate 11,330 of JBNKRJ010000127.1, read as the reverse complement.
AGTACAGTTGCTCCAAGCCTAAACCTTAAGTTCGATTCAGAAGAACTTCCTTTTTCAGTTAAAGCTGAGAAGAAATTGAATATCAGGGATATTTTAGCCTTTTACAGAACAAATTACGAAGGGACAGAATATGATCTGACAAAAAACCTGAAATATGTAAAAAAGGAAAAAGGAGAAAATGGCGAAGAAATAACTGATACCATTATCAACCCTGCAGCCCACCACTGGATGTCATGGTACAGAAGGGCAATGCTAAATGATATTAAAGAAGATGTTGCAAAAAGATACCGTGGAATTTCTGTTCAGTACTGTGCTTATTCATGGATTGCTCAACTGCGTGATGATTTGCCTGATGAAATTGGTGGAAGAATTTGGTTTGGGTTTGATGTTCCACGCATGAGTCCAAGAATTCCAATTTATTGCAAAAACCTTGATTTACCAGAAAGTTTCAAAATTTGCGGACAGGATCATTTTAGCCGTCAATCAGCTGTTTGGGCTTTCAGGAGAGCAAGCAGACTTGCTATGGTAAAGTGGGGTGATGCTAAAGAAATCATTGACCCTGCTGTGAAAGAATATGAAGACAAAGCAATGGAAGAAGTTGAGATAGTTGAGAAGAAAGCTCTTGAACTTCTAAAAAAAGATAAAGAAAACGCTAAAAATGGCAAAGAAACTCAACTTTGTAGAGAATATCTTACGAATTACTCTAATAATTTTGCTCGTTCAGCAATTGATCGCTGGTGGGAAATTGGTGATGAACTTTGGGTGAAAATGAGATGGAACTTTTAAGAGTTAAGTCAAAATAACAAAAAAGGGATTGAGTTAAAACTTCAATCCCTTTTTACATATTATTGAGAACTAGTATCAAGTCTAATATCCTGAGAATTAGTGCTCATCTTCTTCATGCTCCTCTTCATCATGCTCTTCCAATTTCTTTTTCACTGATTTAGTTGCTGATTTACCGATCGATTCACGCATACGAGTATCAGCTTCAGTATTCATCATTTCATGGTAATCATGAATACTCAGGTTACCATCAATGAAAGCGGCAGCCATAGCTTTTTGAACTTTCTCCTCGGCTTTAATCATATCAGCCTTGGCCATTTCGGCCTGAGCTTTAGCTCGTTCAGTTGTTAATACTGCATGAACATCTTTACCTACCTGGATATCTGAAACGTCAATTGAAATAATCTCAAAAGCAGTTCCTGCTCCAAGTCCCTTTTTCTCAACCCTATCTGCCAGTTCATAAGGACTTTGTAAAATGTAATAGTGATCTTTAGATTGACCAATTTCCGATGCCAGACTTTCATTTACCCTGGCAAGTACAGTCTCTTCGCTTGCTCCACCGATTATATTTCGAATATAGGCCCTAAGGGTTATTTTTAATTTCATGGTAAGTTGAACACCATCTTTAGCAATACCTGTAACACCATCTGTTTCCACAACTCTCGGTGTAATAGCGGCATCAATAGCTTTTTCAACGTCGATTCCTGATAAATCAATGGCTGCAATATCCTTAAAATCAAAATCAGGAAGTTTTGCTTTTCTTGCAGCTACAAAGGCATCTACAGTTTTGGTCACATCTCCATTAGCAAGGTAATGTTCTTTCAAATCATTAATCGTCATTTCTTCGTACCCTGAGTTGTGCGCTGTTATTAATGCATTTATCACCTGTTCAACATCAACTTCGGCAAGGTATTGAGAGGCCAGGGCTTTTAGGCTCACATCAATATTGGCGTTCTTAGCCGTAATCAGTGCGTGAATTACTTTTTCTACATCAACTTTAGCTAAATATTGGGCCGCAAGATCTTTCAAAGGAATTTCCATGTTTGCGTTAACCGCCCGAATAAGCGTGTTAACAACTTTTTCTATATCAACCTGGGCCAGGTAATGATCTGCAAGTTCTCTTGCATTAAGAGGCAGCCCTGCGTTTTTTGCCTTAATCAATGTTCTTAAAATTAAGGGTTGGGGAACCTGCTGCCAACGCATAACAATTAGTGTAGCCCAAGAAACCTTTATTCCTGAGAGCCTCGCTTCGTACCAAAGTCCTAATGGTATGAAATAATAAAAGAAAAGTATCAATCCGGGGCCAAGTATAACAGCTGCGATAATTAGAAAAATCAACATTCCATTACCCATCTTTTCAGGATCACTAGTAACATCCGGCTCTTCACCACCTATCACAACATCATCAAGAGATGTGATTTCTTCAACACCATCATTTTGTGCTGGTTGTTGCTCCTTTTCTTGACATGAAGTACTGATAATCAGCGCAAAAAAAAGAACTATCAAACTGAAATATTTCAATTTCATATTATAGGATTTAAGTCTTTGTCAACTTTTAATTACATTTTTTATATAATTTATTACAAAGCTAGTAATTTAATAGCAAAATACAACAAAATTCAAAATAAAATTAAACAAAATCTAAAAAAACAAGATTTTTGTCAAACAGATTTGATATCACAAATGGCCATGCAACTTTTTTTTTACGAAATATGTTTTTTTTATTGTAACCCAATAGTTTAATTATACCGAACCGCTGTTAGTAATTGGTTTGCTTCGCAAACTTGCAAACCAAAACTGCCAGTCGATCGGCATATACAAAGCCATTTTAAAATTTCAATTTACAATATTTCAAACTGGCTTAGTATAATTCCGCAGGGTTTAATGTAAACCTCTTAACAAATGAATTAACTATTGAAAATATTATCGACAAGGGCGAAAAAGTAGAGGGGCTGGTTTCTTCTTAAATTGACAAAGATCAGAATGTAAGGACTTTGCCGCCAGATATTGGTGCTTTTGAAGCAAAGTAACCATTAAGCTTAGAGAGAAGTTCCATGGGTGGCCTGCAAGGCTTTTTTGAATCTTTACTTACAAAAGCTGTTTTCACACGTGCTTTGTTAATGAGCTTATTTTCAGAATTATATATTTCCGAAAAAAATGTCATACTTGATAAAGATTCCCGTTCTATTGAGGTTTTTATCACTAATTCATCATCATAAAATGCCGGTAATAGAAATTTCATATCCATTTCTACTACCGGCATTAATATATCGGATTCTTCTATTTTTGAATAGGGTAAACCAAGACATCGAAACGCATCCCAGCGTGCATTTTCATAATATTTTACGTAGTTTGAATGATGCACGAAACCCATTTGGTCAGTATCTGAATAATTTACCCAAATCCTTGTTTCATGCCTAATCATTCCATTAAGATATTTTTTCCTGAATAAATTCGTTTTCCATTGCTTTTGCAATTTTTGCTGTGCCGCTTTTTCCCTTCACCAACTCCAAGTGTTGCTCCATCAATTATTGGTTGACTATCTGTTTTCTTTTTGCACAAGCCCAATTTCCTGCCTGTTCCCGGGCCTTTTTCTTCTGGCCCTTTGTGATTTAAATGTGCCATCTGTTAAAAAATTAATTAGTCATCAGTTTTTACAATACAAATATAATGAACATATGTTCATTATAAAAATATTTTCCTACATTTGTAATAATTTTGCTATAAAACATATTTACGCATGAAATGGAATATCCAGAAAATTGGAATAATAAAAACACCCTGGAAAAGTATAGAAAATATGCCAATTCAGCCTCTAGGAGCTGAAGGGATAACTGGCCACATAGAGTTATTTGATAAATATATTGAGGGATTAAAAGGTATTGAAGGGTTCTCTCATATTATCTTGCTATACAAACTCCATAAAGTCACTGACTATAACCTAATTGTGACTCCATTCATGGATAAAACATCTAAAGGAATTTTCGCGACAAGAGCCCCCAAAAGGCCAAATGCAATTGGCATTTCAACTGTGGAGTTACTAAAAGTTGAAGGTAATATTCTACATATTTCAGGAGTAGATATGCTAAATGAAAGCCCATTGCTGGATATCAAACCATTTTATGAAAAATTTGATAATCGGTTTAATACCAGGCAAGGCTGGTTGCATGAAAAAGAATTGAAATCAATTAAGGAAACAAAATCGGATGGACGATTTAAATAGGAGCCTGGAAGGCTCCCATTACCAAACCTTTATCTAAATCAATTATTCAAGTGAGCCAATAATCTCTTCCACCTCTTTTAGGATTTCACAAGACTTAACCAATTCTTTCATGGTGTTATGATCCTTGTGCAAAGGCCTGTCGATATCCAAAAAATCAACATGCTTACGTATAACATCTTTTGCTTTTTGAACTCCTTCCCCAAAGTTATATTCCCTAAAATCAAGTGCCTGTGCGGCTGCCATGAATTCAATTCCCAGGACACCATATGCATTATCCAGTATCTGGAAGTTTTTAATGGCTGTATTCATTCCCATCGACACAAAATCTTCCTGGTCAGCAGCCGCTGGTATCGACTGAATACTTGCAGGAGCAGACAAAATGCGCTGTTCAACTATTTGCATATCAGCAGTATATTGACTAAGCATTAATCCTGAAAACATGCCTGCTCCTTTCGTCAAAAATGCAGGCAAACCAGCGCTTAAAGCAGGGTTATTTAACCGGTTCATTCTTCTTTCCGAAAGAACAGAAATCATTGTAATGGCAGCACCAGCCATATCCATTGGTAACGAAACCGGTGTCCCCTGGAAGTTTGCACCAGATAGTTGCAGGTTCTCGTCCGGGAAGAAAATTGGATTATCCCCTACTCCATTTAGTTCAATTTCCACCTGGGAACGTGCATATTTTAATGCATCATGAGCTGCCCCAATTACTTGTGGAGTTGAACGCATCGAATATGCATCCTGTACTTTTTGCTTAATTTTTCCTTCAACCAGGTCACCACCTGCAATCAACCTACCAATGGCTTTTGCACTTCTAACAGCCCCAACAAACCCTCTGACCTCATGCAACTTAGCAGTATAAGGCTTCATGTTTGCTTTAAGTGCTTCTAACGACATTGCAGCAGCAATTTCAGCCTGCTTCAGCCAGTTATTTGCATCATATAAGAAGATGGCACTCATACCTGTCAACACATTTGAACCATTAATAGTACCAAGTCCATCTCTTGCTTGTAATCCAGGAATTTCAATACCAGCTCTGCCTAAAGCTTCTTTACCTTCCAATAATTCACCGTTATAAAATGCCTGACCTTCACCCATCAACAAAAGAGCAATTTGCGACATTGGCGCTAAGTCACCGGAAGCGCCAACCGAGCCTTTTTCACAAACATAAGGTGTTACTCCTTTATTAAGCATCTCAACCAGAGTTTCTGTAATAGCCAATCTAATTCCAGAGTTTCCATGAGCGTGTACATTAATTCGTCCAAGCATTGCCGCTCGAACGTACTCTATTTTCATCGCTTCACCAATACCAGCAGCGTGATTATAAATTAAATACTTTTGAAAATCTTTTACCTGGTCATCATCCAAAACCACTTCAGAAAATTCACCAATACCAGTGTTTACACCGTACATAATTTCTTTGGCCTCGATTTTTCTTTCAAGCATTGCCCTGCATTTATTTATTCTTTCTTTGGCTTCCAGATGAAGTTCAACGTTTTTATTGTGTCTGGCAACATCAACAACGTCTTCAATGGTTAAGCCATATCCGGTAACTACATATGTCATAATATCAGAGTTTAAATTAAATAATAAGGTTAGGTATAATTCTTAAGCGGTGCTTAATTAATTTGATCCATTACAAATTTATTGCTTAATTTTGATAACCATAAATACCATTTAGTTTAACATCTTATAACTATGAATTATCAATTAGAACTCCGACATTTCAGGTATTTTCTTGCAGTTGCTGAAGAACTAAGCTTTAGCAAAGCATCTGCAAAACTTTTTATTTCGCAACCAGGCCTTAGTAAACAAATCAGGCTAATGGAAGAAACACTAGGTACCCCACTTTTTATCAGAAATAAACGGAATGTCAACCTGACCAAAGCAGGTGAATACCTAAAAGGAGAAATTGAGTTCATTTATAACCACCTTGAAACAACAAAGAAAAACTTAAAAGCAATTTCGGAAGGTAGTGATGGTGAGGTAAGAATTGGATTTTTAGGTTCTGCTATGCATAACGTAATTCCAAACCTATTGGTTGGATTAAATAAAAAACACCCCAAAATAAAAACCACCCTGGAAGAGTTATCCAACACTTCACAAATAAAAGCAATACAACATGATCAGTTGGATTTAGGCTTTGTAAGACTGGCAAGAATACCTGATGGAATTGAAAAGCACCCTGTTTTTAAAGACACATTTTCAGTTGTACTCCCTGAAAATCACCACCTTAACCAGGCAAACTTTATAAATGTGGGACAGTTGGCTGATGAAGATTTTATTCTATTCTCAAGTGATTATAGCCCGTATTATTATAACAAAATTATGGGAATTTGTGAAGATCAAGGTTTTAGGCCAAAAATCTCACACAAATCGGTACATGCTTTGACTATTTTTAAATTGGTAGAAAACGGGCTGGGAGTTGCTATTGTACCTACTACAATGCAAGAAGGATTTAACCTTAAAGTAAAGTTTTTAAAAATTAAAAACATTGATCAAACAGCTGAGCTTTCAGTAGTTTGGAAAAGAGACAACAGAAACCCCTGTCTTGAAAAGGTTTTGAATCTTTTATTGGAAAAATAGAGTAAAAAAAACCTCTCAAATGATTTGAGAGGTTCGGAATTATTTTAATTGGTGGTTTATTGCCTTTCTTTAAAAACTTTTAATCCATTTTCGAGAAACTCAACGAAGGCTTCAACATCCAAATCATAAGCCCTTGGTTTAACCAACAATTCTCCATTTGTATCAAGTAGTACGTAATATGGCTGTGCGTTCACTTCGAATCTACTAATCTGAAAATCAGCATATTTACGACCAATGGTTTTCTTTACCTTTCCATCATAAGTAGATGTAACCCACTCATTTTCTGCCAACTCAGTTTTATCGTCGACATAAAGTGCAACAACAAGGTAATCATTTTTCAACATACTCAACACTCTTGGATCGGACCATACATTGGCCTCCATTTCCCTGCAATTAACACAACCATGCCCCGTAAAATCAATAAAAACAGGTCTATTCAACTCTTTTGCAACTCTTAACCCCTGCTCGTAATCAAAGTAACCTTTAATTCCATGAGGCAGATGAAGCAATTCAGCATATTTTGGCTTCTCAGGAAGTTTCGATTCTTCAACAGAACCGCCTGACTGATTATCCCTTACAATTTGGGCCAAGTCAAAATCATGACTTGACATTGGAGGTAAGTATCCGGATAAAGCTTTCAATGGTGCACCAAACATTCCAGGAATCAGGTAAACTGCAAAACTAAAAGTAACAATAGCGAGCCCCAGGCGTGGAACACTAACATACGGGACATCACTATCATGAGCAAACTTTAATTTACCAAGAAAATACATGCCCAATAAAATGGCTAAAACAATCCAAACACCTATATAAATTTCCCTGTCTAAAATTCCCCAGTGATAAGTTTGATCTGCAACACTTAAAAACTTGAGACCTAAACCAATTTCAATAAACCCAAGCACAACTTTTACAGAATTTAGCCAGCCACCAGACTTTGGCAAATTGCTTAGCCATGATGGAAAGAATGCAAACAATGTAAACGGAAGTGCAAATGCTAATGAAAAACCCAGCATTCCAACAATTGGCTCAAGAACAGCTCCACCAGCAGATTTCACAAGAATTGCCCCAACCAAAGGACCTGTGCATGAGAAAGAGACCAACACCAAGGTAAATGCCATGAAAAAAGGAGCCCAAAATCCACCTTTATCCACTTGTGAATCACTTTTATTTACAATCCAGCTTGGCATTGTAATTTCGAACATACCTAAAAAAGAAGCTGCAAATAATAGAAAAATTAAGAAAAATAAGACATTTGGCAGCCAGTGGGTACTTAACCAGTTTGCAAAATTTACTCCAAATATTATCGCAATCAGAGTTCCAATCACTGTATAAATTAAAATAATGGAAACTCCATAAAATATTGCCTGAAATCTTCCCTTGATTTTGTTTTCACCACTCTTCATAAAGAATGAAACAGTCATTGGAATCATTGGAAATACACAAGGAGTAAGTATAGCAAAAAGCCCAGCAACAAAAGAAATCCAGAACAACAACCACAGCGAACCGTCACCTAAATCAATTTTTGAACTAACATTAGTTACGGGCACCCTCTCTTTAATTGTATCAGGAGTATATTGAGCAACTTCAATTTTGGCACTATCTTTTTTCAAGCTGTCAGCTTCTGCAACTACCTGTTGCTGAGATGTATCCTGAGCACTCTGCGATGCTTCAGATGTCTTTGATTTTTGCTTTACTCCCTGGATTTTAAACTCAAATTCTGGATAAAAAGGCACACAACTACCATCAATATCGTTACAAGCCTGGCCTTCAATTTCTCCTTTTATCACAAAATCAGTTTCAGAAAGCACTTTAATTTTTTGAGTAAAAGTTCCTTTTCCCTCAATATACTGTACCTCTATCTCAAATATTTCGTCTTTTACCTTTTTAGGTGTTGGGCTTTCAGTGACTTTACCAACCCTTGTATAATTTTTTGAATCTTCAAATGTGAAAGATAACCGCATTGGCCCGCCATCTTCAAAAAACTGTGTGTATAGATGCCATCGGGCCTCTACATCGGCTTTAAAAATTAACAGTACCTCATCATCGCTTACTTTTTTTTGTGAAAAACTCCATTTTACAGGCTCCGACAATTGGGCTGGAGTTTGTTGCTGTCCGCATGCGATAAAAACAGAGAGCAGTAATAATAATTTCAGTTTACGCATTTGTAATTATTTCTTTTAAGCAAGTTAATTATTTAAACATCAATTTATTACACAAATATAGATATATCAATATCTTCTGTATTTCGGTTGCAAGATAGAAATTTTGTTTTGAAGGTTTTGTCATTTTTGTTACAATTTTGGGTTAAAGTCAGTTTTTTAACTTCGTTATAACTTGCAAGATTTATTAGACATAGAATAATAGTGGACCTACAGACAGTATGCCACCTTTTTTAAAAAAATATGAAAAAAATTATTGCATTTATTACTGTTAAAGATTATTTCTAAACCAAAAACCATCTTGATTTACAGGGATTGAGCTCAGCCGGTAGGTAATCAATAAAAAGCATATTTTTTTTACTCCCATATTTTGCCGCTCGCAAAATACAAGAACGTGTTAAACAATGCTTTAGCACTTAAAAACGCCTGTGCCGTTTACAACAAAACCTTGCAAAGAATTGTGAATCAATTTCTTACAAGGTTCTGGCAGAGAAAGAGGGATTTCCCGACTTTCTCCCATTATTTTCTGGATGCTAGTTATTTAAGCAATTTCAATTTCCAGCAAGGTGAAGCACATGTGAAATATACACGCGTTAATAATGATTGCAATTTACTGAAAATGATATTTATATCATAGTATTTGATAGCATAAATAGGGACAATTTATCAACAAATCTTATTCGCTCTATAACAAGATACAATCCTCCAATTAAAAAGTGCTGTATTGTTGTCACCATAGAAGTGGAGTAGTTTTTATCAGGACATTATTCAAATTCAGTTAAAAACTCCGATAATGTCAAATGCTTAACTCCCTTATAAGTATTAGGACTTGAAAAGCTATCCATTGAAACAACGTACTTTCGATAGTTGTCTTTTATTTGTAAAAGGTTCCCGAATTCCCGCTCAATTGTTGCTTCATTTTCCAATAAGTAGGCAACCTGTATATAAACCAATTCATTGTTTTTTTCAGCAACAAAATCAATTTCTTTGTTTTCAAACTTACCAATATTCACTTTATAGTTGGTATATCTCAAATGGTTAAAAACAACGTTTTCAATTATTTTATTGATGTCAGAAGGTTTATAACCATAAATAACATTTCTAAGCCCAACATCTTCAAAATAGTATTTATTCCCGGTTTCGAATATCTTTCTGCCTTGAACATCTTTCCTCTTTACATTAGAAATAATATAGGCATTTTCAAGATAGCTGAGGTAATTAATAATAACTGATACTGTTTTTGATGACTTTTGAGATTTTAAATAATCGGATATTCTTGTTGCTGAAAAGATACTGCCTGTATTATCAGCAAGAAATTGAACCAGGTTATCAAGAAAAGGGACATCTCTCAGTTGGTATCGATGAACAACATCCCTGAATAAGATCGTTGCCAGAATATTTTTTAGATAATCAAACACAATTTCATCCTCCAGGGGTAAATGCATTATGTATGGCAAACCTCCATATTTCAAATATTTATCTAAAGATGCTCTTTCGTTCTTTAAGTTATGGAAGGTAAGAAATTCTTTATATGATAAACTGTGAACTTGAACTTCTATTTGTCTCCCGCTTAAAAAGGTCGCCATTTCACCCGATAACATCTGTGAATTGCTACCGGTCACATAAATATCATATTTTTCTTCTGCAAGCAAACTTCGTAAGGCTTTTTCAAACTCTTTTATATCTTGAACTTCATCTATAAATAAGTAATTCATTCCTGGAACACTTTTCTTTTCAACATATTCATGAAGCTCCTTATAGTCAGTTATTTCATCGAACTCATGCTTTTCTTTATTAATAAAGATGAAATTGGCTTTAGGAAATTGCTCTAGAATTTCAGTCATTATTTGACTTAATAGATAACTTTTACCTACCCTTCTTTGTCCGGTAAGCACCTTAATCAGCTGTTTGTTATAAAATGGTCTTAATCTTGATAGATATGCTTCTCTGGCGATATTCTTCATCTGTCTTACTGTTAAGTGTAGTTAATGGATTTACAAATATATGATTTTTTATTTAGTATACTGAATACAATCATTAAAAACTATCATTTCAAACACTATACTTAACACAAAGAAGTCTCGGAAACTTGTTAATCTAAACAAAAAGTCACTATATGCCTAATTAACAGCCCACTAAATGCCTATTGGTAGTGTAGATTGATTTTTTACACAATTGAAAATTATTAAGAACCATTCTAAATTCACTGTTTTCAGGCTAAAAACTGCAAAAAACGATAAAACCTGTAATTTTTGGTTAAGAAAACTTTCCTTTAATATACTATTCCTGACTTTTGGCCATATATTAAAAAATCCTAAATCCGGTTTTTTAGCATGTCGCTGAACCAGAATGTTATCACAATTCATTGATTTCAACAATTATTAACAATTTTTACACCTTTGCACCCAATTAGACCATCCAGAAGCAGGCATTTTATTTTAAATGATTCTAAGGTAGTTTATACCAATCGCAAATTAATTTTCTTCATTTACCCCAGCCCTAAAGGGAGTGAAGAAAATCAATTTGCTCCCTTTAGGGCTGGGGTAAACAAATTGATTTTCAGAACGGAGCCTCAATTT